>NZ_JBICUT010000009.1:157832-332844 GCF_043198445.1 Spirillospora sp. NPDC048823 | reverse complement strand
GAGAGGTTCTCCCATTGCCCGTAGCGGCGTTTGGGGCCGCTGGTGACGAACGCGATCATCTTCTGCAGGAAGTAGCCGACTTCCCAGAGGGGGACTTTGCCCAGGACGTTGATGCCGGTGCTGAGGAAGTTGAGCAGTGATTCGGGGCTGAGGGTGCCTTCGATGCTCCCTGCGGCGGGCAGGATGATCTTGGTGCCGTCGTAGTAGGCGCTGACTTCTTTGCCGGCTTGCAGGTTGCCGGCGGCGTTGCCGCCGCCGGGGACGGGGATGCGGCTCATGGTGTCGGGCAGGTTCTGGTAGAAGCCGGGGAAGAACCGGAATCCGTGTTCGCCGGGCAGGTCCTTGCGGCCTGCGGTGCCGGTGCCGGGGACGGGGATGCTGCGGTTCTTGCCGCCCCAGGTCTTGCGTTCGTAGATGGTGACTTCGAAGCCGCGTTCGGCGAGTTCGTGGGCGGTGCTGAGTCCGCCCATCCCGCCGCCGAAGATCGCGACGCGGCGGCCGGCGGCCTTGCGGGTGCGGGGGGCCTTGCGGGCACCGGCGGCCGGGGCGGTGGCGGCGGTGGCGGTGCCGGTGCCGAGTGCCCCGGCGGCGACGGCTCCGGCGGCGGCGACCGCGCCGGTGACGAACTGGCGGCGGCCGACACCGCCCCCGCCCCCGCCCCCGCCCCCGCCCTGGGCCTGGGCCTGGGCCTGGGCCTGGTTGTGGGCGTCGTTCTCGTTGTGGTCGGGGTGGGGTTGTGGTGGGGTCGTGTCCTGCACGGCGCGCTCCTCACGGGGGTGGGCGCTAACCGACACTGTTGTCGGTTACGGGTGGTTCCCCACTATGAGCAAGCCGCCGCACCACGTCAACCCCCACCCCGCCCGGAACCCGCCCCGCCCCGCCCCGGCCGCACCCGCGTCTTTGGGTGGATCTTCCCCCTCACTTTGACGCCTCCCGGTGTTACCATCACCCTAACCGACATAGGCGTCGGTAGTATGACGCACCGGACGAGGGGTGCCACCGGGCCACCCGGGCGTGCGGACGTCGCCGTCATCCGACCACCCGGACCGAGCAGGGAGCCGTGCATGGGGCGCAGGGAACCGTCGATCGCCATCGTCGGAAGCGGGTTCAGCGGCATCGGCCTGGCCATCGGCCTGCGCAGGGCCGGCTTCACCGACATCACCATCTTCGAGAAGGCCGACGGCCTGGGCGGCGTCTGGCGTGACAACACCTACCCCGGTGCCGCCTGCGACGCCCCGTCCCACCTTTACTCCTACTCGTTCGAGCCCAAGCCCGACTGGTCACGCCGGTTCGCCGAGCAGCCCGAGATCCTGGAGTACCTGCGGCACTGCGCCACCAAGTACGGGATCCTCCCGCACTTCCGGTTCGGCACCGAGGTCACGCAGGCCGAGTACCAGTCCGCGACCGGACGATGGCGCGTGCACACCGGCGAAGGGGAGTGGCAGGACTATGACCTCCTGGTCGCGGCGTGCGGGCAGCTCAGCAACCCGGCCGTCCCGCGCCTGCCAGGGATCGACACCTTCTCCGGCGCCGTCTTCCACTCCGCCCGCTGGGACCACGATCACGATCTGCGCGGCGAACGCGTCGCCGTCATCGGCAACGGCGCCAGCGCGATCCAGTTCGTTCCGCTCATCGCCCCGGACGTTTCCGAGCTGACCGTCTTCCAGCTCGAATCCCACTGGATCAGCCGCAAGCCCGATCGCGTCTATCCGCGCTGGCGGCGTGCCCTCAACCGCCGCGTGCCGTCCGTGCAGAAGATCTCCAGGCTGGGCATCTTCCTGTGGTTCGAGATGCTGCTCAACCCCGCACTGGTCTCGCCGCGCGGCCGCCGTGTGCTGTCGGCGCACATCCGCGCCATGTGCAGGTTCTCTCTCCGTTCGGTGCGCGACCCGGGTCTGCGCCGGCGGGTGACGCCCCAATACGAACCCGGCTGCAAGCGCATTCTCACCTCAAGCGAGTACTACCCCACCCTCAACCGTCCCGACGTGCACGTCGTCGACAGCCCGATCACCGAGGTGACGGCCGACGGCCTCCGCACCGGCGACGGCGAGCACCACCCGGCCGACACCATCATCTGGGCCACCGGCTTCCGCTCCCAGGACTTCGTCGCGCCCATGCGGCTCATCGGCCTCCACGGCCAGGAACTGAACGCCGCCTGGAAGGACGGCGCGCGCGCCTACCTCGGCCTCGCCGTCGCCGGGTTCCCCAACTTCTTCCTCATGTACGGGCCCAACACCAACGTGGGCTCCGGCTCCATCGTCCACATGCTCGAAAGCCAGATCGCCTACATCGTCCAGGCGGCCCGCCTCCTCGCCGAAGGGGTCACCTCCCTGGATGTTCGTGCCGACGTCCTGGACGAGTTCGACTCCACCGCCCAGAACCGCCTCAGCACGTCCGTCTGGAACCGGGGCGGCTGCGACAGCTGGTACCTCGACGCCGACCGCCGCAACACCAACAACTGGCCCGGCTACATGACCGGCTATCGCCGCCGCACCCGCCACCTCGATCCCTCCGACTACCACCTCGAACGCTGAACCGCGGCCCGCCCTGGTCACGCGGGTGCCGGACGGGACGACTCGGTCGCGGCGGTCGCCAGTCGGCCTGGCCCGCAGCCGCTCCCCGTCCCCGGCGCCCGGACACCGTCCGAAGAGTCGGTAACAGCCCTCCTGGCCGACGCCTGGTAGCCGAGATCCGTCCTACAAGATCCCGGCGGAACCTGACGAGGCCATCTTCCTGATCATCCGCCGGATCATCCACGACGAGATCGAACTGCTCATTTCCGCGGCATCCGCCTCGTCCTCTAGCTGAACGATCTCCGCTACGGGTCAGTACGGCCCATTCCGCGGGAGGGAAGGCGGATGGTCGCGCGTGCATCTGCCAGCATGTGCTGGCAAATAGGCCCCTGGTTGGGCCCGTGGACCCGTGTGCGGCTCGCATAACGGACTTATCGTTACGGCGCCCTCCACCGAACTCAGGCGGCGCCATGCACGCTTCTACACAACGGCAGCGCCGGGACCGTGGCGCCGCAGCGACCGAGTACGCCGCCGTGCTGCTGCTCGCGAGCTGCATCGTGGTCGCCCTGCTCGGATCGGCCGTGCGGACGGCCGGCGACGAGGTCCAAGGGGCCATATGCCGGCTGTTCAGCAGCGATGACTGCGACTCGCCCGTCCGCGCGGCGCCTCCGGCCGGAGAGGACGACGGGCCTACCGCGGCGGGCGGCGCACCTTCGCAGGGTCAGGACCCGCCCCAACGCCACTCGCTGCGCTCCTGCCGCTCCGATGTGCAGGTCAACGATGTGCCCGACTGGAGCGGGTGCGGGCCGCCTCCCGGCACCATTCCCTCCGGCGGGTCCGCGTCGATGACTGCGGAGGAGGAAGCGGAGGAGGCAGCGGAGGCCGCTCGAACCGTGGGCAGGGCGGTCGGCGAGCTTGCACGGTGGTGGCCGATCATGCTGCACCCGGAAGATCTGCTGAGGTTCGTCTACGGACACGACAGCGTCTGGACGGACTTCCCGGTGGAGATGGGATACACCCCGGAACGCGTGGAAACACCCTACGGAACCCGAATGATCAACCCCGAGGGAAGCTGTTCGACACCGACGCTGCCGGGCGTCGGCCAAGCCCCACCGGGCGACACAGGCCGATCCTTCGACTTCACCTACGCGTGCCAGGCGCACGACTACGCCTACGACATGATGCGTTTCTACGAGCGGATGGGCATCCCTCACGACCCGGAGGCCCGAAGGGCCGCGGACTCGCTGTTCGAAGCTGACCTTTTCGCCCACTGCGCCACGCGTAGCGGGGTGGACCGCTGGAGCTGCGACAACTGGGCCACCATCTACGCCGCCGCAGTGTTCGCCAACTCCGATCGCCAAGATTTCGGTGTCCCGTGAACCCGGCTCAGCTTCGCAGAGGCGCGGTCATCTCGCTGTTCTCGTCGATGGCCGGCCTGGTCGCGGTGTTCGTCTACGACACCGCCGCGTACAGCCAGGACGCCGATACGGGCATCACCGTCATCCTCACCGAGGGGGCGCTCTTCCTGGCCATCGCCTTCATCGGCATCGTCGCCGCGACCTATGTCTCCGTGAGGCACGTCCGGCCTCGTGTTATCCGCCAAGGCGTGGCGGCGATCCTTGTGAACTGGGCTGCCGCCTTCGTCCCCGCCGCCCTCGCCTTCTCTCCGTTCGTGGGCGGCCTCGGCCGCGCCGTCGACCTCGCCCTCCTCACCGCCCCGTACTTCCTGCTGGCCCAAGCGGTCACCGTCACCGTCACCGCAATCATCAACATCAGGACAGCCAGGGAAGGACAGAACGCCTCGTGAGGCATCGCTTTCGGGACTGGTAATTCGGACGTGGCTCCTGGACATGACTGCCCTCAAGGGGGCGATGCTGTCCGCCAAACTCCCGCCTCGCCTGGCCGTTCCGCTACGCTTCTTTCGCTGCGCCCTTTTCGCTGCGCCTTTTTCGCTGCGCATCTCCCTGCCGTGCGCTTCTGGTATGCGTGCTTCTGGTGTACACGTTCTGGTGTGCGCGGATGGTTCCTGGCTTGGGTCTGTTGCCTTTCCCTCATGATGTGCGCGTGCCTGGGGTTCTTCTTTTCCCGGGTTTAGTGTGGTTGCGGTGGGTGGGGGCTGGGGTGGCCTTCCGAAGGTGGGTGCGCTCGTTTGTCTTTGTCGCCGGTTGCTGTCACGTTGGTTGCGGTAGTGGTCGGGGAAGGGTGTTCTTCCGCGGGTTTGGCGCGGGGGCCTGCCAGGACGCCGCGCTCCGCGCGGCACAAGCGATCGGCGACGGCGAGCGGGCGACCGGGGCGGCCGAGCCGCAGGGGCCACCTCAACCACCCACCCGCAGCAACCACCCTGCCCCGATAAAGCCGCGCTCAGCCACCACCGGCCGTTGGACGACCACCGGCCGCAAGAAACGCCCTCCCTTCTTTTCCGGGTGGGCCTGGCCCGGGGGGATGGAAGAAATGCGGTGACAGTAATGTGGCGTGTCCGGATTGTCCACCGGCATTACCGCGATCTTCCCATAGAATGACGGGTAACGGATTTTGGTGTTGGGAGGTGAACCCCCGTGTCCATGCCCCTCGAAATCATCGAAGGCCCCAACATTGTCGCCGGCGCCCGTGAATGGGAAGACCGGGAATGGTTCCCGCCCGGCCCGCAACTGGCCATCTGCCTATCCGGCGGGAAACAACACCTGGCCGATCTGACCGATGACGAACTACTACAGGTCGCGGCCGCCGCCCGCCGCCAAACCTCCTGGGCCCAAGCCCGCGAACTCGCCGCCATCGCCGAACTCACTCAACGCCGCACCACCACCGAAACCACCACCACCGGACCCGACGGCGGCGGCGACTACCGGACCCTGCCCGCGCGTGAAGCGGTCACCGAAGAAATCGCCGCCGCGCTGACCGTCACCGGCAACACCGCCGCGACCCTGGTCCACCTCGCCCAACAACTGACCGGCCCACTCGCCGACACCGGCGCGGCCCTGGAAACCGGCCGGATCGACATGGCCAAAGCCCGCGTCATCTGCGACACCACCGACTCCCTACCCGACCAGATCACCCAACACGTCCAAACCGCCGCGCTGGACAAGGCGCCCACCCAGACCACCGGGCAACTCCGCCGCCGCATCAAGCGGATCGTGCACCGCCTGGCCCCCGAGGCGGCCGAGGAACGCAAACAAGAAGCCGTCCGGCAGCGCCGCCTGGAGTTGTGGGACACCGCAACCGGCACCACCGACCTGGCGCTCTGCGACCTGGCACCCGAAGACGCCCACGGCATCTTCAACAAGATCACCGCCGCCGCACACGGCCTCAAAAAAGACGGCGACACCCGGCCCCTGCACCTCATCCGCGCCGACCTGGCCACCCAACTCCTGCACGGCACCGACCTCCCCGCCGCCACCCGCACCCTCCTCACCCAGGCAACCCAGCACCAGGATGCCGGGACGGCCACCGCCGGGACGGCGGCCGGATGCGCCGCGTTCACCGGACCGAGCCCACTGAGCACACCTGCACCGACCGGCGTGGCGGGCGCATCGGCACGCACAGTCCCAACCGCCCCGGAACCGGGCGCGATGATCGACCGGCGGCTCGTCCATGCTCGCGACTTCAGCCCCGCACTCGAAGCGCTCGCCGCCATCGGCGAACCGCCCGACCAAACCGGGCACGAGACGACCCTCGCCGCCTCCTCTGATCCGCTGACCAGCACTGTCGATAGCCACGTCCCGGATGCGGGCGCGGCGGACCCGGTCATTGCGGGACTGGCGGCAACGGTCAACCGGCGGCTCACCCACCTGCGCGACCGCACCCGCCCGGCGGACATGCCCGCCGCCGTCAACCGGGCGGTACAGCAGCTCAACGACCGGCTCGCACCCCAACGCGACACCCTCTGCCAAGCAGACGCCGCGCGGCACGGAAGACCCGGCCACCGGCCACCCGACAACCTCAGGCGAGAAATCCAAGAACGCCACGCCACCTGCGTGTACCCCACCTGCAACCAGCCATCACACCGCTGCGACCTCGACCACACGGTGCCCTGGCGACCCGGAATCACCTGCCGCTGCAACCTGGCGCCACTCTGCCGACGACATCACCGGCTCAAACAAACCCCGGGCTGGACACTCCACCACATCTGGCCCGGCTTGCTGATCTGGACCACCCCGTCCGGCGCCTGGTACATCATCCGCCCCGACCGGCAGTAGAGGGTTCTCCCGCTGTGCTCACCGGCGCCGGACGTATCTCGCGGGGCGGTATCTCGCCCTCGTTCCCCGACTGGCTGATCACGCCGGGCCGTTACGCGGTGGTGCGCCGCGCGTACACCTCGATCTCGATCTTCATGCGGGGGTCGGCGAGTCCACACGTCAGCATCGTGGCGGCGGGCCGTACTTCACCGAAGGCGCCGCGCAACACCGGCCAGCAGGGCTCGAAGTCTGCGCGGTCGGGCAGCAGGTACCGCACCCGTACGACGTCGGCGAAAGTGCAGTTCGCCTCGGCCAACGCGGCTTCGATGTTGCGTAGGCACTGAGCGGCCTGCTCCACCACGTCGTCGGAGATCGTCATCGTGGTGTCGCGCGGTCCAGCGGGCCGGCCGAACCTCAGCGGCGGGCGTGACAAGGAGCCACCCATGCAGAGAACCATCGTGATGACGGGCGCGACCCGCGGGATCGGACGCGTCGCAGCCAAGGACATCCTCCGCCGGGCGATGCGGTCAACCCGGGAACGCTGAGGCGGGCCTGACGTACGCGATGGACTTCGGGTATGAATGTCCGGGCCCTTCGCGGCGCATTCCGCAGGGCAGGACGAACGAACGGAAACGCGTATGGCTGACGAGGTCACCGGCATCGTCGGGGCGGGCATCATCGGGCTCGCGGTCGGCCGGGAGATCACCCGGCGGCGTCCGGGGACCCGGGTCGTCGTGCTGGAGAAGGAAGACCGCGTCGCCGTTCACCAGACGGGGCACAATTCCGGCGTCGTGCACGCGGGCATTTACTACAAGCCCGGCAGCCTCAAGGCGGAACTGTGCACGCGCGGCAAGTCCATGCTGCGCGAATACTGCGCCGAACGGGAGATCCCCTACGACGAGTGCGGCAAGCTCGTCGTCGCCGTCGACGAGGAGGACGTGGCCCGCCTGGGCGACCTGGAGGCCAGGGCGGGCGTGAACGCCGTCCCCGGCATGCGGCGGCTGGACGCGGCCGGCATCCGCGAGATCGAGCCGTACGCCACGGGCCTGGCCGCGCTGCACTCCCCGCACACCGCCATCACCGACTACACGCGGATCGCCCGGTCGTTCGCCGACGACATCATCGGCGCGGGCGGTGAGGTCCGGTTCTCCTTCCCCGTCACCGGCATCAAGGCCGCCGGAGACGGGCTGGAGGTCGCGTCCGGTGACGAGACCGTGCGGGTCGGGAACCTGATCATCTGCGCGGGCATCCACACCGACGTCGTGTCCGGCCTCGCGGGCGACGACCCCGGGCCGCGGATCGTCCCGTTCCGGGGCGAGTACATGGCCATCGCCCCGGCGAAGACGCACATGGTCCGCGGCCTGATCTACCCGGTGCCCGACCCGCGCTACCCGTTCCTCGGCGTGCACTTCACCCGGCGCGTGTCGGGCGGCGTCGAGGTCGGCCCGAACGCCGTCCTCGCCCTCGCCCGCGAGGGGTACCGCCGCTCGGACGTGTCGCTGCGGGACCTGTCCGGCATCGCCGGCTGGCGCGGCTCCTGGCGCATGGCGCGGCGGCACTGGCGCACCGGCGTCCGGGAGGTGCACGGGTCACTGTCGAAGCGCGCCTACATGAAGGCGGCACGGCGGTACGTGCCGGAGATCGCCGCCGGCGACGTCGTCCGGGCGGGGGCGGGGGTGCGCGCCCAGGCCCTCGACCGCGACGGCGCCCTGGTGGACGACTTCCGCGTCCACCGGCTCGGCCGGGTCACCGCCGTCCGCAACGCGCCGTCACCGGCCGCGACCTCGTCCATGGCCATAGCCGAGTACATCCTCGACGTCATCGAAGGAAAGCCGGCCTGACGATCGCCGGGAACGGGACGGCGGGTGAACGTCAGCGGAGGGGCGAGGGGACGAGGACGCCCGGGTTGAGGATGCCCGCCGGGTCCAGGGCGGACTTCGCGGCGGTCAGCGCGGCGGCGAACGGGTCCGGGCGCTGGCGGTCGTACCAGGGGCGGTGGTCGCGGCCGACCGCGTGGTGGTGGGTGATCGTGCCGCCGTTCGCCGCGATCGCCTCGGAGACGGCGGCCTTGATCTCGTCCCACTGGGTGACGGTGGCGCCCCAGCGGCCGGGCGCGTAGACGCCGAAGTACGGCGCCGGGCCGTCCGGGTAGACGTGGGTGAACCGGCAGGTCACCACGCCACCGCCCGCGATCTCGTGGACCGCCCGACGGGCCGCCTCGGTGACGGCGCCGTGCAGGTCCTCGAACCGGTCCCAGGTGCACGCGGTCTCGAACGTCTCGACGATCAGCGAATGCCTGGCCAGGGCGTCCCGCTGATAGGGCATCCGCAGGAACGACGACCGCCAGGTGTCGCCGGCGCTTTCCCCGCGGAGCTCGTCCGGCGCCTCGCCACCGTGGTCGCGGCACAGTTCCAGCGCCCGCTCCAGCGACGCCTGCACCGGATGGTCGGCGGACTCGAACGCGATCAGCAGCACGCCGCCGTCCACGGCGACACCCGTGTTGACCAGCGCTTCGGCGGCGTCGAGGAGGCGGCAGTTCGCCGGGTGCAGCCCGCTCTGCGCGATCGCGCGGGTGGCCGCCACCGCCTCGGTGTAGTCGGCGAAGCGCACCGACGCCTTGGCCCGCCAGCGCGGACGTTCCTGCACCCGCATCCACGCCTCGGTGATGATTCCCAGGGCGCCTTCGCTGCCGAGGAACATCCGGTCGGGGGACGGCCCGGCGCCGGAGCCCGGCAGCCGCCGTGATGCGGAGACTCCGCTCGGCGTGACGACGCGCATCGACTCGACCATGTCGTCGATGTGCGTGTACAGGGTCGCGTAGTGGCCGCCGGCGCGTGTGGCCAGCCAGCCGCCCAGCGTGGAGAACTCGAACGACTGCGGGAAATGCCGCAGCGTCAGCCCGTGCGGCCGGAGCTGCTCCTCCAGGTGCGGGCCGAACACGCCCGCCTGGACGCGGGCGGCCCGGCTCACCGGGTCGATCTCCAGGACGCGGTCCAGCCGCTCCAGATCGACGGTGACCACCGGGCGGTCGTCGAACCGCGGCTCGATGCCGCCGACCACCGAGCTGCCGCCGCCGTAGGGGATGACGGCGATGCCGTCGCGGCCGCACCAGTCGAGCAGGTCGATCAGGTCGCGTTCGTCGCGGGGCCGGGCGACGAGGTCGGGCACATGCCGCAGATCCCCGTGCAGGTTGCGCACGATGTCCCGGAACGCCTTGCCGTGCGCGTGCGCGGCACGGTCGGCGGGGCCGGCGGAGCACAGGCCGGCGAGCGCGTCCGGGGCGCTGACCCGGGGGGCGGGCAGGTCGAGCGAGTCGACGTCCGGCGGTTCGTGGCCGGTCAGCTCACCGGGCGTCAGCGCGCGGACCCGGGAGAGCAGTGCGTCCAGCTCCTTGCCGCGCACCGCGTCCTCGGTGTTGCCCCATCCCCACCACGACCGCGTCATGATCGCTCCCTCCGGGTCGGGGCCACCGTATCCGCGGTGGACGCGGGCCGGGGCGGCGACCACCCGAACGACCGGTCGGTGCGGTCCGCCGACGTCGTGTCAGTTCGCGGCGGGGAAGGGGCCGGCGCGGCCGAGCAGCGCCTGCACCGGGCTGTCGAGACGTTCGGCGAGCCAGGCCGCCGTCTCGGTGACCGTGCTCATCTCGACACCGGTGGCGACGCCCGTGCGGTCCAGCGCGTACACCAGGTCCTCGGTCGCGATGTTGCCGGTGGCGGCGGGCGCGAACGGGCAGCCGCCGAATCCGCCGGTGCTGGCGTCCAGGGCGCTCACCCCGTGGTCGAGCGCGGTGAGGGCGTTGGCGTACCCGGTGTTGCGGGTGTTGTGGAAGTGGCAGCGCAGCGGGACGTCCGGCGCGATCTGCGCGGCGCCCGTCAGCAGCGTGCGGACCTGCGCGGGGACGCCGACGCCGATCGTGTCGGCGATGGCGATCTCGTCGGGTTCGCTCTCGGCGACCCGCCGGACGAGGTCGAGGACCTTGTCGGCCGGCACCTCTCCCTCGAACGGGCAGCCGAACGCGGCGGCGAGGGTGACCGTGCGGTAGAGGCCAGCCTCGCGGGCCTTCTCGGCGATGGCGGTCCAGTTGGCGACGCCCTCCTCGACCGAGCAGCCCTGGTTGCGCCGGCTGAACTCGTCGGTGGACACCACCACGACGTTGACCTCGTCGACGCCGGCCGCGATCGCCCGGTCGAGGCCGCGCCGGTTGAGGACGAGCCCGGCGTAGCTGACGCCGTCCACGCGGGGGAGCCGCTCCATCACCGCCTCCGCGTCGGCCATCTGCGGGACCCGCTTGGGGTTGACGAAGCTGACGGCCTCGATCCGGCGCAGCCCGGCGGCGACGCTGCGCTCGATGAGCCGGACCTTGTCGGCGGCCGGGAGGATCGCGGCCTCGTTCTGCAGCCCGTCCCGGGGCCCCACCTCGATCACTTCGACATCCGCCATAAAGCTCCCCTTGTATGCAATCTGCGGGTGGTATGTCGAATTTACTCAGGTCACAGCTTGTGTCAAGCCTCCATGAATGCGTATGTTGCATGCAATCGACTCCGAGGAGGTTCGGATGGTCCGAGCCGTGGACCGTGTCCACACTCGGCTGCGCGCCGACATCCTGGACGGCGTCCACCCGCCCGGCACGCGCCTCGGCGAAGCCGAACTGGCCGAGGCCACCGGCTCCAGCCGGACGCCGGTCCGGGAGGCGCTGCGCAAGCTGGAGGCCGAGGGGCTGGTCGAGATCCTGCCGCACCGCGGCGCGCGGGTCCCGGACTGGACGCCGGACGACCTGGAGGAGATCTACGACCTGCGGATGCTGCTGGAGGGCGCCGCCGCCCGGCGGGCCGCCACCCGGATCGAGCCCGGGGACACCGGCCGGATGGCGGAGCTGTGCGACCTCATCGAGCGGGCCGCCGAACCGGGCGACGGGCAGGACCTCGACCGGGTCGCCGAGCTGAACGCCGAGTTCCACGGCATCGTCCGCGCCGCCGCCGCCAGCGGCCGGCTGACGTCCATGCTCAGCGCCGTCACGCAGCTTCCGCTGGTGATGCGCACCTTCCACCGCTACTCGCCGGACGACCTCGCCCGCAGCTTCGCGCACCACCGCGAACTCGTCGCCGCCCTCCGCGCCGGCGACGGCACCTGGGCCGAGTCGGTGACGCGCGCCCACGTCCTCGCCGCGAAGGCGGTGCTGCTCCGCGCCACCGAAGCCTGAACCGGGCTCCCCGAACCGAACCGGGCGCCCCGAGCCGACCGAACACCACGCGAGCCGACCGAACACACGAAGGCACACGAAAGAGGACCCGCCAGATGTCCATCCAAAACGGCGCCGCACCGGACGCCCGAGGCCCGCTCTCCGACCTGCGCGTCGTGGAGATGGGCCAGCTGCTCGCCGGCCCGTTCTGCGGGCAGCTCCTCGGCGACTTCGGCGCGGAGGTGATCAAACTGGAGTCGCCGGGCGCCGGTGACCCGATGCGCCAGTGGGGACGGGAGAAGCCGCACGGCAAGTCCCTGTGGTGGCCGGTGGTCGCGCGCAACAAGAAGTCGGTGACGTGCAACCTGCGCACCCCCGAGGGGCAGGACCTCGCACGGCGGATCATCGAGCGGGCCGACATCGTGGTGGAGAACTTCCGTCCCGGGACGCTGGAGCGCTGGGGCCTGGACTTCGACCGGCTCCGGGAGACCAACCCGGGGCTCGTGCTGGTGCGCGTGTCGGGCTTCGGGCAGAGCGGCCCGTACGCCCCGCGCGCCGGATACGGGTCCATCGGCGAGGCGATGGGCGGCATCAGGTACGTGACCGGCGACGCGGACAAGGCCCCGTCCCGCGCCGGGATCTCGCTCGGCGACTCGCTCGCCGCGGTGTTCGCCACGATCGGCACCCTCGTCGCGGTGCATCACCGCACCCGCACCGGGCGGGGGCAGATCGTCGACTCGGCCATCTACGAGGCGGTGCTGGCGATGATGGAGTCGCTGCTGCCCGAGTGGGCCGTCGCCGGCTACCAGCGCGAACGCACCGGGTCCGTGCTGCCGAACGTGTCGCCCAGCAACGTGTACCCGACCGCGTCCGGCGAGATGATCCTGATCGCCGCCAACCAGGACACCGTCTTCGCGCGGCTCGCGAAGACGATGGGCCGCGCGGAGCTGAGCGACGACCCGCGCTACGCCGGGCACGCCGCCCGCGGTCAGAACATGGCCGAGCTGGACGAGCTGATCTCCGCCTGGTCGGCGGGCATCGAGACGGGCGAGCTCCTGGAGACCCTCCACGCGAACGGCGTCCCGGCGGGCCGGATCTACACCGCCCGGGACATGTTCGAGGACCCGCACTTCGCCGCCCGCGACGCGATCGTGCGGCTGGCGCACCCCGACTTCGGCGAACTGCCGATGCACAACGCGTTTCCCAAGCTCAGCGAGTCCCCCGGGTCGGTCCGGCACCCCGGCCCGGGGCTCGGCGAGCACAACCAGGAGGTGTACGGGGGCCTCCTGGACCTTCACAAGGACGAGATCGCCGCGCTGTCGGAGCGCGGGATCGTCTGACCCACGGCACCGGGAGGCCACGATGGGATATCGCCTAGGCGTTGATGTAGGAGGCACGTTCACCGACGTGCTGCTCGTGGACGAGGGGACCGGCGTCAGCCACCGGGCGAAGACGGCGTCCACCCCGGCCGACCAGTCCCAGGGCGTCCTCAACGGCATCCGGAAGGTGTGCCGGGACGCCGGGATCGACCTGACCGAGGTCGCGCACGTCCTGCACGGAACGACGGTCGCGACCAACGCGATCCTGCAGGGCAAGGGGGCGCGGGTCGGGCTGGTCACGACCCAGGGGTTCCGCCAGGTCCTGCAGATCGCCCGGTCGTACGTGCCGGGCGGCCTGGCCGGCTGGATCATCTGGCCGAAGCCGGAGCCGCTGGCCAAGCTGGAGCACACGGTGGAGATCCCCGGCCGGATCGCCGCCGACGGCTCCGTCGTCACCCCGCTGGACGAGGAGCGCGCCCGCGCCGAGCTGCGCAGGCTCGCCGGGGCGGGGATCGAGGCGCTGACCATCGCGCTGATCAACTCGTATGCGAGCGACGAGCACGAGCGGCGGGTGGCGGAGCTGGCGGCCGAGGAGCTGCCGGGCGTCCCGGTGTCGCTGTCCAGCCACGTCCTGCCGGAGATGCGCGAGTACGAGCGCACCGTCACGACCGTGGCCAACAGCTACGTCCAGCCGGAGGTGTCCCGCTACGTCAGCAATCTGGACCGTTCCCTGACCGGCAGCGGGATCACCGCGCCGCTGTCGGTGCTGCGCAGCGACGGCGGGCTGACCAAGGCCGCGAAGGCCGCGGAGGACCCGGTGGCGCTGCTGCTGTCCGGCCCCGCCGGCGGTGTGACGGGGGCGGCCTGGTTCGCCGAGCAGGCCGGCCACCCCGACTTCCTCACCTTCGACATGGGCGGCACCTCCACCGACGTGGCGCTCGTTCTCGGCGGGAAGCCGCGGATCGGGCGGGAGACCAGCGTCGGCGACCTGACCGTCCGCGCCACCAGCGTCGACGTCCGCTCGGTCGGCGCCGGTGGCGGCTCGATCGCGCACGTCCCCGAGCTGACCAAGGCGCTGCGGGTCGGCCCCCAGTCCGCGGGCGCCGACCCGGGCCCGGCCGCGTACGGGGCGGGCGGCACCGAACCCACCGTCACCGACGCCAACGTCGTCCTCGGCCACCTGCCGCAGGACCTCGCGGGCGGCGAGATCTCGCTGGACGTCGAGGCCGCCCGCAAGGCCGTACGCGGCGTCGCCGACGCGATGGGGCTGCCCAGCGTGGAGGCCGCGGCGGCGGGCATCGTCGACATCGTCAACGAGAACATGCTCGGCGCGCTCCGGCTGATCAGCGTCCAGCAGGGCTTCGACCCGCGCGACTTCGCGCTCGTGTCGTTCGGCGGCGCCGGGCCCCTGCACGCCAACGCGCTCGGCCGGCTGACCGGCTCCTGGCCGGTGATCGTCCCGCCGTCGCCGGGCGTCCTGTGCGCCTACGGGGACGCGACGACCTGCGCCCGCGACGAGGCCGCCCGCACGATGGTGCGCCGGTTCTCCACCCTCGGCGACGCCGAACTGCGCACCGCGCTCCTCGAACTGGCCGACACCGCCGCCGCGCGGCTGGAGGCGGAGGGCGTGCCGCGCGACACCCAGACCCAGAGCTACCAGATCGACCTGCGCTACCACGGGCAGGGCTTCGAGATCCCCGTCGAGCTGGAACGCGACGTCGTCGACGGCGATCTGCTGGCCGAGCTGGGCGCCGCGTTCGACGCCGAGCACAAGCGGCTGTTCTCCTTCCTGCTCGACAACGAGCGCGAGGTGATCAACCTGCGGGTCACGGTGAGCGGCCCGCGCCCGGAGGTCGCCTGGCGCACCCTTCCGGAGGGGACCGGCGACCCGTCCGCGGCGCTGGTCCGCGAGACCGAGGTGTGGATGGGCGGCGCGACCGCGTCCGCCCGCGTCTTCGACCGTTCCAAACTGCTCGCCGGGGACGTCGTGACCGGCCCGGCCGTGGTGGTCGAGATGGACTCCACCACCCTCGTGCTGCCCGGGCACGCCGCGACCGTGCACCCCAGCGGCAGCCTCCTGATCCGTCCGCTGAACGAGGAGATCTGATGGCCGAGATCATCCAGACCAACACGGAGCCGGCCGGCCGCGTCGACGTCGACCCGGTCACCCTGGACATCATCGAGAACGCGCTGCGCAACGCGCGCTACGAGATGGACGAGGTCCTCTTCCGCACCGCGCTGTCGCCGGGCATCCGCGAGCAGCACGACGAGTTCCCGCTGATCGCGAACCCGGACGGCAAGATGGTCGTCGGCCAGTTCGGGCTGTCGGTCCCCGACTTCCTCGACAACTTCGACGGGACGATCGGCGAGGGCGACATCCTGATGACGTCCGACCCGTACGCGTGCGGCGCGGCGATCAGCCACGCCAACGACTGGCTGCTGGTGGTGCCGATCTTCCACGAGGGCCGGCTGGTGGGCTGGTCGTCGATGTTCGGGCACATGTCGGACGTGGGCGGCAAGACGCCCAGTTCGATGCCCGCCGACGCCCGCACCATCTACGAGGAGGGCGTGATCGTCCCGCCCTTCAAGCTGTACGAGGCCGGCAAGCTCAACGAGGCCGCGCTGAACATCATCCTCAACCAGGTGCGCATGCCGGACTGGAACCGGGCGGACCTGAACGGGCTGACCGCCGCCTGCACCACGGCCGCGCGCCGGGTGACCGAGCTGTGCGACCGGTTCGGCGTCGAGACGTACCTGTCCGCGCTGGACAACCTGCTGGACCGCAACTACCAGGCCATGAAGGTGCTGCTGGCGACGCTGTTCGACGACGGCCAGACGCTGGAGTTCGCCGACTACATCTGCGACGACGGCTGCGGGTACGGCCCCTACGAGCTGAAGATCTCGCTGACCCGGACCGGCGAGAAGATCCATCTGGACTTCTCGCACGCCGCCCCGCAGGCGGTGGGCCCGATCAACTACTTCATCAACGAGAACCTCGTCCGGATGTTCTTCGGGATCTACGTGATCACGGTCGCGGACCCGCAGATCCTGTGGAACGACGGCTTCTACCCGCTGATCGACGTGACGATCCCCGAGGACTCGTTCTGGAAGCCCCGCCATCCCGCCGCGCTGAACGCCCGCAACCACGGCATCGGCCGGGTGTTCGACCTGTTCGGCGGGCTGCTCGGCCAGACCAACCCGGAGATCCTCAACGCCGCCGGGTTCTCGTCGTCGCCGCACTTCATGTACTCCGGGCACTACACGTCCGGGCCGCGTGAGGGCGAGTGGTTCCAGCTGTACTCGATCGGGTTCGGCGGCGTACCGGGGCGCCCGGTCGGGGACGGCCCCGACGGGCATTCGCTGTGGCCGTCGTTCGTCAACATCCCGTGCGAGTACCTGGAGTCGTACTACCCGCTGCGCATCGAGCGGTGGGAGACGATCGCCGACTCCGGCGGCGCCGGGCTGCACCGCGGCGGCAACGGCGTCGACGTCGCCTACTGCTTCGAGGAGCCGGGCACGATCGCGATCCACGACGACCGCTGGCTCACCTACCCGTGGGGCGTGAACGGCGGACGCCCGGGGGAGCGGGGCCGCAAGTGGATCGACCGGGCCGACGGCACCCGCGAGGTGCTGCCCAGCAAGATCCATGACGTTCCGGTCGGCCCCGGCGACGTCCTGCACTTCGTCACGTGGGGCGGCGGCGGATGGGGCGACCCCCTGGCGCGTCCCGCCGACGGCGTCGCGCTGGAGGTGCGGCGCGGGCTGGTGACCGCCGACGGCGCCCGCGACTACGGCGTCGTCTGCACCGCCGAGGGCGTGCTCGACGAGCAGGCCACCGAACGCCTCCGCGCGGAGATGACCGCCGCGCGGACGGAGATCCCCGTGTTCGACATGGGCCCGCCGCTGGAGGAGATCCTCGCCCGCTGCGAGGAGGAGACCGGCCTGCCGGCGCCCAGCCCGCCGGTCGACGTCCGTTCCGCCGCCGCCCTGCGCGCCCGGCGATGAGCGGCGGCGGGCCGGCGGGGGACCGCGACCTCGCCGAGGACTACCGCGGCTCCGGCTTCGGCGCGAGCCTCGGCTGCGGCACCTCACCCGCGGTGCTGGTCGTCGACCTGGCCCGCGCCTACCTGGTGGACGGGTCGCCGCTGCGCGCCCCGGTCGAGGACGCGGTGGCCGCGTCCATCACGCTGATCGGGGCGGCGCGGACGGCCGGGCTGCCGGTGCTGTTCACCCGGGTGAGCTACCGGCCCGGGGCCGCCGACGGCGGGCTGTTCCGCCGCAAGGTCCCCGCGCTGCGCGTCTTCGAAGAAGGCAGCCCCCTCGGCGATTTCGCCGAGGGGGCCGCCCCCGCGCCGGGCGAGACGGTCGTCACCAAGCAGTACGCGAGCGCGTTCCACGGCACGTCGCTCGCGGCCACGCTGACCGCGTCCGGCATCGACACCCTGCTGATCTGCGGCCTGACCACCAGCGGATGCATCCGGGCCACCGCGACCGACGCCCTCCAGCACGGGTTCCGGCCCCTGGTGGTGGACGAGGCGTGCGGAGACCGTGACCGCCGCCTGCACGAGGCCAACCTGCTCGACCTGGAGGCCAAGTACGCCGACGTCCTGTCCCTCGATCAAGCCCTGGCCACGATCAAGGGGGTGAGAGGTTACTGATCTGAGGCTTACGGGCCGGTGATGTTTGGTCGTCCGGCGGCGGGAAGATCCCTGAGGGCATGCCCGCTGAACCCGACGTCGCTAGGAACGGTGGATGTCCGCACCACGAGCCGTCCGCTGGATCATTCCGGTCGCCCTCGTCCTGGCCTGGCTGGCCATCGGCGGCGCGTTCGGCCCGTACGCGGGCAAGCTGGGCGAGGTCGCCACCAACGAGCAGTCCACGTTCCTGCCCAGCAGCGCCGAGTCGACGCGGGTGCTGGAGCAGCAGGCGGCGTTCCAGCGGCAGCCCACGGTCCCGGCCATCGTCGTGTGGGAGGCCCGCGACGGCGGCATCTCGCCTGATCAGCGCGCGGCGGCGCAGCGTGCGCTCTCGTCCCTCCAGGGCGCACCGTACATCGCGGGCGCCCCGTCCCCGATCATTCCGTCGCAGGACGGGGCGGCGATGAGCGGCGTCGTGCAGGTCGGCGCCGACGTCGGTGAGCGGGCCCCGGACGTCGTGGACCGCATCCGCGAGGCGGCGGGGCAGGTCCCCGGGGCGGGCGTCTACGTGGGCGGGCCCGTCGCCATCCAGGCCGACTTCTCCGAGACCTTCGCCGGCATCGACACCTTGCTGCTGCTCGTCGCCGTCAGCGTGGTGCTGCTGATCCTGCTGCTCGTCTACCGCAGCGTCCTGCTGCCTCTGGCGATCATCCTCGGCTCGGTGTTCGCGCTCGCGCTCGCCACCGCGGTCACCTACGCCCTGGCCGAGGCCGACATCGTGACGGTGAGCGGCCAGGTGCAGGGCATCCTGTTCATCCTGGTCATCGGTGCGAGCACCGACTACGGCCTGTTGCTGTCGGCCCGGTTCCGGGAGGAGCTCGCCGGGCGGCAGGACTCGCTGCCCGCCGTGTGGACCGCGTGGCGGCGGTCGGCCAGCGCCATCGTCGCCAGCGGCTCCACCGTGGGCCTCGGCCTCCTCGCGCTGCTGCTCAGCGAGCTGTCCAGCAACCGCGCGCTGGGACCGGTCGGCGCGATCGGCATCGGCTGCTCCCTGCTGAGCGCGCTCACCTTCCTGCCCGCCGTCCTGGGCCTGCTCGGACGCGCGGCCTACTGGCCCGCCCGGCCGGGCTCGTCCGGGCACGGGGTCTGGGACCGTGTCGCGGGCCTGCTGGACCGCCGCGCGCGCCGGGTCTGGGCGAGCTGCCTGATCGTGCTGGTCGCTGGTGCCGCGTTCATGCCCCAGCTGCGCACCGGAGGGGTTCCCCTGAGTGAGACGTTCGTCGGCGAGACGTCCTCGGTGAGGGCGCAGGAAGTCCTCGACGAGCATTTCCCGGGCGGCTCGGGAAACCCGGCCATCGTGATCACCGACGCGTCCGCGCTGCAGCAGGTGGTCTCCGCCGCGCGGAACACCGACGGCGTCTCCAGTGTCCGCCCCCGCACCGCGGACGGTGGACGGCCCCTCGTCGTCGACGGCCGGGCCCTGGCGGAGGTCACGCTGTCCGCACCCGCCGACAGCGACGCGGCCCGGACGGCCGTCGAGGAACTCCGCGAGAACGTCCACGGCGTCTCCGGCGCCGGCGCGCTCGTCGGCGGCTTCACCGCTCAGCAGGTCGACACCCAGGCGTCCGCCGAGCGCGACCGCAACGTCATCATCCCGGTCGTCCTCGCGATCATCCTGGCGATCCTGATCGTCCTGCTCCGCTCGCTGCTGATGCCGGTGATCCTCGTCGCGACCGTCGCGCTCAGCTACCTGGCGACCCTCGGCGTCGCCGCGATCGTCTTCCAGAACATCCTCGGCTTCACCGCCATCGATCCCTCGGTGGTCCTGTACGGGTTCATCTTCCTGGTCGCGCTCGGCGTCGACTACAACATCTTCCTGATGACCCGTGTGCGCGAGGAGTCGCTTCGGCACGGTGCGCGCAGCGGCGTCCTGCGGGGGCTCACCGTGACCGGCGGCGTCATCACCTCGGCCGGCGTGGTGCTCGCGGCCACCTTCGCCGCCCTCGTCGTCATCCCGCTCGCGTTCCTGCTCCAGATCGCCTTCATCGTGGCGTTCGGGGTCCTGCTGGACACCCTTCTCGTGCGGTCGCTCCTGGTGCCCGCCCTCGTCCGCGACGCGGGCCCGATCCTGTGGTGGCCCGGCGTCCTGTACCGGCGCGCACGCGACGCGAAGCACGCCGACCAGGCCGAACGCCCCGATCGCATCACCCACTGAAGGATCCGCCATGCGACGACGAGGGGATCCCCGGCCGGAACCGCACTCACGCACCGCAAGCTTCCGGGCCGAGTGGGCTCAGACGTGGGCGAGGAGGACCGCCGGGTTCTCGACGCAGTCGGCCACGTGGCGGAGGAAGCCGCCGGCGGTGCCGCCGTCGCAGACCCTGTGGTCGAAGGCGAGGGAGAGCTGGGCGACCTTGCGGGGCGTGACGGCGCCGCCGACGACCCAGGGCCGGTCGATGACGCGGCCCACGCCGAGGAGCGCCGCTTCGGGATGGTTGATGATCGGGGTGGACCCGTCCACGCCGAAGACCCCGTAGTTGTTGAGCGTGAACGTGCCGCCGGTCAACGCCTCGGGAGGCAGGTTGCCCGCGCGTGCGAGGCCCGTGAGCCGGGTCAGTTCCGCCGCCAGCTGCGCGGTCGTCATCCGGTGCGCGTCCCGGACGACCGGGACGACGAGGCCGCGGTCGGTCTGCGCGGCGAAGCCCAGGTTGACGTGCCCGTACCGGACGATCTCGGCCCGGCCGGTGTCGACCGAGGAGTTCAGTTCGGGGAACCGCCGCAGGCCGGACACGCAGATGCGGGCCAGGAGGGCGAGGAGCCCGATGCCGAGGTCCGGGCGGGCCTGCCGCAGTTCGTCCTTCATCGCGAGCAGGCCGGTCGCGTCGACGTCCACCCAGGTCGTCGCGTCGGGGATCTCGGTGCGGCTCCGGGTCAGCTTGTCGGCCACCGCCCGGCGCAGGCCGCGCAACGGGATGCGCTCCGTCGTTCCGGCGGGTGGGGTCGTTTCGGCGGGCGGGGTCTTCTCGGCCGGTTGATGCTCGTCTGCCGGTGGGGTCTTCTCGGGTGCCGCCTTAACGGCGACGGCCTGTTCGACGTCGCGGCGGAGGATCACGCCGTGCGGTCCGGTGGGGGTGACGGCGGTGAGGTCCAGGCCGTTCTCGCGGGCGAGCCTGCGGACGAGCGGGGAGATCACGCGGGGTGCCCGCGGCTTGCGGTCGTGGTGCCGCCTCCGCCGGGTGGGCGTGTGGCCGGTGCCGTAGCCGATCAGGACGTTGCCGGAGCCCGCCCGTTCCTCTTCGCGGTAGCGGGCCGCCGCGGGCTCGTCCGCTGGGGGCTCGTCCTGCGGGGGCTCGTCCGCGGGGCGTTCGTCCGCGGGGCCGACGTCGATGAGGGGCTCGCCGACCGCGAGGACGGTGCCGGGCTCCGCGTGCAGGGTCAGCACCGTCCCGGCATAAGGGACGGGTACCTCCACGGCCGCTTTGGCGGTCTCGACCTCGACCACGATCTGGTCGATCCCGACCGTGTCGCCGGCGGCGACCTTCCATTCGACGATCTCGGCCTCGGTCAGGCCCTCGCCGAGGTCGGGCAGCCGGAACACCTGCCGCGAGACGGCGGCCGTCATGATCGCTCCCGCGCCAGGTGGAGGACGTCGGGCTCGTCGTCGAACTGGAGCCGGTCGACCGCGTCGAGGATCCGGTCGGCGTCCGGAAGGTGTGAGTGCTCCAGTTTCGGGGGCGGGTAGGGGATGTCGAACCCGGTGACGCGCAGCACCGGGGCGGCCAGCGAGTGGAAGCAGCGTTCCTGCACGCGCGCCGCGATCTCCGCGCCGACCCCGGCGAACCCCTGTGCCTCCTGGACGACCACGCAGCGGCCCGTCTTGCGCACCGAGGACACGACGGTCTCGTCGTCGAACGGGACGATCGTCCGCAGGTCGACGACCTCCAGGGCGATGCCGTCCTGTGCTGCGGCCTCGGCCGCAGCAAGCGCCACCGGGACGGCCGGCCCGTAGGCGACGAGCGTGGCGTCCCGGCCCTCACGCCGTATCGCGGCCTGCCCGAACCCGGCCGCCCGCCGGCCGGCGGGCGTGACCTCGTCCTTGGACCAGTACAGCCGCTTGGGCTCCATGAAGATCACCGGGTCGGGGTCGGTGACGGCGTCGCGCAGCAGCCAGTACGCGTCGTCGGGGGTCGCGGGCGTGACGACCTTCAATCCCGGAGTGTGCGCGTAGTAGGCCTCGCTGGAGTCGCAGTGGTGCTCGACGCCGCCGATGCCGCCCGCGTAGGGGATGCGGATCACCATCGGCAGGGACATCCGGCCGCGGGTCCGGTTGCGGAACTTCGCCACGTGCGAGGCGATCTGCTCGAAGGCCGGGTAGGCGAACGCGTCGAACTGCATCTCGACGACCGGGCGGAAGCCGCCCATGGCCATGCCGACGGCGAGGCCCACGATGCCCGCCTCGGCCAGCGGGGTGTCGAAGCACCGGTCCTCGCCGAACTCGGCGGTCAGCCCGTCGGTGACGCGGAAGACGCCGCCGAGCGGGCCGACGTCCTCGCCGAAGACGAGTACGCGCTCGTCGTCGCGCAACGCGTCCCGCAGCGCCGTGTTCAGCGCCTGTGCCATGGTCAGCGCGGTCTGCGCGGTCTGTGCGGTCATGTCGGTTCTCCGGGGGCCGTCGGCATTGCCTGCGCCATGGTCAGCGCGGTCTGCGCGGTCATGTCAGTCCTCCGGGGCGGTCAGCTCGGACGCCAGCAGCGCCCGCTGCTCGCGCAGCTGGGGCGTGGGTTCGGCGAAGACGTGGTCGAACAGCTCGAACGAGTCCGTCTCGGGGTCGGTGTTCATCTCGTCGCGGACGCGTGCGGCGAACTCCTCGGCGGTCTTGTGCGCCGAGTCGATGTCCTCCGCGCCGAGCAGGCCCCGGTCGCGCAGATGGGTCTCCAGGCGGGCGAGGGGGTCGGCCGCCTCCCACTGCTCGACCTCCTCCGCCTCCCGGTACCGGGTGGGGTCGTCGGCGTTGGTGTGGGCGTCCATCCGGTAGGTGTGCGCCTCCACCAGGAACGGGCCGCGTCCGGTCCGCGCGTGGTCCACGGCGGCCGTCAGGACGGACAGCACCGCGACGAGGTCGTTGCCGTCCACCTGCTCGGACCGGACGCCGTAGCCGATCCCCTTGTAGGCGAGGGCGGGCGCGGCGGTCTGCTTGGCCAGCGGCACCGAGATCGCGTACTTGTTGTTCTGCACGAAGAACACGACGGGCGCGTGGAGGACGGCCGCGTAGTTGAGCGCCTCGTGGAAGTCGCCCTCGCTGGTGCCGCCGTCGCCGACGAAGGCCATCACGACGCCGTCCTCGCCCTTGCGGCGCAGCGCGTCCGCCATGCCCACGGCGTGGACGGTCTGGGTGGCGAGCGGTGTGCACTGGGGTGCGACGCGTGTCGCCGCCGGATCGTATCCGCAGTGCCATCCGCCCCGCAGCAGGGTGAGCGCCTCGACGGGGTCGATGCCGCGGGAGATCAGGGCCACCGTGTCCCGGTACGTCGGGAACAGCCAGTCGTCCTCCCGCAGCGCGAGGACGCCCGCGATCTGGCAGGCCTCCTGCCCGCGGCTGGACGGGTAGACGGCGAGCCGGCCCTGTCTGGTCAGCGCGGTCGCCTGGCCGTCGAAGCGGCGGCCGAGGACCATCCGGCGGTACGCCTCCACCAGCTCCTCGTCCGCCGGCATCGGGTAACCGGCGGGCGGTTCGACGGCCGTGCCGTCCTCGGCGACGAAGCGCACCGGGACGGGCGAGGGGAGCAGGTCGTCGATCGCCTGGGGATGTGTCCTCACGGCGAGGCCCACTTTCTCTGGACGCTTGACAGGCAAAGCGTCCGCCTCGCTGGCCATCTGTTCAAGACACCGGCAATGATGGGCGACAAGTGGTTCACAGAGAGGCTTGGAGAAGACCAAATGTCGACCGAAGAGGGTGCTGAGGGCGGCTGGCTCGGACGTTCTGCCGCACGGCTGGACGCGGTCGACCGCGCGATCATCGGCGAGCTGCTGCGCGACGGGCGGATCTCGGTGCGGGCCCTCGCCGAGCGCGTCCACATCTCCCGCGCCAACGCCTACGCCCGGCTCACCCGGCTGATGGACGACGGGGTGATCACCGGTTTCACGGCCGAGCTGGCGCCGCAGCGGGCGGGCCTGGGCACCAGCGCCTATGTGTCGGTCACCATCGAGCAGAACGCCTGGCGCGCGATGTCGGCGAGGCTCCGGGAGATCCCCTATGTCGAGCATTTCGCGATGGTCGGCGGTGACTACGACGTCCTGGTCCTGGTCAGGGCTCCGGACAACGAGGCGCTGAGGCATGTGGTGCTGGAGCGCATCCAGGACATCCCCGGTGTCCGCGCCACCCGCACGTGGCTGGTGTTCGACGAGGCCCGCGGCCGGGGTGCCGAGTGGGGATCTCGGAAGAGTTGACGTGCCCGTTGACCTGGACTTGTTGCGCGAATCGGGCGTCCGTGCGACCTTATTACTGACCGAGCGATAAGTAATTGTCTCGGAGGGGACGATGACGACGACTCCGGTGGAACCGGAACTGGAGGAGCGCCTCCAGGCGGCCTTCGACGCGACCATCGCGCGCCACGACCGCATCGAGCCCAGGGACTGGATGCCGGACGCCTACCGCAGGACGCTCGTGCGGCAGATCGCCCAGCACGCGCACTCGGAGATCATCGGCATGCAGCCCGAGGGCAACTGGATCGGCCGCGCCCCGTCCCTGCGCCGCAAGGCGATCCTGCTGGCCAAGGTGCAGGACGAGGCCGGCCACGGCCTCTACCTCTACTCGGCGTGCGAGACCCTCGGCGTCTCCCGCGCCGAGCTGACCGGCATGCTGCTGTCCGGCAAGCAGAAGTACTCGTCGATCTTCAACTATCCGACGCTGTCGTACGCCGACGTCGGCACGATCGGCTGGCTCGTCGACGGCGCCGCCATCGTCAACCAGGTGCCGCTCTGCCGCACCTCCTACGGCCCGTACGGCCGCGCCATGATCCGCATCTGCAAGGAGGAGTCCTTCCACCAGCGGCAGGGCTTCGAGCTGCTGATGACGATGATGCGCGGCACCGACGCCCAGCGCGCCATGGTCCAGGAGTCGGTCGACCGGTTCTGGTGGCCGTCGCTCATGATGTTCGGCCCGCCGGACGCCGAGTCCCCCAACAGCGCGCGGTCGATGGCGTGGGGCGTCAAACGCAACTCCAACGACGAACTGCGGCAGAAGTTCGTCGACATGACCGTCCCGCAGGCCGAGGCGCTCGGGGTGACGCTGCCCGATCCGAACCTGCGCTGGAACGAGGAACGCGGCCACCACGACTTCGGCGAACCCGACTGGGAGGAGTTCGCCGCCGTCGTCGGCGGCAACGGGCCGTGCAACACCCAGCGTCTGGCGCACCGCCGCGCCGCCCACGACGACGGCGCCTGGGTACGCGAGGCCGCGTCGGCGTTCGCGAACCGGCAGGGCTCCGCAGAAGGAGGTGCCAGATGAACGAGAACAGACGCGAGTGGCCGCTCTATGAGGTGTTCGTCCGTGGCAAGCGCGGCCTCAACCACGTCCATGTCGGGTCGCTGCACGCACCGGACGACACGATGGCCCTGCGCCACGCGCGCGACGTCTACACGCGGCGCAACGAGGGCGTGAGCATCTGGGTCGTGCGGGCCGACGCCATCACGGCGTCCAGCCCGGACGAGAAGGACCCGCTGTTCGCGCCGAACGGCGACAAGGTCTACCGGCACCCGACGTTCTACGACATCCCCGGGAACGTCCCGCACATGTGACCGGAGGACAGATCATCATGAGCGACGACCACGGCAGCATCTTCGACGGGCTCCTCGACGCCGTAGACACCTCGCAGTGGGCGTTCGGCACCGACTTCGAGGATCCGCTCGCCGGTGTCGACACGACCGTGCCGGACGGCGTCGACCACGCCGAACTCGCCGCGTACTGCCTCATGCTCGGCGACGACGCCCTGATCTTGTCGCAGCGCCTGTCGGAGTGGTGCAGCCGCGCGCCGGACCTCGAAGAGGACATCGCTCTGGCGAACACGGCCCTCGACCTCCTCGGGCAGGCGCGGCTGCTCCTGGCGCGGGCGGCCGCCGCCGACCCCGCCGTCGTGCCCGCCCTCCCCGAAGGCTCGCCGGTGCCCGCCGAGGACGCGCTCGCGTTCTTCCGCGACGCCGGGCAGTTCCGCAACGTGCGCCTCACCGAGGTGGCGAACGGAGACTTCGCGCACGTCGTCGTCCGGCTGCTGCTGTTCTCCGTGGCGAGGCTCGCCCTGCTGGAGCGGCTGCGGGCGAGCACCGACTCGGTGCTGGCGGCGGTGGCGTCCAAGGGCGTCAAGGAGGTCACCTACCACCGGGACTGGGCGGGCCGCTGGTTCCTCACCCTCGCGCAGGGCACCGAAGAGTCGCGCCGCAGGCTCGTCAAGGCCCTCGACGACCTTTGGCCGCTCCAGCCCGAACTGGTCTCCGCGCACCCCCTCGAACTGTCCCTCGCGCAGGCGGGCGTCGGCGTCGACCCGGCGTCCACCCGCGACGAGGTCGACGCCGTCCTCGACCAGGTGCTCGCGGTGAGCGGCGTCGACCGCCCGGACCGCCCGGCCCTGGCCGCCGTCGGCGGGCGGACGGGCCGGCACGGCATGCACACCGAGGCCCTCAGCCTTCTGCTCGCCGAGATGCAGGTGGTCGCCCGCGCACACCCGGGAGGCCGCTGGTGAACGTCAGGGAACGTGCCGCCGAGGTCGCCGCGCAGGTCCGCGACCCGGAGATGCCGATGCTCACCCTCGCCGACCTCGGCGTCCTGCGTGGCGTCGACGTGGAAGACGAGGTCGTCATCGCCTCGATCACCCCCACCTACACCGGCTGCCCGGCGATGGCGACCATGCGCGACGACCTCGTCCACCGGCTGAACGGCGCCGGGTTCCCCCGGGTCGAGGTGCGCGTCGTCCTCGACCCGCCGTGGTCGAGCGACTGGATCTCCGAACGCGGCCGGGCCGCCCTCCGGGACGCGGGACTGTCGGCGCCCGGCCCCGCCCGCCGCTCCGCCGGGCCCACGAGCGTCAACCTCGGGCCGACGCGGCTCGCCCCCGCCTGCCCGCGCTGCGGCTCGACGGCGACCCGGCTGACGTCGGAGTTCAGCGGCACCGCCTGCAAGGCCCTGTACCGCTGCACCGGCTGCCTCGAACCGTTCGAGCACGTCAAGGAGATCTGACTTGACCACTCCAGCTCCCACACGGACCCGGCCGGCCGCGGCCTTCCATGCGCTGACCGTGGCGGCGGTCGACCACCTGTGCGAGGACGCGGCGGCGATCACGTTCGACGTCCCCGCCGAACTGTGCGAGGCGTACGCGTTCAAGGCCGGTCAGTCGCTCACCCTGCGCCGCTTCGTGGACGGACGGGAAGAACGCCGGTCCTACTCGATCTGCGCCCCGGCCGGTGCCGCGCCGCGCATCGGCGTCCGCGAGATCCCGGACGGCCTCTTCTCCTCCTGGCTCGTCCGCGACGTGGTGCCGGGGACGCGCATCGAGGTGCAGACGCCGTCCGGCTCCTGGCAGGCCGACCCGGGGCCGGGTGAGCGGCACCTGTGCATCGCCGCCGGGTCGGGCATCACGCCGATGCTGTCGGTCGCGTCCACGGTGCTGGCCAACCCCGGGGCGCAGGTGTCGCTCCTGTACGGCAACCGGACCAGCCGCACCGTCATGTTCACCGAAGAACTCGGCGATCTGAAGAACCGGTACGGCGCCCGGTTCCAGATGGTCCACGTGCTCTCCCGTGAGCCGCGCGACGTCGAGCTGTTCTCCGGACGCCTCGACCGCGACCGGCTGCGCCGCCTGCTCACCGACCTGATCCCCGCCGAGACGTTCGACCACGTCTGGCTCTGCGGGCCGCTGCGGATGCTCGAAGACGCGCGGGCGGTGCTCGCCGACCTCGCCGTCCCCGCGACCGTGCACGTCGAACTGTTCTACGTCGACGAGCCCCCGCCGCAGCCGCGCCGCACCGTCGCCGGTCCCGGGCCCGGCCCGACGACCGAGCTGACGATGGTCCTCGACGGCCTGCGGACGACGTCGACCGTCCCCCGAGATATGACGCTCCTCGAAAGCGCCCAGCGGACGCGCGCCGACCTGCCGTTCGCCTGCAAGGGCGGCGTCTGCGGGACGTGCCGCGCCGTCGTCCGCGAGGGCGAGGTCGACATGCGCCGCAACTACGCCCTGGAACCCGCCGAACTCGATGCCGGGTTCGTCCTCACCTGCCAGTCGTTCCCGGTCGGCGACGACGTCACCATCGACTACGACGCTTAGGCCTCGTGCCGGGCCAGGCCGTCGAAGGCCATCGTGGTGATCGCGCCGGCGACCGTCGCCGGGTCGTACACCCCGTCCGCGCGGTACCACTCGATCAGCGAGTTCACCATGCCGAACAGCAGCCGGCTCACCAGCGCGGGCGGCACGTCGTCGCGCAGGGCGCCCTCCTTGACGGCGTCCGCGACGAGGGCGGCGAGCCGGTCGTCGAGCCAACGGCGCCGTTCCAGGGCGGCCAGCTCGACGTCGCTGTTCCCCCGCACCCGCAAGAGCAGCGTGACGGACGGCTGGTGCGCGACGAGGACCTCGACGCTGCGCCGCACCACCCCGCGCAGGCGCTCGTAGGCGGTCGCCCCGGCCCGCTCATGGGCGGCCTCGGCCACGACGGCGGTGAGTTCGTCGAGGGCGTCGTCCAACGCGCGGCTGAGCAGCTGTTCCTTGCTCGTGACGTGGTGGTAGATGGCCGCTTTCGTCAGCCCCAGCTCCTTGGCCAGGTCGCCCATGCTCGTGGCGTCGTACCCCTTGCGGTTGAACAGCTCCACCGCGGTGCGAAGGATCGCCTCCTGGTCGTAGCCGGGACGGCCGCGCCGACGGCGCTGGGGCGGTTCGCCGGAACCGGTCGTCGTCACACCCGCAGGATCTCACGGGGACGCAACGTGAGCGGTCGCCCGCGACCCACCGATGAGTTTCGGGTATTCGTGCTGTCTGTAGGTGCGAGATGGAAGACGCCTTGCCACATCGGAAGAGGAACGCATTCATGGTCATCGTCGCTGGACACATCACGGTCGATCCCGGTCAGCGCGAGTCCTACCTCGCGGGCTGCACGAGCGTCGTCGAACAGGCTCGCCGGGCGCCCGGCTGCCTCGACTTCGCCATCACGGCCGACCTACTCGACCCCGCCCGCATCAACATCTTCGAACGCTGGGAGTCGCAGGCGGCCGTGGAGACCTTCCGCAGCAGCGGCCCCAGCGACGACCAGAGCGCCGCGATGCTCTCGGCCTCGGTAGCCGAATACGACATCGCCGACGTGCGCTCCCTGACCGGCGCCGACCCGGCCTAACCCAGACCGCGCCGAAGCGACGCGGAAACCGGGGCGCTGGACGAAGACCCATCCCGGTCTGGCCGCCGCAGCCGCAGCCTGGGTGAAGCTCGGAGTTCTTGACGACCGCCCAGATCCACAGCGCCACATGGCCCACGCCAGTGCTCCACGGAATGCGGGGGCGAGGGGTTCAGTCGTTTATGCCGAGCCATGAGGCGAAGGACCTGAGTGTGCCGCTGGTTTGTCTCTCCATGCGGGCGACCTGCTGTGCGGTCTCCCGCACCTGGGGATGGAAGCGGGTGTGCTGAGCCGAGATGCCGCGTGCCTCATAGAGGCAGTGGAGGGCGCCGGACGGGTCGTTGCGCCACACGTGCGCTCGGGCGAGGTCGATCCAGTGGTGAGAGCGGCGCTCAGTGGGGGCGTCATCAGGGAGGCGAATATCCTTGGACCTGCCGATCGCGGCGAGCTGGCGTCGTTCAGGCCATCGGATGCGGCCTCAGCGCCGCCACGATCAACGACTCCGCCGGACGCCCGGCCAAACGGCATACGCCCTGGTTGCAGAAGCACATGACCGGCCGGCCTGACCCGGCCGGTCACGTTGCTGGCTCTGCCAGGCGCGGTAAGTGCGCGACGCGCGCTCAGACCAGTAGGGAAACTCACAGTGCGCGAAGTGCGAGCACGTCACGCGTTGTCGCTCGCCCCGCGCTTCACGGCATCCGTGAACGCGCGCCAGTCGGCACGCGTCAACATCAGCTTGGGGCCCGTGGGGTTCTTACTGTCGCGCACAGCGATGTCATGGTGCAGAGCGGCGACCTCCACGCAGTTGCCGCCGTTGCCGCTCCGGCTGCTCTTCCGCCAGACGGCGCGGGAGAGATCCGCGTTGGTCATGGCCCACTCCTCCCAAACGATGATTTACGCTAGCTCTTCGGCTACGCGAGTGATCATGGACAGCGACTCGTCGGGATCGAGCGCTTTGGCTATGAGGTAGTTGAACATCAGTGTATAACGCTCGATTTGGGGCGTCTCCTCCAGATAGAGGCTGCCGGTCTGGTTCTCCAGGTAGACCACATCGGGGTCGCTGGCTTCCGGAAAGTCCAGAATCGTGAACGATCCTTCCATGGCGGGGTGCGCTCCCGCCTTGAACGGAAGGACTTGGACGCTCACGTGAGGCTGGCGGGCGAGATCCACGACGTGTCGCAGCTGGTCGCGCATCGTTTCCTCGGTCCCGACGACTCGCTGAATGACAGCTTCGTTCACCACCGCCCAGAACTTGAGCGGACTTTCTCCGGTCAGACGCCGCTGACGGGCCGAGCGCACCTCGATCTTGTGTTCGATCTCGTCTTCGTTGCCTGCTGCGGGCGCGGCGTGCAGGAACGCTCGATAGTAGTCCGGGGTCTGGAGCAGGCCGGGCATGAGCTCTGACTCATAGGCCTGGATCGAAGCCGCCTCGGCCTCCAGGCCCACGAAGAACTGAAACCAGCTGGGGATGGCCGCGCCGTAAGAGTGCCACCATCCGCGCTGCCGGGCTTCGCGGGCGAAGGTGAGCAACACCTCGCGCCTGCTGGCGTCCACGTCATAGACGTCCAGCAGCACGCGCAGGTCAGTAGGGCGGATGCGTCGCTCACCCGTCTCCCATCGACTGATCGTCGAGCTGCTGAAGTCGCCTTCTGATCGGCTCACGACCTGATCGATCGTCAGACCGCGCTCTTCGCGCAGACGGCGCAGTTCGTAGCGCAATCGGCGGCCGCGCACGGTCGGACTCGGGCGTATCGGCACAAAGTCACCTCCTGTTTTGGGGAATTGCGAACGGGGACTTGCCAAAAGGGTAGCCCCGCTGCACGCTATAGCTTGTCAGCATCACAGACCGCGTGTGGGCGGTTCTGCTGAGTTACGAACGTCATCCGATCTCGCGGTGACGTGGCCGGAAAGATGGCGGCCCCGGGCCGGTGGTGGCACACCGCGTCCCAGGGCCTAGCCCGACTGGAAGGAGTCGGACCCGTGAGTGATGGTACGGGTAGGCCGTTGGAGCAGTTGGCGGCGCAGCTTGCGCAACGGGGTGTCCGGGCCGACGTGCATGGGGGGACGCTCGTCGTGTCGCTGGGTGCGCGTCGCGAACAGGTGATCGCTTGCGACGGTCGGTGGTTCCGGTGGGGTGGTGAGCGCGGGCACGTGGTCGGCGAGGTGGGGGCCGAGTCGGCGTCGGCGGACCGGGCGCTGATCGTGCTGAAGCAGCTGGCCCGGTGGTCGTGGTGAACGGCTACGGGGTGAGTGCGGATGCGACGTTCGAGCGGCTGGACGTGCTCGTCCGGCTGATGACGGACCTGCGCGGGCTCGGGCGGGGGTCGTGGCTTGCTCTTCCCGTCGCGGGGCAGCCGGTTCTGTACGTCCAGGCTCGTTCGGGACGGCTGGCGGTTCTGGGCGTGCAGGACCGCGGCGGCTGGTCGTACATGTGGGACGGCGGCCGTAAGGCTGCGGCGGACGGGACGCTCGTGGCGGCTCGGCAGATCGCCGGGGTGGCGCGGTGATCGTCTGGGACGAGGTGCACACCGAGCGGATGTGCTCGGGCGGGGGCCTTGACGTGCGGGAGGTCCGGGCGTGGGTGCGGCGGACGCTGGCCGGTGCGCTGGCGGGCGGCGTGGACGGGGTCGACCTGGACGACGTGGACCTGATGGTCTGCGAGATCGCAACCAACGCGATCCGGCACAGTGCCAGCGGCAGGCCCGGCGGCGGGGTGTGGGTGACGGTGCTGGTGTCGCGGGAGCGGCTGCGGGTGGAGATCCAGGACGACGGCGGTTCGGCGGGGCGTCCGCTGATCCCGGTGCAGGGTGCGGGCTGGAACGAGTCCGGCCGCGGCCTGATGGTCGTGGCCGGGCTGGCGGAGTGCTGGGGGACGGTGCCGGGCGACGACGGCCGGTACATGGTGTGGTTCGAGGTGGCGCGGTGAGCAGGAAAAGGGCGGTCGCGCAGGTGCTGCGGGACGCGTGGGCCAGGCTGGCTCTGCGGGGTGCAGGGCCTGGTGAGCGGCTTCCGGAGCCTTACCCGGAGACGGTGTTCTTGCTCGCCGGGATGGCGCCGGGCGCGCGGAAGGCGTTGGAGGTGTTCCCGCAGGAGGCTCGGGCGTGGCGGACGCTGGCGGAGATGGAGGCTGCGCGGGCCCGGGTGTGGTCAGGGCAGGGGCGGGTGTGGGACGCGGGAGTGTGTACCGGGCGGGCGCAGGCGTACCGGGCGGCGGCCGAGCAGGCGGAGGACGTGCTCATCGAGTCGCTTGAGCTGTGGGACGAGTACGAGCGGCAGACCGCCGAGGGCGGGAGGTGACCGGCCTACTCGGGCTCGTGTTCGATTTCTCGGCCGACTTCGGTGAGGGTTTCGCGTAGCCAGCGGTGGGCCGGGTCGGCCTGGTGGACGGTGTGGAACCAGAACGCCTCCAGGATCGGGACGGCCTCGAACGGGCAGGGATGCAGCCGGATCCCGCCAAGGGCGGAGAGGCGACGCGCCAGCCGTTCCTGGATGAGCGCGACCCTGGAGGTGCCGGGGATCAGGAACGGCAGGGACTGGAAGTTCTCCACGACGACCTCCACGTTCGGTTCGATGCCCAGCATGGTGAGCTGGCGTATCGCGAACGACGCGGCGGTCGGGCCGCGGAAGGCGGTGACCCAGGGCAGCGTCTCCAGATGTTCCATGGTGATCCCGTCCACCAGGGCGGGGTTCGCGGGGTCGGCGATGATGACCCATCGGTCGGAGTAGACGTCGGTGTACGGGTGGGTCGAGACGAACCCGTGGGGCATGATCAGCCCGTCCGTCGAGCGCAGGGTGGCGTCGATGTCGTCGACCCTCGGCACGTTGATCTGCAGGAACCGGATGCGTACCCGCGGGGCTTCGATCGCGAGCCTGCGCATCAGGGGGTTGCCCAGGACGGTGAGCACGTAGTCGGAGGCGACGATCGAGAACTCGCGGTCGCTTTCGGACGGGTCGAACCGCGGCCGGGCGGAGAAGACGCGGTCGACGACGTTGACGGCAAGGGCCGTCGGGTCGACCAGTGCGGCCGCCAGCGGGGTCAGCTCGTAGGAGTTGCCGACGCGGGTCAGCAGTTCGTCGCCGTAGTGGCGGCGCAGCCTGCCCAGGTTGGAGCTCATCGCCGGCTGTGACAGGCCGACCCGCCGCCCGGCCCGTGTCACGTTGCGTTCCTCCAGCAGTGCGTGCAGGGCCATCAGCAGGTTGAGGTCCAGGCTTTCCACGACCGCCCCCCATCCATCGCATCAATAGTTCATAGACAAACTATTGATTTCTCACATCGTTGTCTTTCGGTCACAGTGAGGGCAATCACATCGGAGGCATCGCCGTGGAAGCTTCTTTGACCTCGTCCGCGCGCTTCGCGCTCGGGACGTTCTCCGTCGACGGGATACCCGTCCCCGGTCTGGTCGTCGATGACCGTGTGGCCGACCTGCGGGGCCACTGGCCGTCGATGGAGGCGCTGCTGGCCGGCTGGGACGAGGCGCTCCCGGTCCTGGACGGGCTGGCGGGCTCCGCCGGGTGGCCCCTTTCCGACCTGGAGGTTCTGGCGCCGTTCACGCCCGGCCAGGTGATCCAGTCCGGGGCGAACTACCGGACGCACGTCGTCGATCTCGCCGTCGCGCACCGCGAGTTCTCCGACCCGGCGGAGGAGGCGGCGGCCCGCGTCGAGGTCGGCGCGATGATGGACCGGCGGGCGGCGGAAGGTACGCCGTACCTGTTCGTCGGCCTGCCGGGCGCGGTCGCCGGCCCGTACGACGACCTCGTCCTGCCCGGGTACAGCGACCGGCACGACTGGGAACTGGAACTGGCCGCCGTCATCGGGCGGCCCGCGTTCAGGGTGACGCGCGAGCAGGCTCTGGACCACGTCGCCGGATACACGATCTGCAACGACGTCACGACCCGCGACCTGGTGTTCCGGCAGGACATGAAGGAGATCGGCACCGACTGGTTCCGGTCCAAGAACGCGCCGGGCTTCCTGCCGCTCGGGCCGTTCCTGGTCCCCGCCCACGCGGCCGGCGACCCGATGGACCTTCAGGTCACGCTGACGGTGAACGGCGAGGTCATGCAGGACGAGTCGACCAAGGACATGCTGTTCGACGTCGCCGCCCTCGTCTCCGCCGCGTCCCAGATCGCCCGGCTACGGCCCGGGGACCTGATACTGACCGGCAGCCCCGCGGGCAACGGCATGGCGTCCGGCCGTTTCCTGCGCGACGGCGACGTCATGGAGGGCACGATCACTGGTCTGGGCACCCAGCGCGTCGTCTGCCGGGCCGAGTCATGAGCGCCGTGGAGAAGGCGATCGCCGAGGCCGCGCGCGAGTACTCCAACTGGGGACGCTGGGGCGAGGACGACGTCCGCGGCACCCTCAACTTCCTCGACGAGGCCAAGCGGGTGCAGGCGGCCGGGCTGGTCAGGCGGGGCGTGAGCTTCTCCCTGTCCCAGCGGTTCGACATGAACGGCCCTCAGCGCGGGTGGCGGCGGCGTACGAACCCGGTGCACACGATGCTCGACACCGGCGTCGATGCGGCGCTCGGCAAGCAGGGCTTCCCGCACGGGATCGGCGGCGCCGACGATGTGATCGCGATGCCGCTGCAGTGCTCCACCCAGTGGGACGGCCTCGGCCACATCTTCGACCGCGGCAACGCCTGGAACGGCCGTCCCGCCCAGGACGTGGTGACCAGCGGCGGCGACCAGGTGACCGGTATCGAGACGGTCGCCGACGCCGTCGCCGGACGCGGCGTCCTCCTGGACGTCGGCCGCGTGATCGGCGGCGGGGAACTGCCGGATGCGTTCGCCATCACCGAGGAGCACCTGGCCGCCACCGCCGCCGCGCACGGCGTCGAGGTCGGCCGCGGCGACATCGTGTGCGTCCGGACCGGGCAGCTCACCCGCGTCCGCCGCGACGGCTGGGGAGAGTACGCCGGCGGCCCCGCCCCCGGCCTGTCGTTCTGGACGGCGGGCTGGCTGCACGGCACGGAGATCGCCGCCATCGCCACCGACACCTGGGGCTTCGAGGTGCGGCCCAACGAGTTCGAGGACGCCTTCCAGCCCCTGCACCAGATCGTCATCCCCAACATGGGCCTGTTCGTCGGCGAGATGTGGGACCTGGACGCCCTCGCCGCCGACTGCGCCGCCGACGGCGTCTACGAGTTCCAGCTCATCGCGGCGCCGCTGCCCATCACCGGGGCGGTCGGCTCGCCCGTCAACCCCCTCGCTCTCAAATGAGCGTCCCGGCATCCGAACGGAGACCGCACATGACGAACGTCGGCAGCGTGCTGATCGTCGGCGGTGGCATCACCGGCACCGCGCTGGCCACCCTGCTCGCCCGCGGAGGAGTCCGCGTCGACGTGGTGGAGGTGAAGCCGACCTGGTCCGCGCTGGGGTCGGGCATCACACTGCAGGGCAACGCGCTGCGGGTGCTGCGCGAACTCGGCGTGTGGGAGCAGATCCTGGCCGAGGGTTACCCCTTCGGTTCCGTCGGCATCACCAAGCCGGACGGTTCCCTGCTGTTCGAGCAGGAGGACATGCGGACCGGCGGCCCCGACCTGCCCGCCACCCTCGGCATGGACCGCCCCGACCTGCAGGCGATCCTCGTGGAGACGGCCCGGCGGGCCGGCGCCCGCCTCACCACCGGCCGCACCGTCACCGCCCTGGACCCGGTGACCTTCGACGACGGCACCACCGGCGACTACGACCTGATCGTGGGCGCCGACGGCATCCACTCCGCCGTCCGCGCCATGATCGGCATCGACATCGGGCCCGAGCCGGTCGGGATGGGCATCTGGCGCGTGCACGCCCGCCGGCCCGGGTCGGTCGTGCGCACCGACCTTGCCTACGGCGGCCCCTGCTACATCGCCGGATACTGCCCGACCAGCGAAGACACCCTCTACGCCTACCTGGTGGAGAAGGCCCGCGACCGCACGTCCATTCCCGCGGCGCAGAAGGCGACGATCATGCGGGAGCTGGCCGAGCCGTACGGCGGCGCGTGGGACGACATCAAGGGCGACATCACCGACCCCGAGCGCGTCAACTACACCTGGTTCGAGTCGCTGCTGGTGCCGCGTCCCTGGCATCGGGGGAACGTCGTCCTCATCGGCGACGCCGTGCACGCATGCCCGCCCACCCTGGCTCAGGGCGCGGCCATGTGCCTGGAGGACGCCTCCGTCCTGGCCGAGATGCTGCTGGAGAACCGCGAGGCCGGCGACACGCTGCTCACCGCCTTCGCCGACCGGCGGTACCCGCGCGTCCAGGCCGTCGTGGACGGGTCGCTCCAGCTGGCCCGCTGGCAGATGGAACCCTCCGGCGACGCCGACGTGCCCGGCCTCATGGCCCGCACGAGCGCCCTGGTGAGCGAGCTGCCATGACGACCGTCGACGTCCACGCGCACGTCCTCCTCCGGGACGTCGAGCAGGCCGTCGCGGGCCGCCCGGAACTGGACGCCCAGCGCGCGCTCGACCTCCGCCGCAACGGCGCCGAGTCGACGGCCGTGTCCGGGAGGATGGTCGGCGACCGCCTCGCCCGGCTCACCGACGTCACGGTGCGGCTGGCCGACATGGGCGCGGCCGGCGTCGACGTCCAGATCGTCAGCCCGTCCCCGTCCCACTACCACTACTGGGCCGAACCGGAACTCGCCGGACGCGTCTACCGCCTGGCCAACGAGGGCACCGCCGGGCACTGCGCCGAGGCCCCCGGCCGGCTGCACGGCCTGGGCCTCGTCCCGCTCCAGCACGCCGGCATGGCCGTCCAGGCGCTCGACCACGCGCTCGACCTCGGCCTCAAGGGCGTGGAGATCTCCTCCCACGCCCCCGGCCGGGAACTGTCGGACCCGGCCCTGGAACCGTTCTGGGCCCGCGCGGCCGAACGCGGAGCCGTCCTGTTCCTGCACCCGTTCGGCTGCACGCTGGACGAGCGGCTCGACCGCTGGTACCTGTCCAACATCGTCGGTCAGCCCACCGAGAACGCCGTCGCCCTCTCCCACCTGATCTTCTCCGGGGTCCTGGACCGGCACCCCGGGCTGAAGATCGTCGCAGCCCACGGCGGCGGCTACCTGCCCACCCACATCGGCCGCGCCGACCACGGCTGGCACGCCCGCCCCGACACGAAGGGCTGCGCCGAGCCGCCCAGCTCCTACCTGCGGCGGCTCTGGTTCGACTCCCTCGTGCACGACCCCGGCGTCCTGCGCCACCTCGTGTCCGTCGCGGGCGCCGGCCAGGTCCTGCTCGGCTCGGACCACCCGTTCGACATGGGCTCCGACGACCCGCTCGGCGACCTGCGCGCCGCCGGGCTGGCGCCGGACGACGTGGACGCCATCGGCGGCGCCAACGCCGTCGCGCTCTTCTCACTCAAGGACTGACATGCGACTCATCACCCACCTGCGGCACGTGGACCTCGCCGTCCCCGACTTCGCGCGCCAGCGCGACTTCTACTCCGGCGTCTGGGGCCTGACGGAGGTCGCCTCGGACACCGGCATCAGCTTCCTGGCCGCCGAGGGGTCGCCGGAGCAGTACATCGTCCGGCTCCGCCGCGACACCGGCAAACGGCTCGACCTGATCGCCTTCGGCGCCGCGACCCCGCAGGACGTCGACGCCCTCGCCGCGCGGCTCCGCGACGCCTCCGTCCAGCTGATCACCGAGCCCGGCGGGCTCGACACCCCCGGCGGCGGCTACGGGTTCCGCTTCTTCGACCTGGACGGCCGGACGGTCGAGGTCTCCGCCGACGTCGCCGTCCGGAGGCACCGCAAGCTGGAGCCCAAGGAGGCCGTGCCCGTCCGGCTCTCCCACGTCGTGCTCAACGCCCCCGACATCGCCGCCACCCGCTCCTGGTACGAGACGCACCTGGACTTCGCGCTCTCGGACACGCTCGCGTCCCCGCACATGGGCGAGATCATGCACTTCATGCGCTGCAACCCGCAGCACCACAGCCTCGCCATCGCCCGCGGCCCCCACACGTCCCTGCACCACGTCTCCTTCGAGATGCGCGGCCTGGACGAGTACATGTACGGCACCGGCCGCCTCCTGCGCTCCGGCGCCCGCATGATCTGGGGACCCGGCCGCCACCTCGCCGGCGACAACACCTTCTCCTACTTCCTCGACCCGCACGGCAACACCGTCGAGTACACCACCGAGCTGGAACTGCTGGACGAGGACGCCTGGCACCCGTCCGTCCACGACCTCACCCAGCCGGACGTCGCCGACCAGTGGGGGACCGCCAACCCGATGAACGAGCTGATCGCCAAGGAATCGTTCAACGACCCCGACCGCGGCGTCTTCGTCGCCCCGCCCGTCTGATGCGCTACGCCACCTACACCCACGGGGGCCGGCGGCACTGCGGCGTCGTCCGAGGCGACGCCGTCCACCGCCTCGACGCCCCCGACCTCCTCACGGTCATCGCGTCCGGGGACCGGCCGGAGGCCGCGGGCCCGGCGGTCCCGCTGAGCGAGGTGACGCTGCTCGCGCCGATCCAGCCGCCGACCGTCCGCGACTTCGTGACGTTCGAGGAGCACGTCGAAGGGGTACGGCGCAGCGTCGGCGGCGAGGCCGGCGTCCCCGGCCGGTGGTACGCCGCCCCGACGTTCTACTTCACCAACCCCTACGCGGTCATCGGTACCGGCGCGCCCGTGCCCGTGCCGCCCGGCAGCGAGGTCCTCGACTTCGAACTCGAAGTGGCCGTCATCATCGGGAAGGAAGGCGGCGACCTGACGCCCGAGCAGGCCCGCGGCCACATCTTCGGCTACGCCGTCTTCAACGACTGGTCGGCCCGCGACCTGCAGGCCGCCGAGATGCAGGTCGGCCTCGGCCCGTGCAAAGGCAAGGACACCGCCACCACCCTCGGCCCGTGGATCGTCACCGCCGACGAACTGGAGCCGTACCGCGACGCCGACGGCTTCCTCGGCCTGGCGCTGTCCGTCTCCGTCAACGGCACCGAGATCGGCCGCGACCTGCTCTCCAACATGGGCTGGCCCTTCGAGGACCTCATCGCCTACGCCTCGCGCGGCACCCGCGTCCGCCCCGGCGACGTCCTCGGCTCCGGCACCTGCGGCAACGGCGGCTGCCTGGCCGAACTGTGGGGCGTCAGGGGCGACCGGACCCCGCCCCCGCTCCGGGTCGGGGACGAGGTCACCATGACCGTCGAAGGCATCGGCAGCATCACCAACACCGTCACCGAAGGCGCCGCGCCCCACCCGATCCCCGCCGCCCGCCCCCGCCCCCGCAACCGCCCGGACTGACCACCTCGCCGGGCCGATGTCCGGCGATGCTCTCCCGGCCCGGCGGTGATCAGGACTCCAGCAGGGCCCGGCCGACGTAGTCGCCTGGGGCGGCCCCTCCGGGCACGGCGAAGATCGCGCTGGATTCGTGGCGGATGTAGCGGGTGAGGCCGTCGGCGCCGTCGAGCTTGCGCTGCACCTGGATGAACCCGGTCGTCGGGTCCGCCTGCCAGGCGATGAACAGCAGGCCGGCGTCGGGCGCGCCGTCCGGGCGGAGCCCGTCGTGGTAGGAGAACCCGCGGCGAAGCATCGCCGCGCCGCCGTTGGACGACGGGGCCGCGACCCGGACGTGGGCGTCGCCGGGGATGGCGAGTGCCCCGTCCGGCCCGGCCGCCGACAGGTTCAGCGGCGTCGACTCCGTACCGCCCGACAGCGGGGCCCCGGTGTCCTTGCGGCGTCCGATCACCCGCTCCTGCCGGTCGGCGGGCAGCCGGTCCCAGGTGTCCAGCAGCATCCGGATGCGGCGGACGACCGCGTACGAGCCGCCGTTCATCCAGGCGTGCGGTCCGGTGCCGCCGCCCGCGAAGACCTTCGCCTCGAAGCCGCGTTCGGACGGACGCGGATTGCCGGTGCCGTCGATCTGCCCCATGAGGTTGCGGACCGTCCTCGGCCGGTCGGTGGCCCCGCGGGCACGGTTGAAGCCGCCCATCTGCCAGCGCACCTTCGCCGTGCCGGACGCCGCCCGCTGCAGGACGCGCAACGCGTGCACGGTGACGAGCGGATCGTCGGCGCCGATCTGCACCCACAGGTCGCCGCCGCTTCTGGACGGGTCCAGGGCGTCGGCGGAGAACGGCGGCATCTCCACCAGCGCGGGCGGCATGCGGTCGCCGAGCCCGGTCCTGCCGAAGAAGGAACGCCCGAACCCGAACGTCACGGTCAGCGAGGACGGTCCGGCGTCCAGGGCGATGTGGTCGTCGCCGGCGGGCGGCCGCCCCGCCGTCATCGCCTCGGCCGCCGCCGACCAGCGGCGCATCAGTGCCGCCGCGCCGCCCCGGTCCGCGCCGGGCCGCAGGTCGAACGCGACGAGGTGGCCGCACGCCTGCGCCGGGGTGGTGATCCCGGCCTGGTGGCGGCCGTGGAACGGGACGGCCGTGCCGCCGACGGTGCTGAGCGGCACCTCGTCGTCGCCGGTCCAGTTCCGGGAGGCGCCGGTCAGGCCGCCGGCGGCCAGCCCGGCGGCCCCGGCGGCGCCCGCGGCGCCGAGCAGACGCCGCCGCGAGAGACCACGGCGCCCGGACGACTCACTCATGATCGTTCTCCGTGGGGGGCGGGGGCGGGCCGGTGGTCCGTCGGCCGGACCGGTGCCTGCACGGTGATGGGGGACGAGATGGCGAAACGCAGTGTGAACGTGACCGTGTCGCCGATCTCCGGCTTGCTCTTCAGCTTCATCAGCATCAGGTGGTCGCCGCCCATGCGGAGCTCAAGGCGGCCGTGCGGTGGGACGGTCATCGACTCGACCTGTTTCATCGCGTTGTCCACGGTCGTGTGGAGCTGCACCTCTCCGGCGATGTCGGCGGTCGCCGCGATCAGTTCGTCGGCGTCCCGCCCGGTGTTGACCACCGTGAGGTAGCCGGCCGCCAGGTCGCGCATCGGCGGCTGCCGGACATAGGCGCCGGTCACCGCAAGGCGCGGCCCGTCCCCGTCCGTGTCCCGCGAGGTGCAGGCGGCCGACCCGGCGGCCAGCAGGAGCGCCGCGAGAGCGGCGGCGGAGCGCCTCATCGTGCCCCCTCGACGAGTTTCGGCAGGTCGGCCTCGTACTGCTGGGACGTGGTGCCCGACGTGTAGATCGTGTGGGCGCCGTCGTCGGCCGGGGAGAACGCCAGGACCTGGGCGCCGTGGTTGACGGTGTAGCCGCCGTCGGCCTCCTTCACCGGCTTCTCCACGAGGATGCCGAGGCCGCGCGCCGCCCGCTGGATGGCGTCGAAGTCGCCGCTCAGCCCGATGAAGCGCGAGTCGAAGGCGGCGAGCCATCTGTGCAGCCGCTGCGGGGTGTCGCGTGCCGGGTCGGTGGTCACGAAGACGACCCGAAGCCGCTCCTGGTCCGCCTCCGGCAGCTTCTTCACCGCGTTGGCGATGTCGGCCATCGTCGTCGGGCACACGTCCGGGCAGTGGGTGTAGCCGAAGTACACCAGCGTCGGCCTGCCCGCCGTCTGCTCCACCAGGTCGAAGGGGCGTCCCCGGTCGTCGGTCAGTGTCAGTCCGGGCTTCGGCAGCGGGCGGTCCAGCCGGACGGCGGTGCCGGACGGGGCCGCCGGGGACGACGCCCCGGCCGCGGCCGGGACGCCATCGGCCGGGGTGCCGCCGCACGCGGCGGCGGTCACGGCGATCGCCGCGACGGCGGCGGCCAGCCGGGCGGCGACGGCCATCCGGCGGGCGTGCGGTGCGCGGGAGAGGTCCGCGCAGGCGTGCGGAAGCACACGCATGAAAAGCCTCCAGGGAGAGGAACGCCGCGCGGGCACACGAGTGCCCCGGTGGGCGCGAGGAAAAGGGGACGGGTTGCTCCCGTCCGGATGTCAGCTCAGGCGGCGGCCGGTGCGGGCGGTCCGCGACGGACGACGGCATGGCCCAGCAGGACGACTCCGCCGCGCGGGGCCTCCTCCTCGCAGCGGCGTGGCATGCGGATCCGCGGCTTCGGCGGGCGGGGCGCGGGCCGTGCGAGGACGGCGGCGAGCATCCCGGCCAGAGGCCCGGTGAGCGCTCCGGCGGTTCGCACCGCGATCCGCACCGTCCGCCAGATGGCGTGTTCGCCCCGGTGCAGTACCCAGCCGAACACGAACGCGGCGGCCAGATGCATCGCGAACATCGCCGGATCGGGCATCAGGGGTGCGGGCATGCCATGGGCGTGCGTACCCGGCATGGCGGCCGCGTGACCCGGATGCGCGTGGGCCTGCCCCAGTGAGAACAGCACGTGCAGGACCGTCTGACCGCACAGCAGCGTCGCGGTGATGCCCGTCCTGGAGCGTTCCCGGCCCGCCAGCGGCGTCACCAGGAACAGCGTCACGACCCAGCCGGCCGCCAGCGGCCCCCAGGGCAGCCCGGCTCCGGACACCAGCGCGTGACCGGACGCGGACACCGCCACGCAGACGGCCGAGAACGCCGCCGACCGCAGCAGTCGCAGACCGGCGTCGGCGCGTATCACGTCGGCGCGCATCGTGTCGGTCACCGTGTCCGTCATCGTCCGGGGTCCCGGATCTCCCGCATCACCATCGGCACATGTACTACGAACGGTAGTACATCGGTCGGCGTGCCCGCGCGGCGGGCGGGAACGAGCCCCGCCGGTCCACGCCACCGGTACCGCGACGCCCTTCCAAGTTTTGACCGACGGTTGACGAGAGATCATTTTGCGAACCGGATGCCGGGGAAGTGTGCTGTATGCCGTCCCCTCGTGGCGTGCCCGACTCGATCGGCTCGCCGACCGGCCCCCCGAACGCAGGAGCGTCGCCGACGAGGAAGGGGCCCGGTGGAGACGACGGCCGTCCTGGACCGATGGCAATTCGCCGTCACGATCATCTACCACTTTCTTTTCGTGCCGGTCACGATCGGTCTCGCATGGTTCGTCGCCGGCATGCAGACGGCCTGGCACCGGACCGGGCACGAGCACTATCTGCGGATGACGCGGTTCTTCGGGAAGCTCTTCCTGATCAACTTCGCGCTGGGCGTCGTCACCGGAATCGTGCAGGAGTTCCAGTTCGGTATGAACTGGTCCGTCTACTCCAGGTTCGTGGGATCGGTGTTCGGGGCGCCGCTGGCGATCGAGGGCCTGGTGGCGTTCTTCCTGGAGTCCACCTTCATCGGCCTGTGGATCTTCGGCTGGGATCGGCTCCGGCCGAGAATTCACCTGGCGATGATCTGGCTCGTCGTGGCGGGCGTGACGGCGTCCGCGTACTTCATCCTGGCGGCGAACACGTGGATGCAGCGTCCCATCGGCTACGAGATGAACGAGGGACGCGCCGAGATGACCTCGCTTGGGGACGTCCTCCTCCAGCCCCTGCAGATCACGCACTTCTTCCACACGATCGCCGCGTCGCTGATCACGGCGGGCCTGCTGGTGATCGCCGTGTCCGCATACCGGATCCGCAAGGAGAAGGACGTGCGGCTGTTCCGGGGTGCCGCGCGCGGGGCGCTCTGGGTGACGCTGTGGTCGTCGGTCGTGGTGATCGGCGTGGGGCATTTCCAGGCACAGATCCTGGTGAACGAGCAGCCGATGAAGATGGCCGCGGCGGAGGCGCTGTACGAGACGCGGGCGCCCGCGCCGCTGTCCCTGCTGGCGATCGGCCCGTGGGAGAAGCATCCCGATCGCGTCAACGTCGACATCGCCCTGCCGAACGGCCTGTCGGTGCTGGCCACCAACGACTGGAACGGCGAGATCCGCGGGATCAACGACATCCAGCGCGAATACCGGGAGAAGTACGGGCCCGGCGACTACACACCGATTATCGGCAGCATCTACTGGTCCTGGCGGGTCATGATCGCCGTCGGTCTCCTCGTGCTGCTGTTCTCCGCCCTGTGGCTGTGGCTCGCGCGCCGGCGCGGGCTGGAACGTTCCCGCACGTTCGCCTGGTGGGCGTACGCGTTCCTCGGGCTGCCGTTCCTGGCCAACACCGCCGGCTGGCTGCTGACCGAGATGGGACGCCAGCCGTGGATCGTCCAGGGCCTCCTGAGAACCCATGACGCCATCTCCCCGAAGGTGGGCAGCGGCCAGGTGATCGGGACGCTCATCGGCTTCACCGTCCTCTACGGGGTGCTGGCCGTGATCGAGGCATGGCTGATCGTCCGCGCGGTCAAGGCGGGACCCGAGCAACCGGCCCCGGAGCTGACCCGCGAGGACCCGCTGCCGCCGATGCTCTACTGACCCGCCCCGCGAAAGGCGCATCACCATGGAGATCTCCGGCGACCTCAGCCTCCAGACCCTCTGGTTCGGGCTCATCGCGGTGCTGTGGATCGGGTTCTTCCTGCTCGACGGCTTCGACTTCGGCGTCGGGATGCTCTATCCGTTCCTCGGGCGCGACAACCCCGAGAGGCACGCGCTGCTGGCCACGATCCTGCCCGTGTGGGACAGCTACGAGGTGTGGATCATCGTGGCGGGCGGCGCCACGTTCGCCGCGTTCCCCGGCTGGTACGCGAGCCTGTTCTCCGGCTTCTACCTGGTCTTCTTCGCGCTCCTCCTCGCGCTGATCGTGCGCGGCGTCGCCATCGAGTACCGCAACAAGCACAACGACCCGTCCTGGCACCGGCGGTGGGACTACGCGCTGCCGATCTCGAGCGCGGCGATCCCGTTCCTGCTCGGTGTCGTCTTCGCCGAGATCACCCGGGGAGTGGCGATGGACGCCGACGGCAACCTCACCAGCGGACCGCCGGGGCCGTTCAGCGCCTACTCCGTCCTCGCCGGGTTCGCGCTCGTCGCGGCGTTCGCGCTGCACGGGGCGCTGTTCCTCGCCATCCGGACCGAGGGCGGCCTGGAGGAGCGGGCGCGCCGCACCGCGCTGGCGCTCTGGCCGGCGGCGGCGGTACTGCTGATCGCGTTCCTCGTCTGGACGGCGTTCCAGGCGGCCTCGTCCGCGCCGTACCCGCTGCCCGTGATCGTGCTGATCGTGCTGAGCCTGGCGGCCGCCGCGGCGGCCGGGCCGCTCGCCCTGCGCGGACGCGCCCTGGCCGCCTTCGCCGGCACGTCGGCCGCGACCGTGCTGCTGGTCGCGGCGCTGTTCGTCCGGCTGTACCCGAGGGTCATCGTGTCGTCGACGCCCGGCTCGCCGAGCCTGACGATCTACGACACGGCCTCCAACCACTACTCGCTCGTCGCGATGACGATCGTCGCGGCCGTGTTCGTGCCCATCGTGCTCGCCTACCAGGTCTGGGCGCTGTGGGTGTTCCGGGCACGGCTCTCCCGCGCGGACTTCGCGCGTCCGCCGCACCCGCTGCACATGATCACGGGAGAGCGGGGGCACAAGCGCGGCGACGCCTCCTCCGGGGGCGGGGAGTAGGCCACCGGATGCGCGCGACCGACCCGTGGCTGCCGTCGCATGTGCCCGGCATCCGCCGGTTCACGGTGACGGCGGGACTGCTCGCCGCCTGCTCGGCGGCCCTCACCATCGTCCAGGCGATCCTGTTCGCCCACATCGTCGCCTCCGGTTTCCTCCAGCACCGGGACGTCCCGGACCTGCTCGCGGCGCTGCTGGCGTTCGGAGGCGTCGGCGTCGCACGCGCCGCGACCGGCTGGACGGCGGACGCCTTCGCGCGAACCTCGGCGTCCCGGATGACCGGTGAGCTGCGCGGCCGGGTGCTACGCCATCTGCTGCGGGCGCGTCCGGGCAGTGTGCGGTCCGGCGAGGTCGTGACCGCCGCCACCGGCGGCGTCGAGGCGCTGGAGACCTACGTCTCCCGGTTCCTTCCGCAGCTGGCGACCGCGGTGCTGGCGCCGTCCGCGATCCTGCTGTGGGTGGCGTCCCAGGACGCCCTGTCGGCGCTGCTCATGCTGGTGACGCTGCCGCTGATCCCGCTGTTCGGGGCGCTGATCGGGCGGTCCACCCAGGCCAGGACGCGGGCGCGGTGGCTGGCCCTGGCCCGGATGAGCGGGCACTTCCTCGACGTCGTCAACGGGCTGACCACGCTGCGCGCCTACCGCCGGGGACGCGCCCAGGCCGCCACCATCGCCGCCACCACCGAGCGCTACCGGCGGGAGACGATGAAGGTCCTGCGGGTCGCGTTCCTGTCCGCGATGGTCCTGGAGCTGGCCGCCACGCTCGGCACGGCGGTGGTCGCGGTCGGGATCGGGCTCCGGCTGGTCGCCGGGGACCTGGCGCTGCACACCGGCCTGGCGGTCCTCGTCCTCGCCCCCGAACTGTACGGGCCGCTGCGCGGGCTCACCGCGGAGTACCACGCGGGCGCCGACGGGCTGACGGCGTCGCGGCGGCTGTCCGGCCTGCTCGCGCTTGCGCCCGCCGCGTCCACACCGGCCCGTCCCCGCACGGCCCGGTTCGGGGTCGTCCGCCTGGAGGGCGTCACCGCCGGTTACGACGACGGCCCGCCCGTGCTGGAGGAGATGACCCTGGAGATACGCCCAGGGGAACGGACCGTCCTCGTCGGAGACAGCGGCGCGGGCAAGAGCACCCTGCTGGCGCTGCTCATGCGCTTCATCGAGCCGTCCTTCGGGCTCATCACCGTGGACGGGACCGACCTGGCCGAGTTCGACCCGTACCGGTGGCGGCGGCTGGCCGCCTGGCTGCCGCAGCGCCCCCGGCTGCGTCCCGGCCCGGCGCTCGCCGCCATCACCCCCGCCGAGCCCGGCGACCTGAGCCCGGTCGCGGCGGCGGAACTGGCCGGGGCGTCCTGCCTGCTGCACCGCACGGTCGGCGAGGCCGGCACCGGGCTCTCCGCCGGCGAACTGCGTCGCCTCGCCCTGGCACGGGCGCTGGCCCGGCCCGCGCCGCTCCTGCTGCTGGACGAGCCCACCGCCCACCTCGACGCGGCCACCGCCCGGGGCGTCATCGACGCGATCAACGGCGTGACCGGCCGCACCGTGGTCGTCGCGACGCACGACCGGCGGCTCGCCGACACCGCCGACCAGGTGATCGACCTCGCCGGCGCGGAGATCCGCACGTGACCGGGCGTCCGCTGCCGGCGATGGTCGCGGCGGCCCGTCCCGCCGCACACCGGTTCGCCGTCTCGACCCTCTGCGGCGCGCTCGCCTTCGGCTCGGCCGTCGCGCTGATGGGTGCCTCCGGCTACCTCATCTCGCGTGCCGCGCAGCGTCCGGAGGTCCTCGCGCTCGCCGTGACGATCACCGCGGTTCGCGCCCTCAGTCTGTCGCGCGCCGTGTTCCGCTACGCCGAACGCCTCATCTCCCACGACGCGAGCCTGCGGCTGCTGCGCGCGTTGCGCGTCCGCTGGTTCACCCGGCTGGAACCTCTCGTCCCGGCCGGCGTGCCCGGCACCCGGAGCGGGGAACTGCTCAGCGGATTCGTCGCCGATGTCGAAGCCATGCAGCACCTCTACCTGCGCGGCCTCGCCCCGCCGCTGATCGCACTCACCGTCGGCGCCGGCTCGGTCGCGGCCGCCGGGTGGCTGCTGCCCGCCGCCGGGATCTGGCTGGCGCTCGGGCTGCTGCCCGCCGCGCTCGTCCTGCCCGCCGCGTCCGTCGCGCTGACCCGCGCCGCCGCCCGCCGCCAGAGCGCGGCCCGCGCCGCGCTCAACGCCGAGACCGTCGAACTCCTGCACGCCGCCCCCGACCTGGTCGCCTTCGACCAGGCCGACGACCAGCTCGCCCGCATCGGCGCCGCCGACACCACGCTGGCCCGCATCAGCCGCCGTGACGCGCTCACCGCCGGGTTCACCTCGGCGGCGGTGACGCTCCTCACCGCCGCCACGACGCTCGCCGTCCTCACCGCCGGCCTGCACGCCGCCCGCCGGGGCGTCCTTCCCGGTGTCCTGCTCGCCGCCCTCGGGCTGATCGCCATGGCCGCGTTCGAGGCCGTCCGGCCGCTGCCCGACACCGCCCGCGACCTGCTGGCCGCGCACGACGCCGCCACCCGCCTCACCGCGCTGACCGCCCCCGACCCGCCCGCCTCCGACCCCCGGCGCCCCCTCGCGGCCCCGCGCGGCGACCTGCTGCGATGCCGTGCCGTGCGCGCCCGCTACGCCCCCGGCTCACCCTGGGTCCTGGACGGGATCGACCTGGACCTGCGCCCCGGACGGCGTGTCGCGCTGCTCGGCCCGAGCGGCAGCGGCAAGAGCACCCTGGCCCACCTGCTCGTCCGTTTCCGCGACCCCGACGAGGGCCGCATCACCCTCGACGGCCACGACCTGCGCGCCTACGCCCAGGACGACGTCCGGCGGGTGATCGCTCTGGTGGACCAGCACGCCCACCTGTTCGCGACCACGATCCGCGCCAACGTGGGCCTCGCCAGGCCCGACGCCACCGAACCGGAGATCATCGACGCGCTGCGCCGCGCCCGCGTCTGGGACTGGATCGCCACGCTCCCGGACGGCCTGGACACCCACGTGGGCGAGCACGGCGACCGCGTCTCGGGCGGCCAGCGCCAGCGGATCGCGCTCGCCCGCGCCTTCCTCGTCGGCGCCCGCATCATCGTCCTGGACGAACCCACCGCCCACCTTGATCCCGGCACCGCCGACGACCTGCTCACCGATGTCCTGGACATCGGTCCCGGCACCGGCGTCCTGCTGATCACGCACACGCCCCCGTCCCCCGGCGCGGTCGACCAGATCGTCCACCTTCCGGGACCGCGATCGTCTCCCGAACCCGCCTAGACCTGCACCGGGTGCAGAGCGGACGCGATCTCCTGCAGCCGCCGCGCCGCCGCGGGGGAATCGGCGAGGGTGAGCGTCAGCCCCGGGTGGCGCAGCAGGCCGGTCGGCTCCGCGCCGGGGACGGGACGGTGGAACCGGATGCACACACCCTGTTCGGTGCCGGTGCCGAAGGTGAGCCCGCGGTCGGCGGCCGACAGGTGCACACCGAGCACCTTCCAGGCGGAGAAGGGGCCGGTGACCTCGGCACCGGCCACATTGTCCAAGGCGGTCCGCACCGACCAGCGCCCGAAACGGACGTCCAGCCTGGACGTGGTGATCAGCAGGTAGCACGTTTCCGGCCGGATCCCCAGCATCCGCAGCGGGCGCGGCAAAGGGCGGTCGAAGGCGAAGCCGAAGCGCTCGCCATTGGGTTCTGAAGGCATCACAACTCCCGTTTGACCAGGTGACCTGTGATGCCTACCCATCCTGGCGGCGAGTACCGCGAGCGCCTCTGGGGGCAGAGGTCCGCACGCGAAAGGGCCGTTCGGCCCTGTGGTGCAGGCCACGCCGGCGGGTCTCATGGAAGGTGGCCGATGAGAAGGAGGACGTCATGACCCATGTGGCCGTCGGTTACGACGGGACGGATCTCGCGCGTGAACCGTTCCTGAGCGGCATGCGGAGCGCCGACCTGCGCAGGCTGGCGACGGCGGCCCGGTCCATCGAGATACCGGCGGGACGGCGCATCTTCGACGAGGGCGCCCCGGCGGAGCGGTTCTGGCTCGTCCAGGACGGGACCGTCGCCGTGGACGCCGACGTTCCCGGCCGCGGGACGGTCGTCATCGACACCTACGGCCCGGGTTCCGTGCTGGGCTGGTCATGGATGTTCCGCCCCTACCGGTGGCGGTTCGGGGGAGTCACCTGCACGCCCGTCCGGGCCATCGAGTTCGACGCGCGGCTCGTCCGGACGTTCTGCGCGGTCGACCCGTCGCTCGGGTACGAGCTGACACGCCGCGTCGCCGAACTGGTCGTGGACCGCCTTGAGGCGACCCGGACACGGCTCGTCGGGCTCTCCGCCGAGGCCGAGGCCGGGGCAGGGGCGGCTAACCGAGCGCCAGGACCCGCATGACCAGGCGGGCGGTGCGGCCGCCCTCCTCCTCGGCGATGGCGAGCGCGGCCGGCACGTCGAGATCGTCGAGCAGAGCGCGGGTCGCGGCCGCCTCCGCCGCGTCCGACGACGCGCGGCGGCCCGCGCCGAGATGGAGCGCGTCCAGGCGTGCCGTCGCGGAGTCGAGGGTCCCGGCGGTGTAGTCCCACTCCTCCCGCCAGGGGGCGGTGATGAGCATGAGCCGGATCGCCGCGGCCGGGTGGTCGTGGATCAGCTCGGAGACGAGGACCAGGTTGCCGGTGGACTTGGCCATCTTGACGCCGTCCACGCGAACCATGCCCACGTGCAGCCAGGCGCGGGAGAACGGCCGGACGCCGGTCAGCGCCTCGGCCAGTGCGGCCTCGTAGGCGTGGTGGGGGAACCGCAGGTCGGCGCCGCCGGAGTGCAGGTCCAGGGCCGGCCCGAACGTCGTCATGGCCATCGCGGTGCATTCGGCGTGCCAGCCGGGCCGTCCCGAGCCCCAGGGGCTGGGCCAGGCGGGTTCCCCGGAGTTCGAGGGCCGCCAGAGGGCGATGTCGAACGGATGCTCCTTGCCGGGATCCTCGGGTTCGTCGCCGTACTCGGCCAGCAGCTCCCGCGCCTCCTGATCGCCGAGCCCCGCGCGCCCCGGGACGTCGGCGCCGCGGAAGTAGACCCCTCCGTCCCGGATGTAGGCGTGGCCGGACGCGAGGAGCCCCTGCGCGAGCGCGACGACCTCCCTGATGTAGTTGTGCGCGCGTGGCTGGTGGTCGACGGTATGGACGCCGAGGGCCTCCAGGTCGCGTTCGAAGTAGAACTGCTGGACGGCGGCGAAGCTGTCGTACGGGCTGCCGGCACGGTCGGCGGCCTGGTTCAGTACGTCGTCGACGTCGGTGACGTTGCGGCATACGCGCACGTCACCCCCTGCATGGCGCAGGACGCGGGCGGCGACATCGGCCCAGACGAACGTCCGCGCGTGACCGAGATGGGTCGCGTCGTACGGGGTGATCCCGCAGACGTACATCCGGGCGGGGCCGACGACCGGCAGCGGGCGGCCGCCGATCCGGAGGGTGCGGTCCGGTGCGTTGAGATCCACGAGAGACCTCTTACCCAGACCCGCCGAAAAGATCTCTTATTCGGGCCCGCCGGAAAGGCACCGCCACACCGCCGGGCGCGGGCCCACCTGGGCGTGCTGATTGCGTATCGGTGCTCTGGATCCGGTATGACGGACCGGTGATGTGGACGAGGAAGCGGGCCGGTTCTCAGACGCGGGCCAGGAGGCAGGCGCTTCTCGCTCAGCTTTCCGGGCCTGTGCAGCGGTTCCTGGCGACGGAGGTGGGCGGCTCGGCCCTGCTGCTGGTGGCCGTCGTGGCCGCTCTGCTCTGGGCCAACTCCCCATGGTCGGACCAGTACGAGTCCCTGTGGGCGACGGAGGCGTCCATGTCGCTCGGGGGCGCCGAGCTGTCGATGGACCTGGGGCACTGGGTCAGCGACGGCCTGATGGCCCTGTTCTTCTTCGTGATCGGCCTGGAGGTCCGGTACGAGTTGTCCGTCGGTGAACTCAGGGAACCCCGCCGCGTCGTCCTCCCGGTCGTGGGCGGCGTCGGCGGAATGCTGGTTCCCGCGCTCCTGTACCTGCTGGTCGCGCCCGGGGGAGAGGCCGCGAACGGCTGGGCCATCGTCATCGGCACCGACACGGCGTTCATGCTGGGCGCTCTCGCCGTCGTCGGTCCCACGTTCGCGACGCAGCTGCGCATCTTCCTGCTGGCGCTCACCGTCATCGACGACATCGTGGCCGTGAGCGTGATCGGGTTCGTCTATTCGGAGACCGTCCGCGTACTGCCACTCCTCGCCATGTTCGTCCTCTGCGGGGTGGCGGTGCTGCTGAGCCGGCGGGGTGTCTGGCGTGCGGCGCCGTATGTCGTCGCCGTCCTGGCGCTGTGGCTCGCCACGATCCAGGCGGGCCTGCACGCGTCCATCGCGGGGATGCTCGGCGGTCTCCTCGTCCCCGCGCACAGGCCCGTGAGGGAAGCGGTCGAGAAGGCGGCCCGGAGTTTCCGCGCCTTCCGGCAGTCCCCCATGGCGGACGTGGGGATGACGGCCCGGATAGGGCTGCAGCGCGCGGTGTCGGTCAACGAGCGGCTGCAGACGACGCTGCACCCCTGGAGCAGCTACTTCATCGTCCCGGTGTTCGCGCTGGCGAACGCCGGCGTCGATCTCCGCGGCGGTCTTCTCGGCGACGCGCTCACCTCACCGGTCACCTGGGCGGTGATCATCGGTCTTGTGCTGGGCAAACCCCTGGGAGTCGGGCTCAGCACCGTCCTCGGCACACGCTTCGGCCTCGGGAGGCTGCCCCAGGGGGTCAGCCTGGAGCACGTGTTCGGCGGCGCGGCCCTGTCCGGCATCGGGTTCACCGTCTCGCTGCTGATCGTCCGCCTGGCCTTCGATGACGAGACGACCCGCGACCAGGCGACCGTCGGCGTGCTGCTGGCGGTGGTGCTCGCGACCGCCCTCGGGTGGCTCGTGTTCCACGCCGCCGCGGTTTTGCGCGGCCAAGACCAGGCGGATCTGCCGCGGTTCCTCGACCGGCCGGTGGACCCGGAAGTGGACCACATCAGAGGTCCGCACGACGCACCGCTCACCCTGGTGGAGTACGGCGACTTCGAATGCCCGTTCTGCGCCCGCTCCACGGGGGTCGCGGACGAATTGCAGGAGCGCTTCGGCGATGACCTGCGGTACGTCTTCCGGCACCTGCCCCTCCCGGACGTGCACCCCTACGCCGAACTCGCCGCCCACGCGGCCGTCGCCGCCGACGCGCAGGGACGGTTCTGGGAGATGCACGACCTCCTGTTCGAGCACCAGGACGAACTCCAGTACGAGGACGTCGCCGGCTACGCCGCCGACCTCGGGCTGGACGTCGAGATGTTCCTCCGGGACCTCGACGACGAGAGCACGTCCGCCCGGATCCGGGCGGACGTCACCAGCGCCGAGGCCAGCGGAGCACGCGGCACACCCACCTTCTTCGTCGGAGAACGCCGCCACACCGGCCCGTACGACGCGGAAACCCTCGCCCGGAGACTCCGGGAATCCGCCGCCGGCGGGCCATCTGCCGGGTGAAGGGCCGGCTGGGACGGACTGCTAGCGGGCCCGGCGTGAAAGCTTTCACGGGCCGGATGACGGATCGTCCGGATCGGAGTTAGCCTCTGTCCGGGAGCGCTCCCAATCCGGCCATACCCCCGCAACCGGAACGGAGACCTCGCACATGCACCACCGAATACGGCGTGCCGCGACCATCCTGTTCGCGGCCGTGCTCGTCCCGCTCTTCTGGGTCGACACGGCCTCGGCGCACGGATCGGTCATCGACCCCGCGTCCCGCAACTACGGCTGCTGGGACCGTTGGGGCGACGACCACCTGAACCCCGAGATGCAGCAGCTCGACGCGATGTGCTGGCAGGCATGGCAGGACAACCCCAACGCCATGTGGAACTGGAACGGGCTCTACCAGAACAACGTCGGCGGTGACCACCAGGCCGCGGTGCCCGACGGGCAGCTGTGCAGCGGCGGCCACGCCGAGGGCGGGCGCTACCGGTCCATGGACGCCGTGGGCGCGTGGAAGATGACCGACATCGGCACCGACTTCACGATCAACCTGTACGACCAGGCCAGCCACGGCGCGGACTACTTCCGCGTCTACGTCACCCGCCAGGGCTACGACGGCCTGAACCAGCCGCTGCGCTGGAGCGACCTGGAGCTGGTCCGCGAAACCGGACGCTACGGCTCCAGCAACAACTACGTCATCAGCGACATCAACGCACCCGGTCGCAGCGGCCGCCACGTCGTCTTCACGATCTGGCAGGCGTCGCACATGGACCAGGTGTACTACATCTGCAGCGATGTGAACTTCCGCTAGTCCCCCCGCCTCACGATCCCCGTCCCGCCGGACGCCGCGCCGCGTCCGGCGGGACGACTTTTCCGCGGCGAACCGGCCAAGCTTGACGGCTCCCAATTCTTGACTGGTTCCAGATACTGAGCCAGTCTGTCGGACGTGGCAACGCCCTCGGACCACCGGCAGATGCCGCGCGGGGCCGCTCTGCGCGTGACCCGTCCCCGTGCGGAGGTGCTGAGCGCGGTCCACGCGCATCCGCACGCCGACACCGACTCGATCATCGGGGTCGTGCGCCGGGGGCTCCCGAAGGTGTCCCACCAGGCCTAGTTCCTGACTCGGCATGCATTGCCTGGGAGGATCCCCATGTCGGAAAACCAAGAGTCGGCCGTCAACGAGACGAACGCCGAAGGCCGCTGTCCGGTCGTCCACGAGCGCGCCCCGCACCCCACCCAGGGCGGCGGCAATCGCGGCTGGTGGCCGAACCGGCTCAACCTGAAGCTCCTCGCCAAGAACCCCGACGTGTCGAACCCCATGGACGAGGACTTCGACTACGCCGAGGCGTTCACGAGCCTCGACCTTCCCGCCGTGAAGCGGGACATCGCCGAGATCCTCACCACCTCGCAGGACTGGTGGCCCGCGGACTTCGGCAACTACGGCCCGTTCATGGTCCGGATGGCGTGGCACAGCGCCGGCACCTACCGCGTCAGCGACGGCCGCGGCGGCGCCGGGTCCGGCCAGCAGCGCTTCGCGCCCCTCAACAGCTGGCCCGACAACGGAGGCCTCGACAAGGCCCGCCGGCTGCTGTGGCCGGTCAAGAAGAAGTACGGCCGGCAGATCTCGTGGGCCGACCTGTTCATCCTGACCGGCAACGTCGCCCTGGAGACGATGGGCTTCACGACGTTCGGCTTCGCCGGTGGCCGCGAGGACGTCTACGAGCCCGAGGAGGACGTCTACTGGGGCCCCGAGACCACCTGGCTCGACGACCGGCGCTACAGCGGCGACCGCGACCTCGAGAACCCGCTGGGCGCGGTCCAGATGGGGCTCATCTACGTCAACCCGGAGGGCCCCAACGGCAACCCGGACCCGGTCGCCGCGGCCCGCGACATCCGCGAGACGTTCCGCCGCATGGCGATGAACGACGAGGAGACCGTCGCCCTGATCGCCGGCGGGCACACGTTCGGCAAGACGCACGGCGCGGGCCCGGCCGACCACGTCGGCCCCGAGCCCGAGGGCGCCCCCCTCGAAGAGATGGGCCTAGGCTGGAAGAGCACCTTCGGCACCGGCAAGGGCGGGGACGCGATCATCAGCGGCCTTGAGGGCATCTGGACCGACACCCCGACCACGTGGGACAACAGCTTCTTCGAGATCCTGTTCGGCTACGAGTGGGAGCTGTTCAAGAGCCCCGCCGGCGCCTGGCAGTACCGGCCGAAGGACGGCGCCGGGGCCGGTACCGTCCCCGACCCGCACGACCCGTCCAAGAGCCACGCCCCCACGATGCTGACGACCGACCTGTCGCTCCGGTTCGACCCGGTCTACGAGCCGATCTCGCGGCGCTTCAAGGACGACCCCGACGCGTTCGCGGACGCCTTCGCCCGCGCGTGGTTCAAGCTGACCCACCGCGACATGGGCCCGGTGGCGCGCTACCTCGGGCCGGAGGTTCCGGACGAGACGCTGGTGTGGCAGGACCCCGTTCCCGAGCGGACGCACGAGCTCGTCGACGCCGGCGACATCGCCGCCCTCAAGGCCCAGATCCTCGCCTCCGGGTTGTCGGTCTCCCAGCTCGTGTCGACCGCGTGGGCGTCGGCCGCGACGTACCGGGGCACCGACATGCGCGGCGGCGCCAACGGCGCGCGCATCCGCCTCGAACCGCAGAACGGCTGGGAGGTCAACCAGCCCGACGAGCTGGAAAGAGTCCTGCGCGCCCTGGAGGGCGTCAAGGAGTCCTTCGACTCGGCCCAGACCGGCGGCAAGCGGGTCTCGCTCGCCGACCTGATCGTCCTCGGCGGATGCGCCGCCGTCGAGCAGGCCGCCAAGACCGCCGGTCACGACATCGAGGTCCCCTTCACCCCGGGCCGGACGGACGCGTCGCAGGAGCAGACCGACGTGGAGTCCTTCGCCGAGATGGAGCCGACCTCCGACGGGTTCCGCAACTACCTCGGGAAGGCCAGCCCGCTGCCGGCCGAGTACTCGCTGATCGACCGGGCGAACCTGCTCACGTTGAGCGCACCCGAGATGACGGTCCTCGTCGGCGGCCTCAGGGCCATGGGCGCGAACCACCGGCAGTCGTCGTCGCTCGGCATCCTCACCGACAGCCCCGGGTCGCTGACGAACGACTTCTTCGTGAACCTGCTCGACATGGGCACGACGTGGAAGCCGACGTCCGAGGAGGCGGAGACCTTCGAGGGCCGCGACGCCTCGGGTGCGGTCAGGTGGACCGGCAGCCGCGTCGACCTCGTCTTCGGGTCGAACTCGGAGCTGCGCGCGATCGCGGAGGTCTACGCCGCCGACGACGCGCGGGAGAAGTTCGTGCGCGACTTCGTCGCGGCGTGGGACAAGGTGATGAACCTCGACCGGTTCGACCTCGCCTGATCCCGGCGCCCGGGCCGGCCTGCACGGGCCGGCCCGGGCGTACTGGCTCGGGTGGTGTTCAGCTCGTCGTCGCCGGGCGGCACTGCGGGCACAGGCCCCAGAAGGTGACGTCGGCCTCGTCGACCAGGTAACCCGCGTCGTCCACCGGGTCGAGGCAGGGCGGGTGCCCCACGGCGCAGTCGACGTCCTTGACCGCGCCGCAGCTCCGGCACACCAGGTGGTGATGGTTGTCGCCGACCCGTCCCTCGAACCTGGCGGGGCTGTCGCCGGGTTCGAGGCGCCGCACGAGCCTGGCCGCGGTGAGCGCGTGCAGGGCCTCGTACACGGCCTGGAGGGAGATGTGGCCCACGCGGTCGCGCACCCCGGAGGCGATCGCCTCGACGTCGAGGTGGTCACCGTCCCGGACGGTCTCCAGCAGGGCGACGCGGGCGGCCGTCACCCGCAGGCCGGCACCGCGCAGCTCCTCGGCGGTCGTCGTCGGGGGCTGGGATGCGGTCATGGCGGTGACCTACCTTCACAAACGCGACCTACTTGAGACAACGAATGACACAAGTCTAGTGGCAGGTCCATACCGGATTTTCTGGGCGGGCTGCGACGTCCGGACAAGCCGCCCGGCCGGAACCGGCTATGGGCGGTGCTTGCGCAGTTCCGCCGAGAGTTCGGCGGAGAACTGCTCGGCGTCGGCGAGGCGGGTGCGGATCTTCTCGCAGCGCTCCTCGACCAGCGAGCGGTAGACGGCGAGGCGTTTGGTGAGGTCGTTGCGGGTGGCTCCGCCGGTGTCGGCGGACTGGAGCCGGTCCAGGATGTCCAGCAGGTCGCGCATCTCTTCGAGGGTGAAGTCGAGCGGCTTCATCCGCTTGACGACCAGGAGGCGGGTGACGTCGTCGTCGGTGTAGAGCCGGAAACCGCCTTGGGAGCGCGCCGTGGGGAGGGCGAGCCCGACCTCCTCGTAGTGGCGGATGGTGCGCAGGCTCAGGCCGGTCCGGTCGGCGACCTCGCCGATCTGCATGTGCCTGCCGTCCATCAGGGTCCTCCTCGCACCGCCGGCCGTCCCGCCGGAGGCGGATGATCCATACCGTCGGTCAAGCTTGCCATCTTCGCGGCGGTCCCGTTCTCAGCGCGGGTGCGTGCGCGCGACGTACACGGTGTTGGCCGCGGTGCCGCCCTGGACGTGGTTGGGAAACTCGACGACATGCGCCGTGACCTCGGCGAAGACCTCGCCGAGGACGGCCGTGAACGCATCGTCCGGGGGGTCGTTCGACCACAGCGCGAAGACGCCGCCGGGGTGGATCCGCGCGGCGAGCCGGCCCAGCGGCCCGGGGCGGTAGAAGGAGGCGTGGCCGGTGGCGAGGAGATGGCTCGGCGAATGGTCGATGTCGAGCAGGACGGCATGGAAGCGGCCGCCGGGCGTCCGCGGGTCGAGCCCCGTCTCCGACGAGGCCATGGCGAAGAAGTCGCCCTGTACCAGCCGGCAGCGGTCGTCGGTCGTCAGCCGCTCCCCGAGCGGCACCAGCTTCGCGCGGTGCCAGTCGATCACTTCGGCGAGCGTCTCCACCACGACGAGCGAACGGACCCGCGGCTCGTCCAGGGCGGCATCGGCGGTGTAGCCGAGCCCGAGGCCCCCGACGGCGACATTGAGGCCGGTGCCCTCCGCCGCGGCCAGGCCGAGCCGGGCGAGCTCGATCTCACCGGCCGTCCACAGGCTCGACATGAGGAAGTCGTCATCGAGTTTGATCTCGTAGACGTCGATGCGGAGGGACGGGTCCCGGCGCCGCCGTAGGCTGATGGCGCCCATGGGCGTCGGACGCCAGTCGAGTTCCTCGAACAATGCGCCCATCGCGGTCCCGTTCTTCGTAGCCGGCGAGCACGCTCTGGAACCGACCGTGCACAAGATACCTTAACGTAAGGTTAGGTTGACGGAGACGGTCCTCGGATGGTGGGCGGATGCAGAGCAGACACGATTGCCGTTCGCGGTGAGCGGCGGGACGGGCACACCGCAGGACGTGGCGGCGGAGGCGGCGCGGCGGCGGACGTTCGCGGTGATCAGTCACCCGGACGCGGGCAAGTCGACGCTGACCGAGGCCCTCGCCCTGCACGCGGCGGCGATCGAGCATGCCGGTGCGGTGCACGGCAAGGCCGGGCGGCGGGGCGTGCGGTCGGACTGGATGGACATCGAGCGGTCCCGGGGCATCTCGATCACCTCCTCGGTGCTGCGGTTCGAGTTCGGTGACGCGCTGCTGAACCTGCTGGACACCCCCGGCCACGCGGACTTCTCCGAGGACACCTACCGGGTGCTGGCGGCGGTGGACGGGGCGATCATGCTGCTCGACTCGGCCAAGGGCCTGGAGGCGCAGACGCTGAAGCTGTTCGACGTGTGCCGGCACCGCGGCATCCCCGTCATCACCTTCGTCAACAAGTGGGACCGTCCCGGCCGCGAACCCCTGGAGCTGCTGGACGAGGTCGAGCAGCGCATCGGGCTGCGTCCGGCCCCGCTGAACTGGCCGGTCGGCGTAGCGGGAGACTTCCGCGGGCTGATCGACCGCGCCGGCGGCTCGTTCACCCGGTTCAGGCGCACGCCCGGCGGCGCGACCCGCGCGATCGCCGAACACGTCCCCGCCGAGCAGGCCGCCGCCGAGGAAGGCCCGGCGTGGGAGACCGCGAACGAGGAGCTGGCGCTGCTGGACGAGATCGGCGCCGTCCTGGACGCCGACGCGTTCGCCGCCGGGATCTGCACGCCGGTGCTGTTCGGCGCCGCGCTGCCCAACTTCGGCGTGGCGGAGCTGCTGGAGGCGGTGTGCCGGCTGGCGCCCGCGCCGTCGGCGCGCGCGGACGCCGACGGAACCGAGCGTCCGGTGTCGGCGCCGTTCTCCGGGCAGGTGTTCAAGGTGCAGGCGGGCATGGACAAGGCCCACCGCGACCGGCTGGCCTTCATCCGGGTGTGCTCGGGCCGCTTCGAACGCGGCATGTCGCTGACCCACGCCCCCACCGGGCGCCCACTGGCGACCAAGTACGCCCAGACGATCTTCGGGCGCGACCGCTCCACCCTCGACGCGGCCTACCCGGGCGACGTGATCGGGCTGCCGAACGCGTCCGGACTGACCGTGGGCGACACCCTGTACGCCAAGACCCCGGTGTCGTTCCCGCCGATCCCGGCGTTCGCCCCGGAGTACTTCATGGTGATGCGGGTGACCGACAACAGCCGCGCCAAGCAGTTCCGCCGCGGCGTCGACCAGCTCGACAGCGAGGGCGTCGTCCAGGTGCTGCGCAGCGACCTGCGCGGCGACCAGGCACCGGTGCTGGCCGCCGTCGGGCCGCTGCAGTTCGACGTCGTCACCGCCCGGATGGCCGACGAGTTCAACGCACCCGTCGACCTGAACCGGCTGGACTACTCCACCGCCCGCATCACCGACAAGGAGTCCGCCGAGACCCTCGCCGGACGACGCGGCGTGGAAGTCCTCACCCGCACCCTGGACGGCTCACTCATCGCGGTGTTCGTCGACAAATGGCGCCTGCGCGCCATCGAACGCGAACACCCCGGCCTCACCCTCACCCCGATGCTCGCCGCGGGCGTCCCCGACTGACCCGCCGGCGGAGGGTCACTTCGCCATGCGCCGCACGTGCTCGGTCACCCAGATCCATGCGCCGTTGTTCTCGTTGAGGCGGCGCTGTACCTGTTCCACGTCGTCGAGGCGCAGTTCGAGGACGGGCTGCCAGTCGCCCTTCACCCGGTCTTCGAAGTAGATCTGCTCGTCGTCCGTCCGGAGACGGAGCGCCCGCACCGTCTGCGGGGCGCCTTCCTGTTGCTGGATTCGGTAGGTCGGCATGATCCCTCTCGTGTCGGCCGGACCCGCCCGCTGCCGCATGGCGGGGCGGGGCAGCACCGGCCACTCCGACGGCACACTACTCTCACGTTAAAAGAGGGTGCGGAGGCGGGGGTGACCCAACGCCCGCCGGGACGCCCGCGCGCGGGAGGACGCCGCGACGAGAGGGAGTCTCACTTCGTAGCGGTCGGCTCCCGGGGCGTGCGCCGTGCACGCGGCAGGAGCCTGCGTGCCGCCACGGTTCCGGCGGCGAGGGCGGCGAAGGCGGCGGCGATCCACCAGATGCCGATCTGGTCGACCCAGCCCGACACCGTGCCCTGGATCTCCGTGGCCGCGCCGACGACCGGGGAGTCGGCCGAGGCGCCCCCGTTGACGCGCACCTCGTACCAGCCGTAGTAGGCGACGTAGAGCCCGGCCGCGAGCAGCAGGCCGCCGCTGGCACGGGCGACGTACGGCAGGATCCGGCGGGTGCGCGCCACCGCGGCGTCCCGCGCCAGCGCCACCAGCATCGACAGGAGCCCCACGACCAGGCCCATCCCGACGCCGTACGCGGCGAACGCCGCCAGCCCGCCGACGATGCCCGCGCCGCCGGACACCAGGCCGGTGACGGCCAGGAACGGCGCGATGGTGCACGACAGGGACGCGACGGCGTACGAGACGCCGTATCCGTACAGTCCCGCCAGCGACCCCGACAGCCCGCCCGCCTGCACGCGCGGCAGCCGGAGCAGCAGTTCCCGCCCGGTGACCAGCCACGCTCCGAGCGCGATCAAGGCCACGCCCACGACGATGGTGACCCAGGGAAGGTACTGCTGGATCGAGGTCGTCAGCACCGAGACCAGCAGGCCGAACACGCCGAAGACGGTGACGAACCCCGCGGTCATCGCGGCCGACAGCCGCAGGGCCCGCCACACGCCGCCCGCCCCCGGCGTGGCGATCAGCAGCGTCAGATAGGACGGCAGGAGCGCGAAGCCGCACGGGTTGAACGCGGCCACCAGCCCGGCGGCCAGGGCGAGCGAGATCGTCTCCATCGGCCGGTCAGCCGAGGAGTTCGTCGACGTGCCGGTTCAGTTCGGACTGTCCCAGCGGCCCGGAGTCCTTGCTCGTCGTCCCGTTGGGGGCCATGAAGACGAACGACGACTGCGACGTCACCTTGAAATGGGAGTACAGCTTGCCGGTCCGGTCGTCCAGGTGCGTGAGGCTCTTGGTGCCCGTCCGGGAGACGAACGCTTGCAGCCGGTCCTTGCCGTCGTCCAGGCCGCCGATGCCGACGAAGGAGACCCTGTCCCCGTACTTCTCCGCGGCCTTGGCCACGTGGGGCCCCTCGGAGAGGCACTTGGGGCACCAGGGCGCCCAGAACCAGAACACCACCGGCTTGCCCGCCAGGCTCGCGCCGTCGAAGCCCTTGCCGTCCAGCGTCTCGCCCTCGAATTTCAACGCTTCGGGCACGGTCCCGGCGGGGCTTTGCGCGGCGGGGCGCTCGGGTGCATTGCTCGATGGCGGGACGGAGGTCGCGCCATCGCCATCACCATCGCCGCCGCCTCCGCATCCGGCCACGAGCAGAACGGCACCGATCACGGCCGCGATCACCTTTTTCATGCCGTTCACGCTAACGGCGGAACCGTCCATTGGTTCTTACGAAGAGATGACGCCGGACCGCGGCTTCCTGTGACGGCCGGAACCCGGCACTGGCCGCACGGTTCGGCGCGCGACGCGGCCAGTGCCGGAGACTCGGGTGCCCGGCGGCGGATCAGGTGCCGTCGTCGAGGATGTGCGGCTCGCCGTCGCGGTAGCGCTCCTGGTCGAGCTTCTTGGCGTCGTTGAAGGCGGGTGCGATCCACAGCTCGCCGATGGCGGCCTTGTCGCCGTTGTGGCCGGCGGCGTCCAGCAGGGCGTTGGCGGCCAGGCGGCCGCCTTCGTTGGCGGTTTCCATGGTGGACACGTAGAGGCCGGTCTTGACCCAGTCGCCGGCCAGGAAGAAGTTCTCGATGCCGGTGCCGGCGGTGGGGCGCGTCTCGTAGGCGCCGAGGGTCTGGATGAACAGCGGGTCCTCGTTGGCGACCTGGGGCGTGCCGGGGTTGAGGATGCCGGGGTCCAGGTACCAGGTGTGCAGCATGTCGTCGGTCAGCACCGGCGGTTTGCCGGGCTTGTTGACGTGCGCCTTGATCTGCTTCCAGACCTCCTCGGCGATCTCCTCGCGGGTGCACTCCTTGGCGGTCTTGCCGTTGAACATGCCGGGGGTGTTCCAGTCGGAGATGATCGCCGACAGGTTGTCGGTCACCGTGCCGTCGCCGTAGGCGGTGAAGTCCCGCTTCCAGAACTGGGCCTGGCTGATCGAGGTGATCGCCCAGGTGGAGTCCCAGTAGTTGACGTGCCCCGGCGTGATCGGCACCTCCCGCTTGAGGAAGAACATCAGGCCGTTCATCCAGTCGTTGCGCAGCTTGGAGATGTTGTTCAGCATCGGGTCGGCGGCGCGCATCCGGTGGTCGACCAGCCGGTCGGCGCGCTCCAGCGGCACCGCCGACACGAACCAGTCGGCGTCGACGGTGTGCCGGGCCCCGGCGGGGTCGACCGCGACCGCCGAGGCGATCCTGCCGCCGGACAGCTGGAACGACTCGGCCGCCCACCCCACCTGGAACCGCACCCCCAGGGTCTTCAGGTGCGCGACCCAGGGGTCGATGAGCATCTCGTCGGTCGCGCCGGCGAGGACCCGGTCCACCGACCCGCCCGCCTCGTTGCCCTCGCCGAGGACGCTCCACAGGGTGGCCTCGCCGACCAGGCCGATGGCGTGGGTGCTGGCGTCGGCGGACTTCATCGCGGCCAGGTTGCGCACCAGCCCGTCGGCCAGCAGCGTGTTGTACTCCTCCGACCGGGTGGCGGTGCCCAGGAAGTCGGCCCACGACACGTGGTCCCACTGCCCGACGCGGCGTTCGTCGCAGCTGGTGACGTACATGACGCCCTTGCGCACGAAGTGCAGGATCTCCGGCAGCGGGATCATGCCCAGTGACTGCAGCCCGCTGATCAACGTGGAGATCAGCGACTCGGGCGTCAGGAACGGCGGGGTGCCCTCGGGGATCGGCCACGGGAACGGGAACGGGATCGTCAGGTCCGGGCGGTCCTTGCGGGCGCCCAGGTAGGTGGACGCGCGGGTCAGGTTGTCCCAGGTGCCCTTCTCGTTGCCGGGGAAGGGGATGCGGCGCATCGAGTCGGGCAGGTTCTGGTAGAAGCCGGGGAAGAACCGGAACCCGTGCTCGGCGGGCAGTTCGTCCCGCCCGCCGCGCGCCGAACCCGGCACCCCGAACACCCGGGCCTTGCCGCCCAGCTGCCGCCGCTCGTACACCGTCACCGCGAACCCGCGCTCGGCCAGCTCCAACGCCGCCGACAGCCCCGCGATCCCGCCGCCGAACACCGCCACCCGGCGGCCGGCCGCACGCCGCCGCGCCCCGGCCGGGCCCGCCTGCCACCCGGCCTGCGCCGACGCCTCACCGCCCAGGACTCCCGCCACCGCCGCACCCGCACCCACGGCGGCGGCGCCGCCGAGGAACCTCCGCCGGGTCGGCCTGTCCGCAGGGCCCGAGTCGTGTCTGCCGCTCATGATGTCCTCTCATGTCGCCGGCCCCCGACTGTCTGGATCTCCCGCGCCGTGGAGTCACACGTGACCCTAGAGCAATATTGGCGCTTCGCCAATAGTGGCGGCCCTGTTGTCGGCAACGTCCTGTTGGCATAGCGTCAACAGTGCTCGCCGAGCGCAGCGGCACACGATCGGACGGAGGGTCCTCGCACATGGCAGGCCTCGCAACCACCGGAACACTCATCACCGGACGCGTCGCCACCGGTGGCCCGTACGCCGCTCCCGGCGATCGGATCCGAGGAACGACGTGACCGACCAGGCTGCGGTGGAGGCTCCGCGCAGAGTCCGCAAGGGGCCTGACGAGCGGCGGGAGCAGATCCTCAAATGTGCGCGCGCGCTGTTCAGGGAACGTCCCTACGGCTCGGTGTCGAACACCGAGATCGCGGCCGCGGCCGGTGTCAGCAGGGGCCTGCTCAACCACTACTTCGGCACCAAACGGGATCTGTATCTGGCCGCCGTGGCGCAGATGCTGGCGGTGCCGCCGGTCCCCGTGCCGGCGTTCGTGGAGGGTGCCATGGTCCCCGACCGCATCGACCAGAGCATCGAGGCGTGGCTGGAACTCCTCGAACGCAACCGGACGACCTGGATCACCGCCCTGGACATGAGCGCCTCCGGGGTCGACGCCGAACTGGTGGAGCTCTTGGAGAAGGGCAGGGAGACCGCGGTGGACCACATGGCCGAGGTCGTCGGGCTGGCGCCGGCCTCCCGCGAGCACCCGGAGATCCGTGCGGCGTTCCGGGGATACTCGGGGATGGCCGAGGCGACCACGCGTGAATGGCTCAAGTACGGGCGGCTGAGCCGTGACCAGGTCCATCTGATGCTGAAGGAGGTCCTTCTGCATCTCCTCGACCGGGTGGTCCCGCAGTTCGTCCAGGCCGGCGGCGGCTCAGGCCGAGGGTGTGGATGAGGGCGAGGCGTAACGGCCTTCATGGGACTTTGGTGGAAATCTGACGATAAGCGGAAAGTGACCCTCCGGCCACGCCGGAGCGCCTACGATTTCCCCATCCCCCGAACCGTGCGCAGGGTGCGCACTACAAGGAGATGTCTCCCTGTGAAGTTCAGCTATGCCATGCTTCCCGACTATCCGCTCTCGGAGTCGCTGGACTCCATCAAGCTCGCCGACCAGCTCGGCTTCCACGCCGTGTACGCGGCCGACGAGCCGTGGCACAAGGACCTGTGGCTGCTGTTCGCCGCCGCCGCGGCCGGCACCTCCCAGATCCGCCTCGGCCCGTCGGTGTCGGCGGTGACCCTCCGCGAGCCGTCCCTGATCGCCCAGGCCGCCGCGACGCTGGACGAGCTCACCGGCGGCCGCGCCGAGGTCGTCCTGGGGAGCGGCAACTTCGGGGTCCTCGCCCAATACAAGATCGACTGGGCGAAGACCAAGCCGCTCACCCGGGTGAAGGAGGCCGTCGCGGTCGTCCGGACCCTGCTGGACGAGGGCGCCATCACCCGCGACGGCGAGTTCTACTCCTACGAGGGCCTGTTCACCTTCGCGCGCCCCGTCCAGGAGCACCTCCCCGTCAAGATCGGCGCGATGCGCGGGCCGAAGTCGTTCGAGGCGGCCGGTGAGCTGTCCGACGGCGTGCACCACGCGCTGAGCTACTCGCGCGGCGCCTACGAGTACGCCGTCGAGCACTTCAAGGCGGGCGCCGAGCGCGCGGGCAAGGACTGGCGGACGCTCGACATCGGCGCCTGGGTCGTGTTCGCGGTCGGCCCCGACTCGGCCGCGGCCAAGGAGGCGGCCCGCAGCATGGTCGGCCTGTACGCGTCCGCGATGCCGGCCGAGCAGCTGGAGCGCAACGGCGTCGACCCGGCGGACATGGCCCCGATCATCGAGGCCATCGGCGCCGGCGACCTGGCCAAGGCCATCGAGCTGACCACCCCCGAGATCACCGAGAAGCTGTCCCTGGCCGGCACCCCCGACGAGGTCCGCGCCAAGATCGAGAGCGAGATCGCGCCGACCGGCGTCAACCACATGATCTGCGCGATCACCGACCCCGGCCTGGTGAAGTCCTTCACCGGCCGCGACCTCACCGGCGTCCCGGACGTGGACGGCCAGCTCCGCCTGATCCACGAACACCTGATGCCCGCGTTCACGTCCTGATGCCCGCGTTCACGTAACGCTGGTCAGGCCGTCCCGGAGCACGGGTGAGGGCCGGGCGCGCCGTCCGCGGCGCCCCGGCCCTTCGTGCGCGGGCCGGCCGCTCAGCGCCGGTTCAGGTGGGACTCGATCGCCTCGATGATCCGCGGGCGCAGTTCCGCCGCGCGGATGACGGCGTCGACCGAGCCGACCTCGACCGCGCGCCGGATGTCGTGGACGCGGTCGAACTCCGTGGCCACCTCGCCCAGCTTCTCCGCGCGGACCGACGCGCGGAGCTCGTCGAGCTCGGCGGTCAGCGCGGCGCGGTCGGCGCCGGAGGTGGGCGCGAGGCGGGCCTCCAGCTCGCGCACGCGCGGGTCGGCCGCGGTGCGGGCGTTGACGTCACCGGAGAACACGACGGCGGCTGCGGGCGCGCCGCCGAGCACCGACGCGAACGAGCCCTCCAGCGCCAGCACGGTCATGTTCGGGTTCAGCGCCTTGGAGAACACCACGAACGCGCCGCCGTGGTAGCGCGAGATCACGCAGAACACGATGGGCCCGCGGAAGTTCACGATCGCGCGGCCGATCTCGGCGCCGTACTCCAGCTGCAGTTTCCGCATCGACTCCGGTGAGCCGTCGAAGCCCGACAGGTTCGCCAGCACCACCAGCGGCCGGTTGCCGCTGGCCGCGTTGATCGCCCGCGCGGCCTTCTTCGACGACTGCGGGAACAGCGTTCCCGCGGTGTAGGTGTCCGGGCCGTCGGTGGGCGGGAAGCCGCGCCGCGGCACCGCCCGCGACTCGATGCCGAGCAGGCACACCGGCATGCCGCCGAGATGCACGTCCTGCACCGCCGCGGTGTCGGCGTCGGCCATGCCGGCCCAGCGTTCCAGCACCGGGTGGTCCTGGTCGGAGAGCGCCCGCATCACGGTCCGGATGTCGAACGGCTTCTTGCGGTCCGGGTTGGCCTCGGCGGAGAAGATCTCGCCGACGGTGGTGAAGTCGCTGCCCTCCACGGCGTGCGGGAAGCCGGAGACGTCCCGGTCGACGGGGTCGGACGTCCGCGCGCGGCGCGGCGCCTCCTCGCCCGGCGCGACGTAGGTGTGGTCGTAGTGCGACATCAGCACGTCCCGGGCGGCGGCCAGGCTGGGCGCCCAGTACTGGGCCTGCCCGTTCGGGCCCATCACCCGGTCGTAGCCGCCGATGCCGAAGTTGTCCTCCGCCGACACGCCGCCGGAGAAGTCGAGGGACTGCTTGCCGGTGAGCACCATCGCCGAGTCCGGCGTCATCACCAGGATGCCCTTGGTGTGCATGAGCATCGTCGCCTCGGCGTTCCAGTACGGCTGCGCGCCGACGTTGATGCCCGCGACCACGATGTTGATCTCGCCGCCGTCCTGGGTGAACTCGACGATCCGCTTGAGCGCCGCCGCCACCCAGTCCATGTTCTCCGTGCCCGACTCCATGGAGATCCGGGCCCCGGCGGACAGCGCGTACCACTCCACCGGCACCCGCATCCGCTCCGCGAGGTCCAGCGCGGCGATCACGCGGCGGCACTCCGGCTCCGACAGCGCGCCGAGCGCCTTCGTCGGGTCGCCGAGCAGCACGACCCGGGTGACGCCCCGGGGATGCCGCCGGGTCGTCGTGGTGACGACGCCCGCGACGATCGCCGCGGTGTTGCGTCCACGCGGCCGGTCGACCGGCACCAGCACGTGGTTCCCCGCTTCGTCGACGTCGAGGTCGTGCTCGGCGAAGCGGCCGAGCATGCCGGTCAGCTCGTACGGGTACACCGTGTTGCGGCTGCTCGCGCGCAGCACCTTCTGCCGGTAGTCGTCGAGCGGCTCCACCGGCTCGTCCGACGGCTCCCCGACGGTCAGCTCGGTTCCGCCGGTGGCGTCGTACGCCACCCGCACGGCGATCTTGAACAGCTCGCCGGTCCTCGGGTCGCGCTGCCGCCCGATGAGCAGGATCTCCTCCAGCCCGGCGCCCACGGTCGTCGGCACCACGCGCCCGGCGATCCGCTCCAGCTCCGTGCGGGTGAGGTCGCTCGGCGGCCAGACGTAGATCACGATCCGGTTGGTGTTGAAGCGGTTCTTCGACGGCCGGCGCTCCTGCGCGCGGCGGATCGAGTCGACGCAGGACGCGATGGTGTACTCGGCCGTCGGCAGCGTGAGCAGCCTGCCGTCGTGCTCCCGCAGTTCCGTCAGGTCGCGGACCTGCGCGAACGCGACGAGGCGGTCGTCGGACGGGTTGTCGCGCGCCACGCACTGGAAGAGGTAGACCTCCTCGTCCGAGGACGGCAGCCGGGTGAGGTCGAACCTGCTCAGCCGTTCCATCTGCATCCGCTGCGCGATGTGCGGGTGCAGGCCGCGGATCAGCCGCTCCTCCGCCATCCCGCCGCCCGACGGGCGGAACGTGAAGTGGTGGTGCATCACCGCGCCGCTGCTGCCCGCGACGGTGGCGGTGAGCCTGCGGACCCGGCCCGGCAGCGGGTGCGCGTTGATGACCCCGTGCAGCGCCGCCGCCATCGCGTCGAAGTCGTCCGGCTGGTTCTCCCAGGCGAGATAGATGTCGGCGTCGATGTCCTCGTCGCCGCCCGCCAGCTCGCCGAGCCCGCGCAGCGCGCCGCCCAGCGCCTCGAAGCTCACCGCGGACGAGACCAGGCACGAGCCCTCGCGCTCCGCGACCACGAACGTGCAGTCCGCGACCCGGCTGGTGCGGACGCCGGTGAGGCCCTTGTTGCCGTAGTACCGCCGGGTCAGCACCTCCAGCATGACCGCGTTGTCGCGCCCGTGGTCGTTCCCCCCGCGGCCGTCCTGCTCGCCGCGGATGAGCCGCCGGCCGAGCAGCCGCACCAGCGGCTCGGTGCTCCGCACCATCTCGGCGATGCGTTCCGCGCGGTCGGGCGCGTCCGGGTGCGCGTCCAGGTGGCGCAGGTGCCTGCGGACGTCGGCGTAGACGCGGGCCCGGTTGCGCCGCAGCAGCGGCTGGGCGTACCAGGCGAACACCACACCGCACGCGAGGTCGTAGACCACCGGGAAGCGGACCTGTGTCGCGGCCACCAGCCGCTCCAGCGCGAGACCGACGGGCTCGCGCAGCGACTCCTCCGGCGGCGGCTCCCGCAGCCACGCGCGCAGCAGCGTCGTGACGACCGCGGCGTCGGCGGACGCGCGCTGCTGGGCGAGGAAGATCCGGAACACCGCGGATTCCAGCGCGGGGGAGCGATCCAGCTCGGTGACCCCGTAGTGGCCGAGGGCCGTGGCGAGCTTGGCCTGGAACGCCTCCGGCAGCCCGGCCCGCTCGACGTCGAGGCTCTGCAGGTAGGTGTGGAAGTGCTCGCGGGCGCTGTGCACATGCCCGTTCCCGCCGCCGTCCCCGCCGCCGTCGCCGCCCGCCGGCCGGTTGCGGCTCAGCTCGGCGAGGTCGGCGAACACGTTGACGAGTTCGAGTTCCTCGGCCAGCGGCCAATGGCCGTCCACGATGGCGGCCCGGCGTGTGCCGAGGTAGTCGTCGAGAACCCGGCGTCCGTCCTGCGGGTCGACGTCGAAGCCCAGGAGCAGGCTGCGCAGGTCCTCCCGGCCGCGGCGGGCGCGTTCCCGCGCCGGGACCGCCGCGGGCGCGGCGGGCAGGTCCAGCTCGACGGACTCGGCCGCCGCGGTGTCGTCGTCCTCGCCGTCGTCGGCGAGCGGCTCCAGCCGAAGCAGCGGCGCACCGGTCTCCACCTGGCTGCCCACGGCGACGGCGCATTCCTTCAGCCGCGCCTTGAACGGCGCCCGCAGCACCGTCTCCATCTTCATGCTCTCCAGCACCAGGACCGGTGCCCCCGCCTCGACCTCGGCGCCGACCTTCAGCGGCGTGGCGACGACCAGCGCGGGCGCGGGCGAGCGGACGACGCCGCCCTCGTCGCGGCTGACCCGGTGCGCCACACCGTCCACCTCGACCATGTGGACCGGCCCGTGCGTGCCGGTGAGCAGGTGGTACCGGGAGCCGTTGACGACGATCTGCCCGGTGTGCCGGTCGAAGCGTTCGAGTTCGACGTCGGCGGTGCGGACCGCGCCGGCCGCGCCGTCCACCGCCTCGACGCCGACGCGGAACCGGTGCGCGCCGACGCGCGCGACGCGCACGCGGTAGCCGGCGCCGCGCAGCTTGAGTTCCAGCGGCCGGCCGCTCTCGTGCTGCACCTGCGGGCGCCCGCCGAACGCCGTGGACAGCAGCCGCTGCCGCTCGGCGCGCTCCTCCTCCTCGTACGCCTCGATGGCGGCGGCCGCCAGCGCGACGGCGGAGTGCCGGTGCGAGACGAGCCGGCCCTCGCCGCGGACCCGGTCGATCCAGCCGGTGTCCGCGCTCGCGTCGATCACCTCGGGCTGGTCGAGCAGGTCGAGCACGAAGCTCTTGTTCGTCGCGCCGCCCTCGATGATCACCGCGGTCTGCGCCATCGCCCGGCGCAGCCTGCCGAGCGCCTCGCCGCGGTCCCGGCCGTAGGCGATGATCTTCGCGATCATCGAGTCGAAGTCGGCGGGGATGGTGTCGCCCTCCCGGACGCCGGTGTCCACCCGGATGCCCGGCCCGGCGGGCAGGTCCAGCCGCGCGATGCGGCCCGGGGAGGGCGCGAAGTCGCGGTCGGGGTCCTCGGCGTTCAGCCGGGCCTCCACGGCGTGCCCGCGCTCCACCGGCGGCCCGCCTTCGAGCCGGCCGCCGGACGCCACCCGCAGCTGGGCCTTGACCAGGTCGAACCCGGTGGTGGCCTCGGTGATCGGGTGCTCGACCTGCAGCCGGGTGTTGACCTCCAGGAACGCGAACAGCTCGTCCCCGGGGTGATAGAGGAACTCGACGGTCGCCGCGCCGCGGTAGCCGACCGCGACGGCCAGCCGCTCGGCGGACGCCTTGAGCTCGGCCGCCTGCGCCGGGCCGAGCACCGGCGACGCCGACTCCTCGATGACCTTCTGGTTGCGCCGCTGCACCGAGCAGTCGCGGACGCCGAGCGCCCACGCCGTCCCCTCGCCGTCGGCGATCACCTGGACCTCGACGTGCCGGGCGCCGGTGACCAGGCGCTCCAGGAACACGACGCCGCTGCCGAACGCCCGCGCCGCCTCCTGGCTGGTGCGCTCGTAGGCGTCGGCGAGCTCGTCCCTGCTCGTGATCACGCGGATGCCGCGCCCGCCGCCGCCGGCGGTCGCCTTCAGCATCAGCGGGTAGCCGATCTCGTCCGCCGCCGCCAGCGCGGCGTCCAGGGTCTCGACCGCGCCGCGGCTCCACGGCGCGACCGGCACGCCGACCTCCTCGGCGAGCAGCTTCGCGCCGATCTTGTCGCCGAGCCTGCGCATCGCCTCCGCGCTCGGCCCGACGAACGTGACGCCGACCTTCTCGCACAGCTCCGCGAACGCCGGGTCCTCCGCGACGAAGCCCCAGCCGACCCACGCGGCGTCCGCCCCGGTCTCCACGAGGGCGCGCTCCAGCACCTCCAGGTCGAGGTACGGGCGCGCGGCGGCGGGACCGAGGTCGTAGGCGAGGTCGGCCTCGCGCACGAACGTGGCGGTGCGGTCGACGTCGGTGTGCAGGGCGACGGTCTCGATCCGCGTCCCGGTCTCCGCGGCGATGTCCCGTACGGCGTGGATGAGCCGCATGGCGGCCTCACCACGGTTGACGATGGCGACACGACTGAACACCCGGCCGAACCTTCCTGTACCGACGCTTCTGTAACCGACGCTGCGAGCCGCGACACGGCGGCCTCCGCAGGTGCTCACTTTTCCGTCTGGCGGCCCGCGGCGCCATGTCGCTGACAGCGCACGCTGGGCGTCCCGAGTTGTGGGAAACCTGCAAAACCCCGGCCGCCGCCAGAAGCGCCGGGCATGATCGATGAGTTCTCGAGGTGGCACCGGTCTACCCGGGCATGACAACGACATCTGAAGCGAGCCAGGTACAGTGCTCGCCCCGGCCCGCCGCCGTTGCGTCTCCTTATCAGCGTCGAAGCGGGAACAGGCTGTCCGAGGCGAAGAAGACCGTTGCGAGGGCGGCCGCGGCCACCAGGGTCACGGCGACGCTGATCAGCAGGAGGGCGCGGCGGCGCTCGTGCGCGGCGGCGCGTCCGGCCGGACGTGTCGCGCGGCCCAGCACGTGGACCAGCGCGCTCATGCCCAGGACGAGCCCACCGATCACGGGGGTCGTCTGGAGCATGGCGCCGCCGAGGGCCGCGAAGGCGACGGCGGTCCGGAACCAGGCCAGCTCGGTGCGCTCACGGGCCAGGCCGGGATCGAGGTCCTCTGGATCGTCGAGGGCCCCGGATGTCACTCGACCGCCTCCGACAGCAGGACGAGGACGGCGGCCAGCAGCGCGACGGCCGCGATGGCGATGGCGAGGACGCGGGGGAGCGGCGACCGCGGCAGCGGCTCTCCCCGGCGCAGCGCACGCTGGTTGCGGCCCCACTCGGCGAAACCGCCGACGGACAGCACGGCGCCGAGGACGATCAGCGGGACGGCCAGCAGATGCCGGCCCCACGGCAGCCCGGGGAACGGCGGCAGCAGCTGCACGATGGCCAGCCCGGCGACGATCAGGGCGAGCGCCGTGCGGTTCCAGGCCAGGAACGTCCGCTCGTTGGCGAAGGTGAACCGCGCGTCCGGCTCACTCTCGCGGGGACGGTCCGACGCGGCCTCCCCGCCGTCGGCCCCGGACGATTCGGATTCGCTCACGCGCAGGTCCCCCGGCCGGTGAGGTCCACCGGCGTGGCGTGCCGGCCGCTGGGATCTTCTGAAATCGCATCACTGTGAAGTCGCTTCACTACGTCGCAGCCTCCACGAACCGAGGGTAGCGGCTGTACTCGGCGCTCAGGTGGAGCGCCCCGGCATGCCGTCCGCATCGCCCGGAAACGCCATCGGCCGGAAACGCCATCGGCCCCGCGGAGCTTGGCGCTCCACGGGGCCGAGGCCCTTCCGGTCAGATCAGTCGTCGTAGTAGTTCGGCTGGGACTGCGCGTTGAGCATGTCGATCCTGACGCGCTTGGCCCGGTCGGTACGGCGGTCCCGGAGGTCGATGACGTCCAGGCCGCGCTGGATCTCGTTGGAGAAGATGAAGCCGTTGTAGTAGTACGCGGACCACGGGCCGGCGATCGCCAGTTCGTCCGACCACGGGCCGCGGTCGAGCCAGGCGATCTCCTTGGGCTTGCGGGAGTCGGTGAAGTCCATCACCGAGATGCCGCCCTGGTACCAGGCCTGCACCATGATGTCCTTGCCCTTCACCGGGATCAGCGAGCCGTTGTGCGCCACGCAGTTCTCGGCGTCGGTGTTGTGCCGCGGGATCTTGTAGTAGCTGCGGAACTTCAGCTCGCGGTGCTTGCCCTTGCCGACGATGTCGTAGATGGCGTTGGCGCCCTTCTCGGGCCCGACCTCCGCGTTGCAGGTGGCGGCGCCGCCGCCGCCCAGCTCGTCGGTGAAGACGACCTTGTTGGCGCGGTTGTTGAACGTCGCCGAATGCCAGAACGCGAAGTTGTCGTCGTCGCGCACACTGGTGATGGTGCGCGGCTTGAGCGGGTCGGAGATGTCGAACAGCACACCGTCGCCCATGCAGGCGCCGGCCATCAGGTCCTTGTCGGGGTAGGCGGTCAGGTCGTGGCAGCCGGAGGTGGCGCTGGTCCCGTTGGGCCACGGCGTGTCAGCCGGGTCACCGGGGTTGCCGCCGTCCGGGAACAGCACCGGCTCGGCCGCCACGTGCGCGGCCTGCGGGTGCCGCAGCGGGACCTTCACGATCGAGATGAGGTCGTGCGGGGGCTTGCAGTCGGGGTAGGTGTCGTTCGGGCGGTACGAGGACACGTAGATGTAGACCGTGCCGCGCTTGCCTGGGACGAGGGTGTTGGTGTGGGAGCCGCACTTGGTCTCGACGGCCTTGACGTAGCGCGGGTTGCGGACGTCGCTGATGTCGAAGATCTTGATGCCCTCCCACGCCGACTTCTCGGTGGCGGGCTTGGACACGGACTGGCACGAGTCGTCGCTCCTGGAACTGTCCGTCGACAGGAACAGCAGGTCCCCGGCGATCGACACGTCGTTCTGGGAGCCGGGACAGTGCACCACGGTGACGACCTTCGGCCTCTGGGGCCGGCTGATGTCGTAGACCGTGAAGCCCTCGTAGTTGCCGCCGAAGGCGTACCGGCCCTTGAAGGCCCAGTCCGAGCCGTACGCGGTGGGCCCGGCGAGCGGCCCCTGCTTGGGGATGTTCGCCAGATGGTGCATGTTCGGGGTCTTGCTGATCGGGTCATCGCCCGGCTCGGCCGACGCCGCTGGCACGAGCACGGACGACATCACCAGCACGATGCCCGAGAGGATGCCGAAGAAGGTCTTGCGTCTGGTTCTTCGCTTGAGAACTGGCGCCACCCTGACTCCTTTGTCTACATGACCCCCGGTGGGACAGTTGATCTCCCCGGATTATGAAGTCCACTGGGCTTGATGCATAGACCTGCCCGAACGTGTGGCTATTTGTCCAGATATCAAAAGCCGGTTTTGTGTAATCTTGCTCTGCTTGTACGGTCCGGTTGCGTGGTCGGCTGGCCTGGGAGGCGTGATGCGGAACCGGATCGCGATGACGGGCATGGTGGTCGTGCTGGCCGCCGGCGTCCTGGCGGGGTGCAGCGGCGAGGACGGGCCCGAGGCCGCCCCGTCGAGGTCCGTGCTGGTCCCGGGCCGTCCGGGCGAGCCCAACAAGACGGAGGTCGCGGGTCCGCGCGAAGCCGCGCCGCCCACCGCGGCCGAGGTCACGTTCGTGCAGATGATGATCCCGCACCACGCGCAGGCGCTGGAGATGTCCGCGCTGGCCCCCGACCGTGCGTCCGACGAGCGGGTGCGGTCGCTGGCCTCCCGCATCGACGCGGCGCAGAAGGTCGAGATCGCGGCGATGCGGTCCTGGCTGGAGAAGAACCCCAAGGCGGTCCTGAAGGCGCACGGCCGCAACCACGGCGGGCACCAGGCCGGCATGCCGGGGATGGCCACGGCCGAGCAGATGAAGCAGCTGCGGGACGCGCGCGGCGCCGCGTTCGACAAGCTCTATCTGACCCTGATGATCACCCATCACCAGGGCGCGCTCACCATGGTCAAGGACGTCCTGGGCAAGGGCACCGACATCACCATTCAGGAGATGGCCCGCGACGTCGAGTCCACCCAGCTGGCCGAGATCGGCCGCATGCGCGGACTCCTGGCGACCTGACCGCCGCGCGCCCTGCGGGACGGCCGCCGAAGCCGGGCGAGGACGAGGTCATCGCCCGGCCGGTGGCCGGCTAGTGGCTGGGAACGGTCTCGTCCTGGGATGCGGTGCTCGTGGTGCGGATTCCGCTCTCCATCAGCCCGCCGCACGCGGTGACGATGACGACTCCGAGGAACAGCGCGGCGAACGAGGCGGCGAAGCCGCCCTTCCGGAAACGCAGGGTGCGCAGGGCCAGCCGGAACATCAGGACACCTCCGCCGGACGGTGCCCGCCCGGATCGGTGTCCCAGGCGCCCAGATGCGTCATGCGCCCGGCGATCGCGTCGGCGGACGGCCGGTCCAACTCGTCCACGATGCGGCCGTCGGCCAGGAAGACGACCCGGTCGGCGTGCGCGGCGGCCGCCGGGTCATGAGTGACGATCACGATGGTCTGCCTGGCGTCGCGCACCGCCTCACGGAGAAGGGCGAGGACGTCCCGGGCGGTGCGGGTGTCGAGCGCGCCGGTCGGCTCGTCGCCGAAGACCACCGCGGGACGGGTGACCAGGGCGCGCGCGATCGCGACGCGCTGCTGCTGCCCCCCGGACAGTTCGGCGGGACGGCGGCGTCCGAGCGCGCCGAGCCCGACCCGCTCCAGCGCCTCGTGGACGGCGGCCCGGCGCGGCCTGCCGCCGGCGAGCAGGATCGGCAGTCCCACGTTCTCGGCCACGTTGAGCGCGGGCAGCAGGTTGAACGCCTGGAACACGAAGCCGATGCGCTCGCGCCGCAGTTTGGTGAGGGCCCGCTCGCCCATGCCGGTCAGCTCGTGGCCGTCCAGGACGACCGAGCCCGACGTCGGCCTTTCCAGTCCCGCCGCGCAGTGCAGGAAGGTGCTCTTCCCCGAGCCCGACGGACCCATGATCGCGGTGAAGCCGCCGGGCCGGAACGTGATGTCGACCCCGTTGAGCGCCGCGACGCCGTTCCGTTTCGAGCCGAACACCTTGCGCACCGCCCGCAGTTGGACGACACCGTCCGCGCCGGTACCTGTCGTTTCCTTCATGCCGTTCCCCGTGGATCCTTCCGGTGTGCGTGCGCACCGGTCTCCGGCGGCGCCCGTCCTGACGGATCGAGCCTCGCCGAGCGGACGGCCCGCAGGGCAGATGCCGATGTCGTCAGTCGGCGGTGATGAACGTCATGGGTGAAATGCGGACATCCGCATCTGCCGATGAACGCGGCGGCGGAACGACACTGGTCAACGGCGAACGCGATGGTGGAGGCCGGGAGGCCACGGGGACGGCGGAGGAGGTCACGTGACGGATGCCGGCGCCTCGTTGGCCATGCCGCGAGGCCGGCGCATATCCTGGCCCGGCCTCGATCCACGGGTGGAGGGCCACCTGACGCCGCAACCGACGCGACCCCCGCACGCCGCGCGACCCCCGCACGCCGCGCGACCGCCGCGGGCCGCGCGACCGCCGCGGGCGAGAACCGGCCGTTCCCTCCCGCTCACGGCGAACTTCGTTCCGCTCGCGGCGATGGGCGCGGTCGCCTACAGCGTCCTGATCCCCCTGGTGGAGCTGTGGCGCTTCGCCCTCACGTCCACGGACGCCCCCGCCCTGGGCGCGGTGCTGGCCACGGCCGCCTACCTGCCGCTGCACGTCAGGCACGTCTACCACGCGGCGCAGGGGACCCGTCCCCGCGGAGCCGGCTGGACGGTCGCGGCGATGGCCGCGGTGATCGTCGGGGCCGTCCCGTACCTCGGGGCCCTCTGGCTCGGGCAGTTCCACGCGCTCGCCGTGTCCGTGCTCATCGTGGTGCGCCGCCCCTGGTCGTTCGCCCTCTTCGGGACGATCGTGGCCGCGCAGGCACCGCTCGCGATCGTGCTCGGCCGCCCCGACATGGCGCCCTTCTTCACGATCGCCGGGGCCCTCAAGGGACTGCCGGTGTTCCTGCTGATCTGGCTTGTCGGCGCGGTGCGGCGGCTGCACGCGGCGCGCGGCGCGCTGGCCGACCGGGCGGTCGCGCGCGAACGGCTGCGGATCGACGAGGAACTGCGGCACACGGTCGGCACGGCACTGGAGTCGATCGCCGCGCGGGGACGGCGGGCGGGTGCGCTGGCCCCGCATGACAGGCGGGCCTCGGAGAACGAACTGCGGGCCCTGGCCGGCGATTCGAGACGGACGCTGGCCGAGACCCGGCGCCTGATCCGCGGCTACCAGCACACCTCGCTGGACGCCGCACTGGACACCGCGGTGACGCTCCTGTCCGCGGCGGGGATCGAGTGCCGCGTCGTCCTGCCGGACGGCGACGTCCCCGACACCCTCGATGAGGCCCTTCACTCGGCCCTGCGCACCGACGTCGCACGCCTCCTGCACGACGACGCCGTCCGGCGCTGCGCCATCGTGGTCACCCGCCACGACGGCCGCCTGCGGCTGGAGGTCACCGCCGAGCCGGGGGACGCCCCGTGAAGGCCGCGCCCGCCGGGTGGCTGGAGAGCCGAGGACGTGCACATGATCCGCGGTGCGCTGGTCGCCCTCATCTCGCTGGAGGACGACATGGAGGTCGTCGCCGAACTGGAGCGCGGCGACCAGATCGTCGCGACGGCCCTGGAGGTCCGGCCCGACGTGGCCGTCCTGGACATCGACCTGCCGGGCCTGGACGGGCTCGCCGCCGCCGGTGAGCTGTACGAACGGCTGCCCGAATGCCGGGCGCTCGTCCTCACCGGGCTCAGCCAGCCGGGCAACCTGCTGCGCGCGCTCAAGGTCCACGTCCGCGGCTTCATCATCAAGGACGCCCCCGCCGACACCCTCGCCGACGGCATCCGCCGCGTGGCCGCCGGCGAACGCGTCATCGACCCCGACCTGGTCGCGGCGGCCCTGGAGACCGGCAGCAGCCCCCTGACCCCGCGCGAGACCGACGTCCTCCGCGCGGCCGAAAGCGGCCTGTCCACCGAGGAGATCGCCACCGCCCTGTCCCTGTCCCGCGCGACGGTCCGCAACTACCTGTCCAACGCCATCGCGAAGGTCAACGCCCGGAACCGCATCGACGCCATCCGCATCTCCCGCAACGCCGGCTGGCTCTGATCCCGCCCCGCGCGGATCCGGCTACGGGTTGGTGATGAGGTGCCAGATGCCCTGGTCCGCCGATACCGCCGCCCGGGTGAGGAGTTCGTCCCAGTGGTGGAGCGAGCCGAACTCCGCGCTCCAGGCCAGAGCGGGAAGCGTGTAGCGGTGGAGCGGGTGCTCTGCCGTCGTCCCGATGGCGCCGTGGACTTGGTGGGCGTTGCGGACCACCGTCGCCGTCGCGTGGCCGGTGCAGGATCTCGCCACGGCGATGTTGAACGGTGTGAGGCCGTCGCGCAGGACGGTGTCCGTCGCCGCCTTCGCCAGCGAGGCCTCCGCCGCCATGTCGGCGATCAGGTGCTGGACGGCCTGGAAACGGGCCAGGGGGCGGCCGAACTGGGTCCGTGTCGCGGCGTGTTCGACGCTGAGCCGCAGGATGCCGTCCATCGCGCCGGTCGTCTGCAGGGCACGGGCCAGGGCTCCGCGGAGCATGAACTCCTCCGCCACGTGTTCGCCCACCCGGGTTCCGGACATGGTGTCCACGGGGGCGTGCACGGCGTCGCGTGGTTCGCCCGCCAGGTTCGCCGCGCGCTCGATGTGCAGTGACGACGCGGGGACGTCCGCTGCCCGCCAGCCGTCGCTTCCGGCCCACAGCAGCGTGATCCGGTCGGCGTCGCCGGCCCAGGGCACCGCCTTGGCCGTGCCGGTCCCGTCCAGGACGCAGGCGGTGCGGAGGCTCTCGTCGGACGGCAGGTCCGCCTCCGCCAGAAGCCAGTTCGCCAGAAGGTCGTTCTCGGCCAGCGGGACGGACACGCCGTGGGAGGCGGCCGTCCGGAGCAGCGCGGCGGCCTCGGCCCATCCGGCGCCGCTGCCGCCGCGTCCGGCCGGGGTGGTGAGGCGGGCGAGGCCCAGGGACTCCAGCGTCCCCCACAGGGAACCGGCCGGGGCGGCCGGGTCGTGGTCGGAGAAGACCGAGGCCATCATGTCCTGGAGCGCGGGATCGATGGTCATCGCAGCCCCAGCCCCCGCGCGATCACGCCGCGCAGGATCTCGTTGGTGCCGCCGCGCAGGGTGAACCCGGCACGTCGCAGCTGCGCGGCGGTCAGGAGCGGGTCGGCCATGCCGAGCCGGGCGGCGAACTCGACGATGTCGCCCTCCAGGGTCGTTCCGAGCACTTTGACCAGTGCGGCCTCGACGTCGGCGGTCTCCCCGGCTTCGAGGGCCCGCGCGACGCCCTGCGACATGTGCCGCAGCCCCGCGATCCGTGCGATGTGACGGCCCAGGTCGGGGTGATGGGGGAGTTCGCCCCGCCGTGTCGCCGCGGCCGCCTCGTCCAGCAGCGGAAGTGTCGACAGGAAGCGCTCCGGGCCGCTGCGCTCGTATCCCAGTTCGGACGTCACCTGCCGCCACCCGTCCCCGACGCGGCCCAGCAGCCGGTCGCCCGGGACGTACACGCCGGTGAACGCGACCTCGTTGAAGTGGTGTTCGCCGCCCATCGTCAGGATCGGGCGGATGGTCACGCCGGGGGCGCGCAGGTCGACGATGAACTGGCTGAGGCCGTCGTGCCGCGCGGACGGGTCGTGCGGCTCGGTGCGGGCGAGGACGAGGATGGCGTGGGCGCGGTGCGCCCCGGACGTCCACACCTTGGTCCCGGTGAGGAGCCAGCCGCCGCCGGTCCGTTCCGCGGCGGTGCGGACGCTGGCCAGGTCGGAGCCGGAGTCCGGTTCGCTCATGCCGATGGCGAAGAAGCACTCGCCCCGCGCGATCGCGGGCAGGAACTCGCGTTTCTGTTCTTCGGTTCCATGGGCCAGCAGGGAGGGGGCCGTCTGCCGGTCGGCGATCCAGTGCGCGGACACCGGCGCCCCGGCGGCGAGGAGTTCCTCGGTGACGGCGTAGCGTTCGAGAAAGGTCCGCCCGGCGCCGCCGTACTCCTCCGGGATGGTCATGCCGACCCATCCGCGCGCGGCGAGCGCCCGGGTGAAGTCCTCGTCCCAGCCGCCGTTCCAGGCGTCGACGGCAGGAGTGAAGTCGTACGACCGCAGGAACGCGCGGACGGAGGAGCGCAGATCGTCCATCAGAACCGGATCCCCCACGGCACCCCCATCGTCGGCTTCGATGGGCGCCAATCTTTCACGGCCGGCGACCCGCGCGCCGCCCGGGGTAGAGGGGCGATCAGATGCTGCGCTTCATCGGGGCGCCCGGCCTAAGCGGCGAGGACGGGCGGGGCGTCCTGTGCTCGGCGCCGCTTCGACGGCTGCGGTCCGTCCAGCAGTTCCGCCAGGTGGCTCAGGCCCGAAAGGCCCGGAAGGGCGCCGCCGTCCGGACGGACGACGGCCGGGACCACCTGCGTGAAGCCCTCCCAGTCCGCGCGCCACTGCTCGATCCGCAGCTGCCCGGTCAGTGTCAGGGCGCCGCCGAGCGTGCTGACGGTGGCGCCGAAGCGCCGCTCCGTCCCGGACGCCACACGACCGGCGTCCACCGGCATCGCGAGGCCCGGGGCGTACCGGTGCACGTCCATCGGCGTGCGCGGGTACATCAGCTCCGCGATGATCCGGCGGATCTCATACGGACTGCTCACGTGGCGCCCCTCCACCCAGACGGCACGGAAGATCGCGCGCCGCGCCTCGTCGGCCAGGCCGTCGGTCAGCGCTTCGGCGTAGGCCGCCACGGCCGCGCCGGTGTTGCTGACCACGGGCGGCGGCGCGTCCGGCACCCGCTCACCGGGCCGCGCGATGCCGGCGATCTCGCGCAGTTCGCGGTCCCACTCGTCCTTCGCGGCCGCGCTGGGGAGGCCGGTCAGCGGCAGCCGCGGCTCGTGCTCCACGGCGCGCCACTCGACGTCGGTCTGGCCCCGCCGGATGAGGTCGTCGACCCGCAGGCTCGCCAGGTAGGAGTAGGGGCAGTTGAAGTCCCCGTAGACGATGTAGGTCATCTCGCATCCCTCCTCGATGAGGCCGGCAGGCCGCGACCGATAGTGGTAATAGTTTTTACTAGTAGAAAATAAAAATCCACCCGCGCCCGCTGTGACCTCGCTCTCCCGGTACTACTGCCGGGTACCGCTCTCGTCGGCTCCCACGGCCTCGGCCGGCCACGGGCGGCGCGCGACCTCGTGGTCCGCCGCGGTCGGGGGCGGCGACACGACGTTCATGAAGACCATCCGGCCGCCGCGGGCGCGGACGCCCCGGGTGGTACCGGCCGGGACCACCACGACGTCACCCGCCGCCACGGCGTGCGGAGCGTCGCCGATCCACACCTCTCCCGCGCCCTCCAGGATCGCCAGCGCCAGTTCCACGCCCGGCGTGTGGAGCGGGATCTCCTGCCCGTCCTCCATGCCGACGATCATCACCCTGGTGAGGTCGGTCGCGGACAGGACCTTCGGGCGGAACGACTCGTCGCTGAACTCCGCGAGCTCGGACGCGCTTCCGACTACCGCCTTCTTCTCCATCGTCATCTCCGTAGCTGTCGAACCGGGCATGTGGTTTTCCGCTGGTGCTCAGGTGCGTGCTCTCAGGCACACCCACCCCTCCGGAAGCTCTCCGGAGCCGAGGAAGGAGCGCAGCCGCCCGGCCGCCGGCTCCGGCACGATCCGGTCCACCTCCGCGTAGAGGACCTTCTCCTCCTTCAGGTTGTGGTGAAGGAGCTGGACGGACAGCCGGCGGCAGAGCGTGAGCGCCGCACCGGTGTCCGGCTCGTCTTCCAGCGCTGCGAGCGTCCGCCACATCTGGGCGTGTTCGCGCAGCATGACGAGCACCGGGGCGGTCAGCCCCGCCCCGTACAGCGCAGGGAAAAGGAACTCCTCTTCGACGTAGATGTGGCGGCGGAGGGCACGGATCGCGCGCGTCAGCGGGCGCCGGTCCCGGCCCTCGGACGAGGGTTCGGCGGTGAAGGCCCCGATCCCGTCGTCGATCTCGCGATGTTCCCGTTCAAGGGCCGCCGCCAGCGACTCGATCCCCATCTCCGCCCCTCGACACGCATTGGAGAGTCCCGACGAACCTGCGGCGCCCATATTAATACAACTGGCGCTGTGAAAAATAGCCGGGTGCGGAGGCCGCGGCCGTGTCAGCGGCCGTGTCAGCGGGGTGACAGGGGGGTGACAGGCCCGGCGCTGATCGTGGAGCCATGAAGAATTCGGCGATTGCGGTTTCAGGGCTGCGCAAGGCGTTCGGCGACAAGGTCGTGCTCGACGGCATCGACTTCGATGTCGCCTCGGGCTCGGTCTTCTCCCTGCTCGGCCCGAACGGGTCGGGGAAGACGACGACGGTGAACGTGCTGACCACGTTGATGAAGGCCGACGGCGGGACGGTGCGCATCGCCGGCCATGACGTCGCGACCGAGGCCAGGGCGGTGCGCGCGGCGATCGGCGTCACCGGCCAGTTCGCGGCGGTGGACGAACTGCTGACGGGGCAGGAGAACCTGCAGCTGATGGCGGACCTGAACCGGGCGTCCTCCGGCGGCGGCAGGCGGATCGTCACGGAACTGCTGGAGCGCTTCGACCTGGTGGAGTCGGCGCGGAAGCCCGCGTCGACCTATTCCGGGGGGATGCGCCGGAAACTGGACCTGGCGATGACCCTCGTCGGCAGCCCGCGGATCATCTTCCTGGACGAGCCGACGACGGGCCTGGACCCGCGCAGCCGCCGCACCATGTGGTCGATCATCCGCGACCTGGTGGCCGACGGCGCGACCGTCTTCCTCACCACCCAGTACCTGGAGGAGGCCGATCAGCTCGCCGACCGGATCGCGGTCCTCGACCAGGGCCGGCTGGTCGCCCAGGGCACGCCCGGCGACCTCAAACGCCAGGTCCCCGGGACGCACGTCCGGCTCCGGTTCACGACCGTCTCCCTCCTCGACGGGGCCGCCCGCCTGTTCCCCGGCTCCACGCGCGACGACGAGGCACTGACCCTGCGGGTCCCCAGCGACGCCGGGACGAAATCGCTCCGTGCCCTGCTGGACAGGCTCGATGACCACTCACTCGGCGCCGAGGAGTTCTCCGTTCACACACCGGACCTCGACGACGTCTTCCTCGCCCTGACGGGCCGCACCACGGAGGCAGCGAAATGAGCACCACGTCCCATTCGATGGTGATGTTGCGCCGCAACTTCAAACACATCGCCCGCAACCCGACCTCGGTGTTCAACGCGGTCCTGATGCCGATCATCATCCTGCTGATGTTCGTGTACATGATGGGAGACGCCTTCGACGTCGGCGTCGACTACATCGACTACGTGACGCCGGGACTGATCCTGCTGGCCGTCTGCTACGGGCTGGGAGCCACCGCGACGTCCGTGAACTCCGACATGACGAAGGGCATCATCAACCGCTTCAAGGTCATGGACGTCTCCCGGGGTGCGGTGCTGACCGGGCACGTCGTCGCCGGCCTGCTGACCAACCTGATCGCCATCGCGGCCCTCGTCGGGGTGGCCTTCCTGCTGGGATTCGACCCGTCGGCGAGTCTCCTCGACTGGCTCGGCGTCGCCGGCATCGTCGTGCTGCTCGGTCTCGCGGCCGGCTGGTTCACGGTCGCCCTGGGATTGTTCGCGAAGTCTCCGGAGACGGCCGGCATGGCGTCCGTGCCGCTGGTCATGCTGCCGTTCTTCAGCAGCGCGATCGTGCCGGCGGAGACGATGGGGCCGGGCCTGCGGCAGTTCGCCGAGTACCAGCCCTTCACGCCGATCATCGAGACCGTCCGCGGCCTCCTCGCCGGAGCACCGGACACCGGCGACGCGATCACCGCCGTCGCCTGGTGCGTCGGCATCGGTCTCGCCGGCTACCTGTGGGCGCGTTCCACGTTCACGAAGCGAGCGTGACCGCGACCAGCTGATCCCAGCCGGTCTCCGTCCCCTCCCGAGCCGCCTCGGCGAACCCCGCGTCGCCGAGGCGGCTCCGCGCCGCCCGCTCGATGCGGGCGGTGTCCGGGAGGCAGCGGTCCGGCAGCCCGCGCACGGCGGTGCTCGCCGCGAGCAGCCGCGCCGCCTGCTCGGGCCGGTCGCGGCGCAGGGCCAGATCGGCGACCCCGACGAGTATCTGCGCGATCAGGGGTGCGTGCCATGTCTCGGCCACCGCCCGGCAGGCCGCGGCGTGGTGCTCCCGGGCCTCGTCGAGGTCGTCGGCGAGGAGGCCCCGCAGGTTGTGCAGCATCGCGCGGACGGTCGCCCGCTCCGCCTTGTCGCCCAGCATGGCCGTCGCGACATCGAGGTGCCGGTGAGCCTCCCCGGCGTCACCGGCCCAGCGGGCCAGTCCCGCTTTCGAGATGGCCAGCTCCGCCAGCGCGTCCGGCCAGGTGACCCGCTCCGCACACCGTTCCGCCTCGGCCATCGCGGCCGCGGCGGCGTCCTCGTCGCCCAGCAGCCGGTACAGCTGCGCCTGTCGTGCCCGCATCGGGATGACGTCCTCGATGGCGCCGACCTCGGTCACGACCCCGGCCGCCTGCTCGTAGTACTCGCACGCGGCGGCGAACTCGCCGCGCGTGGCGATGCGGTCCGCCAGCTCGGAGAGGGCGAAGGAGATCCCGAACCTTTCGCCGAGCGCCCGGAACTCGGTGAGCGCCGTCTCCAGGTCCGTGTCCGCCTCCCGCCCGGCGTGGCCGAGCGTGACCCGCGACTTGCCGAGGTGCAGCCGGGCGAGCGCGCGAACCCAGGCGTCCTCGTGGTCCAGCAGCGGTTCCCACGCGGACAGGGACGCGTCCGGCTCCCGCAGCATGCGTTCCAGCGGGACGACCAGGGCCGGCACAGGGTGGCGGGACCGGCTGAGCCGGGCGAACCGGTACGCCTTGCGGACCCACTCCGCGACCTGCTCCTGGTCGGCGGACGCCCCGGCGCTGGCGAACGGCACGGCGAGCCCGTACACGACGGCCCGGATCTCGTCGGTCACCTCGCCGGGCGTCTGCGTGGCCGCGATGATCAGCTCGATGCCCTCGGCCCGGTGCCCGCTGAGCCACCAGTACCAGCCGGCGCCGGCCGCGAGCCGCATCGCCGCCTGCGCCTCACCGGCCGCGAGCGCACCGCGCATCGCGGAACCGATGTTGTCGTGATCGGCATCGAGCGCGGCGAGCCATGTCATCTGCTCGGCGCGGCGGAGCCGCGGTTCCGCGGTCTCGGCGAGCTCGGTGAAGTAGGCGAGATGCGCGCGGCGCGCCAGGTCCGACTCCCGCGCCTCCGCGAGCCGGTGCGCGGCGTACTCCTTGACCGTGCCGAGCATCCGGTAGCGCGGCGCTCCGCCGCCCTCGGCGACCAGCAGCGACTTCTCGGTCAGCGCGGTGAGCAGTTCGAGCACCTCCTCCCGCTCGACCGTGTCGCCGCCGCAGACCCGCTCGGCCGCTTCCAGGCTCGCCCCGCCCGCGAACACCGACAGCCTGCGCAGGACGGTCCGTTCGGCGTCGGTCAGCAGCTCCCAGCTCCAGTCGACCACCGCGCGCAGCGTCCTGTGCCGCGGCAGCGCGGTACGGCTGCCGCCGGTCAGCAGGCGGAACCGGTCGTCGAGCCGGTTGGCGAGCTGGTCGAGGGACATGGTGCGCAACCTGGCCGCGGCCAGTTCGATCGCCAGCGGCATCCCGTCCAGCGCCCGGCAGACGCGCACCATCGTCGACAGCGTGGGGGCGTCGGCCGCGAGGTCCTTGCGCACGGCGCTCGCCCGGTCCCGCAGCAGCCGGACGGCCGGCGCGGACTCGATCTCGCCGGGACCGGCGTCCCCCGCCGGCAGGGACAGCGGCTCGACCGGCCACAGCACCTCTCCGGTGATGCCGAGCGGTTCCCTGCTCGTCGCCATGATCCGCAGCCGCCGGCACTCCCCGAGCAGCCGATGGGCGAGTGCCGCCGCCGGCTCGATCACATGCTCGCAGTTGTCCAGGATCAGCAGCGCCTCACGGTCGCGGATCGCGGCGATGAGCCGGTCCGCCGGCTCCATGTTCGGCGCCTCGCCGAGCAGCGCGTCCCGGAGGCCGAGCCCGGCGATCGTCGCCTGCACCACGTCGCCGTCCGCGCCGATGGCGGCGAGTTCCACCAGCCATGCCCCGTCCGGCAGGTCGCCGAGCAGCGTGCGCGCGGTTTCGGTGGCGAGCCTGGTCTTGCCCGAGCCGCCCGGCCCGATCAGGGTGGTGAGCCGGTGCCCGGCGACGAGGCCGGCGACCGCGGCGACATCGGCGTCCTTGCCGACGAAGCTGGTCAGCTCGGCCCGCAGATTGGTCTTCCGGTTCTCCTTCCGGTGTCCTGTTCCGCCCCGCAGCAGCGCGACGTGCAACGCGGCCAGCTCCGGTGAGGGGTCGGCGCCCAGCGCGTCGGCCAGGGCTTCTCTCGTGCGCTGGTACACGAGCAGCGCCTCGGTGTCGCGGCCGGTCGCGGCGAGGGCGCGCATCAGCGCGGCGACGAGCCGTTCCCGCACCGGGTGCGCGGCCACCAGGTCGGTCAGCTCCGTGACGATCTCCGCACCGCGCCCGAGGGCGATCTCCGCGTCCGCCCGCTCCTCCGCGGCGGTCAGGCGCAACCCCTCGAGCCGGGCGACCGCGGCGTCGAACGCGGCGCTGTCCTGCAGGCCGACGTCCTGCATGGCCGCGCCGCGCCACAGTCCGAGGGCCTCGCGCAGCGACCGCACCCGCCGGTGACCGTCCTCGGTGCGGGCCCGGCCCGCGATGAGGAGCCGTTCGAAGCGCACGGCGTCGACGGCGTCGGGCTCGACCGTCAACCGGTAGCCGTCCGTCCGCCCCTCGATCACTCCGTCCGGCAGTGCCTTCCGCAGCCGGGAAACCAGGCGCTGCAGGGCGTTCGCCGCATCGGCGGGCGGGTGCTCTCCCCAGATCCAGTCGATGAGCGACGCCTTCGGCACCACCTGGCCGGGCCTGAGCGCAAGGGCGATCAGCAGCCCGCGCAGCCGCGCGCCCGGTACGTCGGCCAAGCCGCCGCCGTCCGTGCGGACCTCGAGTGGACCCAGCATCCCGACCTGCACCCGCCGATCCTGCCATGGGCGTCCGGCGGACATACAACCGCGGCCGCGCCGCGCGACCCGCCCGACCGGACGTGCCGCCGACCTCCCGTTGACGGGGTTGGCTAATAAGATTAGCTTGTAGCTAACTGAATTAGCCAGCTTGGGGGATGTCATGACCGAGTACCTTGCCGTCGACGGCGGCACGATCGCTTACGAGGTGGCGGGGTCGGGCCCGCTGATCGTCCTCGCGCACGGCATGGGCGACAGCCGCGCCGCCTACCATGCGGTGATCCCGCCGCTGGTGTCGGCGGGCCATCGGGTCGCCGCGGTCGATCTCCGCGGTTTCGGCGAGTCCAGCGTCGGCTGGCCGGCCTGGAGCCGCACCGCCATCGCCGGCGACCTGCTCGCCGTCATCCGCCACCTGGGCGGCCCGGCGGTGCTCGTCGGCCACTCGGTCTCCGGCGGCGCCGCCACCATCGCCGCGGCGCAGGAACCCTCGCTGATCACCGCGGTCGTCGAGTTGGCGCCGTTCACCCGCAAGCAGTCGATGCGCCTCGGCGACCTCCGGGTGAAGCGCTTCCGGCAGGGCATGCTGCGGCTGCTCGGTACGGCCGCGTTCGGCAGCGTGCCGCTCTGGCGCTCCTACCTCGACGTGGCCTACCCCGGCGTGAAGCCGGCCGGCTGGGCCGAGCGGCTCGGCCGCATCGACTCCATGCTGCGCGAGCCGGGCCGGATGAAGGCCATGCAGGGCATGGGCCGCAGCGCCCCGACCGACGCCGGCGCGCAACTCGGCAACGTCCGCTCCCCGGTCCTGGTCGTGATGGGCACGCTCGACCCCGACTGGGCCGACCCGCACGCCGAGGGTTCGGCGATCGTCGACGCCCTGCCGTCCGGCCTCGGCCGCCTTGAGATGATCGAGGGCGCCGGGCACTACCCGCACGACCAGTTCCCCGACCAGGTGGTTTCGCTCATCCTCGCCTTCCTCCGATCGGACGCCGTCCGTGCCTAGGGTCGGCCTGGACCCGGCGGCCGTGGTCGCGGCCGGTGCCGCCCTCGCCGACGAGGTGGGCTTCGCCAACCTGACGATGGGTTCGCTGGCCCAGCGGCTGGGCGTGCGCACCCCTTCCCTGTACAAGCACGTGGGCGGCCAGGAAGACCTCAACCGGCGCATCGCGGCCCTGGCACTGAGCGAGGCCGCCGACGCCGTCGGCGGCGCGGTCCAGGGTTACGCAGGCCGCGACGCCCTGGCCGCCGCGGCGCGCGCCTTCCGCGCCTTCGTCGTGGAGCACCCCGGCCGGTACGCGGCGACGATCGGCGTGGAACCGTCCGGCCCGGACGATCCGCTGGCCACCGCGGGTCAGCGGCTGCTCGGCGCGTTCACGGCGGTCCTGCGCGGCTACGAGATCCGGGAACCGGACGCGGACCACGCCCTCCGCACGCTCCGCAGCCTCTGCCACGGCTTCGCCACGCTGCAGGCGGCCAACGGCTTCCAGTGGAGCGCCGACATCGACGACAGCTTCGAATGGCTGATCGACTTCGCGGACCGGGCCCTGCGCGCCGAACCGTGATCAGGTCCGGCCGGCGGGGAGGGCGTGGCCGTGGCCCGGGCTCGGGGGGAGGCTGAGTTGGGCGGCCATGTGGGCGCATTGGGCGAGGATGCGGTCGGCGGGGTAGGTCTGGGGGTCCCGGAGGTGGAGGCGGAGGAGTTCGTCGCCGACGAGGTGGAGGAGGTGGACGGTCAGGGACGGGTCCGGGCCGGTGGGGACGGGGTGGTCGGGGGTGGTGAGCATTTCGATGATGCGGGCCCGGCCGAGGGCGCGGCCCTGGTCGATGCGTTCGTAGAGTTCCGGGGGGCCGCCTTCGGAGGGCATGAGGAACATGCGCCAGGCGGCGGGGTCGGCGTCGGCGGCGCTGATGAGGCCCTGCAGGGCGGCGGTGAACGGGTCGCGGCCGGCCGGCGGGGTCTCGGCGATGACCGTGAGGAGGCCGGCCATGGCGCGTTCGGCTTCGCGGTCGATGAGCGCGGTGAGGAGGCCGGGGAGGTCGGTGAACTGGTGGTAGACCAGGGTTCGGGTGATGCCGGCGGCTTCCGCGACGCGGGTGATCGTGACGGCGGCGAAGCCCTCGGTGTCGACGATCGTGCGGGTCGCGTCGAGGATCTGGTCCCGCCGCCGGTCGGCGCTCATTCTTGCCATGGTGGTCAGCCGACCATACGCAGGGCTTCGATCGCACGTGAGGCGCTCTGTGCGGCGCCCTCCATGGTGGTGGGCCAGTCGTTGCGGGTCCAGTCCCCGGCGAGGGCGAGGCCTTCGACGGCGGTGCGCTGATCGGGGCGGATGGTGCCGGTGCCGGGGCGTGAGGAGAACGTGGCCTTCCGCCACGGGACGACGTGGGCGTGGACGACGTCGGCGTCCTCGGCCAGGGGGTAGATGGCGCGCAGCGACGCCATGCACCGCTCGACGACCTCGGGGGCCCGGAGCTTGATGAGGTCGTAGGACGCGCAGGTGGTCAGCGCGTAGAGGTGGCCCGCCGTGCTCGGTCTCCCGTGCATGCGCGTCCGGTCGAACACCCAGTGGACGTCGCCGTCCAGCAGGGTCTCCCACGGGTGGGAGGTCCCGATGGGGCGGTCGAGGTAGAGGTTGACCGACATGATCGGGATCGGGACGAGCCTGCGGGTCGCGGCGGCGATCTCCTCGGCGCCGGGGACGAGGTCGAGCAGGCCGCCGACGTCCCAGGCCGGGACGGCGACGATCACGGCGTCGGCCGGGATCAGCTCGCCGTCGGCCGTCGTCACGCCGCGCACCTTCCGGCCGTCCACCTCGACCCGTGCGGCCTTGGCCCGCAACCGGACCTCGACGCCCTTCTCCGCGAAGACCTTCTCGGCTCCGGTGAGGTAGAGGGTGCGCAGGTCGACGGTCGGGTATCCGATGCTCAGGGCGCGGCGTCCAAGGCGCGGGATCTTCTTGTTGCCCGTTCGCAGCGCGGAGGCCAGCGCGTGCGCGGACGCCAGGTGCGGGAGTTCGTTGAGGACGCCCAAGGCCGCCGGGCGCCACAGCATCCGGCGCAGCGCCGGGGGCATGCCGATCCGGTCGAGCCACTGCTCGACCGTGATCTCGTCGAGTTCGTCGCCGGGGCGGGCGGAGGCCGCGAGCATCCGCAGGTGCGGAAGTGCGCTCGCCGCGACGTCGCGGAACCCGATCCCGGGTACGCGGCCCGTCACGAGCCTGAGCACGTCGCGGGCGCGGACCCCGAGGGTCGCCGCGGTGCCGTCGGCCGCCCTGACCCCGAACGTGTCGGGGAACTCGACGAACTGACGAGTGCCCACCGAGCGGAGGTATCGCAGGAGGTGGTCGTACGACCCGGCGATGACGTGCTGCCCGTTGTCGACCATCTCGCCGCCGGCCTCCGCCAGCGGGAAACCGATCGTCCGCCCGCCGAGGCGCCCCTTGCGCTCCAGCAGCGTCACCTGGTCGCCGGCTTCGGCCAGCCACACCGCGGACGCCAGCCCGGCCAGCCCGCCACCGATCACCACGACCCTGCGCACGGCCCACCTCCCACTAAGTTACGTGCCGTAAGTTTCAGTCCGTAACTTGGCTGCGTCAAGGCCCGGTCGCTGATCGGACCGGGAGCGGATCCATCCGTCGCGCCCCTGCTCGGGGAGGTCGCGATCGATCATTCATGACGCTTGTCATGACGAGCGGAATGATCTTGTTGGTAAGAGTTCACGCCCGAGGCGGCGGCAGCACCTTGTGGCTGACCATGGACGATCTCTCTTGATCAGGCGATTCCAGCTCTTGACGCGCCCCAGGTGGCCGTTGAAGATAGTCACAATTCATGTCGCCCGACATGAGATATGAAGGCAACAGTGCCGGGAGGCCGCTGTGACCAGAATCTCAGGCCGTCCACTGTCCGCCCTGGTGATGACGGCGGTCGCGTCACTCGTGGTGACGCTGAGCGGATGCGGTTCCGAGGCGGAGCCGGACACCGAGAAGCTCCCCGCCGGAGCGGTCCCGGCCCTGCACCAGAAGCTCCCCGACTCGATGAAGAAGTCCGGAGTGATCCGGTTCGCCGGCGACCCGCACCCGCCGTACCGCATCGTCGGAGCCGACGGGAAGATCACGACGGGGCTCGACCTCGACGTGCAGGCGGCACTGGGCCGGGTGCTGGGCGTCCGCACCGAGATCGTGGCCGTCAGCGGCCTCGCCGCGTCGCTCGGCGGGATGCTCGCGGGCCGCCACGACATCTTCAACGGCCCGGTCCAGGACACCGCCGAGCGGGAGAAGCAGTTCGACGCCGTGGTCTGGATGACCACCGGGACCTCCTACCTGATCCCGGCCGGTTCGGGGCAGGCGGTGAAGGGCGCCGCGGACCTGTGCGGCAAACGCGTGGCGATCGTGGCGGGCAGCGTCGTCGAGAACCACATGAAGGGCCTGGACGATCACTGCCGCAAGCTCGGCAAGGGAGCGCTGACCCCCGTGGGACTCGCCGACACCAACAGCACCCTGCTGGCCGTCAAGGCCGGACGCGCGGACGCCGCCGGGATGACGCAGAACGCCGCTCTCTACGCCATGCGCCAGGAGAAGAACACCTACGGGATCGTGACCCAGACGGAGGAGCAGGGGGCCGGCACCGCCCAGCTCGCGCTGCTCGCCGCCAAGCGCGACAAGCTCGGCCCGGTGGTCCTCGACGCGTTCCGCGAGCTGTTCCGCACCGGCGAGTACCAGAAGATCATGAAGAAGTGGGGGATGGAGCAGGTGATGGTCCCCGAGCCCAAGATGAACGTCGCCTCCGGCGCATGAGCGTGGCGAAGATCAAGGGCTTGAGAGCGGGCGCCGCCACGTTGGCGCGGCCCGCCGGGGCGCCCCGGCCCACCGGACCGCCCACCGGGGACGACGACGCGGCCCGCGCGCGCTCGCGGATCAGGCCGGGCCGCTGGGTGGCGGGCGCGGTGTTCGCGGTCCTCGCCGCGCAACTGGCCGTGTTCCTGGTGCGCAATCCCGCGTTCGAATGGGGCGTCGTCGCCGAGCACCTGTTCAAGCCTTCGGTGCTGCGCGGACTGGCCATGTCCGTGCTGCTGGCCGTGGTCGCGATGCTCGCCGGCTCGCTGCTGGGGGTGTGCCTCGCCGTCGCCGCGCTGAGCGGCTTCGCTCCGGCGCGCTGGATCTCGGCCGCCTACATCACCCTGTTCCGAGGCGTCCCGCCGCTGGTGCAACTGCTGTTCTGGTTCAACCTCGCCTACCTGCTGCCGGAGATCTCGATCGGGATCCCGTTCGGGCCGACCTTCGCGCAGTGGCCGACCAACGACGTCATCACCTCGCTCACCGCCGCGATGGTCGCCCTGTCCCTGCACGAGGCCGGCTACATGTCGGAGATCATCCGCGGTGGGCTGCTCAGCGTCCCGCCGGGCCAGCGGGACGCGGCCCGGTCGGTCGGCTTCACCTCGGCCCAGGCGTTCCTGCGGATCACCCTTCCGCAGGCCATGCGGTTCATCATCCCGCCGTCAGGCAGCCAGTTCATCACCGTGCTCAAAGGCAGTTCGCTGGTCAGCGTCATCGCGATGTCGGATCTGCTGCATTCGGTCCAGGCCATCTACAGCCGCACCTACCAGGTGATCCCGCTGCTGCTGGTGGCCTGCTTCTGGTACCTGGTCGTGGTCACCGTCCTGTCGGTGGGTCAGCGGCACCTGGAGCGGTACTTCGCGAGGGGGATCGGATGAGCGCGACCAGCGCGACAGGCGGACCGGGCACCGCGGCGCCGGCGGGCGCGTCGTCGCCGCCGGTCCTGCGGATACGCGACGTGCGCAAGGCGTTCGGGTCGCACCAGGCCCTGGCCGGCGTCGACCTGGACGTGGCGGACGGCGAGGTCGTCGTGGTCATCGGGCCGTCCGGCTCGGGCAAGTCCACGCTGGTGCGCTGCGTGGACATGCTGGAGCCGATCGACGGCGGGTCGGTCTACCTGGACGGAGAACTGCTGGGCTACAAGCGGCGCGGCGATCGCCTGCACCCGCTGCCCGAGTCCAAACGGGCCGTCCAGCGCCGCCGGATGGGCATGGTGTTCCAGCAGTTCAACCTGTTCCCCCACTTCACCGTCCTGCGCAACATCACCGAGGGCCCGACGCGGGTGCACGGCCAGACGCGGGAGGAGGCCGAGCGGCGCGCGCGGAACCTGCTGGAGCGGGTGGGGCTCGCCGACAAGGCGCAGTCCTATCCGCAGCAGCTGTCCGGAGGCCAGCAGCAGCGGGTCGCGATCTCCCGGGCGCTCGCCCCCCGTCCCCGGATCCTGCTGTTCGACGAGCCGACCAGCGCGCTGGACCCCGAACTCGTCGACGAGGTCCTGGCGGTGATCAAGGAGCTGGCCAAGGCCGGGATGACGATGGTCGTCGTCACCCACGAGATGGCGTTCGCGCGCGAGGTCGCCGACCGGTGCGTCTTCATGGACGCGGGCCGGATCGTCGAGCAGGGCACCCCGGAGGAGATCTTCGCCCGGCCGCGCTCGGAACGGCTCCGCTCCTTCCTTTCGCGCATCTCCGAGCAGCACCCCGAGCAGGACCCCGAGCAGGGCCCCGCGCGGTCCGCCGAGAAGGGAGGCGACGCCGATGACGCAGGTGACACTGATGGCGGTCGGTGATCTGATCCTGGACGAGCCCGAGCCCGCCTGGTACCTGGAACCGGCTCGCCCGGCACTGGCCCGGGCACAGTTCGTGGTCGGGCACGTCGAGGTTCCGCACACCGACACCACCACCCGGCAGAGCACCGACGTCCCGGCCGAACCGGCCGATCCGCGGGCGTTGAAGGCCCTGGCCGGTGCGGGTTTCGGGGTGGTGACGCTCGCGGGCAACCACATCTTCGACTGCGGTGACGACGGCGTCCTCGACACCGTCCGCCACGCCGAGGCGGCAGGGCTCACGCCCGTCGGCGCGGGCCCGAACCTGGAGGAGGCGAGGAGACCCGCCATCGTCGAGAGGGACGGCCTGCGCATCGGATTCCTCAGCTACAACTGCGTGGGCCCCCGCGAGTCATGGGCGACCTCCGCGAAACCGGGATGCGCCTACGTCCACGTCCTGACCCATTACGAACTGGACCACGCCAGTCCTGGCGGCCCTCCCAAGATCTACACCTTCGCCGATCCGGACGGGCTGGACGCCATGGCCGCCGACATCGCCGCCTTGCGCGAGCGGGCCGACGCCGTCTGCGTGTCGTTCCACAAGGGAGTGGGCCACACCCCGGCCAAGGTGGAGCACTACGAACGGCAGGTCGCCAGGGCCGCGATCGACGCGGGGGCCGATGCGGTGTTCGGCCACCACGCCCACATCATGCGCGGCATCGAGGTCTACCGGGGGCGTCCGATCTACCACGGGCTGGGCAACTTCGTCACCGTCACCCGCGCCCTCGATCCCGGGAACGCCGACAGTCCCGAACGGCAGGCGTGGGCCCGGCGCCGCGTCGAGCTCTACGGGTTCGCTCCCGATCCGGCCATGCCGTTCTACCCGTTCCACCCCGAGAGCAGGAACACCGCGATCGCCGTATGCCGGTTCGGCCCGGACGGGGCTCTGGCCGAGGCCGGGTTCGTCCCGTGCTGGATCGACGACGGGGGACGCCCGGTCCCCGCCGGTGAGACCGGTGATCCCGGGAGGGCCGAGCGGGTGGCCGGCTACATCCGCGACATCAGCGAACGCGCCGGATTCGGCACGGAGTTCGTCCGGCGCGGCGACGAAGTGATCATCGAGGCCGTCGGGGGGAGATCATGAGCCAGGTAGGGAATCCGATCCGGCCGTGCGCGGGACGGGGTGCCCGGTGACCGGCGGCTCACCGGCCGGGCGCCCTCTCGCGGGACGGGTCGTCCTCGACCTGACCACCGCGCTGGCGGGCCCGTACGCGACGCTGCTGCTGGCCGGCCTGGGCGCCCGGGTGATCAAGATCGAGAATCCGGCGACGGGCGGCGACTCCTCCCGGGGCAACGCGCCCTACCTGGGCCGGGACGGGTTGAGCCTGGCCCGCCGGCACGACGACGACCTGTCGGTCTCCCATCTGCTGCGGGGGCGCGGCAAGGAGAGCGTGACACTCGACCTCAAGCATCCGGGGGCGCGTCCCGTCTTCGCCGACCTGGTGCGGCGCGCCGACATCCTGGTGGAGAACTTCAGCCCCGGCGTCACCGGCCGCCTCGGCATCGGCTTCGAGGACGTGCACGCGCTCAACGCCCGGCTCGTGTACACCTCCATCAGCGGCTTCGGAGGCCAGGGCGGCGGGCCGGGGACGGGCAAGGCGATGGACGCGATCATCCAGGCGCTGAGCGGGGTGATGACGACCGCGGGAGCCCAGGGCGACGGCCCCGTCCGGTTCGGGCTGCCGATCGGCGACCTGCTCGCTCCGCTGTACGCGGTCATCGGCACGCTGACGGCCGTCATCCAGGCCGACGCCACCGGCGTGGGCCAGCACGTGGACGTGTCCATGCTGGGGGCGCTCACGTCCCTGGTGGCCTGCGAGCCGTTCGACGTCTACGAGGCGGTGGGGCTGGAACAGCGCACCGGGGCGACGGTGCCGAGACTCGCCCCGTTCGGGGTGTTCGAGGCCGAGGACGGCTGGGTCGCGCTGTGCGCCCCCACCGACCGCTTCGCCGAGGGCGTGTTCGCGGCCATGGGCGTCCCGGACGAGCAATGGCGGCGCCGCTTCGGGGACCGGGACTCCCGCGTCGCCCGGGCGGGGGAGCTGCACGGCCTCATCGCCGACTGGGCCAGGCGGCGTCCGCTGGCCGAGGTCGTGGAGCGGCTGAGCGGGCACGGTGTGCCCGCCGCCGAGGTGCGCGATCCCGTCCAGGCCGTGCGGGACCCCACGGTGCGGGCGCGGGAGGAGGTCGTCCCCGTCCGGCATCCCCGCTACCCCGACGCGGTCGAGCTGTCGGGGACCGGCCTGCCGATCCGCTTCTCGGACGCCGACGCCGGGCTGCGCGAGCCGCCGCCCTACCTCGGCGAGCACAACCTGACCGTCCTGCGGGACCTGCTCGGCTATGACGACGTCCGCATCGCGGACCTGACCGGGGACGCGGTCATATGAGCGCGCTGGACGCCCTCACCGCCCGCTACGGCGACCGGCTCGCCGCGGCGCGCTCGGCCTGGACCGTCGGGTACGTGGGCGCGGACACCCCCGTCGAGCTGATCACGGCCGCCGGTGCGCTGCCGGTGCGGCTCTTCGGCGATCCGGGCGCGAGCACGGACGACGGGGACCGCTACCTCGGCCGGGGGGTGGACCCGTCCGCGCGTTCCGTGCTCACCCGGATCCTCGCCGGGGTCTGGGACGGGCTCGACGCCCTGGTCGTCTCGCGTGACCGTGAGGCGTCGCTGCGGCTCTTCTACGCCCTGCGCGAGCTGCGCAGAACCGAACCCGAGCGTGCGCTGCCGCCCGTCCATCTGGCGGACGTCCTGCATCTGCCGCACCGGACCACCACCGCCTACAACCTGGTGCGGCTGCGGGAGTTCCGCGACCGGCTGTCGTCGTGGACCGGACGCCCGGTCACCGATGAGGCCCTCGCCGCGGCGATCGGCGCGCACGACGAGAACCGGCGGCTGCTGGCCGAGGCCGCCGGGCTGCGGCGGCGCGTGCCCGCGCGGCTGACCGGCACCGAATGGCTGGCCGTCGTGGGCGCGGGCACCGTCATGCCCGCCGAGGAGTACTCCGGGCTTCTCAAGCAGCTGCTCGCCGAGGCCGGCGCGCTCCCCGGACATCGGGGCACCCGGGTCTTCCTGACCGGCAGCGGGCACGACACCCCGCACGTCCACAGGCTGCTGGAGTCGTCCGGATTCCTCGTCGTGGGCGAGGACCACGATTGGGGTGACCTGCTCTTCGAGCGTACGGCCGGAGTCCCGACCCTGGAGGCGCTGGCCGAGCGCTACCAGCACAACGGCCCCTCCGCCCCCCGCGCCTCGATCCGGGCCCGTGCCGCGCACACGGCGCGGGCCGTCCGCCGCTGCCGCGCCGACCTGCTGGTCTCCTACGCGCGCGCCCAGGACGACGCGCCCGCGTGGGACTTCGCCGCCCAGCGGGACGCGGCGGGCGTCCCGGCCGTCCTGATCGACCACCAGCCCTACGGCGAGATCGACCTGTCCCCCATGGAGGAGTACCGGTGACCGGTGACCGGCCGGCTTCGGCGCTGGAGGCGTCGCGCCACCAGCGCGAGTGGTTCCGGCGGCTGCACGCGGAGGCGGGGGAGGGGCGCCCGCTGGCCCTGGTGAACGCCGACGCCCCCCAGGAGATCTTCCGCACGATGGGCATCCCGTACGTGGTGAACCAGTGGTGGGCCTCGATCGTGGCGGCCAAGCAGCAGACCGGCCGCTACCTGGCCCTGCTGCGCGAACACGGCTACCCCGACGACACCGAGCAGTACAGCGCGACCTCGCTGGCCTCCCTTTTCGACGATGACCCGGAATCGGCGCCCTGGGGCGGGCTGCCGCGTCCCACGATCGTGCTCGGCGAGACCACCGGCGACACCTCCCGCAAGGTGTTCGACGTCTGGGACCGGCAACCCGGCATCACCTACTACCCCCTGGAGAGCGCGGCGGAGAACCTGGTGCCGCCCTCCTGGTGGGAGCTGATGCCCTACCAGTGGGAGCAGGCCATCGGCACCGCCCGGGTGGACCTGATGACCGCCGAGCTGCAGGGCCTGATCCGCTTCCTGGAGACCACCACCGGGCTCACCTTCAGCGAGACCAGGTTCCGTGAGGTCATGGCGCTCATCAACGAGCAGGAGGAGTGGAACCGCCGAACCCGGGACCTCGTCGCCCGCGCCCGTCCCACACCGTTGCGGGTGGCCGACGGCATCCCCAGCGTGATGATCCCGCAGTGGCATCGCGGAACCGAATGGGCCCGGGACGCAGCGCGGCGCTTCCACGACGAGGTGCGCGAGCGCGTCGAGTCCGGGCACGCCGTGTGCCCGGACGAGCGGGCCAGGCTGATGTGGATCGGACGCGGGCTGTGGTTCGACATGGACTTCTACCGGTCCTTCGAGGAACGCCATGGCGCCGTGTTCGTCTGGTCGATGTACCTCGCCATCGCCGCCGACGGCTACATCCGGTACGGCGACGACCCGCTGCGCGCCCTGGCCGCCCGGTTCGCCGCCTTCACCGACCAGCTCTACACACCCCCGTGGTCATCCGAGTGGTACGTCAAGGAGGCCCGCCTGCACGGCGTCCACGGGGTCGTCCATCTGATCGAGGACGACGCCCGCGGCGGCTACTTCACCACCCAGGCCCTGCGCCGCGCCGGCATTCCCGTCATCGAGATCCACACCGGCAACGTCGACACCCGCACCTACGACGGCGCCGCCATCACCCGCCGGATCGAGGACTGGCTGGAGTCGGCCGTCCTGCCGGAGGCGGAACGAACACGGGCCCCGCGATGACCGACCCGGAAAACGACGCCGCCGGGCACGCGGCCGCGAAGCCGCCGATCCCGATGCGGTCGATTACTGCGGCTGAGAGAAGGGGCCGCAGGCCGTACCCTGGTCGGCGATGGGTACACGAGGAGTGGAGGGCGCATATCAGGGTGCGCTCCGGGCGTTCCAGAACCCGATGCTCGATCTGCTCCACCGGACCTACGCGCCGTTCGTGGTGACGGTGCTGGCGATGATGTTCACGCCGGAGCGGCCGACGGTGGCGGTGGCGGACGCCCATGCGGAGATCGCCGACGCCCTCGACCGGTTGCGGGCCGCCGGCTACGGCCGCGAGGGCGACCAGCCACTGCCTTCGGGGAACGCCCGTGACCTGTGCCGGCAGTGGGTGCAGGCCGGCTGGCTGGTGCGGCAGGTCTCCGATGACGTCGAGGTGTACCGGCTGTCCGCCCACGGCGTGGGTGCGCTCGAGGTGGCCGGCCGGGTCGGCGGGGCGCGGACCAGAGTGTCGGAGTCCAGGGTCCGGACGCTGCTGGAGGCGGTCGAGCGGCTCGCGCAGGACGCCGACCCGGACGTGATGGCCCGGATGGCGCGCCTCCAGACGGAGATCGATCAGCGCCGGAGGGAGCTCGGGCGGCTCGAACGGGACGGCGTCGTCGACACCGTCGGTGACGACCAGCTGCTCGAGGCGGCGGAGAACGTGCTGCATCTGGCGCGGGAGCTGCCCGCCGACTTCGCCCGCGTCGCCGAGTCGATCAAGGCCATGCAGCGGGACGTCGTCGCCGACCTGCGGCAGGACGTGCGGCCGACCGGGGAGGTGCTGCGCGAGTACCTGGAGCGCGGCCGGCAGATCATGGACGCGACACCGGAGGGCCGCGCGTTCGCCGGGGCGCTGCGCCTGGTCGGTGACCCGGCGCAGATCGACGACCTGTGGGGTCTGCTGCGCACCGTGCTGCGGCACCGGTTCACCGACCTGATGCCGGAGCAGCAGCGCCGGGAACTCGCCGAGATCGCACGCCGGATCGAGCAGGGCGTCAAGGAGGTGCTGGCGGCGCAACGGCAGGCGTCGCACGTCATCACCACCCAGGTCCGCAATCACGACCCGATGCGGGACCGACAGGTGGACGAGTTGCTGCGCGACGTGATGTCCGGATTCCACACCTGGGTGCCCGCGTCGCGCCGCAGCGCGGCCGTCGCCCCGCTGCGCCGCCTGCCCGTGGCCGACGTCGGGCATCTGCGGCAGACCACGAGCGACCCGCGTCCGCCCCGGCCGCCCACGCCCCTGCGGGAATGGGACGAGGCCGAGGACGTGCCGTCCGCCGACACCCGGGCGTGGGGCGGTCCGCAGTACGCCGAACTGCGCGCGCATCTGGCGGCGTTCGCGGGCGACGACGGCGAGGTCGATGTCGCGGCGGCGTTCCGCGCGGCGGCCGAGCGGATACGGCGGCCGGTGGATCTGCTCGGCCTGCTGGAGATCGCGCACGATGACCTCGGGCTGATCGACACGGCCGAGGTCGCGGTGGTCGACGCGGTCCGGCCCGACCGGACCCGGCGGCGGCTCGCGTTCGGCGGCGTGCTGGCGGTGAACCCGGCACCGGCCCGGCCCGCGGACGAGCCGGCGGGGAACGGCGATGAGTGAAACCGGCGGCGCGGACGACGGCCCGGCGGCCGGCGCGGCGGCCGGCTTCATCGAGCCGGTCCCGATGGAGGACGACCCGGCCGAACTGTTCGCCGGTGACACCGGCACGTTGGACGTGGACGTGCGGCGCGTGCTGGTGCGGCTGCTGCAACGCAGGTTCCTGCTGGCCGAGAAGACCCCGGCCCAGTGGCGCACGCTGCTGGAGAACCAGCAGATCATCGAGTCGCGGTTGCACGACCTGTTCGTCCGGCTCGTGGTCGACCACGACCGTGGCATCGCCTACAAGCAGCAGGTGCGCTCGGCGGAGTCGGAGGTCCCGATCCTGCTGAGGGACGATCCCTACAATCGGGCCGAGACCCTGGTCCTGGTCCACCTGCGGACCGTCTTCCAGCGGGAACGCGGCGCGGGTGAGACGTCCGCACGGGTCGACATCGAGGAGCTGGAACAGACCGTCCTGACGTACTTCGATCCGGACGACCACAATCTCGCCCGCAGCCAGCGCGAGATCCAGAACGCCGTGCAGCGGCTGGTCACCGAGGGGCTGCTCGCGGAGGAGTCCGCGGGACGGTACCGCATCACGCCGCTGGTCGAGGTCGTGCTGAGCATCGAGAGGCTCACCGAACTGAACGAGTGGCTACGGGAGCAGAACGGGGCCGCGCCATGAGCATGCTCGACACCTTGTTCGGGTTGATCCCGGCGGCCTCGCGGGGGCAGCAGTGGGTGGCGCGGGATCTGCAGCTGGTCAACTGGGGCGGCTACGACGGGTACCACCGCGTCCGGCTCGCCCCCGGTGCGACCCTGTTCAGCGGCGGTTCCGGGTCGGGCAAGTCGACGCTGATGGACGCCTACATCGCGCTGCTGATGCCGCACACCACGCCGTTCAACGGGGCGTCCAACGGCGGGGTGGTCGGCCGGCCCCGGGGCAAGGACCAGCGCAACATCCTCTCCTACGCGCGCGGGAAACTCGACGAGTCACGGTCGGACGGCGAGACGAGGCTGCGGGTGCTGCGCGGGGACGGCCGCGACACCTGGTCGGCGATCGCGGTGACGTGGGCCGACCACGGCGGTGCGATGTTCACCGCGCTCCGGGCCTGGTACGTGCCGTCGTCCGCGCGCACCCTCGACGATGTCGTCCCGGTCCGCGCCACCTGCGACGACGCCTACGACCTGCGCGAGCTGGACGCCGCCGCGGCCAGCAGGCTCTCCCGCGCCGCGGTGACCGCGACCGGGCCGGCCTGCTTCGACACCGACCGGGACTTCACCGCCCGGCTGCACACCGCTCTGGGCATCGGCGCCGCCGGTGACGGGCACAAGGCGGTCGGGCTGCTCGGCCGGATCCAGGCCGGGCAGCAGATCACCACCGTCGACGCGCTGTACAAGACGATGGTCCTGGAGGAGCCGTCCACCCTGGCCACCGCGGACGAGGTGGTGCAGCAGTTCGACGAGCTGTCCGGAACCCGGGAACGGATGATCACCGCCCGCCGGCAGGTGCGGGCGCTGACCCCGATCCGCGGCCACCGGGACGCCATCGACCGCGCGGTGGCGCGGTTGCTGGTGATCGACGACGTCGGATCGTTCACCGACCCGGCGTCCCCCGCGGCGCTGTGGCGGCACGAACGCCGGCTCGACCTGCTGCGTGCGGCCGAGAAGGACCTGACCGGACGGCGCCGCCGCGCCGAGCAGGAGGCGCAGGAGACGGCCGCGCTGATCACGTCGGCGGAGTCCCAGCGGGAGGCGGTCCTCGACACCCTGCGCGCGTCCGGCGGCGACCGCCTGGAGAACGCGCTCCGGGAGATCCGCAACGTGGAGCGGCGGCTGGCCGACGTCGAACGCGCACGGGAGCGGCTGGACCGCGTCCTGGGCGCCATCGACGCCACCGTGTCGTCCGGTGGGGACTTCGCCGCGCTGGTCGAAACGGCGCGCCGGGCGCTGGCCGACTCCCATGCCAGGAAGACCGCCCAGAACGAGTTCGCCGAGGCGACGTCGGAACGCAAGGCCGCCGAACGTGAACTGGCCGAACTGCGCGCCGAGCACAAGGCGGTCAAGGCCCGCCGCGGCAACATCCCCACCGACCTGCACGCCGCCCGCGACCTGCTGGCCGACGCGGCCGGGCTCACCCCGGACGACCTGCCGTTCGTCGGTGAGCTGATCGAGGTGCGCACGGAGTTCGAACCGTGGCGGGAGGCGTTCAACCTGGCGCTCGGCGGGTTCGCCACCCGGATGCTGATCGACGCCGGCCGGCTGAGCTCGTTCCGCGAGGCGATCAACGCGGTGAAGCTCGCCCGGCGCATCCACTTCGAGGGCGTCCGCACCGGCATGCGCGACGAGATCGGGCTGAACGACAAGACGCTCCCCGGCCGGCTCGACTACCGGCCGTCGCCGTTCACCGCCTGGCTCAAGAGCGAACTCGTCCGCGGTTTCGACTTCGTCTGCGTCGAGACGCCGAAGCTGCTGGGGCAGTACTCCAAGGCGCTCACGATCACCGGCCAGACGTCGCAGAGCGGCCGGGGGGCGCACGGCGGTCACGGCCGGGCCAACCTGCTGGGTTTCAGCAACACCAGGCTGCTCGCCGACCTCGACGGCCGGATCCGCCGCGCCCAGGAACGTCACGATGACGCCGTCGCACAGGCGGCGGAGGCGGAGCAGGCCCTCAACTCGTTCGAGGAGAGACGCACCGCGTACCAGACCGTGACCGAACTGTCCTGGGACCAGGTGGACGTCGAATCGGTCACCGACGAACGGGACCGCTGGGCGGAGGTCATCGCCGACGTCCGCAAGGGCAACCCGGAGATCGACCGGCTGCAGAAGGAGTCGGAGGACCTCAAGGAGCGGATCAGGAAGCTCACCGAGCGCGTCGGCGGGCAGAAGCAGCAGGCAGAGCGGCTCGGCGAGGACTGGGAGTCGATCGTCGACGAGGTGGACGGCGCCCAGCGGGCACTCGACACCGCCGCGGCGACCGGCACCGTGGTGAGCCCGGAACACCGCGAGTACCTCGCGGGGCTGTTCGACGACGCCCCGGACGGCGCCGCCCCCGCGACCGCGCTGGGGGAGTTCGACGCCGCGCACCGGCGCGGTGTCGAACGGATGCACGACGACCGGAAGTCGGCGGAGGATGAGATCGGCCGGTCACGGAAGTCGCTGCAGGAGACGTTCTCGACGTTCGTCGAGCGCTGGCCGAACCCGAACCTCGGCACCGACCCGGACGCCTCCTACCGCGACTTCGACCGCCTTCTCACCGATCTGGAGACCAGCGGCCTGCACGAGCTGGAGACCGAGTGGCGCGACAGCCTGCTCAAACTCTCCGGCAACGACCTGACCAGCCTGGACAGCGAGCTCGCCGCCGCGGTCCGGGAGATCCGCGACCGGATCGACCCGGTCAACCGCATCCTCGCGGAACTGCCGTTCGCCGACGACCACCACCGGCTGCGCATCGACCCGCAGGAAAGCCACTCCGCGGTGCGCGCCCGGTTCCGCAAGGAGCTGCGCGACGTCCGCGCCGTCATCGACAAGGCGGTCGCGGACGCCGACCGGGAACGCGCCTACCACCGGATGGCCAAGGTGATCGACCACATCCGCCGCACGGCCCCCGATTTCGCCGACCTGATCGACGTGCGCAACCACGTCCGGATCAGCGCGGAGAAGTGCGACCTCGCCGGCGAGCATGTCGCGGTCTACGACCACATCGGGGAGAAGTCGGGCGGCGAGTCCCAGGAACTGGTCGCGTTCATCGTCGGCGCCGCGCTGCGCTACCAGCTGGGCGACGCGGGCGCCGAACGGCCACGCTACGCCCCCGTCTTCCTCGACGAGGCGCTGATCAAGGCGGACGCCCACTTCACCGGCCGGGCCATCGGCGCATGGCGCGGGCTGGGCTTCCAGCTCATCATCAGCGCCCCCAACGACAAGCACAGCGCGATCGAACCCCATGTGGACGCCGAGTACCTGATCCTCAAGAACACCGAGGGGCGGTCATGGGCGAAACCCATCGTGGCGGTTCCCGGCGCATGACCCCCCGGCTGATCAACCCGGCCGACGCGGCCGAGTCGCTTCGCCGCAACGTCCACCGGAAATGGGCGGCGGCAGTGTGCGCCGACATCGGCGTCGGAGACCCGGTCACGTTCTCCGTCCCGCTCCGTCCCGGCGTGTCGACCGGAGGCGCGGTCGCGCGGATCGGGTACGCCGCGTGGCACGAGTGGCACATGCGCTGGCGTGAGTTCGCCGACCGGCACCCCACGGGCGTGCTGATCGTCCGCAGGCCGGTGTCCGTCCAAGGCGTGACGGACGACTACCCCGCCACACTCGTCGCGGACCTGGACGCCGCCGTCGCCCTCGTCTCCGGTACCGGGCCGCCGGCCGTGGACGTCGCCCGCGCCCGTGCGCTCGCGTCGTCGCTCCGGTCCACCGGCGCGGTCCTCACCCCGGCCACCCTCCGGGCCGCCTGCCAACTCGGAGCCGACGACGCCGACGTGCTGCTCAGCGCGGTCGCCTGGCTGCATCGGAACCCGGACGCCGGCGCATGGACCGCACGTCAGCTCCCGGTCCCCGGGATGCACACCAAGTGGCTCGACACCCATGGCGCGCTGCTGCGCGATGTCGCCGGGCGCGACGTCCGGGACGAGGTCCGGCCCCGTCCGGCCGTGCTGCACCTGACCTACGTCGACCCCGGTCACGCCGCGTCGGGCCGCCGCAGACATGACGCCTGGACGACCGGCGACATGCACGACATCGCCTACCGGCCGCGGATCGTCCTCGTCGTCGAGAACCGCGACTCCCGGCTCTGGTTCCCACCGGCGCGGGACACGATCGTGGTCGAGGGCGGCGGCAAGGCGGCCGCGGCCCTGCTCGCGAACGTGCCGTGGATCCGCGCCGCGGACCACATCGTCTACTGGGGAGACATCGACGCGGACGGATACGCGATCCTCGACGGCTTCCGCGCCGCGCTGGCCGAGCCCGCACCGGACGGCGCACCACCGAAACCGGTCACCTCGATCCTGATGGACGCCACCGACCTGCACCGCTACGCCGATCATGGGGTGAACCACGACAAGGCCGGCCGTCCCATCAGGCCGTCCCCGGCGACCCTGAGGCACCTCACCGAAGCCGAGACGACCGCCTACGACACCATCGCCACCGCAGGCCCCACCCCGTTCCGCCGGATCGAACAGGAAGCGATTCCTCTCGCCCACGCGGCGACCCGGTTGCTGGACGTCTCCACGAAATCTCCTGCGTAACCGGCCGCCGCCGCCGTCCGCCGTGAGGCCGGCACGGGCCCGGCAACTACAGTCCGGCAGTCGGGAGCTCGGGGTCTCCCTGGTTCGCTTTGCCCGCCATGACGGATGCGGAGGGCGTCCGGGCCGAGCGTCCGGTCTCGCCGGGACCGCCGGGTGTCGGGCATGCTGGGAGATCGGCGGAGAGGAGCCGTGATGAGCCTGGTGATGAGCGCGGCCGAGCGGGAGGCGTTTCTCGCCGGCACGTACGTGGGCATCTTGAGCGTCGCGGACGAGGCGGGCCGGGCGCCGCTGGCGCTGCCCGTCTGGTACACCTACGAGCCGGGCGGCGAGATCACCTTCATCACCGGCCGGGACAGCCGCAAGATGGCCCTGATCCGGGCGGCGGGACGGGTGAGCCTGGTGGTCCAGGAGGCCGCGCTGCCCTACCGGTACGCCTCGGTAGAGGGACCGGTCGTCGGGTTCGAGGATCCGGCCCGTCCAGAGGACCGCCGCTCGCTGGCCGAGCGCTACCTCGGCGTCGAGGGCGGCGCCGAGTATCTGGAGGCGACGAAGGACGTCGCCGAGACGATGGTCCTGACGCGGGTGCGTCCGGAGCGCTGGTACACCCGCGACTACACCGAACAGTCCGGCTGACGACCCCGCCGGCCGCAGAACGAGCCCCGAAGACCCCCGGCGAGCGGAGGGCCGCCGTCCTGACGCCCATGGCACCTGAACGTGCCTCGGCAGCTGGTGGCGGCGTCGTCGAAGGCGCGCACGGCGAAGGTGAGCCGCCCGCCCTCGACCGTGCTCAACTCCGCTTCGACGGTGAAGCCCTCCACTGCTTGCCGAGGTGCGCGAGCGGCCGCAAAAGGTTGCGGAGGGCGGCGCCGACCCATAGGTCGCCTTGGTCGGCGCCCAGACCCGGGGATCACGTGCGGGACGACCGGAAACTCATTACATCTTGGGTCGGCCGTCCCGGTCTGGCGGACGATTCGCCGCTTCGTAAGCGTCGATCACCGTCTGCGGTATATGGCGGGACGGGTCTTGAGTGAAGCCGCGGCCAACATCGAATCGTCTGATCTTCAGGTGGCCGAAACCGTCTTCGAAGAATCCGCTGTCGATGACGTCGATCGGACATCCGATAATCTCAGCGATCTGGTCCACGGCCGCGAGCCACTGTTCGCGACGCTCTGGGTCGTCGTAGCCGATCACGAAATACGAACCAGTCATCGCGTCCTGGCTCTGCAGTTCCTCGGTCAGAAACCGCACCGGTTCAACCGTCAAGCCGTCGTCCACGACGTCAGTTTAGACCCGTTCATCGACGTGGTCGGCGTCTTCCCCGACCGCGCCGCCGCCCAGTTGCTTCCTCGGGTCCCCGGCTACTTCGGCCGGAGTAGAGGCGGTTGCGCCTCCCGACCAGTTCCCACGCTCATCGCTGCCGTTGCCCAAGCTTCTACTTCACGGACGGTGCAGGGCGAGCACGGCTGTTCCAGGATCATGATGTGAGGGTGGGTGTCGGGTCTGTTCGGGAACGTGTGCGGGCCCGGAGGAACCAATGTGCGGCGACCAATGGGATGACGCCGACGGGGTACCAGGCAACATCAATGAGGTCGAACCGGGCGCCCAGCAGTTGGCGCGCGAACCAGCTGCGTTGGGAGAGTGCCGCGGGTATGGGGGTGAGCTGTGCAAACTCGATGAACCAGCAGTATGCGATCGCGGCACTGCCGGCGGGCAGTGGGGAGATCAGCGGCCATATGAAGATCACTATCGTGTAGACGATGGCCGCGGACAAGGCGGCGCCTGAGTACTGTTCGATGGGCCCGTCCATCGCAGCGCGGATTGCGAAGGCCGCGCCTGTGAAGCCGGTTGCCGATACCACCATCAGAAGCCGAGTCCAGCGCACTGCGAGCGACATCGCGCAATCATAAGTGGCAGCGCAGCTAAGGTGGCGGCTGGTCTGCTGAGCTTGGACGGGCGGCAGCCTTACCGCTGCCAAGGGCGGGACGGCAACCCGATGGGTCTCTCACTCAGCGCGAACGTCGCCGAGCAGCGCGTCCAGGCTGGCCGTTCCGGCCCGCGCATCATGGCGTCGCGGCCGGTGGGCTCGTGACAATGCCGCCCTGCACCTCGCAGGTGGCGGCGAGGGTGTTGTAGACGGTGCCGTGGCGGCGCAGGTTACGGTGCAGCAGAGCGACCCGGTGTTCGGGTTCGTCGGTGTCCAGCCGCAGTTCGTAGGTGAAGCGGGTGAAGGTCGGTGGGGAGTCCTGGCGGTGGGCGGTCACCACGGCCTCGGCATGCCGGTACCGGAAGGGCAGGATCTGGCCGCACCGTTCGACGTTCTTGAGCAGGCAGGCGGCGAGCGCCGCGGCGAGCAGTTCGGCGGGTCCTGGGAGCCCGGACGGTGCGCTCGCCCAGGCCGTGTCGAGTGTGATCGTCTCGCGCCCGGCGGTGACCCGGGACCGGCCGGCCGAGGTGGTGGAGGCGGTGACCTGATAGCTGGTGGGCGCCGCCTGGGTGGTGGTGTCGTTCATCGCGGACTCCGGGTGTTCGCGGCGCCGTGAGGGCACGGCGTCCGCATGTCGGCCGTGGGGACATCGATGGCACTGTCATTTCGATGCTCCACTGGGAACCCACCCGTAAGGCAGAGGCCAAGGTCCCGAGATCCACGTCAGCTGGTCCAAGGCGATGGTGGCACCGGTCCGCGGGCACGTGTGGCCGGGGTACGAGGCAGGGGACGGAGTTAGGCCGGTGTCAGGGTCGGCAGGGTGAACAGGCCGGACAGGCGGGTCAGCCTGTCCGGCACCACCCGGTAGTACACCCATGTGCCGCGTCGCTCACCCTCGATGAGCCCGGCTTGGCGCAGCACCTTCAGGTGGTGGGAAATGGTCGGCGCGGTGAGTTCGAACGCGGCGGTCAGGTCGCACACGCACGCCTCGCCGCCGTCCACCGAAGCGATCATGTTCAGCAGGCGCAGCCGCACCGGGTCCGACAGCGCCTTGAACACCTTGGCAAGCTCGGCCGCGTCCGCGTCGCTCAATGCCGGGCCGCTCAGCGGTGCACAGCAGGCGGGCTCTGTCAGGTTCTCAAGCGCCAGAGACTTAGACATGCCTCTAAATTGACATCCATCTATGCAATGATGCAAACTGACCTCTGCTTAGACAGACATCTAAGCAAGGGTTGTGATGAGAGCGCTGCTCGCCCGAACCCTCCCGAACGCGTAAGGAGTCAGAGTGAACGACGAGACTGGACGGCCGCAACCCGAGCCCACCGGTACGGGAGGTTGCTGCACCGACGGCGCGGTGGCCGAGAACCCCGCGGTGGCGGTCCAGCAGGCAAAGGCCGACGCCGGCCGCGGCTCGGCCGTTGACGGGCGGTTCGACGGTCTGCCGGTCGTGGTGATCGGAGCCGGACCGGTCGGGCTGGCCGCGGCCGCGCATCTGGCCGAACGCGACCAGGACTTCCTCGTCCTGGAGGCCGGGGCCGAGGCGGGCGCGGCGATCTCCGAGTGGGGACATGTCCGGTTGTTCTCGCCTTGGCGGTACGACACCGACGCCGCCGCCCGGCGGCTGCTGGAGCCGGCGGGCTGGCGCCTGCCCGATGCCGAGGTGCTGCCGACCGGTGCCGAACTGGTGCGCGACTACCTGGCTCCGCTGGCGAAGGTACCCGCGCTGGCCGGGCGGATCCGCACCGGCACCCGCGTGGTGGCCGTCGCCCGTCAGGGGGTGGACGTCACCCGGACGGTCGGCCGCGAGGAGCGTCCGCTGCTGGTCCGCGCGGTCGGCCCGGACGGCGCCGTCCAGGACGTCACCGCCCGCGCCGTCATCGACACGTCCGGCACCTGGGGACGCGGCAACCCGCTGGGGCACTCCGGTCTCCCCGCGCCAGGCGAGCAGGAGGCCGCACCGTACCTGACCGGGCCGCTACCCGACGTCCTGAACCGTGACCGTGACCGCTTCGCCGGCCGCCACACCTTGGTGGTCGGGATGGGGCACTCGGCCGCCAACACCTTGCTCGCGCTGGCGGAACTCGCCCGAACCGAGCCCGGCACCCGCATCACCTGGGCGGTGCGGGGCGCGTCGGCGGCCCGGCTGTACGGCGGCGGCGACGCCGACGGCCTCCCCGCGCGCGGCGCCCTGGGCACCCGCCTCAAGCAGGCGGTGGACGACGGCGAGATCGACCTGGTCCGCGGATTCACCATCACCGGCTTCACCGCGCCCGAAGGCGGCCCCGCCGCCGGACCGGTCCAGGTCACCGGCGACACCCCGGACGGCGCACGCACCCTCCCGGCCGACAACGTGGTCGCGGCCACAGGGTTCCGGCCCGATCTGGACATGCTCCGCGAGGTCCGCGTCGACCTCGACCCCGCCACCGAGGCACCGGCCAGACTCGCCCCGATGATCGACCCCAACTTCCACAGCTGCGGGACGGTCCCGCCGCACGGTGAACGCGACCTCACCCACACCGAGACCGGCTTCTATCTGGCCGGGATGAAGAGCTACGGCCGCGCCCCCACCTTCCTGATGGCCACCGGGTACGAGCAGGTCCGCTCCATCGCCGCCGCGCTCGCCGGAGACCGCGAGGCCGCCGACACCGTCCAGCTCGACCTCCCCGAGACCGGCGTCTGCTCCACCGGCCTGGTCACCGAGGACCTGCTGCCCGGCGCCACCGGTGAGGACGCCGGATGCGGAACCTTGTGCTCCACCGGACCGGAGGCCGCCACTGAGGCCGGGCCCGACAGCGCCTCCTGCTGCGGCACCTCGGCATCCGAACCGGTCACCGTCGGTGTCGGCGCCCCGGCCGGAGCGGGGTTCGCGACCGGCCGCCTCCACGGCCACTCCGGTGAGGCCGAACGAGGCGATGCCTGACGCGGCGGAACCGGTCACGCGAGACCGGGCACCGGCGGTTTCGGCCGCCGGTGCCCGCGGACTGGCCGGCCGTGCCTCGAGAACGACCGGCAGCCCCTTGGCCGCGCTGTGCGTCACCGAGATCACCAGCTGGGGCGTGCTGTACTACGCCTTCCCGGTCCTGGCACGGGACATCACCCGCGATACCGGCTGGTCCACCGCGGCCATCACCGCCGCGTTCTCCTCCGCGCTGATCGTGGCCGCGCTGGCCGGCATCCCGGTCGGCCGGGCACTGGACCGGCACGGTCCCCGGGCACTGATGACCGGCGGCTCGCTGCTGGCCGTCCTCGCCGTCCTCGCGGTGGCGGCGGCGCCGAACCTGGTGTGCTTCGCCGCCGCCTGGCTGCTCGCCGGCGTCGCGATGGCCGCGGTGCTCTACCAGCCCGCCTTCGCCGCACTGACCCGCTACTACGCGCCCCACCACCTCCGCGCGTTGACGACCCTCACCCTGGTCGCCGGACTGGCCAGCACCGTCTTCGCGCCGCTCACCGACGCCCTTTCGGCCCACCTGTCGTGGCGCGGCGTCTACCTGGTACTCGCAGCGGTGCTGGCCCTCGTCACCATCCCGCTGCACCTGCTGGCCCTGCGACGCCCCTGGCCCCCACCACCCGAAGCCGCCTCGGGCGGACGCGACGGACCGGCCGGACGCGCCCGTGACCGCGCCGGTGTTTCGGGCACCGTGCGCAGCAGGCCGTTCCTTCTGCTGGCCGCCGCGCTCACTCTGTCGGCGTTCGCGATGTACGCGGTGATGATCAGCCTCATCCCGCTGCTCACCTCCCGCGGCGCCGCCAGCGGCACCGCCGCCTGGGCGCTCGGCCTCGGCGGGATCGGCCAGGTCGCCGGACGCCTGGGCTACGGCGCCCTGGTGCGCCGTACCGGCGTCCGCGCCCGCACCGTCTGGATCCTGACACTGTCGGCCGCCACCACCGCCGCTCTCGCGGTCATCCCCGGCCCGGTCGCACTGCTCATCGCCGTGGCGTTCCTGGCCGGCACGACGCGCGGCATCGCCACCCTGCTGCAGGCCACCGCCGTCTCCGACCGCTGGGGCGCCGCGTCCTACGGCGCCCTGTCCGGAATCCTCGCCGCCCCCGTCACCATCGCCGCCGCGCTGGCCCCCTTCGCCGGAGCCGCCCTGGCCGCATGGCTCGGCGGCTACCCCCACATGTTCCTGGCACTGACCGCCGCCGCCGTCCTCGCGGCACTGCTCGCCGCCGGCACCGCACCGCCGCACGCCACCACCGCCGATCACCGGCCCGCAACGCCGACATGCTGACCGCGGTGCGGGCCCCGGGTGGGCCCGCACCGGATTGGCGACGAGCCCCTGGGAGCACCGGAATTCGGAGCATCGGTGATGTCCCATATGCGGCTGCTCGTTCGTCGTAGGGGGCGAGAGTCCGATGCCCTGGCCTGTATCATTCCAGGGTGATGTCAGTAGAAGTTGATGTGTTGCGGGTGCTGGCGGATCCGCTGCGTGCGCGGATCGTGACCCTGCTCGCCGGTGAGGCGCTGTGCACGTGCCACCTGGTGGAGGAGACCGGCGCGAAACAGACCAACATCTCCAACCACCTGCGGGTGCTGAAGGACGCCGGGGTGGTGGAGACCGAGCCGTGCGGCCGGTTCACCTACTACCGGCTGCGCCCCGAGGCACTGGACGTCCTGGCCGAGCGGCTCGGCGAACTGGCGACGAAGGCCCGCACCACTCGTGACAGCGACACCAGGAGGCCCTGCCCGTGACCACCACCGAACCGGCGACGCCGCAGACCGATACCGCCGAGTCCGGCCTGGTGGGCAGGCTGTCCACGCTGGACCGGTTCCTGCCGGTGTGGATCATCGCCGCGATGGCGGTCGGGCTCGGGCTCGGCCGCACGGTGTCCGGCCTGGACGACGCGCTGGCCAAGGTCGAGGTCGGCGGCATCTCGGTGCCGATCGCCCTGGGGCTGCTGGTGATGATGTATCCGGTGCTGGCCAAGGTCCGCTACGACCGCCTCGACACCGTCACAGGCGACCGCCGGCTCATGGTCTCCTCGCTGGTGCTGAACTGGCTGATCGGCCCCGCGCTCATGTTCGCGCTCGCCTGGATCTTCCTGCCCGACCTGCCCGAGTACCGCACCGGGCTGATCATCGTCGGGCTGGCCCGCTGCATCGCGATGGTCATCATCTGGAACGACCTGGCCTGCGGCGACCGCGAGGCCGCCGCCGTCCTGGTCGCCCTGAACTCGATCTTCCAGGTCGTCGCGTTCGGCGCTCTGGGCTGGTTCTACCTCAAGGTGCTGCCCGGCTGGCTCGGCCTGGCCACCGACGAGGTGCACTTCTCCACCGGCACGATCGTGGTGAACGTGCTGGTGTTCCTCGGCGTCCCGCTGCTGGCGGGCTACCTCACCCGTCGCGCCGGCGAGAGGGCCCGCGGACGCGACTGGTACGAGACCCGGTTCCTGCCCCGCATCGGCCCGGTCGCGCTGTACGGGCTGCTGTTCACGATCGTCATCCTGTTCGCCCTGCAAGGCGACACCATCACCGGCCGGCCCGCCGACGTGGCCCGCATCGCGCTGCCGCTGCTGGTCTACTTCGCGCTCATGTGGGGTGGGTCGTTCGCCCTCGGCCACGCCGTCCGGCTGCCCTACCCCCGGACCGCGACGCTGGCCTTCACCGCCGCCGGCAACAACTTCGAACTGGCCATCGCCGTCGCCATCGGCACCTTCGGCGTCACCTCCGGCCAGGCCCTGTCCGGTGTCGTCGGCCCCCTCATCGAGGTCCCCGTCCTGGTCGCCCTGGTGTACGTCTCCCTGTGGCTCCGCCGCCGCCTCACCACCCGACCGGCGCAGGCGGGGACGACTTGACGTGCTCACCACCGGCCAGCTCACCACCGACGTGCTCACCACCGACGTGCTCACCACCGGCCTGCTCACCATGCTCGACCAGCGAGGAAACCGATGCCCGACAAGCCCAGCGTCCTGTTCGTCTGCGTCCACAACGCCGGACGGTCCCAGATGGCCGCCGCCTACCTCGCCCACTTCGCCGGCGACAGGGTCGAAGTCCGCTCCGCCGGATCGGCCCCCGCCGACCAGGTCAACCCCGCCGTCGTGCAGGCCATGGCCGAGGAGGGCATCGACGTCTCCGCCGAAACACCCAAGATCCTCACCACCGACGCCGTCCAGGCCTCCGACGTCGTCATCACCATGGGCTGCGGCGACACCTGCCCCGTCTTCCCCGGCAAGCGCTACCTCGACTGGGAACTCGACGACCCCGCCGGACAGGGCGTCGACGCCGTCCGCCCCATCCGCGACGAAATCCGCGCCCGCATCGAACGACTCACCGCCGAACTCACCGGCGACCGATCCGACGAACGCGGCCCCCGGTCGAGTTGAGCCGGCGACCCGCGACCGCCGAGCAGCCCGGAAGTCGGGATCCTGGTGCGGCTTCCACAACCTGGACCTGACGCGTTGGCTTGGCATCATCGGGACGCTTGCACGAAGAACGCGGTCGGCGCGCCAGGGCCCGGTTACGCGACGGCGCTTTAGCGGTTCAGGGCGGCGCAGGTGGGCTGCCACCGGGTGGTGTAGGCGGCGCGGGCGGGTTCGGGGAGCGGGGCGAGCACGGTCGCGACAGTCTGCTCCGGCGTGGCGGGGTGTGACCGAGGCCGGTCAGGAACGCTGGAGGTTGGCGCTTTCACCTACTTCGGGATCCTCCCAGACGAGGCCCTGACCTCGCGGTGTCAGGCTCTGCAGCTCGCCGAGCACGCAGCGCGGGTCCTGGGTGAGCAGCCGGTTGGGAAAAGCGAGGATGGGGTCCTCGGCGGAGACGAGCAGGGCCGTCGACTCGCAGGTGAGCCCGACGGCGTTCGTCGTGCTGATTCTGACGGCTTCGGTGCCGACGGTGCCGTCGGTCAGGACGAATGTCCGGCGCATGCCCGCGCCTTCGGTGGGGACGGCGGTGATCGCACCGGAGGTCCCGGTCCAGCGTCCGCGCAGGGCGCCGGGCACCGAGTTGCGGCGGACGCGGCTCAGGGTTCCCGACTCAGTGTCGGCCTTGTTGGTGGATCCTTCCCAGGTCCCGAGCATGCCCGCCGGGACGTCGCCCCGGACCGTACGGGACGGCCGCGGAGCCCCATCGGCGGCGGTCCGGTCGCTGTTGAGGGCGATGGCGGCTCCGATCGCGACGACGGCGGTCGTCGCGGCGGCCCCGGTCGCCAGATAGATCCTGGTACGCGGGGTACGGCGCACGGCGGGCGGGACGGCGGCCGCGGGCCCGCCCGAAGACGTGGGGAACCCCTCCGGCGTGGGCACGGCCATTGCGGAGGACTGGTCCACGGCAGACTCCGGGACCGGTCGGGACGGTGCCGGCGCCGGGTCCGGTGTGGACGGCGCAGCCGCGGGGTTCTCCAGATCGAGCAGGCCGACGGCGTGACGGCCCAGTTCGCTGACGACCTCGGCGGGCAGCCAGGAGGGCGGCATCGGCGGTAGCGCGTCCAGGATCGCGGCCGGCGTGGTGCGCTCCTGCGGTGCCTGCACCAGGCAGGACTCCACGAGATCGCCGACCGGCCCGGACAGATCACCGAGGTCGGGGCGGCCTTGCGTCACCTGGAGGAGCAGGGCGTGCACACCGTGCACGCGCGTCCCGTACGGTCGGCGGCCCGTCGCCGCGTACGCCAGCACCGAGCCCAGGCTGAAGACGTCGCTGGCGGGGCCGAGCTCGCTACCGCGCACCTGCTCGGGCGACATGAAGGCGGGCGTGCCGACCAGGGCGCCGGTGCGGGTGACGACGCTGTCATCGACCGACTTGACGATGCCGAAGTCGATCACCCGCGGCCCGTCGATGGTCACCAGCACGTTGGACGGTTTGAGGTCGCGGTGGATCAGCCCTACGGCGTGCACGGCCTGCAACGCGTGGGCCAGCCCGGACGCCAGGGCCAGGACGGACGCGGTGGGCAGCGGGCCGTGCCGCTCCACCAGGTCTTCGAGCGAGGGACCCGGCACATAGCCGGTGGCGACCCAGGGGGTGTCGGAGTCGGTGTCGGCGTCCAGGACCGGCGCCGTCCAGGCCCCTCCGACGCGCTGCGCCGCCTTCACCTCGCGGCGGAACCGCCGCCGGAACTGCGGGTCCCGGGCGAACTCGGGGTGCACCACCTTGACGGCCACCGTCCGCCCGCTGCGGGAGCGGCCCAGGAAGACCCGTCCCATGCCGCCGGCGCCCAGCCGGCCGAGGAGCCGGTACTCGCCCATCGTCTGCGGATCGCCGGGCTTCAAAGCCTCCACGCGTCCCCCCTGTTCCAAGATCAAGAGCAGGATAGGAGGGCCCTTCCCCGGCCGCCACCGGAGTTCAGATCCCGATCCACGGGCCGGCATGCCGTCCGCTCCAAGCTACGGGTTCCTCATCTCCGGCGGCGCTTCTGGCGGCGGTGCTTGGAGGCGGGGCGCTGTTGCGGTGGCTTCTTACGGGCGGGCTGCTGCCGGGGATTGCGGCCGCGGGAGCTGTTGGGGGTGCGGCCGCGGACGATGCCGATCAGTTCCTCCATGAGGTCGGTCGTCTCGGCCTCGAGCCAGGCCAGGCCGATCTGGGACTGAGGAGCGTCGGTCACGGTTCGGTAGGTGAGGTCCTTGCGGTGGTGGAGGCGGGCCAGAGACTGCGGGAGCAGCAGGACGCCGGTTCCCGACGCCACCAACCCGATCGCGCCGGCGGTGCTCTCAGGACGGGTGAAGGCAGACTGCCCGGGACGGCCGTCCCAGGTCAGGACGTCGTCGAGCGGCTCGAAAACGTCCTCGTCGGCGAGATCGGCGAGCTCCACCTCCTCCACCGCGGCCACCGCGTGATCCTTGGGCACCACGACCACGGTCGTCTCCAGGTACAGCGGGATCACATGGAGGGCCTCGCGGTCGACGGGCAGGCGTACGAACGCCGCGTCCACGCCGCCGTTCCGCAGCACGGGGACGACCTCGGCCGCCGGCATCTGCAGCAGGCGGAGCGGCACCTCCCGGACCCGCTCGGCCCACACCCCGGCCCACTTCGCGGGCGTCACCCCCGGCACGTAGGCCAGCCGGAACTCACCATCGGTCACTCCGCCACCCTAGTCACGTCCAGACGGTTCCCTTTCGCTGGCTACCCTTGAGACATGGGCACGTCCAAAGCAAAGACCCCGCAGACCATGAAGTCCGCGACGGCGGCCAAGAAGCTGGGGATCCTGCTGTCGGCAGCACCCGCCGAGTTCCAGGAAGGTCCTGTCTCCCGGGACGAACTGAACGCGCTCCAAGCCGACCCGCCCTCATGGCTGGCGAACCTGCGCCGTGAGGGGCCCCACCCCCGCCAGGTCGTGGCCGCCAGGCTCCGCGTCTCCATCTCAGGTCTGGCCCGCGGCGGCATCACGGGCCCGCTCACCACGGCCGAGATCGAGAACCTGAAGGCCGAAGGGCCCGACTGGCTGGAACGCGAGCAGGCCGTCCAAGCCGAGGTCCGCAAGGAGGAACTCCGCCTCAAGCAGCAGCGCACCAACGCCTGACCATCCGGGTTCCCGAGCCCGTCGCCGGGCCGCGCGAGACGTTGGCGACATGACACACCCGGCCCGACTTGCTTAACTATGGACGACCTTGTCGTTACTGTCGTACCCCCAGAGTCGGCGAAGCGGTCACCGGAGGTAGTGATGAGGTCCGGACGGTGGATGCTCGTCGCCTGGCTGATCATAGGAGCGCTCGCCGCGGGACAGCGCCACTACTACACCCAGTTCGACGGCAGCTGCGCCAGAATCGCCACGATCGGAATCACCCTGGCCTCCGGTCCGCTCAACTACATCGGTCTCAACCCCACCGCCGACTGCAAGGTCCCCCAGCCGAGCACATGACACGTCGGGCTCTGCGACCGCGTCATCGTGAAGTGGTGGCGCGGGTGTGAGGACGCCGCCTCAGTGGGAAGGGCCGGGTGCATGACACTGGAGGTCGAGCAAGGTGGGGGCCGATGGGGAGCCGGTGGAGGACGTACGGGGGAACCGCCGCGGGGGCCGCGCTGGTCCCGTACGCGGTGTGGTGCGCGTTCGCCACGGCGTTGAACGGCGACATCGCCTACCGCAACCGTCGCGATCGCCGGCGATGAGCACCTCGATCATGCTCTTCACCCGCGATCTGCGGGTGCGCGACAACCCGGCGCTGGCCGCCGCCTGCCAGGCCGGCCGCGTCGTTCCGGTATTCGTCTTCGACCGGGCGATCCTGGACGGTCCGTTCGCCGCGCCCAACCGCGTCCGGTTCCTCCTGGACTGCCTCGCGGACCTCCGCGGGTCGCTGCGCGAGCTGGGCGGCGACCTGGTGGTGGCGCGCGGCGACCCGGTCGCCGAGGTCGCCCGGCTGGCCGAGGACACGCGCGCCGGGTCACTGTTCCTGGCCGACGAGCGGTCGGCGTACGCGACCCGGCGCCTCGCCCAGCTGCGCCGACTCGCACTGGACATTTCGGTGCACCCCGGCATCACGGTCGTCCCGCCGGGCGAACTCACGCCCCTCAGCGGGGACCACTTCCGGGTGTTCACCCCGTACTGGCGGGCCTGGGAGGCGGCCCGGTGGCGTCCGCTCGCGGACGTGCCCGGGGCGGTCCGCCTGCCGTCCGGTGTCGAGGCGGGCCGGCTGCCGCCGCTCGCCGAGCTGACGCCGGGCCAGACCTCCCCCGACCTCGCGCCCGGCGGCGAGCGGAAGGGACGCCGGCGCGTGGCCGACTGGCTGCACCGGGACGCCGCCGCCTACGACAAGGTCCACGACGACCTCGCCGCCGACCGGACGTCCCGGCTCAGCCCGTACGTGAAATTCGGCTGCGTCTCACCTCGGGAACTGGCGGGCGCCGGGCCGGACGCGTTCCGCCGCCAGCTGGCATGGCGCGACTTCCACCACCAGGTCGCCTCGGCCTTCCCCGGACTGCGCAACCAGGACTACCGGCCGCGCGGACAGCACTGGAACGACGACCGGGACGCCCTGGCCGCATGGCGCGCCGGCAGAACCGGAATCCCGATCGTGGACGCTGGCATGCGCCAACTGCACCGCGAAGGCTTCATGCACAACCGTGCACGGCTCATCACCGCCTCCTTCCTGACCCGCAACCTCCAGATCGACTGGCGCGCCGGCCTGCGGCACTTCGAGGAATGGCTCGCCGACGGTGACATCGCCGACAACGCGGGGAACTGGCAGTGGGTCGCCGGCACCGGAAACAGCACCCGGCCGGAACGGGTCATGAACCCGCTCCGGCAGGCGTCCCGTTTCGACCCGCGCGGCGACTACGTCCGCAGGTACGTGCCCGAACTCGCCGGCGTCGAGGGTTCGCGCGTCCACCGCCCATGGGCCCTACCCGCGCCCGTGCGGCGCACGCTCGACTATCCGGAGCCCATCCTCCTCCCCGAGTGACCGGTCGACCTGTGACCAGCGCAGGGAGTGCGGACCTGTCCGCCCTCGACCGGGCGTCTGGGGGCACCGACGTGGTCTCGGACGCGTCGGCTTAGCACCTCGCGGCGACTCACGCCCGCTCCGCATCCCTCAACGATACGGCGGAGCCGGTACCTGGCGGGTGTAGTAGTCGGCGTTCACCCCGGCCAGGACGGCGACGTCCTCACGGCGCAACCCGGCGACAAGATCCTTCCCAAACACAGCTCCGGCTCGCTCGGCGGCTCGCCAAGGACCTACGACGGCCCTGGGAGAAACCCGCCGAGCCCGGCCGCCTCACCCCCGCCCGCGTCCGCCGCGGGTTTCGGAACATCCGCCCGGCCAGCGCACCAGCCACTCGGCCACCGTCAGCGGACTCCCGGCCGGACCACGCAACCGCACCAACGCCTCTGGGCTGCCGAGCACGACAGCGCAGCCTCGGGATAGGGCGACACGAGCTCCTCCTGGTTCGCCTCCCATCACAGAAGCCGGGGCACCTCGGTATTAACGGTCGTCTCAGGTTCGCTCGGTAGGAATCAGGCATCAGATCAGCGGAGTGACCCGTATGTAGGAGGCCAGTGATGGCAGTCAACGCAGCGCCGTCCGGGAAAGCGCCGGCCGGTCGGTTGGCCGGTCGGTGGGTGCCGTGGTTGGTGATCGGCCTGTGGATGGTGCTGGCGGCGTTCATGGTGCCGCTGAGCGGAAAGTTGAGCTCGGTCACCACCGACAGCGCCGCGGACACCCTGCCGGCCAGTGCAGAGTCCACCAAGGTGGCGGTGCTGGAGGACGGTCTCCCCGGGGGTGACGACAACACGTTCGTCTTCGTGTACCACCGCGCCGGCGGCATGACCGACGCCGACCGCACGACGGTCGAGCGCCACTACAACACCCTTGCCAAGCGGTACCCGCCGAAGGAGGCGGCCCCCGCCGGCGGCGAGGACGAGGGCCCACCGACGAGATCCTCCACCGACGGCGAGGCGATGATGTTCACCCTCCCGGTGAGCACGACCTACGGCGAACCGGAGGCCGTCGTCGGCCCGTTGCGTGACGCCGCGAAGGACCGCCCCGCCGGCCTGGAACTCGACGTGACCGGCCCGGCCGCAATCGACGGCGACATGGACGCCGTCTTCGACGGCATCGACCTGCAGGTCCTCCTCACCACCGTCGTCGTCGTCACGCTCCTGCTCATCCTCACCTACCGCAGCCCGGTGTTGTGGTTGATCCCGCTGGTGGCCGTGGGCGCGGCCGCACTGACCGCGATGGCGACCGTCTACCTGCTCGTCAAGGGCTTCGGCATCGTGGTCAACAGCCAGAACTCGGCGCTGCTGACGATCCTGGTATTCGGCGTCGGCACGGACTACGCACTGTTGCTCATCTCCCGGTACCGGGAGACACTGCACCACCACGAGAACGTCCGGGTCGCGATGGTCCACGCGCTACGCAGCGCGGCGCCGGCCATCGTCGCGTCCGCGGCCACCGTGGTCGCCGGCCTGCTCTGCCTGCTCGTCGCGGACCTGAACAGCACCAGCGGGTTGGGCCCGATCGGTGCGGCCGGCATCCTGTGCGCGCTGGTGGCCATGCTGACGCTGTTCCCGGCGGTGCTCGTGGTGCTCGGCAGGCGGATCTTCTGGCCGGCCATCCCGCGGTTCAGCACGGCCGTGGAGGAGAAGCCGGGGCTGTGGGGACGGCTTGGCACCGCCATCAACCGCCGCCGGTGGGTTGCGACGCTCGGCTCGTTCGGAATCCTCGGCATGCTCGCCATCGGGCTGGCGGGCGACACCGGCACCCTGCGGGAGCAGGACCAGTTCCTGTCCGCGCCGGAGTCGGTCACCGGGTTCACCGTTCTCAGCCAGCACTTCCCGGAGCTCGGCGGCCAGCCGATGACGATCTTGACGCGGCCGGCGCACCAGGAGCGGGTGCTCGACATCGTCAAGGACACTCGCGGTGTGGCCCTGGCCGTCCCGGAGGAGACCAGCGGTGGCTGGGCCAACATCTCCGCGTTCCCGGCGGACGCGCCGGAAACCGCCGCGGAGTACGACACGATCAAGCGGGTGCGCACCGCCGTGCACGCGGTGAGCGGGGCGGAGGCGATCGTCGGCGGGCCGAGCGCGGAGAACCTCGACACCGAGGTGACCACCAGCCGCGACGAGAGGCTGGTGATGCCGCTGGTGCTCGCCGTCGTCCTGATCGTCCTCGGGCTGCTGCTGCGCGCGATCGTGGCCCCGCTGGTCCTGATGGCCACCGTGATCGTCTCATTCGCCGCGGCCTTCGGCGGCAGCGTGTTCGTCTTCGACACGATCCTCGGGTTCAAGGGCATCGACTATTCGGTGCCGCTGCTGGCATTCCTGTTCCTGGTGGCGCTCGGCGTCGACTACAACATCTTCTTGACCAGCCGGGCCCGGGAGGAGACCGTGCGTCTCGGCACCAGGGAGGGCATGCTCAAAGCCCTCTCCGCCACCGGTGGCGTCATCACCTCGGCAGGCGTGGTCCTGGCGGCCACGTTCGCGGTCCTCACGACACTTCCGCTGGTGATGCTGATCGAGGTCGGGTTCCTGGTCGCCTTCGGCGTGCTGCTCGACGCCCTGCTGGTGCGGTCGGTCCTGGTGCCCGCCCTCACCCTGCTGATCGGCCGGCGGATCTGGTGGCCGAACCGGCTGTCCCGTCCAGCGGCGGAACTGCCGGACGGTCGACAGCCGCTCGCCGACGACCAGGAGCCCACGCTGCAACGGTGAGCGCGTCGGCACGGACGAGATCCGGGACGGGGACCCAGGCCCGTCCCGGATCTCGTCATGGGCCCGACGGCCGCCCTTCGGGCCTGCGCCACGCGCCGGGGCGGGTCAGCGCACCGCGGTGTCCTATCCGGCGGTGAGCCGCGCGGTCGGGGCGGGCGGGGCCGCGGCCGGAAGGTCGACCCGAAGCAGCGCGCCACCGCGTGCGGAGCGGGCGACGGTGGCCCGGCCGCCGTGGGCGTCGACGACCCGCTGCACGATCGACAGCCCCAGACCGGATCCCGGCAACGCCCGGGCGCTGTCGGCACGGTAGAACCGGTCGAACACCCGCGGTACGTCGGCGGCGTCGATGCCCGGCCCGGCGTCGTCGACCTCGAGCACCGCCGACGCGCCCTCGGCTCGGAGCCGGACCTGGACCGGCTGGTCCGCGGGGGACCACTTGCCGGCGTTGTCGATGAGGTTGAGCACCGCCCGCTGGAGCGCGGCGGGACGCCCGCTCACCCACACGGAGGTCTCGTCGAGCGCGACCTCGATGTCGGGCACGCGGGAACGCGCCCGGGTCGCGGCGGCCACCACCACGTCGGCGAGGTCGAGCAGCTCGGTGCTCTCGTCGCTGACGTCACCGCGCGCCAGGTCGGTCAGCTCGGCGGCAAGGGTGCTCAACTCGGCCACCTGGGCGCCGAGATCGTCGAGCAGCCGGGTCCGGCTCTCCGCCGGCAGTGCGCTGTCCAGGGTGCCGCGCCGATCGAGCCGGATCAGCAGCTCGACGTTGAGGCGCAGGCTGGTGAGCGGGGTCTTGAGCTCGTGGGCGGCGTCCTCGGCGAGCAGCCGCTGAGCCCGCCGGGAGTCCCGGAGCGCGGCGAGCATGTCGTTGATCGACTGAATCAGCCGCCGGATCTCCCCACCGCCCTCATCCGGGATGTCGGCGTCGAGATCCCGGGTGTGCGCGACACGTACCGCGGCGGCGGTCAGCCGGTCGATCGGTGCCAGCCCGGTCCGCGCCACGGCCCGCCCGACAAGGGCGCCGCCGACCACGCAGAGCAGCCCGATCAGCAGCATGCCCAACCCGAACCGGGTGATCGGGCTGTCGTCGTCGGCGACGCGGGCCACCTGGACCGCGCCGTCGCCCGCCCGCAACGTGTAGATGAAGTAGCCGTCGCTGTCGTTCGACTCCATCAGGCCGGCCGACGCGCCCTGCGCCACGCGCCCGGCGTGCTCGCTGACCGGGGGCAGCGCGGGTTGGCCGGCCGGCGTCCGGGTCGAGCCGTCGGGCAGGATGACCCGCACCAGCTGACCGGATCCGGGATACGGCGGTAGCTGGACCTGCGCCAGACCGGCGCGCTCCGCGTCCGTCGCCAGGACGCGGGAGTCGGCGCGTAGCCGATTCTCGGCGGTGTCCTGCAGCTCCCAGTTCAGGAGCTCGATGCCCACCTGGAAGGCCACGAACACGCTGACCGCGATGGCCGTCGCCGCGATCATCGTCAGCCTGGTCCGCAGGGACCGCCGGCGCCACCATCGGGTCAGCCGGCGCGGTTCCCGGCCGGCGGGCCTGCTCACGGAGGAGTCTCCCGCAACGTGTATCCCAGGCCGCGCAGCGTGTAGATCAATCGCGGCTCACCCTCGGCCTCCATCTTGCGGCGCAGGTAGCTCACGTATACCTGGAGGTTGTTGGCGCTGGCGCACATGTCGAAGCCCCAGATCGCCTCGAACAGCGCGTCGTGGGTCAAGACCCGGGTCGCGTTGCGCAGGAGGACCTCCAGGAGGGAGAACTCGGTCCGGGTCAGGCGCAGCGGCCGCTCGCCCCGCCACGCCTCGAACCTGTCGGGATCGAGCCGGACGTCGGCGAACGACAGGACCTGCGACTCCCCGTCGGGCGGCGTGCGCCGGCGCAGCAGGGCCCGCACCCGGGCCAGCAACTCCTCGGTGGCGAACGGCTTGGGCAGGTAGTCGTCGGCGCCCGCGTCCAGTCCCGCGACCCGGTCGGAGACCTGGTCACGGGCGGTCAGCATCAGCACCGGCAGATCCCGGCCCGCGGCCCGCAACCGCCGGCAGGTCTCCAACCCGCCGAGGCGGGGCATCATCACGTCGAGGATCAGCAGATCCAGCGTGCCGCCGCCGGCCCCCCCGACCCCGTCGAGCACGGCGAGACCGTTGGCGACGGTGCTGGTGTCGTAACCCTCGACCTGGAGCACCCGCTCCAGCGACTCACGGATGGCCCTCTCATCATCCGCGATCATGATCCGCACGCCGGCCCGCCCCCTCCAGTCGATGCTTTTGCCGCTCATTGTCCCCGATCAACCTGAGAGCAGGATTAGCGCGTCGCCGGGGAGACCCCACCGCAACTGCAAGGTTCCCCAGCCGAGCAAGTGACCTGTCAGTCAGCCGGCTTCCCGCGAGTCGCCACGAGCGTGAGGATGTCGCTCACGTCCTCGACGGCCATCTCGATGCGGCCGTAGACGCGCGGGGTGAGGAGCGTGGTGCCGTCGAAGTCGCCGGAGGATGCGAAGACGGCGACCGGGAGGGTCATCGACTGGAAGAACCCGAACAACGGGCGAAGGGCGTGCTCCAGGACCAGCGCGTGGTGATCCCCGCCGCCGGTGGCGGCGAGGAAGACCGGCTTGTTCGCGAGTGCGTACTGGTCGACCAGGTCGAAGAAGTGCTTGAACAGGCCGGTGTACGAGCCGCGGAACACCGGGGTGGCGGCTATGAGCAGGTCGGCGTCCTCGGCGCGGCGGAGCGCGTCCTCGATCTCGGGGGCGATGCCCTCCCTCTCGAAGGCTCCGGTGAAGGCGGGGCCGAGCCGGTAGACGTCGATCCGGGTGTGCTCGACCGCGACGTCGTGGACGGCGAGCACGCTGGTGAGCGTCTGCAGCACGACGCCGGCCAGTCCGGCGGTCTTGGACTTCTCGCTCGGGCTGCCGTTGACGACCACCACCCGCAGTGTCCGAGCCTCCTCCTGGGAGGGGGCACGGCCGGTGCGGCCGCCGGTGAGAGCCCGCTGGTCGCTCGCGGTGGTGGTCATGCCGCCTGCTCCTTCCGGGCGCCGACCTCGCGGCGTACGACGGGGGCGACCTCGGTGCCGAGCAGTTCGATCGCATCGAGGACGTCCTTCTGCGGCATCCCGCCGAAGCCGATCTGGATCAGGGCGCGGTCCAGGCCGTAGAGCTCGTGGTAGGCCAGCAGCTTCTCGATGACCTCCTGCGGGCTGCCGACGACGAGACCGGCGCTGGGGGAGGTCTGGGCTTCGAAGGCGGCCCGCGGCATCGCGAACCCGCGGCCGCGCTGGTGGTTGTTGGCCATCATGCCCTTCGCGAAGTAGGGGTACATCGTGTCGCGGGCGCCCTGGCTGGTACGCCCGACGTGGCCGTGAAGGTTGATGCTGGTGCGCAGCGCGGCGGGGTCGTGCCCGGCCTGCTTTGCGGCTTCTCGGTACAGGTCGACGGTCTGCCGGTGGTGGGTGATCGGCCCGAGCAGCAGCGCCATGGCCATGGGGAGGCCGAGCCGGCCGGTGCTGATGGCGGAGGCGGGGGTTCCTCCGACGCCGACCCAGATCGGCAGTTCCTCCTGCAGCGCGCGGGGACCGACGTCGGCGGCGTCCAGTGCGGGGCGGAACCGTCCTTTCCAGGTGATGGGGTTCTGTGCGCGGATCCGCAGCAGCAGGTCGAGCTTCTCGCGGTACAGGTCGGCGTAGTCGGCCAGGTCGTAGCCGAAGAGGGGGAAGGACTCGGTGTAGGAGCCGCGGCCGGCGATGATCTCGGCCCGGCCCCCGGAGATCTGGTCGAGCGTGGCGAACTGCTCCCAGACCCGCACCGGATCGTCGGAGCCGAGGACGGTGACCGCGCTGGTCAGCCTGATGTTCGTGGTGGCCTGGGCGGCCGCGGCCAGGACGACGGAGGGGGCCGAGCCGACGAAGTCGGTGCGGTGGTGCTCGCCGACGGCGAACAGGTCGAGCCCGGCCTCGTCGGCGAGCCGCGCCTGCTCGATGGTCTCCCGGGCGCGCTGGTGTGCGGAGGGAAGCGTGCCGGTATGTGGGTCGGCGGTGATCTCGGCGAACGTCATGAAGCCGATCTCGAAGGGGGATCGCCCGCCGGTGACGGTGGTAGGCAACGTGCTCTCCTTACGGTCTCTTGTGCGGACGCCGTTCGGCGTCCCGACCCATAACAAGATGTCTGCGCAGGCAGATATTCCACCCCGGCGTGCTGCCTGCGCAGACATGTATGCCCGGCGATGAGGACGGCGGTCGCGCGCGGTACGCTCCGGACGTGGCGACTCCACGTCTGAGCGACCTTGAGAACGAGGCCTGGCAGGGCTTCCTGTATGCCCACGACCGCATCTGGCGTGAGATCGAGGCGGGGATCGCGCCGCTGGGCGTGAGCATGGCCGAGTACAGCGTCCTGTCCCTGCTCGGCCGAGCCGGCCGCTCCGGCATGCGGATGTCCGAGCTGGCCAGGGATCGGCTGATGTCGACCGGCGGTTTCACCCGGCTCGCCGACCGGCTGGAGCGCCGCGGGCTCATCGAGCGCCGGCGTGCGGCCGAGGACGGGCGCGGCTACGTCGCCGTCCTGACACCCGATGGGCGCAACCTCCTGCGCAGGGCATGGAAGCAGCAGCATGCCGACGTGCGCCGATTCTTCCTCGACCGTCTCGACGACGACGACCTGCGCGACCTCACGCGGATCTGGTCACGCCTCGGGCCGGAGAGCGACTAGGGGCGAGCCCGCGGTAGAAGGTGTCGAGCATGACGCTGCGCGCCGTCGAGGTCGTCGACGCGTGCGGGGCGGATCTCGTAGGTCACGTGGTCACTCCGGTTCCGGTCGGGTCGCCCAGCAGTGCCATGGTGAGGCGGCGAGCAGGTCGAGGATGGTGGCCTGGGTGAGCGTGTCCAGCCCGGAGGTGATCTCGTCACAGATGAGGATCCGGGGCCGGGCGAGGAGGGCGCGGGCGAGGGCGGCGCGCTGGATTTCGCCGCCGGCCGTCGCGGTTGCTGGTCATGACCCAGAGCACGCCGCGACGCTGATGCTCGCCCCGGCGTCAGCCGTCGGCCAGGTCGAGTCCGGCGCGGACGATGGCGTCGGCGTCGAGGCCGTGATGGCGGTACACGTCCTCGATGGACCCCGACTGGCCGAACCGCGTGACGCCCAGCGAGGTGGTCGGCACCCGGTTGATCGTCGCCAGGAACGCCAGCGTGTGCGGATGGCCGTCCAGCACGGTGACCAGCGGGGCGGCCCGGTGGGCGGGGAAGAGGCGGTCGAGGATCCAGCTCGACGCCTCCTCGTGGCCCTGGCGGGCGCGCACCGCGCTCATGAGCAGGCCGGGGCTGGTCACGCACACCACGTCGGCGTCGACGCCGTGGCCGGCCAGCCGGTCCGCCGCGATCAGGGCCTCGGGCACCACCGCGCCCATCGCCGCGATGGTGACCGCGGGGGACTCGGTGCGCCTCAGGAGGTAGCCTCCCGCGACCGCCTGCGCCCGGCGCCGTTCGCGGGCCGCCGGATCCCGTGGAACGCCAGCGAGCGACTGGTCCACCGGCCGGGTGGAGAGGCGCAGGTACGCCGAGCCGCCGTCCGGCCGCCCCAGCCGGGCCATGGACGCGAGCAGCGTCCATTCGACGTCGATGGCGAACGCCGGCTCGTACGAGACGCAGCCCGGCTGCTCGATGCCCAGCGACGGGGTGGTGATCGACTGGTGCGCGCCGCCCTCCGGTGCCAGGCTCACGCCGGACGGCGTCCCCACGAGGATCGACTGGCCGCCCGCGTAGATGCCGAACGACCACGGCTCCGCCGCCCGCTGCACGAAAGGGTCGTACAGCACGCCGATCGGCAGCAGTGGCTCGCCCCACCGGCTCCAGGTGGTGCCGAGCTCACCGATCAACCCGACCAGGTTGGTCTCCGCGATGCCCAGCTCGATGTGCTGTCCGGTGGGTCGCTCACGCCAGTGCAGGATCGTCTCGGAGTCGTCGGCGAACCAGTTGGGACGTTCCCGAGCCGACCAGACGCCCACCTTGTTGACCCAGCCGCCCAGGTTGGTGCTGGAACTGACGTCCGGGCTCACCGTCACCACCCTGCGGGCGATCTCGGGCGCCGAACGGGTGAGGTCCATCAGCACGCGGCCCAGTGCCGCCTGGGTCGTCGCCGTTCCGGTCGGGGTGCGGCCGAAGTCGTGGGGAGGGTCCGGCACCTTGGGCGCCCGGACGCCGGGGCGGCGCAGCCGACGCGCCGTCTCGGCGCACAGCAGCCCCGCGGCGCTGTCCGGGTCGAACCGCGTCCAGGGATGGGCCGGGTCGGCGCCGACCTCGGCCGCCAGCTCCTCCATCTGGGCGGTGGTCAGCAGCGAGGAATGGTTCTGCGGGTGGCCGTGGGTGGGCAGCCCGTACCCCTTCACGGTGTACGCGAAGACGACCGTGGGCCGATCGTCATCGATGGCGGAGTAGGCGCGGTCCAGTGCCGTCAGGTCATGCCCGCCCAGGTCGGCGATGACGGCCGCCAAGGTGGCGTCGTCCAGCCCGGTGATCAGTGAGGCGAGCCGCTCGCGCCCCGGACCGGTTCCCGGGAGGCGCTCGCGCAGCTCGCCGGGCCCGCAGCGCAGCAGCCGCTGGTACTCCGGGTTGGACATCCGGTCGATGCGCTCGCGCAGCGCGTCCCCGCCGGGCCGGCCGAACAGATCCTCCAGCAGGTCCCCGTACTTCACGGTCAGCACCTGCCACCCGGCGGCGGCGAACATCCCGCGCAACCGTTCGGCGGCGATGTCGGGGATCACCCGGTCCAGCGACTGGCGGTTCAGGTCGACGATCCAGACGATCTCCCCGAGCTCGCGCACGCCGGGTTCCAGGATCGCCTCCCACACCGCGCCCTCGTCCAGCTCCGCGTCGCCCACCAGCGAGTACTGCCGGCCGGTCCCGGCGCCGCCGAACGCATGGTCGACGTAGCGGCGGGCCAGCGCACCCCAGATCGGGGCGGTGGCGCCGATCCCGACCGAGCCGGTCGAGTAGTCCACCGGATCGGGGTCCTTGGTGCGGCTCGGGTAGCTTTGCAGCCCGCCGAACGCGCGCAGCGTCGGCAGGTGGGACTCCTCCAGCTCGCCGAGCAGGTAGTTGATCGCGTGCAGCACCGGGGAGGCGTGCGGTTTCACCGACACCCGGTCCTGCGGCCTCAGGTGGCCGAACCACAGCGCGGTCATGATCGACACGATGGACGCCGACGAGGCCTGGTGGCCGCCGACCTTGAGACCGGACGGGTTCGGGCGCACCCGATTGGCCTCGTGGATCATCGAACTCGCCAGCCACAGCACCCGGCGCTCGATCTCCCGCAACGTGTCCCCGGCGGGCTGCCGCGCGGCGACCGGCACGCTTGCCATTTGTTTCATCAGCGTTCTCCTGACCGTGCATACGACTGCTAGAAGAAGAACATGAAGGTCAGTGGTGCACAACATGTGCGATAGGCATTGGGCAGAATGCACGCTCGTGTGGCATCTCCTGCGTAGAAAGTGAGCATCATGCGAAGTGAGGACCGCATCGACCAGACCGATGCGCGGCTGCTCATGGCCCTGAACGACACGCCGCGGGCCACCATGATCGCGCTGGCCCAGCGGGCGGGATCGACGCAGACGACCTCTACCGGATCGCCGGGGAGATCCTCGCGGTCCCGGGCGTCGAGCGGACCAACACCTCTCTGGTCATGCGCGAACTGGTGGAGTGACCGGCCGCGGCGCAGGAGGGCGCCCTAGTCCGGTACCGGCGCCGGCGGTGAGGCGGGGGAGGTCACCGCCCCTGCCGTCGGAGACAGCAGTTCGATGGCGTTCCCACCGAGGACGCCCGCGACCTGGTCGTCCGGTATGACCTTCCGCACCAGATCGATTCCGTGCCGGGTCGACCAGTACGGGTAGTCGCTGGAGAACAGCAGCCGCGAAGGCCCGACCAGTTCCGCCAGCAGGCTCAGGGACTCGGGTTGGTTGCAGACCGTGTCGAACCACATCCGGCGCAGGTAGTCCGCGAACGGCCGGTCCAGGTCGGGCCACCATCCCTTACCCCGGTAAACGTCGATCCGGCCGTGCAGATACGGCAGCGTCCCCCCGACGTGCGGATGGACGATCTTGAGCCGTGGATAGCGATCGAGGACGCCTCCGACGATGAGGGACATCGACGCGAAGCTCGTGTCGAACATGTATCCGATCGTCACTTCCATCTTGTAAGGCGTGACCCTCGGTTCCCGGAAGGAGCGGGTCGGATGCAGGAACAGGGGGAGCCCGAGTTCCTCCGCCCGCTCGTAGACCGGCCACACCCGCTCGTCCGCGACCGACATCCCGTCGATGCTGCCCGGCAGGTAGATCCCGCGCAGGCCGAGCCGGCCGACGGCGTCCTCCAGCATGTCGAGCGCCAGGTCGGGATGCTTGAGCGGGAGGTGCGCCAGCCCTGCGAAGCGCCCGGGATGAGTCGCCTGGGCCCGGGACAGTTCCTCATTGAGGAGCAGGCACAGGTCGTGCGCCTCCTCGCGCTCCCGGTCGTTGACGTCGCCCGCTGCCGCCACGCTGACGACGGCCATGTCGATCCCGGCCTCGTCCAGCACCTTGACCTGATGGTCGAGGTCGGTGAACCGCCGGTCGTACTTCCAGACCTCGTCGGGCGAGACTTCATAGACGTACCCCTCCGCGGTCCGTACCGCTCGGGGGCCGTGTGCCCTTCCGATGTGCGCGTCGAGGAACGCGGTGGGGTACCAGTGCCATTGGCTGTCGACCACGGTCATGTCTTACCTCCGTTGGTGTCGGTGAGAGTCCCGGGGGGAGGGGGACGAGGAGCGAGAAGACGTCCGGATCACCGGCGGGACGGCGCCCGCAGATCCGGGTCCGCGATGTCGCCGTCGATGACGACCGGCTCGTCGTCGAGGAACAGGCTGCACCCGCGCATCGGAATGTCGAGGTGGCAGGCGGTGTCGTTGGGACCGCCCAGTTCGTTGTTCGGGCCGATCGAGAACATGACGTTGCCGTAAATGGAGCGCAGCTCCATCCCCATTCCGCCTGGGAACGACGGCTGTGCGAGCCCGTGCCAGTGCGCGCGTTCGTCGAGACCCCACCCGATGTGGGACATCCCGTAGCCGCGCGGGTCGTTGAACGACGTGATGTAGGAGCGGATCAGGTCCGCGTCGAACCCTCCGCGTATGTCGGTGATGAATCCCTTCTCGATCGTGAACTCGACGCGGCCGGTCACGTACAGGTTCTGTGGCAGGAGCACGTCACCGGGGCCGAGGACGATCCGGCCGTCGACGCCGTCGTCCGCGGCCCCGGTGAACACGAATCCCGCCGGCCAGTGGTCCCACCGTCCCGGTGTGTCGGTGTACCCGTATTCGGGAACGGTCGGGTACGCGCCGAGCCGGTAGGTCACGTCGGTGCCGTGCTCGTTGGTGAAGCGCAGCGTCGATGCCTTCTCCAGCAGTCCGGCGGCGGCCTCGACCCGCTCGCGCAGTGCCGGGCTGGGGGCGAGGCGCGCGAGCAGTTCGACCGGCTCGACGACCGTGAGGATCCTGGTGCCCGCCGCCTGGACGGCGAACTGCTCGGGTGAGAAGAGCAGGAACGCCAGGTCGACGAGCATGTCCGACTGCTTCAGCGCCTCGACCGCCTGGGGGCTCGCGGCGAGCTCGGTCGATCCCACCGACCAGGTTCCCGTGTCCGGGAGCGGGTGCGGCAGGCGCAGGTGAAAGGTGGTGGCGCCGAGGCTTCTGGCCGCATACATGAAGGCGTCGGCGTAGTCGAGCCGTTCGCGCCCCCGCGACAGCACGGTCACCCGCTCGCCTTCGTGGACGCCGCACAGTGTCAGCTGGCCGCGGAACAGTCCCTGGATCAGGCTCTGGTCGTACATCGTCATTCCTCTCAGAGGTGGTTCCGCAGGGCGGCCCAGAACCCGTCCGGGTTGTCCCACGGCACCATGTGACCGGCGTCCGGAACGGAGATCACCGGGAGTGCGGGGTTGGCGCGCGCGAGCTCGGCGGAGTCGGCGGCGGTGACGACCGGGCTCGCCTCGCCGCGCACCAGGGCGACCGGTGGGAGCAGCCGGCGCCAGAGGTCGTGGAAGTCGTCGCGGTGAAAGCCGTCGAGAGTCTCCAGGACGGCAACGGGGTCGCAGGTCGGCAGTTCCCGTGCCCTGATGGCGATCTCACGCCGCGGCCAGCGCGGGTAGCGCGCTCGGATCAGTTCGGTAAGGCCCGCCGCCCGGCGGGCCTCACCGAGTTGCGCGAGGAAGTCCTCCCGGGTGGTCGGGTAGGGCCGCCGGCCCGGACCCGACAGCGGCGGGTCGACCAGAACGACACGGCCGTGCCGTCCGGGGTGCCGCACCGCATACGCCGCCGCGATGCGCGCGCCGAACGAGTGGCCGAGCAGCGCCGGCGCGTCCAGCTGCAGGGACGCGACGATGGCGGCGACGTCGTCCACATGGTGGCCGAGCGTGTAGTGGCCCGCGGGGGCCCGCCCGGATCTGCCGCGGCCGCGCAGGTCCGGCACGTAAACCGTGTACCGGTCGGCGAGGGCGAGGGCGATGAACTCCGCCGCGTGCGCCGTGGTGGTGATCCCCGGCAGCACCAGCAGCGGCGGGGCGCCTCCGCCGCCGCCGTAGCGAAGCACCCGCAGCCGGAGGCCGCCGGCGTCCACCGGCAGGCTGTCCCCGCGCGGCTCCGGCGCGGGACCTCCCTCCCCCGTCACTGCGGGGCCCGGCGATCGGAGCCGACCGGCGCCTTCAACTGATGTTTCATGGGAGAAGTGGATCCACTTTGCGTAGGGAAAGTCAAGTATTCCTCCGGAACGGTGGAGAGTTGAGTACAGTTGGGGGCGCGAAACGACGCGGCCGTGACTCGCCGTGCTCGGGTGTGCCGTCCACGTACCGGGAGACATGGTGATGAGCGTTGAAATCGGGTCGCCCCAGCGAGCCGACGGCCGACGGCTGGTCGTCGACATCCACGCCCACGTCCGCCGGCTGATCCTCGACGGGACGCTGCCGCCGGGGTCGACCGTGGCCCAGGCCGAGCTGGCGAGGACGCTCGGAGTCAGCCGCACGCCGTTGCGCGAGGCCTTCCGGATGCTGCAGGAGGAGGGGCTGCTCGAGATCGCGCCCAACCAGCGCGCACGCGTCAGCGACATCGACATCGCCTACGTCGACCAGGTCTACGGCGCGAGGATCCTCCTGGAGTCCCTGGGCGTCGCGCTCACCCTTCCCGAGTTGAACGCGGAGCGCTTTGCGCAGATGAGGGCGCTCCTAGAGCGGATGGAGACGCTGGCCGAGGCCGGCGACTGGAAGTCGTGGCAGCAGGCGCACCACGACTTCCATGCGGTACACAGCGCGCGCGTCGGCGGTCAGGTGCGGCAGATCATGTCGAGCCTGGCGGAGCACTGCCAGCGGTACATCACGCAGAACCGGGTTCATGAGGTGCAGACACTGGACGTCGCGCACCGGGAGCACACGAAGCTGCTCGAGGCGCTGGAGAGCGGCGACCAGTCCACGGCGGTCGAGTCGATCGTCAGGCATCTCGCGAGGACCGTCCTGACGACCATGGCGCACACCGCGCCCGAGTACGAGCCGGTCGGCGTCCGGACGGCGCTGCGCATGGTGCTGGGCACCGCGCAGGACTGACAGCCCGCTCCGTCACCGTCCATGGGCGGTTACGGAGCGGGCTCTCACCTTTACTCCCTGGCGCCCTACCCGCCTCCCGCACTCCCTTGACCTGTACCTTCGCGACTCGGCTCCGGCGTGGCGGCCGAGTCTTCGGCGATGCGCCCGCGGCGACCGCGACCTCCGAGCCAGTAGATTAAGTGGATCCACTTTGTTGGCCAAAGGGTTGACTTCGCTGGATGAAGTGTGTTCACTTTGGCCCTACGTTCCGTCGGAGTGAGGAGAGCGGGACATGCTGGAAGCCACCTACACCGAGGCCGGGTTCGGACGGCCCGTACGTCGCGGCCACCGCCCGGCCGTGGTCGTCGTCGACTTCAGCGAGGGATTCACCGATCCGTCGTTCCCCACCGGGGCCGACATGTCGGCCGAGGTCGAGGCGTGCGCCGTGCTGCTGGCCTCGGCGCGGGAACGGGGCTTCCCCCGCGTCTTCACAACGATCGCCCACGAGGGCCCGCACGACGCCACCGCATGGTGGGACAAGGCGCCCGGTCTGCGCACGTTCATGGCGGGGTCGCGGGCCGTCCGGCTGGACGAACGCCTCGGTCGGCGGGCCGACGAGGCACTCGTGGTCAAGAGGGGGCCGTCGGCGTTCCACGGCACCGACCTGGCCGGACGGCTCACCCGCGATCGCGTCGACACGGTGATCGTGTGCGGGGCGACCACGAGCGGGTGCGTGCGCGCGACCGTCGTCGACGCCGTGCAGCTGGGATACCCGGTTCTGGTGCCGCGGGAGTGCGTGGCGGACCGGGCCCGGGGGCCGCACGAGGCGAGCCTGTTCGACATGAACCAGAAGTACGCCGACGTCCTCAGCCTCGCCGAAACGCTCGCCCACCTCGCGGGCATCCCGGCCGCCGATTGATCCGCGGTGGCCGGCCAAACGGGCTCCCGAAGCGGCAGTCACCCCATGGAAGGGGTTAGTTCAATGGTTTCTCTGAAGACCACATCCACGATGGCGGCCATTCTGCTGACGATTTCGGCATGCGGCGTCGGGCAGGGCGCGTCGGACGGCACCGGCCGCTGCGGCACCTTCACCCTCGGTGCGCTGGACGACGACTCGCACCGCGCGGCCTACCACGCGATCGAGAAGGGCCAGGTGAAGTCCGAGGTGATCGGCAAGTTGAAGATCGATTACCTGCAGATTCCGGCGCTCATCCAGGCGACCGCCTCGGGGCAGTACGACGTGGTCGGCACCTCACTGCCGGGTGTGGTCAACGCGCGCGAGAAGGGTGGCGTCGACCTGCGCATCGTCGGCCTCATCCAGGCGCAGACCGGCGGCGGAACCAAGACTTTCGTTCCCAGCGGATCCGACATTCAGAGCGGGCGCGACCTGAAGGGGAAGACGGTCGGCGTCAGCGGATTCGGTTCGAGCGTGATGATGTCGACGCAGATCGTGTACACGAAGAAGTATGGCCTGGACGCCAAGGCCGAGGGCGGCGACATCAAGTACGTCGAACTGGATCCGCAGACGATGTACAGCGCCCTCAAGAAGGGCGACATCGACGCCGCCGTCCTGTTCCATCAGGCGGGCTGGCGTGCGAGCAATGACCCCGGCCTCCGGGTCGTGGCCGATATCGACAACGACTTCCGCGAGATCAGCGGGGCATGGCTGGTGGGCGCCGCCTATGTCGTGCCGGGTGACCTGCTCAAGAAGAAGTCGAAGTGTGTCGCCGAGTTCCAGCGCATGATCGGCGAGTCGGTCGCCTACGCGGAGAAGAACGTGAGCGAACTGGCTCCGGAGATCAGCGAGCAGACCGGCGTCGAGGCCGCGTTCATCGAGTACTGGTGGAACCAGAAGTCCTACCGTTTCGGGGGCGGCACCGACCCCGAATGGATCGAGTGGGCGGGCAAGTTCTACCGGCTTGCGCACGAGGGCGGGCACCTGCCGAAGAACCCGGATCTCGGCGAGATCGTGGTCAACGGCGGCACCGGTGAGTGAGCACGGCACGGGCACCGCGGTCCTGGGCGAGCGGGGCGGCACCGGGCGCGGGACGCGGGACCGCGACCCCGTCCCCGGTGGCGGGACGGCGAAGCCCGGCCGCCGCTGGATCCTCGCCCGCCTGCTGGCCGACGGCCTGCCGCTGCTGCTGCTCGCGGCGTGGTTCTGGTATTCGGCGAACGTCTCCGCGGCCGAACTGCCGAACCCCGTCGAGGTGGGCCGGGAGAGCATCGACCTGCTGGTCGGCGAAGGCGCGGTGCACACCTGGACCTCGATGGTCCGGATCGTGCTGGCGGTGCTGCTGGCGACGTGCATCGGCAGCCTGCTCGTCTTCCTCGCCGGCGTCGCACCGGTCACCGAACTGCTGATCGGCAAGCGTGTACTGCCGTTCTTCAACAGCGTCCCGGCCCTCGGCTGGGCGATCCTCGGCGTCATCTGGTTCGGTGTCGGAGACTTCTCGGTGGTCTTCGTGGTGACCGCGATCACGGTCCCCTTCTGCCTGGTCAACCTCTGGGAGGGCAAACGCGCGCTCGATCCCGGGCTGCTGGAGATGGGGCACAGTTTCACCCGGTCGCGGGTCCGTGTCCTCTTCGCGATCGAGCTGCCGTTGCTGGTGCCCTACATCTTCGCCGCGGCCCGCCTTTCCTTCTCGGTGGGGTGGAAGGTCGCGCTCATCGCGGAGTTCTTCGGCTCGCAGACCGGGCTGGGACTCGTCATGAACCGGGCAAGGCAGTCCTTCGACTCGCCGACGGTCTTCGCCACGATCATCGTGGTCCTTGTGATCGTCAGCGTGGTGGAACGGCTCCTCTTCGACCCCCTGGCACATTGGTTCGCCAAGCGGACCGGGACGGCGGTGGCGCGGTGAACACCATAGACATCCAGAATCTGGAAGTCCGGTTCGGTGACGAGGTCATCATCGATGGCATCGATCTCGGGATTCGGGACGGGGAACTGGTCACGCTGCTGGGGCCGAGCGGCTGCGGCAAGTCGACGATGCTGCGCATTCTCGGCGGACTCGCCGGCCATCACGGCGGCAGTGTCACCGTGAACGGCCGTCCGGCGGCGCAATCATGGGACAGTCTCGCGTACGTCTTCCAGGCCGCTCGCCTGGCGCCGTGGAGAACCGCGTTGGACAACGTGGTCCTCGGCATGAAGCTGCGAGGAGTCGACGGCTCAAGGCGCGAGATCCGGGAACGCGCCCGCGGCTTCCTGGAGACGGTGGGCATCGGCGCCCTGGCGGACCGCCCCGCTCACGCGCTCTCCGGCGGGGAGCAGCAGCGCGTCTCGATCGCCCGGGCACTGTCGGTGGAACCGAGCGTGCTGATGATGGACGAGCCGTTCAGCGCGCTCGACGTGCAGACGCGGCGGCGTCTCCGGCAGGAGATCGTGTCGCTCTGGGAACGCACCGCGCTCACCATCGTGCTGGTCACCCACGACATAGAGGAAGCCCTCGTCGTGGGCAGCCGCGTCGTCGTCTGCTCCCCCAAACCGACGGGGATCCTCGCGGACATCGACGTGGACATGCCCTACCCCCGGGACCCCGCGGCCGCCGAGTTCGGCGAGCACCGCAAGCGCATCGTCGGTCTGTTCGGCTCCGAGGCGGCGGTCGGCGGCCGGACCGGGGCGGAAGTCCGCTGACGGTGCGGGTCGATCTCATGCTGAACGGCAAAGGGAGAATTCTGTGAGTGCGGACATTCAGTCCTCAGATGGGCCTGCCTTCCGTCTCGGGACGGCGACCCGCGATGATGTGCGGACGGCGGTCGTGGAGTCGCGGGGCTCGCTGTACGACCTGGCGGAACTGGTGCCGGCGGCTCCGCCCGCGAGTTCCGTCCTGGACCTGGTCGAAAGCGGCTGGGACGCCGCCCTCGACGGGATCGCCGAGGCCCTGGCCGACGGTCCGGCGGCGGAGCCGCTGGACGAAGGATCCTTGCGCTGGCAGGCGCCGGTGATGCACCCGCGGAAGCTCATCTGCATCGGCACCAACTACAAGGATCACATCCGGGAGATGGGATTCAGCCTCGACGCGCTGTCCGCCTCTCCGTACAGCTTCATGGTCCCGCCGACCACCACGCTGGTGGGAACGGGACAGCACGTCGCCGTCCCCGCGATCGCCGAGCGGATCGACTGGGAGGCCGAGGTCGCCCTCGTCATCGGCCGTCCCACCCGCAATGTGGAGGCCGCCGACGCCCCCGAGCACGTGGCGGGGTTCGCGGTGCTCAACGACCTTTCCGCGCGGGACTGGAGCGGCCCGAACGCACCCGCGGTCGGCATCGACTGGGTCATGACCAAGGCGCACGACGGGTTCAAGCCGATGGCTCCGTTCGTCACGCCGGCACGCTTCATCGCCACCCCGGAGAAGTTGTGGGTGCGGTCGTGGGTGAACGGCCGCCTGAAGCAGGACGGGTCCACCAGCGACATGGTGTTCGACTTCTGGCAGATCATCGAGCACCTGTCCCGCATCATGACCCTGGAGCCGGGCGACGTCATCGCCACCGGCACTCCGGCGGGCGTCGGTCATGGCCGCCGCCCGCCCGAGTACCTCACCGCCGGCGACCACGTCGCCGTCGAGGTCGAGTCGCTGGGGCGGGTGGAGACGACACTGATCGGGCAGGACGGCGCCCCGTCCGCCGTGCGCACCGGGACGGCCGTGCCGGACGGCCGGCCGTGACGGGTCGGGCGATGATGCGGGCGGCCGTCCTGGAAAGGCGCGGCAAGCCGGACGAGTTGTACGTCCGGTCGTGGCCGCGGCCGGCGCCGGGCCCCGGCGAGGTGCTGGTCGCGGTCCGCACCGTCACCACGGCGTCCTTCGACATGCAGGCGCGCACGCTGCCGATCACGGAACTGCCGAGGATCCTCGGGCAGGACCCAGCCGGGGTGGTCGCCGAGACCGGGACCGGGGCGGCCCGGTTCCGGGTCGGTGATCGCGTCACCGTCGGCGGCTTCCAGCCGTGCGGTTCGTGCGAGCCCTGCCGCGACGGACGTCCGTTCTGCAACCGGCACGAAGTGCTCGGCATACAGCGCGACGGCGGCCAAGCCGAGTTCGTCACGGTGCCCGAAGAGCTCGTGGTGCCCATTCCGGACGGCATCGGATTCGCCGAGGCGTCCATCATGGCCGTCACCTACCCGGTCGCCTGGAACCTGATCAGCGTCAGCGGACAGGTCCGCCCCGGCGACCGCGTACTGGTCATGGCCGCGGCCGGCGGTCTCGGCCTGGCCTGCGTCCAGGTCGCCCGCTCGCTGGGCGCACACGTCGTCGCGGCGGTCGGCGCGCAGTGGAAGGCCGAGCGGCTCCGGGAACTTCTCGGCATCGACTCGGTCGTTGACTACTCGCGGCCGAACTGGGCCGAGGACATACGCCGGATCACCGGTCAGGGCGGGGTCGACCTCGTCGCGGACAATATCTCCAACCCCGCGCTGTTCGAGGACACGCTGCGGCTGCTGGCGGTCGGTGGGCGCCTCGTCACCTGCGGTGCGCACGGTGGTGGAGTCGTCAGTGTCGACATCCGCCGGCTGTACCTCAACCGCCAGTCGATCATCGGGGTGAACATCCCCGGCCGGGACGTCGTGACCGCGGTCTGGAGGAACGTCGAGCAGGGACGTCTGCCGGCGCCCCCGCTCGTCGAGGAATTCAGGCTCGACGATCTCCCGGACGTGCACCGCCTGATCGCCGCCCGGAAGACGATCGGCCGCACGCTCATCCGGGTGAGCGAGGACGGCCCGGCGGGCGGCTCCCACCCGAACGATCACGACATCGAGGAGTCATAGTGCCCATTCCCCTGCCTCCCGAAGAGCGGTCCGCCCCCTGCGTGTCACCGATCACGCACACCAGATATCTCGCCATCGGCGTCCCCGACTACCACAGGTCGGTCGATTTCTATGGCTCGACCTGGGGGCTGCGGCCCGTCGTGGACGACACCGGGGTGACCTTCTTCTCCGCCGAGGCCAGCGAGGAGCAGTTCGTGCTCCGCGTGCGCGCGGCCGAGCAGAGGCGCCTCGACCTGCTGGCACTCGCCGTTTCGACGCCGGCCGAGGTCGACCGGCTGGCCGAGTCCCTCGCACGGGCCGGAGTGCGAATCGACCTCACGCCGACGTCGCTGACCGCTCCGGGCGGAGGCTACGGGTTCCGGTTCTTCGACCCCGACGGTCGCCTCATCGAGATCTCCTGCGACGTCGCGACCCGCGAGGCGCGGGTGCTCGAGGAGCGCGAGGACATTCCGAGCAAGCTCAGCCACGTGGTGTTCAACACCGCGAACCTGGCGCGGACGATCGCCTTCTACGAACGTCATCTGGGCTTCCGGATCTCCGACTGGGTGGAGGACCGGATGGTCTTCATGCGCTGCGGGCGCGACCACCACACGCTGGGGTTCGCCGCCGCCGCCCACGCCTCCCTCAACCATGTCTCGTTCGAGATGCGCGGCGTCGAGGAGTACATGCGGGGAACCGGACGCCTGACCAGAGCCGGGTTCCCCGTGCTCTGGGGTCCCGGGCGGCACGGGCCGGGCGACAACACCTTCTCCTACTTCCGATCGCCGGACGGCCACGTGGTCGAGTACACCACCGCGCTGCTGCAGGTCGATGAGAGCACCTGGGTGCCCTGCCGGTGGGACGGCGGCGGCGAGGAGGCCGACCAGTGGGGGACGGCGGGCCCCATCGACGAGTTCATCCCGGTCGCGGTCGGGGACCCGGACCCGGGCCTGTGGACACCGCCTCCGTTCTGACCAGCCGCTTCCACCCTTCAGGAGAGTCATGACCGGCACAGGTCCGCCCGGGTACCGGAGTGAAGCCCGACCCGCCGGGCGAGGCGCGTCCGGACCGCTGGCCGGAATGCGCGTCATCGAACTCGGTTCCGTCGTCGCCGGCCCCTTCGCGGGTCGCCTGCTCGCGGATCTCGGCGCCGACGTGATCAAAATTGAGGCCCCGGGACGACCCGACCCCCTGCGTCACTGGGGGCAGGAGTCGTACCGGGGGCACAAGCTGTGGTGGACCGTACACGCCAGGAACAAGCGCTGCGTCACGCTCGACCTCCGCATCGAGCGGGCACAGCGACTCCTGCTGGACATGGTCGCCACCGCGGACGTGGTGGTGGAGAACTTCCGTCCGGGCACGCTCGAACGCTGGAACATCGACTATCCGCGCATGCGGCGCGCCAACCCCGGGATCGTCCTCTGCCAGATCTCCGGCTTCGGGCAGACCGGACCCTACAGTCACCGTGCCGGCTACGCCTCCGTGGCCGAGGCCATGAGCGGTCTCCGGGCCCTGAACGGATACCCCGGGCAGGCACCGCCGCGCATGGGCATCTCGCTCGGTGACTCGCTCGCGGGCATGTTCGCGGTCCAGGGCATCCTCGCCGCACTACTGCACCGCGACCGTACGGGCGAGGGCCAGGTCGTCGACGTGGCGCTCACCGAATCGTGCCTCGCACTGCTGGAGTCGGTCATCCCCGAATTCGACCGCCTGGGCCGGATCCGCGAACCTGGCGGGACTCGCCTGGAAGGGATCGCCCCCTCGAACCTTTTCCGCTCCAAGGACGGGGTCTGGGTCGTCATCGCCGCGAATCAGGACACCCTGTTCAAGCGGTTGTGCGAGGTGATGGACAGGCGTGAACTCGCCACCGACCCGCGCTATCGCGATCACGAGGCCCGTGCCGCCAACCAGGACGCCATCGAGGCCGTCGTCGCCGAATGGGCCGGACGGCACGACGCCCGCCATATCCAGGAGGTGCTGGCCGACAGCGGTGTCGCCGTCGGCCCCGTGTACTCGGTGGACCAGGTCGTCAGCGATCCCCAGTTCCTGGCCCGGGGCATGCTCACTCCGCATTTCGACGAGCGGCTCGGTGAGGAAGTGCTCGGGCCGGGAGTGGTCCCCCGGTTCTCCGCCACACCCGGTTCTGTGAGGTGGGCCGGCCCGGCGGTACCGGGGGCGCACAACGCCGATGTGTATCCCGAACTACTCGGTCTGACAGCGAACGACCTTGAGGAGCTGGCCGATGAAGGCGTCATCTGAAACCAAGGGTCGCGTCCGCCGCGGGAACCGGCGGCACCGCCGATGACGACTCCGACCCGCCCTCGTCTCGACATCCGCGAAGTGGGCCCGCGTGACGGGCTGCAGAACGAACCGCCCATCTCCACCGAGGCCAAACTCGACATCATCGAGCACCTCGTTCGAGCGGGCGCCCGCCGTATCGAGGCGACGTCGTTCGTCTCGCCGCGCTCGGTCCCCGCGCTCGCGGACGCGGCGGACCTGGCCGCAGCTCTGCCGCAGTGGCCCGACGTCCGGTGGTCCGCCCTGGTCGCCGGTGTGAGAGGAGCGGAGAGGTCCGTCGCGGCCGGCATCTTCGAGGTCGAGTATGTCGTCTCCGCGGCGGACGGGCACAGCAAGGCCAACGTCGGGCGCACGACCGAGCAGTCGCTGCGGCTCATCCCCCAGGTGGCGGACGTGGTCCGGCAGGCCGGAGGGGTGCTCGAGGTGATCGTCGCGACGGCCTGGGACTGCCCATTCGACGGCGAGACGCCGCCGGCCCGGACACGCGACGTCGTCGCGCGCGCGATCGACGGCGGTGCCGAACGCCTCTGCCTGGCCGACACCATCGGCACCGTGACACCGGGCCGGCTGACGGCGCTGGTGGAGGCGACGCGTCGTATCGCACCCGGCGTGGACATCGGCGTCCACCTGCACAACACCCGCGGCACGGGCCTCGCGTCGGCCTACGCGGCCCTGCTGGCCGATGTCGGCTGGCTCGACTCGTCGATCGGCGGTCTCGGCGGATGCCCCTTCGCGCCGGGTGCGAGCGGGAACATCGCAACCGAGGAACTCGTCTACATGGCGCACGATCTCGGCCTGGAGACGGGGTTCGAACTTGAGAAGTTGCTTGCGGCAGGACACCGAGCACAGGAGATCCTGGACGTTTCCCTCCCCAGCGGACTACTGCGGGCAGGCGACCGCACTCGCGCCCCGGCCTAACTAGCTTGTGGGCATGGGACCGCGGGGCGTGCTGGCCCTGTGGCGTTCCGCCACGTGCACTACGCGCTCCCGCGGTCCCGAGCTGTTTCAGCGTGAACTCAGGCGGACCTGGACCGGGTGCACTTCAGTTTCGTGCCTTCCCAGCGGCAGGTCTGCTGGTAGTCGGAGCGGAATGGGGCGCCGACCCAGGGGTAGCGGTCGTCGGGTTGTTCGGTGGGCATGACGCAGTTTCTTGAAGGTGCGCAGGTCGAACGTCTCATGTGGGGTGGGTGTCCTTCCGCCGGGGGTTGCAGCAGAGGACCGCTCTGCTGCGGTCGGAAATGGGTGAGGAAGTCGCGGGGAGGGTGGGCGGTCAGTTGACCTGGCGGCTGCGGCCGGCCCAGTACGGTGCCCGCAGCGACTTCTTGTCGATCTTGCCTGCGGGGTTGGTGGGCAGGGAGTCGATGAAGTCGACGCTCTTGGGCGCCCAGACGCTTCCCTTGTGCTCCTTGACCAGGGCGATGAGCTCGCCGGGTTCGACCGGGGTGCCCGGCCGGACGACCACGAGGGCCTTGACCGCCTCGCCCCACCGCGGGTCCGGGACGCCGATGACGGCGCACTGGGCGACGGCGGGGTGGGTGATCAGAACGTCCTCGATCTGGCGGGGGAAGACGTTGAAGCCGCCGGTGACGATCATGTCCTTCTTGCGGTCGACGATGAAGACGTAGCCGGCGTCGTCGATGTAGCCGATGTCGCCGGACCGTACCCAGCCGTCCTGCATCGCCTCGGCGTCCCGGTCGGCGTCGACGTACCCGACCATCTGCCCGGGCTGGGACGCGCAGATCTCGCCGGTCTCGCCCGGCGGCATGAGGTTGCCGTCGGTGTCGCGGACGGTCAGGTCGACGTGGTACATCGCGCGTCCGGCCGAGGCCAGCCGGGCGATCCATTCGGGGGAGTCCAGGCGGTGGTCTTCCTTGCGCAGGCAGGTCATGTAGCCGGGCTCTGTTCCGGCGTAGGTCTGGGCGAAGACGGGACCGAAGGTCTCCAGGGCGCGGCGGAGCCCGTCGGGGGCCATGGGGGAGCCGGCGTAGATGATCGTGCGGAGCGTGGACAGGTCGGCCTTCTCACGGCGGGGGTGGTCCAGCAGCATGTACACGATCGTGGGGACGACGGCGGTAGCCGTCACGCCCTCCCGTTCGATGGTGTCCAGCAGCAGGTCGAGGTCGAAACCGGGCAGCAGGACGTTGGTGCCGCCGCGCATGAAGACGGGCATCACGAAGGTCTGGGTGAAGTGCGTGAGCGGCGCGGCGTGCGCGAAGACCTCGCCGGGGCGGATGTCGCCGATCTCCAGGCCGGCGGTGATGGCGTAGTGCGACCAGGTGGCGTGGGTCTGCAGGACGCCCTTGGGGACGCCCGTGGTCCCCGAGGTGAACCCGACGAAGGCCAGGTCGTCGACGCTGATGTCCACGTCCGGGGCGGTCGAGGGCTGCGTCCCGAAGGTGGTCTCGTAGTCGAGGACGTCCGCCGCGGGGGTGTCGCCGCCGAGCCGGATGACGTGCTGGAGTTCGGGGAGCCGGTCGCGGATCTGCGCGATCTGGCCGTCGAAGGATTCGTGGTAGACCAGCGTCGAGGCCCCGACCTCGTCGAGGTAGTAGTGGAAGTCGTCGGCGGAGGCGCGCGTGGGCATCTGGGTGACCGCCGCGCCCGCCTTCCAGATCCCGCACATCGTGGGGATGAATTCCAGGCAGTTCGGCATGAGAAGCCCGACGCGATGCCCGCCGCCGACTCCGAGGCCGGTGAGTCCGTTACCGACCCGGTTGGCCCATTGGCGCATCTGGGCGTAGCTGAGACGCCGGTCGGCGTCCACGAGGGCGGTGCGGTCGGCGTGGTAGGTGCACGTCCGGTCGAAGACCTTGGGCAGAGTTCCCCACATGGCGTCTACCTTCCTGATCCTGGGGTGGCCGTGGATTGCCGTGGTGATGCGGAGTGCCGGTGCTCGGTGGCCCGCTGGAGCGCCTCGGCCGTCGCCTGCCGGGCCTGGTCGTACTCGCGGCGGGTCTGATCGACCAGTTCGGCGATGCTGAGGATCCCGGTGATTCCCGAGACGCTGTGGCCGGCGCTCCATACGTTGCGCTGGTTGAGGAGCCGTTGTTGCGCGAACCCGTCGGTGCCCTGGGGCGGGGCGTCCGCTGTCGCCTTCCTCAACCATCCGTCGAGGAAGTTGGCCGGTAGACCGCTCAGGGCGGTGGTGAGGGTGACCTCGTCCAGGGTCGATTCGACCAGTGCCTGGCGGAAGGCGTCGTCGGCGAGGCTCTCGGTGGTCGCGATGAACTTGGTGCCCATATAGGCCAGATCGGCGCCCAGGGCCTGGGCGGCCCACAGGGCGACGCCGTCCGACACGCCTCCGGCGAGGACGATGGGTCCGTCGAACCGGCCGCGGACGGCCCGGACGAACGACAGCGGGTTGGCCCAGCCCGTCTGGCCCCCGGCGCCCGCTGTCAGCAGCACCAGGCCGTCGACACCGGCGTCGATCGCGCGTTGGACGTGCCGCATGCTCGCGACGTCGGCGAAGACCAGGCAGCCCGCGTCCTGCAGCGGGGCGAGAACCGGCGCGGGGGACCCGACGCTGGTGATGACCAGGGGCACCTCATGGCGGATCAGGGAGGCGACGTCCCCGGCGAGCCGCTGGTTCGAGCGGTGCACGACCAGGTTCGCGGCGAACGGTGCGGCCTCGTCCTCCAGGTCGGCCAGGCCGGCGGTGATCTGCTCCAGCCAGCCGTCGAGTTCGGAGGGCGTCCGCGCATTGTGGGTGGGGAACGAGCCCACGACCCCGTTGCGGCACGCCGCGGTCACCAGGTCGGGCCCCGACACGTCGGTCATCGGGGCGGCCACGAGTGGGAGCGCTAGGCGGCCGAGCCGGGAAGGCAGCACCGTCACCCCTCCAAAGTGAAGATTCGATGGTGGATCCTGAGATCACATCATCTGTCTGTAGTAGGCACTTGGTGGCGTAAGTAAATATGGATTAACCTCCGTTGGCAAGAGCAAGTGGCATGACACCAGTGCGGAGGTTCTGCGTGGACCGTTTCGTTCAGATCGCCGGGGTCGGGATGACCCCGTTCTCCAAGCCCAGTGCGGGCACCCCCTACACGGTGCTGGCCGAGCAAGCCGCCCGCGTCGCGCTGGCGGACGCGGGCATCGACTACAGCCAGGTGCAGCAGGCCTACGCCGGATACGTCTACGGCGACTCCACCTGCGGCCAGGCGGCCCTGTACGGCCTCGGGCAGACCGGCATCCCCATCGTCAACGTCAACAACAACTGCTCCACCGGCTCCTCTGCGCTGTGGCTGGCCCGCCAGGCCGTCCAGAGCGGCGAGGTGGACTGCGTGCTGGCCGTCGGCTTCGAGCAGATGCGCCCGGGCGCCCTTGCCAGCGTCTGGGACGACCGCCCCGACCCCCTCGAACGCTCCGAGACGGCGATGGCGCAGATCCAGGGGGCGGACGCGCACGCACCGGTCGCCGCGCAGTTGTTCGGCGGCGCCGGCCAGGCCTACGCCGACGCGCACGGCACCGCCCCCGAGACGTTCGCCAAGATCTCGGTCAAGGCACGGCGCCACGCTGCCGCGAACCCCTACGCGGTGTTCCGGACGGCACTGACCGAGGAGGAGGTGCTGGCCTCCCCGCACATCTACGGGCCGCTGACCCGCCTGCAATGCTGCCCGCCCACCTGCGGCGCGGCCGCCGCGGTGGTCTGCAGCACCGACTTCGCGCAGCGGCACGGCCTGGACACCTCCGTCGCCATCCGCGCCCAGGCGCTCACCACCGACACCGCTTCCACCTTCGACGCCGGAGACATGATGAAGGTCGTCGGCTACGACATGAGCCGGGCCGCAGCCGAGCGCGTCTACGCCGACGCCGGCGTGGGGCCCGGCGACATCGACGTGGTGGAGCTGCACGACTGCTTCACCACCAACGAGCTGATCAGCTACGAGGCGCTCGGGCTCACCCCCGAGGGGACCGCGGAGAAGTTCGTCCTGGACGGCGACAACACCTACGGCGGGAAGGTCGTCACCAACCCGTCCGGCGGGCTGCTGTCCAAAGGACACCCGCTCGGCGCCACGGGCCTCGCGCAGTGCGCCGAGCTGGTCTGGCAGCTGCGCGGCCAGGCCGACGCCCGGCAGGTCGAGGACGCCCGGCTGGCACTCCAGCACAACATCGGGCTCGGCGGCGCCGCCGTGGTCACCCTCTACGAGAGGACCAGCTGAGATGGCCGGCTCGATCGGTTTCTCCACGCCGCCGTCGACCGTCGATGTAGAGCGCGGGCGGCTGCGGCTGTTCGCCAAGGCCATCGGGGAGACCGACCCCGTCTACACCGACCTCGACGCCGCCCGCGGCGCCGGCCACCGCGACCTGCCCGTCCCCCCGACCTTCCTGTTCTGCCTGGAGATGGACCGGCCGGACCCGTTCGCCTTCCTGACCGAGGCCGGGATCGGCCTCGACCGGGTCCTGCACGGCGAGCAGAGCTTCACCTACCACGGGCTCTGCCACGCAGGCGACAGCCTGACCTTCGAATCCCGCATCACCGACGACTACGAGCGCAAGGGCGGCGCGCTGCGGTTCCTCGTCCGCCAGACCCATGTCACCAGAGCCGGCCGGCCGATCGCCGACCTGAGCAACGTCATCGTCGTCCAGCAGGAGAAGGCGGAAGCATGACCCCCCTCACCGACCTGCGCGTGGGCGACGAACTGCCGCCCCTGCGGCTACCGAAGATCAGCCGGACGACGCTGGCCCTGTACGCGGGCGCCTCAGGCGACCACAACCCCATCCACATCGACATCGACGCCGCCCGCAACGCCGGGCTCGACGACGTCTTCGCGCAGGGCATGCTCTCCATGGCCTACCTCGGCCGGCTCCTGACCGGCTGGGTCCCTCAGGACCGCATCCGCTCCTACAGCGTCCGCTTCACCTCCATCACCCCGCTGCACGCCGAGCCGGTCTGCACCGGCCGGGTCACCGCGATCGAGGACGGCGACGGAGAACGCCGAGCCCGCCTCGACCTCCACGTGGCCCTGAACGACGGCAGCATCACGCTGCGCGGCCAAGCCCTCATCGCACTGGCATGACAGCACCGGAAAGGACTCCCGTGGGAACACTCGACGGCAAGATCGCCCTGGTCTCCGGCTCCGGCCGCGGCATCGGCCGCGCCATCGCCCTCAAACTCGCAAGCCACGGCGCCCGCGTCGTCATCAACGACCTCGACCCCGAACCGGCCGAGGAGACCCTGACGGCGATCAAAGCCGCGGGCGGCGAGGCCGTCGCCTGCGTCGGCAGCGTCACCGACGACGACTTCGCCGACCGGTTCGTCGCGACCGCCGTCGACGACTACGGCGGCGTCGACATCGTGATCAACAACGCCGGCTACACCTGGGACAGCGTCATCCAGAAGATGACCGACGAACAGTGGGACGCGATTCTGGACGTCCACCTCAAGGCACCGTTCCGCATCCTGCGCGCCGCCCAGCCGGTCATCAGCGCCCGCGCCAGGGCCGAACAAGCCGACGGCCTGCGCGTCCACCGCAAGATCGTCAACATCTCCTCGATCGCCGGGCTCGGCGGCAACCCCGGCCAGGCCAACTACGGCGCCGCCAAGGCCGGCATCGTCGGCCTCACCAAGACCCTCGCCAAGGAATGGGGCCGCTACGCGGTCAACGTCAACGCCGTCGCCTACGGCCTCATCCGCACCCGCCTCACCGAAGCCGCCGCCGACAGCGACTCCACCATCGACGTGCAAGGACGCCAGATCAAGGTCGGCGTCAACCCCGGCCTGCTCACCGCGATGGAGCAGACGATCCCCCTCGGCCGGGCCGGCACCCCCGAGGAGGCCGCCGGAGCGGTCTACCTGCTGTGCCTGCCAGAGTCGGACTACATCAGCGGCCAGGTCGTCGTCTGCGGCGGCGGCTACTCCTGAACGGACCTAACATTCCCCACGTGATGCCGACCGAGGACAAGCCCGCGATGACCCGGACGAGCACGCATCCGGCACGCGGCAGGCGCCCACGCGACCGCAAGGCGCAGATCGTGACCGCCGCCGCCGACCTGTTCCACCGGCACGGCTACCACACCGTCACGATGGACCAGATCGCCGGCGCGGTCGGCATCACGGCCGGGGCCCTCTACCGCCACTTCCGCAACAAGCAGGAACTGCTCGCCCGCACCGTCGACGACGGCCTCGCGGCATTCGAGACCGCCGTCCGCGGCACCGCACCTGGAGACGTCGACACCCTCCTGGACGTCATGGCCTCCCTCACGCTGGACCGCCGCGACCTCGGAGTCCTCTGGCAACGCGAATCCCGGAACCTTCCCGACACCGACCGCGACCGCCTACGCCACCGCTTCCGCAGCGTCGCCGAGAACACCGCCCCGGTCATCCAAGCGGCCAGACCCGGCCTCACCACCGCCGACGCCGACCTGCTGACCTGGGCACTGTTCGCCGTCTTCGCCAGCCCCTCCCACCACAGCGCCCAACTTCCCCGCGCACGCTTCCACACCCTCCTGCAGCAACTCGGAGGTGCCGTGATCCACACCGCGCTCTCCGACTCCCAAGAGAGGCCCGACCGCCCCAACACCGAGACCAACACCGGGCTCTCCCGCGCGTCCCGCAGAGAATCCGTCCTCGACGCCGCCGCCCGCCTGTTCGGCGAACACGGCTATCAGGCCGTCAGCATGGAGGACATCGGCGCCGCCGCCGGCATCAGCGGCGCCGGCATCTACAACCACGTGACCGCCAAGTCCGAACTCCTCGTCGCGGCCCTCACCCGCGCCGCCGACGCCCTGCACATGGACGCCGGCCGCATCTTCGCCACCGCATCCACCCCCGGCCAGGCACTCACCCGACTTCTCCGGTCCTACATCGACCTGACCCTGACCTCCAGCCACCTCACCGGCGCCCTGATCACCGAGGTGGTCCACCTACCCGACGACCAGCGGCGCACGATCCGCCGCCTGCAACACGACTACGTCGGCGAATGGGTCCAACTGCTCATCACCGAGACACCCGACCTCACCGAGACCGAAGCCCGTGTGATCACCCAGGCCGTCCTCGCCATCGTCAACGACCTGGCCCGCATCCAACACCTGCGCCGACGCCCCCACCTCGCCGACGACCTCGCCGCCCTCGGCGAAGCCGTCCTCGCATCACCACGACCTGCCACCCCTGACCCGGGGGGCGAGGTGCCGACGCCTGTTCGGGACATCGACACCTCACACTGGGGCTAGCAGGCTCATCCTCGACGAGGACGACACCCGCGTTCGTGCCCCTGCCCGCGAAACTCCCGACCGCAGCCTCCCGGCGAGCCTCCCGGCATTGGTTCCCGCCCTTCCCTCTATCGCCTTCATCGTCTATCGTCGATGAACGATGAACAAGACACAGAGGCCGCTCGACCGGGCGATCGCCACCGAGTACGCGTCCTGGTTCAAGGCGTTGGCCGACCCGACCCGTATCCAGATCGTGTCGCTGCTCGCACGGCAGCGTCGGCCGATGAGCGTCGGGGAGATCGTTGACGCCGTCCATGTCGGGCAGTCGACCGTCTCGGCACATCTCAAAGTGCTGTCAGAGGTCAGGTTCGTCCTGGTCGACCAGCACGGGACCGCCCGTTACTACCGGATCAACCAGGCATGCGTGGCCTGCTTCCCCACCGCCGCCGACCTGGTCATGGGACGCCCCGCACCGGCCGCCCCGACCTGCCCGCCCGAAGGAGACACCTGATGCCCGACTCCAGCACCAGCGATCCCGTCGAGGCCGTCGTCGCGCGGTACTCCGGCCTGGCCCGGCTCGCCTTGGCGGGCGGAACCCCGCAAGACGGCGGTACCTGCGGCGACTCCTGCGTCGATGCCGCCGGGTACCCGAGCGAGGACGGGATACCCGAGGCCGCCCTGCGCACCAGCCTGGGATGCGGCAACCCTCTCGCCGTCGCCGAGCTGCGCCCCGGAGAAACCGTCCTGGACCTGGGCTCCGGCGGCGGCCTGGACGTACTGCTGTCCGCCCGCCGTGTCGGCCCTGGCGGAACCGCCTACGGTCTGGACGCCAGCGACGACATGCTCACCCTCGCCCGCGCCAACGCCGCCCAGGCGGGAGCCGACAACGCACACTTCCTCCACGGCCACATCGAAGACATCCCGCTCCCTGACGCCAGCGTCGACGTGGTCATCTCCAACTGCGTCATCAACCTTGCCGCGGACAAGCCCCGCGTGCTCGCCGAAGCCTTCCGCGTCCTGCGCCCCGGCGGACGATTCGGCGTCAGCGACATCATCGCCGGATCCGGCCTCGACCCCGCCGAACGCACCGCCGCTGAACGGCGCATCGGCTGCGCCGCCTCCGCACTCACCGCCGAGGAGTACCACCGCGAACTCCGAACGGCCGGATTCACCGCCGTCGACATCACCACGACCACCGACACCGGCGGGCTGAACGCGGCCGTCGTCCACGCCGTCAAACCCGCCGACTAGCAGGACGCGCGCCATGCCATCCCATCAGCACGACCACCCCGGCACCACCATCCGAGCCATGCGGCACCAGGACGCCGACGAAGTCCTGGCGATCTACCAGCAAGGCCTCGACACCGGACACGCCAGCTTCGAGACGACCGCTCCCACCTGGCAGGCGTTCGACACCGCCAAGCTCGCCCAATACCGGTACGTCGCAACCGACGCCTCCGCAGACCCGGGCAAAGTGCTCGGCTGGATCGCCGCCGGCCCCGTCTCCGACCGCTGCTGCTACGCCGGAGTAGTCGAGCACAGCATCTACATCTGCCCCCACGCCCGCGGGCAAGGCATCGGAGCCGCGCTGCTGACCGCATTCATCGCCGCCACCGAAGCCGACGACATCTGGACCATCCAAACCGGCATCTTCCCCGAGAACACTCCCAGCCTCCGGCTCCACGCCAAGGCCGGCTTCCGCACCGTCGGCACCCGTCGGCACCTCGGCCGCCTCCACGGTCAATGGCGCGACGTCGTCCTCCTCGAACGCCGAAGCCCCATCGTGCTGTGACCTCGCGACGCTCCAGCAGGCGGCGAGGCCTGAACGCGACCCACGCGGTCTAGCCCTGAGGCCACACCAGGTCGGTCTTCGGGGCGCGAACGACGATCTTGGCGTCGGTGTGTGTCGCGATGGAGAACTCAACATCGGGGCGGAGATGCGTGCAGGAACGGTCTGCGTGATCATGACCGTGCCTGCTCCTGCATCATCCCTGATCTCTGCTGTCGTTGGCGACCCGGCCGTTGTCGATCGTGAAGCGCTGGCTGCGCGGATCCCGGCCCTGGTGGCGCACCTGGCATGGGTTCCCGATCCACGAGACCCGCGGGGCGTGCGGCATTCGCCGGTGTCGCTGCCGGGCACGGCGGTCGCGGCCACAGTCGCGGGGGCGCGGTCGCTGGCGGCGATCGCCTAATCGGCCGCCGATGCCGGGAGGAGTGTCCGGTCGCTGCCAGAATTGGGTGCGACCAGTGATGCGACATATGCGGTTCGCGGGCCGGTGTCTGGACGCGCGGCCGATGCGGTCCGCACCGTCAAAGACCAAGGAAGCCCGCGCCTTATGCCTTCGGTTCGAGATCAGCAGACCACCGTCCATCAGATTAAGGCCCAGCTCGACGGGATACGGCCGCCGATCTGGCGGCGGCTCGTGCTGCCTTCGGACGCGTCGCTGGGCGCGCTGCACGATGTGATCCAGGTCGCCTTCGGCTGGGAGCACGCGCATCTGCACCTCTTCGAGGAGCTTCAGCGCGGCGGTCGGCGGTGGAGCGAGGCGGGGATGCTCGAGTACTCCGATGCCTTCGACGAGGACGCCGCGACCCTCGACCAAGTGCTGCCGCGTGCGGGGACCCGCCTCCGTTACATCTACGACTTCGGCGACGGCTGGGACCACCTGATCACGGTCGAGGAAGTCCGTGAGGCCGGGGCCGGGGAGGGTGTACGTGCCGTGTGCGTCGCCGGTCGCCGGGCGATGCCGCCCGCCGAGGACATCGGCGGTGTGTGGGGGCTGGCGGAACTCCTCGAGCGCTACGCCGCGGGAGACCGGCCGCAGGCCGGCGAGGATGAGTACGACGACCTGTACGGGTCGGTCCTGGCCGAGATGCACGCCGAGGATTTCGACCCGGCTGCCTTCGACCCGTACGCCCTGACCGCATCGCTGAGCGAGGTGGCGCTGGTCCGGGGGAAGCCCGATCCACGGCGCGACGGCTACCGGTGCCCCGATTGCGGAGATGTTCATCCGCTGGCCGCCGGTGGCGTACCCGATGACCAGGACGACAGCGAGCAGGTCCAGGAGTTGCTCGATGCCGCCGGCGTGCTGATCCCCGCCGTCCGGCTGCCGGGCGAGGCGGAACTGGCCGCGGCCGTCCACAGGGTGGAGCCGTTCATGGCGGCGGTGCGGCTGGGCCGCTGGTGCGACGGCGGGCGCGACCTGACCCCGAAGGGGGTGCTGCGGCCGAAACTCGCTCGGCAGGCGGTCGAGGAGGTGGAGTTGTGGCGCATCGACCCCGGCGAGTGGGGCGACGCGGCGGACCGGGCCGCGCGGCTGGCGGCGATCCGCAGTGCGGGCGACATGAGGCTCGTCGACCTGCCCTGGACGTGGGGGCTCAACTGTGGCTTCATCGAGACCGACGCCAAGCGGGCGTACCCGGGCGAGGGACTCCCGGACGAGGGCGACGACACGGCATTGCTGGCGGCCTACCAGGAAATCGCCGCCAGCGCCGCGTCCGAGGTCGCGTTGGCGGTACCCGGCGTCGGCGGGATGATCGGCCAGATGCCGCAGATCCGGCGGCTCCTCGAGGAAATGCCACCGCTGTCGTTCGTGATGCTGGTGGCCGCGTACGGGCTTCCGGACGGGGAGTGGGTGCCGTGCCGCGACTTCGTGGTGTCGGGCATGACCGACGTCGCCGACGACGCCTCGGGATGGTTCCTCGAGGCGCTCTACGGCCGCCAACTCGCCGAACTCGCGGAGATCACGGAACTGTTCGGCGTCGCGGAGTGGGAGAACCTTTCCCGGCCCGCCGAGCCGGGCATGATCTTGCTGTTCGGCACGCGACCGGAGCAGCCAGCGCTGTCGGGCCGGATGCGGCTCACCCCGCTCGGCCGCTCCGCCGTCCACGCCCTCCTCTCCGGTCTCGGGCTCAACGCACCCGTCATCGGCACGCTCGCCGAGGCGGACGCGGGGGACCTGCTGGACGCGATCGGGGTGTACGAATCGGAGCAGGACGTCCTTGCCGAGGTGACCGGTTGGCTGACCCACCGCTCTCCCGCCAGCGCCGCGGCACAGGTTCTGGACGCCTGCGCGGGCACAGAACCCAGGGACGCGCTGCGCCGGCTGGCGAACCCACTCGTGCTGGAAGCCGTCCTGACGGCCGACGAGGCCGGGCAGGCGAAGGACCTGCTGCGCACGGCGGCAGCCTCGGGTGCCGACGGCCGTGCACGCACGGCGGCCTCCATGCTCCGCAGGATCGGCGAACCGCCCGCCGACCAGGCGTCCTGGGGCCTGGACTGGATGATCGTGGACAGCCTGCTGCCCTTCGCCCGGCTCGGCGAGGAGACGCTGCGCGCCCGCCTCAACGCCGCCGCCGGACTGCTCGATCAACTCGCCGACCATGCCGACGACCTGTGGAGGGCACGGCACCCGCACGGCGAGGAGGTCCTGACCGTCCTGGCCAGCACGGCCAAACCGCTCGACAAACACCTGGCCAAGCGAATCAGGAAGGCCGCCTTCAAAGCAGCGAACGCCTCCTGACACCATCCGCCCAACGGTCAGCCGGTCAGTGATGCGGTCGAAACCCATCGACCTGCGTCGCGGGTGCGGACGTTGCCGGGGGCAGTGGTGTGCGGGACACCCGGCCTGGTGGAGGTGCCGCCGGGCCGGGTGTCGTGGTGCGTCAGAGGCCGAGGGTGGCCGGGATGGAGAGCGGGCCGATCGTGAAGAAGGAGGGGGAGTAGGGGACGTCGTCCGGGTCGATGGCGAGGGCGAGGCCGGGCAGCCGCCGGTACAGCGTGCCGAGCGCCAGGCGTCCCTCCAGGCGGGCCAGCGACGCGCCGATGCAGTAGCGGGGACCGTGGCCGAAGCTGAGGCGCGTGTTCTGCTCACGGGTGATGTCGAACTGGTCCGCGGTCTCGCCGTGCTCGGCCGGGTCGATGCCGGTCACCTGGTAGACGACGCCGACCGCCTGGCCCTTGGGGATGTCGACGCCGGCGACGGTCACGTCCTGCGCGGTGAAGCGCCAGCTGGTCATCATCACCGAGTGGCGGTGGCGCAGGGTCTCCTCGACCACGTCGTCCCACCGGTCCTCGGCCTTGGCCAGCGCCAGCTGGTCGGGGTGCTGGGCCAGCGCCAGGATGGCGTGGCCGAGCATGTGGACGGTCGTCTCGTGGCCGGCGACGAGCATCAGCCACAGCACGCCGACCAGTTCCTCGGTGGTGAGCCGGTCCTCTTCGTCGTGCGCCTGCACCAGGCCGGACGTGAGGTCGTCGCCGGGGTTCTTCCGCGTACGGTCCACCATGGCGTGCAGGTACGCCTGCAAGGCCTTCTGCGTCGCGAAAGCCTCCTCCGGCGGCGTCGTGTGCGCCAGCAGGGAGGCCGTCCAGTCGCGCATCTGGGTCCGGTCCGCGGCGGGCACGCCGAACAGCTCACAGATGACCCCCATCGGCAGCGCCTCGGTGAAGGCCGGGACCAGATCGACGCCGTCGCCTGCGGCGATCACGTCGTCGAGCAGGTCGTCCACGATCTGCTGGACGCGCGGCTCCATCGCCTGGACCCGCGCGGGGGTGAAGGCCTTCCCGATCAGGCCGCGCAGCCGCCGGTGGTCGTCGCCGTCCTTGGTGGACAGGTGGCCTCCCTGGACGACGGCGCGCAGCGGCCAGTCCTCGGGGATCGTCCCGTCGTACAGGGCGGGCCAGTTCTCGGGCTCGCGCAGGAAGGTTCTGTTGTCTCCGGAGAGGATCTCCTTCACGGCCTCGTGGGTCAGCGCCAGGTAGGCGGCGACGCCTCCTGGGAACTCCACTTCGACCACGGGGGCGATGTCGCGCAGCCGGACGCAGGTGTCGAGCGGCTTCTCGTCCGCGGCGGGGAAGGCGGGCAGGGTCATTGGCATGTGATCCTTGCTGGATGCGGGGGATGGGGACGACGGGACTACGCCCGCGGCGCGGGAGCGGATGCGTCCAGCGCCTGGACGTCTTCTTGGTGAGGACGTGCTCGACCATGGTGATCAGCACTTGCTTGGCCGAGGCGCGGCACTAGCGCGCCCCCGTCCTCCCCGGGGTCGGGAGACAGGGGCAGCAGGAACCGGACGTCGAGACCGCCCGACGGTGCGGCGGTGATCTCGACCCGGCCCTTCATGGCGGTCATCACCGTGTCGGCGATGTACAGCCCCATCCCGCTCCCGGGCCGGTCCCGCACCGTGCTCGACCGGTAGTACGGCTCGCGAGCCAGTTCGTGCTCCCCGGGCGCGAGGCCCGGGCCCTCGTCCGTGATGCTGATCACACCGGACGAGCCCTGCCGGCTCATCGTGATGTCGATCTTCCCGTCGGGCGCGTACTTCTGGGCGTTACCGAGCACGAGAAGCAGGCACTGCCGCAGCCGCAACGGGTCGCCCTGCACGGTCAGTCCGCACTGCGCCGTGACCACCGCGCGCTGCGCCACCGACGGGACGCTGCGCAGGGTCCGGCGCAGCAGCGGCTCCAGTTCGACGGGGCGCACGGTCGTCGCGGGCGGCGCGGTCGGGTCCGGTCCGACGACGTGCACGAGGTCGGCGATGATGCGGTGCATCATCTCCTCGGAGTCCAGGATCGCCCCGAGCGAGGCCGCCACGGTCTCGTCGTCGGGCAGGACCTCCTCGAGCAACTGGCCGTGCCCCCGGATCGCGGTCAGCGGGCCGTGCAGTTCATGATGCGCCGACGTCAGGAGCAGGTGCCGCGTGTACTCCACCTGCCGTTGCGCCGACTCGTCCACGAACACCGCGGTCAGCAGGCCGGGGGCCGCGGTCTCCGGCGCAGCCGAGCACGACACCCCGATCCACGACGAGCGCCCCCCGGGGGTGGTCAGCCGGACGCTTCCGCGCAGCCCGGGGGCCAGACCCACGGCTCCCTCCTCGCCGGTCAGGGTGAACAGGTCCTCGGGGCGCCGGCCGAGGGCGCCGTTCGCGGTCACGCCCACCAGCTGCGCCATCGCGACGTTCCAGACGATGATCGAGCCTTCCCCGTCCAGGGCGAGGACGGCGACGTCCGTATCGTCGACGACCGCGCTGAGCCTGGACCGCTCCGCCTCGGCGCGGTGAGCGGCATACGCCTCGTCCCGGAGCGTGCCCAGCGCGCGCGCCGCCCTGTTCACCGCGCGGCCCAGCACTCCGGTGGTCGTCCAGGCGGCCAGGTGCCGGCCGCCCAGGCGGGTCCAGCCGAGCAGCAGATAGCCGGCGTCGAGCCCGTCAGGGGTGCGAATCGGGATGTGCACCCCGACCCGCCAGCCATTCGGGAGCATGACCCGCGGGATGCACCCGGCCGTCCGGTGGGAGAGGCGCTTGAAGCGCTCATGGGCATAGGGCGTTCTGGTGCGGAGGGCCTCGACGTCGGCGGACGCTTCGGTCCACACCTCTCCGCCGGGCAGCGTGATGTACAGCCACAGCTCGTCGGAACCGAGGATCCACCGCAGGTCGCCGGTGAGCGACACCAGGTCCTCGCCGGTCACCCGGTGCGCCGCTCCCAGGTGCGGCAGTTCGAGCAGTCGCTCCGCGATGCGCAGCGCCTTCGACCGGGCGGTCAGGACGCCTGCGCACAGCAGGACGGCGCCGACCGAAGCCAGGGCGAGCAACCCCAAGAGCGCCTGTTCCGAGCCCATCGCCTTCAGCACCAGCATCGCGGACGTGCCGACGGCCACCGCCCAGGCCAGCGAGACCGTGGCAGGTGCGGTCTGCTCGGACCGGCACGTCATGATATCGATCAGCATGGTGACGGCACGGCCAGGGCCCGGACCACGCGTCTGTCAGGGTGCCGTAGGACGATTGCTGTCACTGAAGTCATAGCGGGGAACGCGGGAAGTCCTGTCGTCACGGAAATGCCCCTTTTGACACGCCCCGCCGACGGCTCTCTGCCAGCGGGTCGATCACCGAGTATCGTCGGTCGAGGTTCATCCGGGACAGGGCTGCTCGAGGTTCTGCCCCGAACCGGAAGTCAGGTGTCACGAAAACCGAAGTCCGGCCGGGCCGGCATGCCAGCCGGGACCGGCCGCAGGGGAGCTCAGTCAATGGCGACGAGCGGGGCAACAGTGAAGGGAGGCCCATGAGGTATCACTCCTGGACCACCGACAGCACCGCGGACTACCGCGATGTCTCCGACAGCATCCTGCCGATGGACCATCGTTTCCGGCCCGGGGACTGGCACGCCGACCTCACCGTCCAGGAAAGCGGCGGCTACCGGCTGCTGCACTGGGACCAGGTCGGCGACCGGATCGCCACCCGCACGCCTTCGCACCTCCGGAGGTTCCCGGGCGACGAGCACTACTGGGTCGTGGCGCCGCGGCGCGGCGTCTACACCGTCAGCCGCGGGGAGGGCCAGACGCGGACCCTGCCGGGGCAGGTCTCCGTGATGGGCCTGGACGAGTCCTGCGTGCTTTTTGTCCCGCAGTCCGAGGCGTACGCGATCCAGGTGCCGCGCCCGGAGATCGACAGCCACGTGAAGTCGCGCGACACGCTGTGCCTCGTCCTTGATCTGAACACCGGTCTGGGCCGGATCCTCAGCGCGCTGATCGAGAGCAGCCACGCCGAACGGGACAACCTGTCCGACCTGGAATTCCATGCGGTGTGCAATCGGATCAGCGAGCTGTTCTGCATGGTCGTACTCAAGGACAGGCAACCGTCGGAAGGCCACCTCGCCCAGGTCGCCCAGGTCGTCCGGCAGTACGTGCGGCAGCGGATCGGCTCCGGCAAACTGCCGCTCGAAAGCGTGGCGCACGAGCTCGGCTGGTCGCCGCGCCAGCTGCGCAACGCCCTCAACCAGGTCGGCACCACCTATCGCGACCTGCGTCATGAGGAGACGCTGCGCGCCGCCCGGGACCTCCTCCAGGACCCGGCCTCGGCCGAGCTGGGCATCGGCGAGATCGCCGCCCGCGTCGGCCTCACGCCCGCCTGGTTCTCCTCGGCCTTCAAGAGCCGCTACGGCGAGATGCCGCGCGAGTTCCGTCGCCGCAGACTCGCCGAAGGCTCCGACCGCGCCCAGGGCCCGCCGCCCGGTTCCCCGTAGGTCCCGGCGGTCGATCGCGGTTCGGGCCCGGGCCGGGGCAGGTGCCTGATTTCGGCCCCCATAGGATGATCTCGTGGCACGGGTGCTCGTGGTCGATGACGACCCGCGACTGGTGAAAGTGGTCGCGAGCCTGTTGTGGAAGCGGAACCACCAGGTCGAGTTCGTGCCCAACGGGAAGCTGGCCCGCCAGGTCCTGCGCGGGGGCGACATCGACATCGTCCTGCTGGACGTGAACCTGCCCGACGTCAACGGCATCTCCCTGCTGCACCAGCTCCGCGAGGAGGGCGACACCACTCCGGTCATCTTGCTGACGGTCCGCACCGAGGTGCAGGACCAGGCGCTCGGGCTGCGGCTCGGCGGTGACGACTACATCGTGAAGCCCTTCAACCCCGAGTTGCTGCTCGCCCGGATCCAGGCCGTGCTGCGGCGCAGCGCGCGGGGCGCCGCCGGGCGCCCCGCGCGCCGGCAGAGCGAGCAACTGGAGATCCCGCCCGTCGTCATCGACCTCGCCGCACGGCAGGTGCTCCGGGACGGGGTCCCCGTGCGCCTGACCCCGCTGGAGTACGCCGTCCTGGAGGTCCTGGCGACCAACCGCGGGAGAGCGGTGTCCAGGGAGGAGCTCATGCAGAGCGTGTGGGGCACCGGCCGGGGCGCCTCCCGCACGCTCACCGAGCACGTCTCCCGGCTGCGCCGCAAACTCGGTGACGGTCTGATCTCCACCCAGAGCGGCTACGGGTACCTCATCCCGGGTCCCGGAGAGTCCACGACCACCGACCGTTGAGCGGGCGGACGAGGGTGCGCACCAGAACGGCAATGCGCGAGCACCAACGATCCAACGAGCGATCCCCGCGAGATCAACTTTTTGTCAACGAGTGCGCGGCATGCCGGCCGCCGCGGGCGTTCGCAGCGTGAATCGCTGACCTGCGAATTCGCGGGGCCGCCGGCGCGGTGAACGGGCACCGTCCGGGTGGCGGGCCGTCCAGTGGGGTGCGGAAACCGCGGAAACAAGTCAACGATGGTCTCCTGACAGGTCTTGTTTCGGTCATGGTCGCGTCGGAGGGGTTCTGTGCCACGAACTGGAGAGGTTGATGGACAACGCGCAGCCAGCCGACGAGAAGCGTGCCGCCGCGGACGAGTTCCGCGCCCGCAACGACGCTCTCTTCGCGCGCCGCAAGGAGCTCCACGGCCAGATCATGGAGTTGCGGGCACGGATCGACGCGGGTTCCGGTGACACGTCGGCGGAGGTCGCGTTGCGCAAGGCCGAGCGCGACTTCGACGACCTCACCTACGAGATCCTGACCGCCAACTACGGGCTCGTCCGCCAGTACGTCGCCATGTTCACGACCAGGTCCGTCGAGCACAGCGAGGACTTCGAGAGCGCCGGCAAGGTGGGGTTGCTCTGGGCCATCTCCTCCTACGATCCGGCGCGTGGGTCGTTCTCGAGCTGGGCTTTCAAGCCGATCCAGCGGGAGGTGCTGCGGGCGGTCCGGGACGCCGACCACGCCAACCTCACCCTCGGCGACTTCGAGAAGCGGCCGGCCATCCTCGCGGCGGAGCGCGGGTTCATCGAGGAGCGCGGTGCCGACACTCCGGTGGACTACGCCGACATCGCCGGACGGGCCGGGGTGACCGAGGCGCAGGTCCGCCGGGTCCTGGCCCCGGCCCGGCTGGAGAGCCTGCAGTCGCCGCGCAGGGGCCAGGACGAGGACGTCGTCGCCTGGGAGGACCGGCTGACCGACCCGTCCCTGAACCTGGAGGAGGAGGTGCTGGTCCGCTTCCACCTCCGCGCTCTCCTCACCGAGGGGCTGCCGCGCCTCGACGCCCGTGAGCGGTACGTGCTGGCGCGGCGGTTCGGCCTGGACGGCGGCCGGGAGCAGTCGCTCCGCATCCTCGGTGAGCAGCTCGGGTTGTCCCGTGAGGGCGTCCGGCAGATCCAGCAGAAGGCGTTGGCCAAGCTCAAGGGGCCCGTCGCGGGCACGGTGTGAGCGTGCCGCCGGCGCAGGAGGGCGCCGGCGAGGTCTTTGACGCGGGGGCGCGACCCGGGAAGATCCGGGGCATCGACGATGGTTGACAAGGTCACGAAGGCATCGTTGTACGATCCGTGTCCGCTCGTTCTGACTCACCGTGCGCGCGCAGGGCGAACTTCGGGGGACGAACTCCGGTCGCGGGCTTGCCGATCCGCGCGCACACGGACGTTAGAGGGAGAGGGCTCGCGCCATCGGAGCGAGGTGGATCAGCGACGCTGGGACGCGCAGGTTGCGGATGAGAGGAACAAGACGGTGTCAACGATTCCGAGGTATCTCGGTCTGGAGCCTCGGCTCGTCAGCGCGACGGTGACCCCGAACGCCGCATCCTGCGGGCGGGCGGAACTCCGCCCCGCCGCCCCCGAGTCGCCGACCGGTCGCACGTGTTGAGGTACGCGGGGCCGGCGCTTCCGGTCCTCGTGCACGCGCGTACGGGCTCCCCGCCGACCGGAGTCGAGGACCTGGAGTGCGGTGACGGATCGCCCCCGGACCGGGACGCGCTCGTCGCGGCGGGCCAGGCGCTGACGTGGCAGTCCCCGTTCACGCTTGGATCGGTCCTGGCGGTGCCGCTGACACGGGCGTCCGCCGTGACGTTCGACCATCCCGAGCTGGCGGGGGTGGACCGGTGGCACGACCGGTTCCTCCGGGGGTTCGCCCACCGGATGGCGATCGAGCTCACCATCGCCTCGGTGACGGCGGAACTGGTCGGTGAGACGGCCGAAGCGCAGCCGGGCGAGGACGTGCGGATGCTCGGCTCGGCGATCACGGGCCTCGGTCAGCTCCTCAAGGACCTGGGGGTCGTGCGCCGCCCCGAGGAGTGCAAGAGCATGATCGTGGCCGACACGATGCGCACCCATGACGTGCTGCTCGGCGGGCTGGGCTCCCAGGAGGTGTCGCTACGGCGGCGCGGGGCGTTCGCGGTGCACACCGTGCGCTCGGTGCCCCAGCGCCCCGAGCGCTGCGACCTGGACGTGGCGCGGGCGCAGGTCGGCCTGCCGTGGCCGACCCGGGTCGGCGGCGGGATCGGCGAGGACCTCGGGCTGGCGCGCTGGCGGACGACCATGCAGGCGCTCGGCCACCAGGTGTGGTCCCGGCTGGAGGAGCGGGACGCCCTCGTCACGGAGTTGTGGCTGCGCGATCTCGCCGAGGCGCCGGGATGAGGTACCCGTAGCCGCTGCGGGTGACGATCAGGTCGTCGCCGAGCTTGCGGCGCAGCCGGGAGATGTGCTCGGAGAGCGTCCGGGACACGCCGCGGCTGGTGCCCCACACGCGCAGCATGAACTCCTCCTTCGACACCGCCCGGCCGCGGTTGATCGCCAGGAACTCCAGCAGGGCGTACTCCAGCGGCGCGAGCTGCACCGCGGCCCCGTCCCTGGTCACCTGCCGCCGGGCGAAGTCGATGAGCACGGAATCGATCTTCATCGTGCCGCCGCGCGCGTCCTCGGCCCCCGGCGCCGCGCCCGCCGCGCTGCGCCGCAGCACGGCCTCGATGCGGGCGAGCAGCACCTCGGAGTTGAACGGCTTCGGGACGTAGTCGTCCCCGCCGAGTTGCAGCCCGAGCGCCTGGTCCTGCGCCTCCGAGCGGACGGTCAGCAGGATGACCGGGGTGGTGTCGTCCTCCTCGCGCAACTGGAGGATCAGCGACATGCCGTTGATGTCGGGAAGGTTGACGTCCAGCAGGACGATGTCGACGTCGCCGCGGCGCAGCACCCGGCGGGCCAGTTCGCCGTTGGGCGCCGACTCGACCTGATGGCCGTGCCTGCGCAGTTGGCTGGTGACGACCTTGACCAGCCGCGGATCGTCATCGACGACGAGTACTCGTGCCACGTGTCAATGGTATATCCGACGAAGACTCCAAGATCGATTCATCGTCAAGTGAGTGGTGGAGCCGTCCCGCTTGCGATGCTGCCGACCGTGAGCGGACGCGGCCGGAGGCCCGTGCCCGGATACTGGTAGGCTCTCCGGCCGTACGGGTCGGACGGTGCCGGGCGGTGGAGCAGCAGGTGCGGGTGCTGATCGTCGAGGACTCCAGGGTCGGTGAGCTGCTCCGCGTGATCCTGAAGCGCGAGGGTTACGATCCGGTCGTCACCGAATGCGGCGAGGACGGCTGGACGGAGCTCAACGACCCCTGCCGCCCCGAGCTGCTCATCCTGGACCGCATGCTCCCCGACATGGACGGCGCCGATCTGCTGGCCCGCATGCGCCTCGACTCCCGCACCGCGCAGGTGCCGGTACTGGTGCTGACGGCGGCCGTGCAGGCGTCCGGCGACCTCGACGACGGCGTCCGGACGCGCGTGCTCGGCAAGCCCTTCGAGCTCAGTGAGCTGAAGCAAGTCATCTCCGCGCTCACCGAGCACTGATCGCGGCGAGGGCCGCGCCTGCCGGGCCACCACCGGGCGGTTCAGCCGCTCCGCTTGACGCGGTGGGTGCAGACCGGCTTGGCCTGGGCGACCCGGTCGACGTCCACGACGGCGACGACGGTCAGGCAGTAGTCCACGCCCGGGTTCAGCGCGGTGACCTCGACCCTGGCGGTCCCCGGCGGTGTGCTGGCCAGAGTCGTGGGCGGACGTCCCGTCGGCCCGCCGACCACGTAGTGCGAGGCCCGGCCCGCGCTGCGGTCCTGCCAGGTGACCTGGATCGAGATCCGGCCGTCCACGATCCGCAGCGCGCCGGGCGTGTACTGCTTGACCGGGCGCACCGCCGTCGGGGCGGACGAGGGGACCTCGGGGGACTTGGACGCGGGAGGCGGAGCGGCTTGCGAGGACTGCGGCTTCGCCGACTCCGACGGCTGCGCCGCCTTCGCCGGTGAGGGCTCCGGTGAGGACCCGGCCTGGGTGCGTCCTTCGTCCGCCCAGTCCCCGCCTATCAGGCCGGCCGCACCGATTCCCACCGCGATGACCACGACCACCACCAGGGCCATCAGCACGCTCCTTCGGCCGCTTCGGCCGCGATCGCGGGGATGTGGAGCCGGGGATGCCGGCATGGTCTGGGGCCAGACGGCCTGGTCGGGCTCCGGCGGAGGTTGAGTCCAGATCTCGGGCTCGGGCGCCGCCTGCGGGGGCCAGACGGCCTGGTCCGGTTCCGGTGCGGGCTGTGTCCAGGTCTCGGGCTCGGGCTGAGCCCAGGTCTCGGGTTCCGGCTCTGGTGGCGCCTCCTCCCATGCGGGCTCCAGCAGCTGTTCCATCACGGTGGGCGGTGCGGCGGCAGGGTGCGCGCTCTCCTCAAGCGCATCGGTGAACTCCGGCGCGCCGTACCCGGGTGGGGTCTCCAGGGGTTCCCGAGCGTCCCGGACCACCGGGAACTCCCGGACGTGGAACTCCTGGACCTGGACCTCCTCGACCTCCTCGACCTCCTCGACCTCCTGGGACTCCCATGGTTCCGGAGGAGGCTCGGGATGCAGGTCGGGCGCGGACTCCTGGCCGGGTGGTGCGGGGCTCGCCGGCCGGGCGACGCCGAGGGCGGCCAGCAGGTCCGACAGGCTCATCGGCCGCGCGCTAGTGACCACGTCCTCGACGAACCGGTCGCCGCGTTCGCTGAAGTAGCCGTGGACGAGCACGGTGAACCCGCTGGCCGCCAGCCCGTTGGCCAGGTCGGGGACCCGGGTCTCGGGGAGGTCCTCGTCGAAGCCCGGCGTGAACAGGAACGCGGCCGGTGGCCGCACCCTGCCGCTCCTGGAGAGCTCCCGCAACTCGGTCGCGGAGGCGACGTCGAACACGGCCGGGAACCGCCGCGTCTCGCGCAGCTTTTGTGACAGGCCAACGTCGCCCGTCACGACAAGGTTCGGCGCGGTAGTCATCACGTTGTCCTCGGCGCTCTGGTGATCGGCCGGACCGACCTCGGCCCGTGCTTCTCGCTTGTAGGGACAGTGCGGGTAGTAGAGACAGTGCGGGCAAGTGACGATATGGCCATTCCGGATCGGCGGCTTACCCGATCGCCACAGGATTCGGTCGTGCGCATCGCGGGTTCCTCCGGACAGTCAGTCGTGGAACCTCTGGTGCGATGTGACGACGCGGGGTGAATCGCGGGTGGGAACTGAAGAGGCGCCTCCGCAAGAGCGGAAGGCGGCCGGGCTGAAGGCCCGGGTGCGCGTCGGTGGCTGGGGCGCGGCCGTCCTGGTCACCGTGGCGCTGGCGGCGACGCTGCTCGGCAGCGGCCGCATCGGTTACGCCCTCGAGGCCTCCGACGGCAGCGCCTGGCTGTGGAGCCGCATGACGGGCGAGGCGGCGCTGGTCGACCCCGGCAACGGCCAGGTGCAGGGACGCCGCGAGGTGCCCGGCGCCCGTGGCCACCGGGTCAAGGTAACCCAGGACGACCAGCACCTGCTCATCCACGATCTGGAGACCGGGCGCGTGTCCTCGCTCGACCTGAGCGGCCTCGGGCTGTCGGGTCGGCTGGACGTCGGTACCCGCGGCGACCCCCACCTGGTGCTGAGCGCCACCGCCGCCGCCCTGGTCGAGCGCACCACTGGCGCGGTGCGGGCGCTGGACCCCGCCACGCTGCGCCCCGTGGGTCCCGTCCTGCGACTGCCGGGGCCGCTGGTCGGCGGCGAGTTCGACGGTGCCGGACGGCTGTGGATGGCGGTGCCCGCACAGGGGACCGTCGTCGCGTTGAAGGTCTCCGCCGAGGGCGCCGAGGTCGCCGTGACCAAGGAGGCCGCCGAGCCCGGACACGACCTCGCGGTGACCGTGCTCGACCAGGGCGCGCTGGTGATCGACCGCAGCGGGCGCGACCTCGTGGTCGCGACCGGCGACGACGTCCGGCGGCTCACGGCGCCGGTCCCGCTCGCGGGCGCGATGGTGCCCGAGCGCACCCACGGCGCCCTGGCCGCGATCACCGTTCCCGGCGCCGGCTCGGTCGTCACGCTCGAAAACGTGGGCGAGGGCGGCGAGGTCGGGTCGTTCCCGCTGCGCGCCCCCGTTCAGGAACCCGCCGTGCCGTTCGCCGGCAAGGTGTACGTGCCCGTCCGGGAGACCGGCCAGGTCGAGGTGTTCGACCAGGCCGGCCGCCAGACCGGCGTGCTGAACATGCCGTCCGGACGCGGCGATCTGGAGCTGCAGGTTCGCGAGAACAACCTGTTCATCAACGCGCCGGGAAGCCCGGACGCGCAGGTCGTCGGCCCCGACGGCCGGGCCCGCCCGGTCGGCAAGTACCCGACCGGGCCGGGGAAGGGCAGCGACCGCCCGGTCGCGCCGGGCGGCGGCGAGGACAGCCCGCCGCCGATTCCGGCGCCGACCATCGACCCGATCTTCCCGAACCCGGCCCAGGCGCCCGTCGAGCCGCCCACCGGGCCGGACCCGGTGACGCCCACGACACCGCGCTCGCCCCGGACGACCGCCCCGCCGCAGAGCCGGGAACCGGAGACGCCCGCCACACGCTCTCCGTCGACGGCACCGGCGCCGGGGCCGTCGACCACGCGGCCGTCTACGAAGCCGTCCACCACGAGGCCCTCCACCAGCCCCACCACGACCAAGCCCTCCACGCCCCCGCCGAGCACCCCCAAGCCGAAGCCGAAGCCGCCCGTCACCCGCAACCCGTACACGCCGCAGCAGGTCTGCAACTCCGGTTCGGGCGGCAACTACGTCGTTCAGCGGTCGATCTCGTTCACCGGCGGGCGGGTCTACCAGCTCTACAGTTCCAGCACCAAGAAGAACTGCGCGGTCACGATGAAGACCGCGAACGTCGGCAAGGGCACGAGTGTCTTCGTCCGACTGGTGGAGCAGAAGGGCGGCGAGGTCGGCAGCGACTCCGGCACGTTCAAGTACTACGCCGGTCCGGTGTACGTGTCGGCGTCAGGCGTCTGCGTCCGCGTCTCCGGTGGCGCGTCCGGCGCCAGCGCCTCGAGCGGCTGGGGCAACTGCGGCTGACATGAGGAAGGACCGAACGTGAGCACCACTGTGGCCGAGGCCGGCGCGATCAACGGCGAGGACGCGATGCTGGCCGCCGACGCCTTCGCGCGGATGGCGGCGGGCGTCGGCAGGGTCGCGCACTGCGCCCCCGCGACGGTGCGGCTGATCCTCACCGCGTTCGCCACGGGCGGGCACGTCCTGCTGGAGGACCTGCCCGGCATGGGCAAGACCACGCTGGCCCGCGCGCTGGCGGCGGTGACCGGCGGGTCGGTCCGCCGCGTGCAGTGCACCCCCGACCTGCTGCCGTCCGACATCACCGGTGTGACGATCTTCAACGAGCGGACCCGGGAGTTCGAGTTCCACCCCGGCCCCGTCTTCGCCAACGTCCTCATCGTGGACGAGATCAACCGGACCTCGCCCAAGACGCAGTCGGCCCTGCTGGAGGTCATGCAGGAACGGCAGGTCACCGTGGACGGGACCGCGCACCCGGTGCCCCGGCCGTTCCTGGTGGTCGCCACGCAGAACCCCGTCGACCTGGAGGGCACGTTCCCGCTCCCGGAGGCCCAGCTCGACCGGTTCCTGATGCGGCTGTCGCTGGGGTACCCGGGGGAGGAGGCCGAGCTGTCGCTGATGCGCAACGCGGCCCCGGCCGCTCCGGAGACCCTGGACCCGGTGCTGGACGGCTCGGAGGTGGCGCGCCTGAACACCGTCGCCGAACAGGTCATCTTCGCCGACCCGGTGTACGACTACGTTCTGCGGCTGGCCCAGCGGACCCGCCGGCACACGCGGCTGCGGGCGGGGGTGTCGATGCGCGCGTCCATCGCCTTGTGCCGGGCGGCGCGCATGTACGCGCTGGCCGACGGCCGCGTGTACGTCACCCCGGACGACGTCAGGGCCCTGGTCGGGCCCGTGTGGGGGCACCGGCTGGTACCGCTGTCGGGCATCGCCACCGCGGAGGAGAGCGCCGTGCTGCTGGACGAGGTCCTGGCCGAGGTACCGGTACCGGGGCCGCACGAGAACCGGCGCTAGACCGATGGCAGGCGGCACGACTCGGCTCACCCGGCGCGGCTGGGGGCTGATCGCCTCCGGGGCCGTCCTCGCGGGCGGCGGCCTCGGCCTGGGCTACCTGGCGCCGGGCGCGCTGGGCGCGCTCGTGTTCCCCACCGTCGGCCTCGCCATGGCGCTGGCCAGGCCGCCCCGCCCGGCGCGGGTGCGCCGCCGTGTCACGGCCACGCGGGTGCGCGCCGGCGAGTCCGTCACCGTCATCGTCGAATCGGACGGCCCCGGCGAGGGACGCGTGACCGCCGCCGAACGCGTCACCGGGCCGGCCGGGACGCTCGTCCTCCCGCTCGGCCCGGCCCGCGCCCGGATCCGCTACGAGCTGTCCGCGCAGCGGCGGGGCTTCCTCGACGTCGGCCCGCTCGACCTCGTCCGCACCGACCCGCTGGGCCTCGCACGGGCCGCCCGGACGGTCGGCGACGAGACCGTGCGGCTCCTCGTGCATCCCCGCCACCACGAGCTCACCGTCCTGCCCGCGGCCGGCGGCGGCGGCCGGGACACCTCCTCGGCGGCGACCCGGGCGACCGAGGGCTCCTTCGCGGGGCTGCGCGAGCTCGCGCCCGGCGACGACGTCCGCCGGATCCACTGGCGCACCTCGGCCCGCCGCGGGCGCCTGATGGTGCGCGAGAACGCCGACTCCGCCCGGCCCGGCGTCACCGTGCTCGTCGACGACCGCCACGGCCGGGCGGAGCTGGACGCCCTCGCCGAGGCGGCGGCCTCGATCGTGGTGTCCGGCCCGGACCTCCCGGTCGAGCTGCGCCTGGCGGGCGGCGGGTACTCGCCCCCGTCCGCCGGCGTCACCGCGCACCTGGACCTGCTCGCCGAGGCGACGTCCCGTCCCGACGCCGACTTTCCCGCCGCCTGCGCGCGGCTGCGCGCGGGCAGCGGCCGCGCGGTCGTCCTGCTGTCCGGCCGGGCCGCCCCCGCGGACACCGCCGCCGCGATGGACGCCCTCGCCACGCGGCGCGTCCTGTCGCTGGTCGCGCTGGTGGGCCCCGCGTCCGGCGCGCAGCCGCCCGCCGCGCCTCCCGGCGTGCGGCTGCTGCAGGCGGACACAGCGGAGGCCTTCGCCGCCGGCTGGAACCGGAGCCGCTGGTGGACGCGGTGAACCGGGGACGGGCCCTGCTCGCCGCCGCCGCGGTGACCCTGGCCGCGGCGGCATCGTCACCGCTCCTCGCCGCCGGGTACGAGCGGCCGGCACCGGTGGCGGCCGTGCTGGCCTGCACCGCGATCGCGGCGGTGGCCGTCACGTCGGCGGCGCACCGGCTGCTGCGCGGGCTCGGACCCATCGCGGTGCTCGCCGGGCTCCCCGTGGCCGCCGCCGGGCTCGTGGTGGTGGCCGCCCTGGCCCCCGGGCCGGTGCGGGAGCCGGTGCCCGGGGCGGTGGACGCACTGCTGCACTCGGGGGCCCGCATCCTGACCACGGCGCCGCACCCCCCGGCGACCGTGGACCTGCTGGCGTTCCCCCTGCTGGCGGTCTGGCTCGCCGGAGCGATCGCGACCGTGCTGCGCCGCGACGGCCGCGTCCTGCCCGCGCTGCTGCCCGGCGCGGTGCTCCTGGCCGGGGCCGCCGCGCTCAACCCGGAGACGGCCGGCGCCGGGTACTGGTCGGCGGCGCTGCTGGCCGGCGCCGCCGCGCTGGTGCTGGCCTCCGCCCCGCCCGACGCCCCCGACTCCGCCGCTGCGGGGTTCACGGTCCGGGTACGGGCCCCGGAGACGGCGCGCGCGCGGCGGCGGCCCCTTCCGCGAGTCGCCGCGGCGGGGACGGCTGTGGCCTGCGCCGTGGCCCTTCCAGGGATCGGCGCGGCGGTCGCCGCGCCCGGCATGCTGGAGGGCTGGCCGGTACGGGCGTCCGATCCGCGCAGGCAGGGCGAGCTCCCCGACAAGCCGCGCGAGGTCCGCAACCCGATGGCCTACCTGTCGGAATGGTCGGCCGCGCCCGATCTGCCGCTGATGACGGTGTCGGGCGGGCGGACGCCGCTGCGCTGGGTCGCGCTCGCGGAGTTCACCGGAACGATGTGGATTCCCGACGCCACCTACACCCCGGCGGGCCCGACCCTGCCGCCCGCCGAGGCGGTACCGCCGCGGACGACCCGGAGCACGGTTCAGGTGAAGGTCCAGAACCTGCCCGGCGACTGGCTGCCGGTCCCCGGCATCCCCACCCGGGTGGACGGGATGGCGGTCGGCCACGACGCGGGCTCCGGCACGCTGCTGTCCCTGAACGGCCCGGTGGCGGGGCACTCGTACACGGCGACCGGGACCGTCCCCGACTGGACCGGATGGCGCGGCACCGACGCCATGGCCGCCTCCGGAACCGGTTTCGAGCGCTACCTGCGCCTCCCGCCCGGTGCCCCGGCCCGCCTGGACGAGATCGCGCGGAAGGCGGCCGGCGACGGCGGCCCGCACCAGCGGGCGTCCCGGATCGCCGAGTACCTGCGCGACTCCTACACCTTCCGGCCGGGCGTCCCGGGCGGGCACGGCTACGCCAGGCTCGGCAAGCTGCTGGTCCCGCCGGGCCGCCGCGGCGGCGGCGCCACCTCCGAGCAGTTCGCCGGCGCGTTCGCGGTCCTCGCCCGGGCCGCCGGACTGCCGAGCCGGGTGGTGGTCGGGTTCGGACCTGCCCGCGACGGCACGACGGTCCGCAGCGGCGACGCGGTGGCCTGGGGCGAGATCTACTACGAGGGCGTGGGCTGGGTCTCCTACGACCCCAACCCGCGCAAGCGCTCGGCCGCGTCCCCGGCACCGCGGCCGGGAGACCGGACGACGGACGACGGCACCTACCGCGACGACGACGCCGGCGACCCGGCGGGCACCGGCGCACGCGGCGGCGAGGCGCCGCCGGGAGACGGCGGAGGTTACGCCGTCCTGGCCGTCCCGCCGCTGGTCCTGCTTCTGCTCTTCCTGACGATGGTGCCGCTGCTGCGGCTGCGCGGCCTGCGCCGGTCGCGGCGGGGCACGGCGCGCGAGCGGATCCTGGCCGCCTGGACGGAGCTCCTGGTGGCGATGCGGCTCGCGGGTCTCACCCTGCCCGCGTCCGCCACCACGGCCGACGTGTCGGCGCTCCTCGCGGCACGGCTGCCGGGAACCGAGCCCGGACCGCTGCGGCGGCTGGGCGCGCGGGTGGACGCGGCGGGCTTCGGCGGCCCGGTCACCCCGGACGACGCCGCGTTCGCCGCCGCGCAGGTCGGCGCCCTGGCGGCGGGCCTGCGGCGCTCCAGCTCACCGGTCCGCCGCCTGGCATGGTGGTCGGACCCGCGCGCACCCCTCTGGTCGGCCCGGCCGTCCCGCCTGACGCGGCGGGCGCGGACGGGCCGGGGGAAGTGAGCCGGCGCGCGCTCACGGTATCTGGCTGACCTCGCCCGGATTCGCGGACGGCCCGGAGACCGCGAGCCTGATCGCCGCCCGGACGCGCGTCGCGGGATTGGCGATCAGCGCGCCCACCTGGCCCTCGGTCGCCATGTCCTCGGCCAGCGCGCCGGGGCGGACACCGACCACGTAGTCGGCCTCCATCGGGGACGCCGCGGTGACGCAGCCGGCGGGCAGCGTCACGTACGGGCCGAGGAAGACCCGGCTGCCCGCCGGTATCAGGGAGGCGAGCGCACGCACCACGATCCGCGCGGCGGGACCGGTCACGGTCACCGTGCGCATGTGCCGCAGCGCCATCGCGACCTGCGAGAGCTGGTCTTCGGTGAGGACGCCGGCGGCGAGGAGCCAGTCCGCGCTGGCCACCTGCGCCGGGGTGCGGCTCACGACCACTGCATCGCCGACCCGTGCCACGACGGCGCCCTGCGTGCCCTGATTCGTCCGGAAAGCCTCCACAGCACGCTGAGCTGTGCCGAGGTCCGGGAATCCGACGACCCGGTGCATGCCGTTCCGGCCGCAGACGGTCACCTCGGTGCCGTGGACGTGCACCTCGTCGACGCTCTCGTCCCGCCACAGCTCGCCGAGCAGGTGGCAGCCGCTGAGCACGTCGTGGACGCGGCCCGCCATGGCCTCGTCCCCGCCGGTGTGCCGGGCGAGGGCCTCCGTCCAGATCTCGAAGAGCCGCGGCTCGAGCGAACGGGCGATCTCCTCGGCGGCGACCCAGTCCGGGGGCGCCTGCGGGCCCTCCGGCTCCGCCACCGCCTCGGCCGCCCGCGCGGCGACCGGCCGGATCGGCTGCGGCGCCTCCCGCTCGTCCTGCTCCATCCGCTCCTCCTGCTCCACCGGCTTCACCGACCCGTCCTGCTCCACCCGCTCCTCCTGCTCCACCGGCTTCACCGACTCGTCCTGCTCCACCCGCTCCTCCGGTCCCGGCGTGCTGCCCGGCGCCGGGAACTCCACCGTGGCATGCCGGGTGACCCGCGGCGAAGGACGGGAAGGTTCCTTCTCCGAGGACCGGTCGCCCGCCTCCTCCGCAGGCGGTCCGGGCCGCTCGGCCGGTCGCGGGGAACGCTTGCGGGGGCGCCCGGCGACGAGTTTGTCCCGGCTGTCCGGCAGGGTCGGCGCCTTGCCGGTCTCCGGTTCAGTGCCGAGGGCCGCCCAGAAGTCCGTTCCCTTGACGGAAGTGTCGTCCGCTGCCATACCGATTTCCTCTCCCGAGGAGCTTCACGCCGGGTCCGCGACCTCTCGAAACGCGACGTCCTCCACCTCCGACTGTGCGGACGAGCACGCTCGCCGCCAGCCACCGGCGCGGAAAGCGGCAGTTGAGCGGGCCGTATCGCGGCCGCGCGAAATTTCTCGCCCGCCGCGGTTGACGATCATCTGGATGCGCGGACGGTTCACCGCATGGCAGAGGTGTGCTCGGAAAGGTGCTCGCCTCGTCGGCTCGGTCCCGACCGGCGAGCGACCCATTCGGAGAGGGGGCTCAACAATCATGCAAGTGACGGACGCGGCGCAGTGGACGGCCGCTCCCGAGGGCCCGCCGAACGCGGTCGCCGGCGCTCCCCGGCCGGGTGACGTCCACGGCGGCCGGTTCCACGCGCGGGCGGTCACACCCGCCCGGCTGGCGCCGCCGCCGACGAGTTCGCTGGGTCTCGCCGGGTACAGCGGCCCCGGCCCCGCCCTCTGGATCTCCTCATGCCACGGGGGAGCCGGCGTCTCCACGCTGGCCGCGCTCATCCCCTTCGGCAGGAGCACCGGACGGTACTGGCCGGCTCCCGACCCGCCCGGGCAGGCCCGGGTGATTCTCGTGGCGCGCACCCACGCCGTCGGCCTCCGCGCGGCCCAGGCCGCCGCCGGGCAGTGGGCCGCGGGTGTACTGCCGAACGTGCGGCTGCTGGGGCTGGTGGCCATCGCCGATGCCCCCGGAAAACTGCCGAAGCCCCTGAAGGACCTGCTGCGCCTCATTTCCGGAGGCGTACCGCAGGTCTGGGAGCTTCCCTGGGTCGAGGCCCTGCGCCTCGGCGACCCCCCGGAGCAGGTCAGACTGCCGTCCGCATACGCGCGGCTGGCTCAAGACCTCAATCGCATCATCTCGGAGGACGCACATGCTTGACGTGATGATCTCGCTGACGGCCGATCTGGCGCACCATGTGGTCGCTCTGGCTCCTGTCCCCAAGCCCGACGAATCTACCGCCCCGCCGGGAGCCGATCAGTTTGAGATAATCCTCGGCTGGGCCAAGTGGGGCGCCTTTTTCTGTTGCGTGGCGGGGTTCATGCTCGTCGGTGCCAGAATGGGAATCCAGCACAAGAGAGGTGAGGGAGGGGGGCACATAGCGAGTTTGGCCATCGTGTCATTCGCCTGCGCCATCATCGGTTCTGCAGTCGTCATCGTCGAGAAGTTCGCCACGACCACGTGATGACTGGATACTTCGGTCCCGCGCGTGTGGCCCGCTCCCGAAGCCCGGTGCGTCGATGCGTATCCGGTCTGCCTGCTGTGATCTTCGGGCTGGGCATCATCCTGTGCGCGATCGGCCTTCCTCATGCTTCCGTTCCGGAGCAGGCTCGCCTGGTCTACGGCGGTCCCGCCCCGGAACGATGGACGCAGCCGGCCGGTCAGTTCTCCCCCGGCCCGGTACGGCTCGCGGTTGAAGCCGCCCCTGCCGTTCTGGGATCTCAGCGGGTCGCCGTCGGCCTTGCGGCGGCGAAGGCTCCCGTGGACTGGGATGAGACGGACGAGATCAAGACCGTGGACGGCGACCCCGGCGGCAAGCTGCAATGGCATCCCGCCAGCGGCCGGGTGAGAGTGTGCGATGTCGAGGGTGACGGCAAGGACGTGCGCGGCTACGTGACGAGAGGGGGGAAAGTAGTCGCCACCATGCGCGCGGGTGAAAAAGGCAAGTGTGATGAGCCCGACTCGGGATACAAGCTGGCCCTGATCGTGAAATATGGCCTCAAGGTCTGCCTGGGCTCGGACGAGGGGGTGGGGTATTGCAACACCAGCGACACCACCAAGTGGCCCGATGCGGACCGGCAAGAAGATTACTGCAAGGACAATTTTTCCGGCGCGGAACTCGTCAAATGCCAAGGCGGAGACAGTCCTTGCGACAAGATCAAGGGTCCGGCGAAAGAGTATTGTCAACGCGGTACGGGTGAACGGAAGTACGAGAATGTGTTTCCCAGCGGCAAGCCGTGGATAAAGCCACCCCCTCCGGGAGGCTCCAAAAAGTCCATCAATGACAGGCCCGAGGAGGAGCTCGAGCTAAGAGGGCACGCGGAGAATGCCTCGGAAGTCGCCGAGCCGTTGCGAGTCTTGAACGGCTGGCTGGTCTGGTTCGCGCTGGGCGCGTGCATGCTCGGATTCATGCTGGTCGGCGGCAATATGGCGCTCAAGCACAAGAGGGGCGAGGTCGGCGCTCATGCCGCCAACCTGGGCTGGGTGCTGCTCGCGTGCCTGATAGCCGGCTCCGGATTGGTGATGGGTCTTATCTCCCTCCTGTTCGAGCCGCTCTGAACGGAAATATGCCTCACCCAGGTCAGGCGTTTTTCTGATGGTATTTTGCCACCGTGCGGAGGCCTGATGATCGAGGACATACTCGACTCAATTCTTTCCTGGTTCACCGAGCAAATCCTGCTCGCCGCGATGGATTCTTTCCAGATGCAGATGAGCTGGTGGATCGGTGAATCCTACAGCCAGAACTTCGCCGATCGCAAAGGGGCGGGCGGTGTTCTTTATTTTCTGCGCGTGCATACCAACTGGCTGACCTCGCTCATGGCGTTCGCCGGGTTCATCTTCGCAGCATTCAGGGCTGCTATACAGCGCAAGGGCGAACCTTTTCGAGCGGCGTTCTCGCAATTTTTCGAGTTGGCCATAATTGTCCTCATGCTTGCCACGGTGGTGCAACTGGCGTCGATTGCGGGCGACAGATACTCCTCGTGGATTCTGTGGGAAGCCGCGCCGAAAGATAGCAATTGGACCAAAAAATGGAACGAGGAGCTCGGTCCCCACCAGCAGGCCGGCACCATCTTCCTCCTTGCCATTTTCGGTGTCTTTTTGACGATCTCGTCACTCATTCAATGGGGGCTGATGCTCTTTCGGTCCGCCGCAATGGTGGTTCTGGTGGGAATCATCCCCGTATTTGCCGCATCGCGGTACACTTCATATGGGGAGCGCGCCTACAAAATGGCTATGGGCTACCTGATCTCCTGGTGGGCGTACGGCCCGATCGCTGCGACGGGCGCGGCCGCGGGCCAGCGACTAATGGCTTCCGATTACCAGGCAGACCGATTCGCCGGCATGGCCTTGATCATCGGAATGGTGTTCGCCCTACCGGCGGTCTTCTCTGCAATCATGCCCGCGGTCAGAGAGGACAACAATTCCTTCAGCCCGCGCCAGGTCGGCCACTTCTTGTTCGGGGGCACCGCTGTGAACGTCGGCAAGCTGAACGGCGTCTGGTCTGGCGCGACGGGCTATATCAACAAGCGCTTGACCCCGGAGGGAAACCCGAGCGGTCCGAGGGGCAACCCGAGCGGTCCGAGGGGCAACCCGAACGGTCCGAACGGCAACCCGAACGGTCCGAACGGCAACCCGAACGGTCCGAACGGCAACCCGAACGGTCCGAACGGCAACCCGAACGGTCCGAGGAGCAACCCGAACGGTCCGAGGGGCAACCCGAACGTTCCGAACGGCACCCCGCCGAACGGTTCGAAGGGCCACCCGCCGAACGGTCCGAGCGGCACCCTGTCGCGT
>NZ_JBICUT010000009.1:0-157737 GCF_043198445.1 Spirillospora sp. NPDC048823 | reverse complement strand
CGAACGTTCCGAGCGGCAACCCGTCGAGCGTTCCGTGGTGGGAGTCGAACGTTCCGAGCGGCGACCCGTCGAACGGTCCGAGCGGCAACCCGTCGAGCGGTTCGAAGGGCCACCCGCCGAACGGTCCGAGCGGCACCCTGTCGAACGTTCCGAGCGGCAACCCGTCGAGCGTTCCGTGGTGGGAGTCGAACGTTCCGAGCGGCGACCCGTCGAACGGTCCGAGCGGCAACCCGTCGAACGGTCCGAGCGGCAACCCGTCGAACGGTCCGAGCGGAGGAACTATCGCCGGTGGGGGCGACCGGCCCAAGCCGGACACTCGAACGCTGCGTGACAGCCTCGGCGAGGTGAGAGGCCCGAGTGGCGCTGACCAGGTCTAAGGAATGAGGTGAGCGGAAATGGCAGCCGAGTATCGTGAGCCCACGTACGGAAACTGGCGTAAACCGGTCTCTCCGGGAATCGGCCGGCTGGGCCTGGCCGGCACGCTGATCCTCATGGTGGGGCTCATCGTCGTCACCATGATGGCCATGGTGTCGACTCTGGCCGCCCTGATCAGTGCGGTGCTGCTGGGGCTGGCCATGCTTCCGCTGGTCATCCAGGACCAGCACGGGCGGACCGCGCTCCAGTCGGCCACGGCCCGGTTGAACTGGTGGTGGGGGCGTTCGCAGGGCTGGCATCTCTACCGTTCGGGACCGCTGAGCGTCATCCCGTACGGGTCGTGCCGGCTGCCGGGGCTGCTCGCCGCCTCCCGGCTGGTGGAAGGCCGTGACTCCTACGGACGCCCGTTCGCCCTGGTCGTGATCCCGTCCACGCGGCACTACACCGTTGTGTTCGAGTGCAACGCCGACGGGGCGGCGCTGGTCGATCAGAGGCAGGTCGACGCGTGGGTCTCCCACTGGGGACACTGGCTGGCGTCGCTGGGCTACGAACCGGGTCTGGTCGGCGCGAGCGTCACCATTGAGACGGCCCCCGACCTCGGCCATCGCCTCCGGGAAGAGATCCACGCCCACACCGATCCGAACGCTCCGGAACTGGCCCGGGCGGCCCTGGAAGAGATCGTCTGGAACTACCCCGTGGGCAGCGCACGGGTCTCCACCCGCATTGCCGTCACCTATGGGGCTCTACCGCATGCCGGAGGCAAGCGCCGCGACCAGGACGCCATGGTGCGGGAGATCGGGATGCGCATCCCCGGGCTGATCTCGGGGTTGGAGATGACCGGCGCCGGGGCCGCTCGCCCGATGACCGCCCACCAACTCGCCCGCGCCGTGCGGCTCGCCTACGACCCCGGCGCGCAGTCGACCCTGGACGCCGCCGAGAATTCGGAAGCGCCCTGGGAGGACGCGGGACCGGCCGCGGCGCAGGAATCGTGGGACCACTACGTCCACGACAGCGGCCATTCCATCACCTGGGGCATGACGGAGGCGCCGCGCGGCGAGGTGCTGTCCAACGTGATGACCGGTCTGGTGGCCCCGCACCATGACATCGCGCGCAAGCGCGTCACCTTCCTCTACCGGCCGCACGATCCGGCCTCCGCGGCCCGGATCGTGGAACGGGACCGCAAGGACACGCGTTTCCGTCTCGACGGAAACGCCAGCGCGGCGCGGAACGAGATCGACGTCATGAAGAGCGATCAGTCGGCCATTGAGGAGGCACGGGGCGCGGGGGTGACCCGGTTCACCGTCCTCGTCACCGCCACCGTCCGTTCGGCCGAGGAACTGCCGGTCGCCGCGGCGGCCGTCGACACGCTCTCGGCCCCGGCGCGCCTGCAGTTGCGGCGGATGTACGGGGCGCAGTCGTCGGCGTTCGCGGCGGCTCTCCCGCTGGGCGTCGTCCTGCCCGATCACCTTCAGGTCCCCGCGCTGGTGAGGGAGTCCATGTGAGCAGGGGCAAGACGAAGCCGGGCAAGGACGCGGAGAAGCCGGGCAAGGACGCGAAGAAGCCCGGCAAGGCCGAGCCGAAACCCGGATTCAGGGGTTTCACCCGCCGCGGCGGAGGGCGCGCCTCCCACGTGGAGATGCCTTCGGAGTGGCGCGGGACCACCGTCCAGGTGTGCGGGCTGTGGCCGTTCGGGGCCGGGTCGGGAACGCCGATGATCGGCGTGCCGCTCGGCAGGGAACTGACCACGGGGGCGGCCCTGTGCTGCGATCCGATCTCCTGGTTCCAGCGGGCCAACCTCATCCACAACCCGTCGGCACTGGTGCTGGGCAAGCCCGGGCTGGGCAAGTCGACCATGATCCGCCGCATGCTGCTGGGGCTCGTCGGGCAGGGCGTGTTCCCCATGGTCCTCGGCGACCTCAAGCCCGACTACGTCGACCTGATCCAGGCGATGGGCGGGCAGATCATCAAGCTCGGCCGCGGCCTCGGGGCACTGAACGTGCTCGATCCCGGAGCGACGGCCGCCGCCGCGGCCATACTTCCGGAGCAGGCGCGGGTCAAACTGGTCGCGGACGCGCACGGTCGGCGGCTGAACATGGTCGCCGCGCTGCTGACGGTCCTGCGCGGTGGCCCGATCGCCGACACCGAGCGCACCGTCCTCAACGCGGCCCTGCGGGTTCTGGACGAGCGTCACCCCGGCGTGCCCGTCCTGCCGGACCTCATCAGGGTGATCGACGAGGGACCGGAGCGGCTCCGCTCGGTGACCCTCGCCCGCGGGGACGACGCGCGGTACCGCACGGCCGTCGACCCGCTGCACGCCTCGCTCCTCGGAGTGCTGGACGGCCCGATGGGGGAGGCGTTCTCGCGGCACACCACCACCGCGATCGATCTGGACAATCCGGGCGGTGTCTGCATCGACATCAGCGGGATCGACGACGCCGACGCCGAACTCCAGGCGGCCGTCCTGCTGGCCTGCTGGTCGGACGGGTTCGGCGCGGTGGAGGCCGCGCACGCGCTGGCCGACGAGGGGCTGGCGCCGCGGCGGCACTTCTTCGTCGTCCTGGACGAGCTGTGGCGGGTCCTGCGGTCCGGACGCGGCCTGGTGGACCGGGTCGACGCCCTCACCCGCCTCAACCGGCAGCGCGGCGCGGGCCAGGTGATGATCACGCACACCATGGCCGACCTGCTGTCACTGGCCGACCAGGCCGACCGGATGAAGGCCAGGGGCTTCGCTGAACGTGCGGGCATGGTGATCTGCGGTGGGCTGCCGCAGGCGGAGATGCCCATGGTGAACGAAGTGGTCCGGATGTCGTCCGTCGAGGAACGCATGATCGTCGACTGGTCGACGCCGCCCTCCTGGAACCCCGACATGAACCGGGACAGCGAGCCCCCCGGACGGGGCAGGTTCCTGGTCAAGGTCGGCGGCCGCCCCGGTATCCCGTTCAAGGTGGAGCTCACCTCCGTCGAAATGGAGGTCAACGACACCAACAAGCGCTGGACCAACTCGACCACGATGCCCGGCGCGCACACCGTCTGACCGGTCGGGCCGACCGGTCCGGTCTTCCCGCAAGGCGGCATCGTCCTTGCGGGAAGACCGGGGACGTCTCAGCTCCGCGGCCGGGAGTCTCGCTCTTCCGCGGTGATCGGGTCCGGGGCGGGGCCCGTCCCGGCCGCCTGCTGCGCGACGCTCCTCTCGATCATCTGTTCGACGGTCTTCTTGCCCTGGGCGATGAAGTCCCCGTCCTTGCGCTTCCACCACGGGGTGAGCCACATCTCAACGGGACGGGCCGTGCCCGCGACGACCACCGCGCGGCCGAAGGGCATGGTCCTGAGCTCCTCGGGACGCAGCACCTGCTGCCCGTGGTCCTTGCCCACGAGACTGGAGAGCTCGTCGAGGTCCTTGGCGGTTCCGGTACCGCCCGAGACGATCTTGATCGATGAGTTCTCCCACAGCCGGGCGGCACCGTCCCCGCCCCATCTGGCGCGGGCGTCCGCCAGCGAGGTCAGGTAGACGTGCACGGTGATGGAGTAGCCACCCGATTCGCCCATGTACACGGGAAGACCGCCAATCGGGCAGATGTCGGTGACCTGGTTCAGCTCGAAGGTCAGCGGCGGGTCGAGGCGTCCGGTCGGGTTCTTCATGGCCGTACCGCGGGCGCTCCGGAAGTACTGCTCGATGATCGTGGTGACGACCGGAGCGATGCCGCCCCAGTCGGGCTGCTGCTTTCCGACGAAGTAGAGGGTGTTGCGCCCCTTCAGGAACTTGATGAAGTCGAACTCCTCGCCGAGCGGCGGAGAGCAGTCCTCCAGCACGTTCGGATGCGAGAAGCAGTGCATGACCTGGATGACGGTGGTCCAGGACCGCCGGGAGCTCCGCTGGAACTCCAGCTGCGCCGCGTATCCCGGAGCGGCCTTGGCGTTGGTGCGCAGGATCTCGATCGCCTCGTCGGGATTGGCATCGTGGACCCAGTCCATCACCCGGCGGAAGTTGACCTTGCCGATCGCGCCGGCGTGCAGCAGGCAGCGGATGATGGTCAGCACCCCGGTGAGGTGGGTGCCCTCGTCGGCGATGCTGAAGTGGCTGGACTGGACGAGCGTCGCCGACCGGACCGCGCACACGTTCGGGTCCTCGCATCCCTGCAACGGTGACCAGCGCATCCGGTTCGGCCATCCGGTCCAGTTGAACGGGTCGAACACGTACACCTCACCGAACTGCGCACGGGCCATCGCGGTGTTGACGAACGTCTCCCGCCTGGTGGAGGTGACGATGCAGGGACCGGGCGCGTCAATGGTGAAAGGCGTGACGAAATGGACGTCCTTTCCCTGCCTCGGCGCCGAAACGATGATCGCGGTGTCCTCGATCGACGCGTACAGCTTCCGCCGGGACCTGACGTCCCGTCCGAGGTAGAAGCCCACGTCCTCGGGCTTCACCTCGCGCGGGGACCGGGTCGCGGTGGACGGCCGGACCTGGTGCGCCTTGCTCAGGGCGGTCCGGGCACTCAGCAGTTTCCGGACCTCCCAGCCGGACGCGTACCCCAGGCGCAGCCGCCGGATGGGGCGGTGGCGCCGCACGTTCAGCAGGAGCCGCACCACGAAGTAGACGACCACCGATGCCAAGGCGAGCAGCACGATGAGCAGGAAGAAGAACAGGGGGGAAGACCCGATCGCGGCGGCGGCGACCGGCGGCCACGCACTCTGCGGATCGCCGGGACTTCGCACGAGGTTGTAGGTGATCCGCAAAGCGTCGCCGGGGCTCGAGTCGGGCCAGCCGCGCCCGGTGAGAAGGCCGGACAACTGGCCCGCCAGCCATACCAGGAAGCTGGTCGCGCCACCCAGCAGGAAGGTGACGACTCCGAGACCGATCAGGCAGCCGTAAACCTCGTCGTCATCGCTACTGCTCACGAAGGCTCCTCATGTCAATCCTGCCCTGGCGCAGTTGTTCTTGTCCCGGGGTGCTAATTATTCGCATTGACGATGGCACCGAAGACCCGCCACGGGTCACGCGGGGACGACCTGGTGAGGTCGATGGAGACCAAGTAATTCGTGGGAGAGCCGTGCCAGTCGTCTCGGCCGGTGGGAGTAATTTTCATCTCCCACAGCCGATAGGCGGTGGTCGGCCGGTCGGACGGGTCCCCCGCCTCCCGCCCGAGTGCTTTGAGGCGCACCGCGAGATAAGCCCGGTGCTGCGCCCATATTTTGGGGATGTACTGTCTGGGCTCGGCCCTGACTCTGGCCGTGTATGCGGGAGTGAGGTAGCGTGCCGCACGCAGTTTGGCGTCTCGCAACCCCGCGTCGACAGTGCTGTCGGCCGTGTACATGACCATAAGGGCCGCTCTCGACAGCGCCGTCGCGTCCCGCTCGTCGATCCGGCCAGGGGTTGGCAGGTCGTCCGGTAGCCGGGAAGCCGACGGCGACGGTGACTCTGTACTGATCGGAATACTGCTAGCCGCGCCCGGAGTAGCCGACGGTGTTTCGGGTCGGGCCCTCTCACCACTACTTCCCGGCCCACTGCAGCCGGCCACCAGTGCGGCGACCGAAACGACACAGCAGGCGGAACGCAGGCTGGTGGCCAATCCTTTGGTCACATCACACCTGCGTCGAGTGCGCTCAGACATTGGCGACGCGTTCAGCGAGGACCGAGATGTGGACGTGGTCGTAGTGGTTGGCCGTCACTCCGCCACGGTTCTCCATGGCACGCCACCCTTCTCGGGCTCGCGCGGGGCTCCATATTTGCTGGCGATAGATGATGTACTCGATGCCCAGGGGTTGAGCATTGGCTTTGGCCCAGTCGGCGATGTCGCGGCCGAGTTGGGCTTCCTGGGCGGTCGGAGAGCCGGAAGAGATCATGAAGTCACAGGCCCGGCCGAGGGGATGCTCACCGCCGCCGGGGATGCCGCCGTTGGCGCGGTAGCAGCCGATCCCGCGCGGGATGGAGAACTTGGCCTTGATCTGATTCCGGACGCAGCGCATTCGCGCCGTGATGTTCTCCGGGCCGAGTGCCTTACCGCCGGGGCATGTCGCCCCAGGTGGCCACTTGCCGCCCCCCGAACAGGTACTCGCATAATTGGCCGACCCCACGTTGAAATCTTTGGCGTAGTAGTTCGCCGCCGCCAGCACGTCTTTCACGTAGGGATTGCTGTCGGGGGTGTAATTTCCGGGATTGTAGCGATGGACGGCTCGTTTTATCTCGTCCGGAGTGAGTGCCGTCAATTTGTCTTGTTTGGTGTTCTTGCCGATGCTGCCCCGGAGGTGATTGGCCGCACCGGCGATGGCGTCCGCCGGGTTCCAGCGGTCTTCTTTTCCATCCCCGTCGCCATCGGCACCGTAAGCAATCCAGGACGATGGGATGAACTGCATCGGCCCGCCGGCGTGCGCATAGTTCTCTGTGCCTCTGGCAACGCCGGGCAGCAGTTCACCGTCAGCGCCTCTGGCCGTGCCGTGACGGGTCTCCACCCAGCCGATGCCGGCGAGCACGTTCTTGGGGATGTTCCACTGCTCCCCGACCGCCGAGTACCATCTGGCGTAGTTCCTGGGTATTTCCCCTGGTGACGCCTTCGCGTCCGCCTGCGCCACTCCCGACCCCCCGTCACTGGAATTCGGGGCGCACGCCGCCTGCACGAACATCGGAGAGCCGGGGATCAGCATCATGGCGACGACCGCGAGTACGAGCAAGATGATGACGATGGTCATGGCGCTGCCTGGAAGAAAAATGATCAACCAAATTGTGCGTCTTCGCATGCCGGCCCTCTCTGCGGTGTCGAGGTGCCGTCGAGCCAGAGCCGGTCACCGCGTCCGCCGAAGGAAGGCGAACCGTGCGCCTGGGACGCCGGGTGGCCCGATCGTCGTGTGAGCCCCCGGGCAGGACGCCCCGATGGCTGTCCGGGCATGGTTCACCTCCTGCCGCGTTGGATAAGACAGTGCGGTCGCCACCCGGATGTGCAAGGTCTTTCCGGCGTTTCCTGGCACCCGCCGCGTCCAGGACCGGATCCGGGCGCCGTCCCTTCTCCCACGTGCGGCGATCGACCGTTCATCAGTGCTCTCTGGACCCCGCCTCGCGAGCGATCCGGTCGTCGCGTGCATTGCGACCTTGCGGGTTCGGCGTGCCGCCGGACGGTACCCGGCAGAAGCTCTCAACGCCGCGGGCTTCGGATCGCCGGGAGGAATGGATGGCCGTGCTGGACGAGCTGATGGCCGCAGGGAAGGCAGGCGCCGGGACGCGCCGGATCGCCTGGCTGCTGTTCTGGGGCGAACGCGCCGCCGGATACGCGGACGCGCAGGCGATAGGCCTCCACAACGACGACATCGTCACCGCCGTCCGCCGCGGGATCCGGCTGCGGGATTACGTCACGGCCAGGCGGCGGTCCTCACACCAGGAGGTGCTGGAGGCGCACATGGCGACGGGCGACGCCTTCGCCTACGCGTGCGAACGCAGGGCCGGACATGATCACGCCGAGGCGATGGAGCAGGTGCTGCCCGGCAGCAGTCTCCTTGTCCCCTCCCAGCCCGCCGCCGAGATGCCGGAGACGAACGTCGCCGATCGTTTCGAGCCCGTGCGGGCCCGTCCCCGCCGGGTCGCTCCGCCCGTGGAGATCGAACTGAGCGTCGGCATCTGAGCAGGTCGTGAACGGTGAGCGGCTCAACCCCTGAACTCGTGGATCTGGAGGAGCTGCGCCCGTCTCGCAGCTTCCGCCAGCGGCGTGATCAGAAGCATCAGTGCGGTGCGCCGCGCGGTCCCGGGTAGCCCGGCCAACTCGGTGACGTACCGTACCCCGTCCGGGCCGTGCAGTTCGAAACCGCGAGCGGAACTCGCCCACACCCTGCCGTCCGGTGTGTCCAGTACGGGGACGGGCTCGTCCCCCGGGGCGGCGGCCAGGTCGCCGAGGACCCAGCCGGTGCGCCGGGCCGCCTCCGCGAAAGCCATGACCTCGTCCAGGTCGCGGCGCATCCGGACGAGGACGGCACCGGTGAACGAGGCGGGCAGGTTGTCGACCGAGGCGGCGCTGCGGCAGCCCAGCCTGCCGGCGATATCGGCCACCCGGCCCAGCACGCTGCGATGGATCAGACCTGTCTCGGTGTCGCCGACCGTAATGATCGCTGTGCACAACCGGTGCTGGGCTCCTGGCATCCTCGCTCGTTCCCCCGTCAGGGCAACCCTTTCGAGGCTGCCTTAACCGCCGCGCGTGACGGCCGACTCAGCCGGCACGCTCCCCATCCCCCCGGACAGTAAAGCCACTGACGATACAGAATGATGGACGGTGCTGGTCACCAGGAGGTGACGCGCAAACCCTTTCCAGGGCATGCCGATTCGGCTTCCGGCTAACAGTGGTGATAGGGAGGTGGGCGCGGAATCGGGCGCCTCACCCCCGTTCAGCGCGAAGCAGGTCTTCCCTGGCGGTCCCGAGCAGGTGACGGGCCACCTCCAGCTCCTTGTGCCCGTAGTCCAAGTGGACCAGGGCCGTTTCCACCATCTCCACACCCGAACCCGGCGGCTGCCCGGTCACTTCGAGTTCCCGGATCTGCTCGGTCCGCTCCATTACCGTGCCGACGATGTTCCAGACCAGATCCAGTACATCCGTGACCATCTCCACTGCCTGACCGGCTCCGGTCAGCGTCAACTCGTCCGTGTCGTCGCCCACCGCCGAAGACACCGCTTCCACCCGCTCCCGCAGCGCCCACAGCGCCCGATCAAGCTCGCTCACCGGTTCCTCTCGGGTTCGCACCGTCACGATCACACCTACCCCTGCGCTGGAGCAGCCGGTGATGAATCAGCCGCCCCGCCGTCGATTCCATGTCGCCGCTCAATGCGGCGAAGCCCCGCACCCTCCCGCCGGCCCCGCCTTTGCGGACCGCCCCGATCTCCGCAGGCACAGGCGTGGCTCGGCCGAGGACGTCGTCGGACGGGTCAAGCACCGTAATAGGGGATGCCCAGCCCGCCAGAGGTCTCGAGGCGGACTATTTCTCTGAGCAATTCTTTCTGAGTTCTTCCTTCGACCAGGACTGCTCGGCCGTGGCGTGTCGCCGCCCAGTAGTGGCCGGTCCGGTTCCCGTACCAGCAGATCCATTGCTTGCTGCGCTGCTGAAGTTGCCTTGCCAAATGACGTGAATCTTCGCTTGAAGCGAAGGAATTCATCTCTTTACCTGCGGCATGTTGTGGCCAGTTCTCCTGGGGTGGATGTCGTGTCTGTCTACTACGGTTCAGTCGACCGGGCGGACCGCAAGCGACCGGGCAGTCATTTTGCCCTCCACGCCGTCGCGGGACGAGCCCAGAGCCGACGCCGCCCAGGTCGCGGCGTCGCCGTTCGCTCGATCCGCGTCCCTGGGCGGTTGCCGCCGCCGCGCGGCCCTGGAGGGCGACCTAACATTGTCGTCAGGCGGATGCCCCCGCCTCAATGAGGGCGCCGCCGCTGTAAAAATCTTCTGAATGCGGGTGAGTGAGGGTGAACAGTCCGCAGCCGTAAGCCTTGTTGGGGCCGATGCCTTTCAGAATTGCCTGGGTGAGCAGAACTACGTCGGTGACGAGTAGCCTGCCCTCGAAAGTCGCGGTGTGGAGGGTGACCGGGACGCCGCGTCCACTTTCGGTGAAGGAGCGCCGGCTCCGCGCGGTGATCCGAACGTCCGGCGCGGAGCGTGGGGAGCAGCCGTCCAGACCGGAGGTCGCGGAGCCGGTGCGGGTACGGGGAATGGCGAAGCCCCATGTGGGAGCGTGTTCGAGGAACCACCCGAGTTGCTGGGCGGGGGACAGGTGAGCACGGTCGTCGTCGGGCGCCTGACTCTCGCCCGGGTCGTCGCGAACCGGGCTCGCGGTGACCCGGAACGCGAATTTCCTGTTGATGGTGAGCCGGGTGAGCAACGGCCGGTATTCACGGGTCGCCGCCTGGTCTCCGGCCGCGCCCGGCCAGCCGGCCGCCTCGACCAGGCGGGTCCAGTCGGGACGGGACGGACTGAGCACGAACAGCAGGGGCCGCTGGGGATCGTCGGCGTCCAGGCGCCACAGGACCCGCTTCATCTCGGACGGATCGGAGATTCCACCGAGGACCGCACCGCGCATGGCGCGCGGGCAGGCCAGGAGATCCCGGCTCTCCGCCCGCAGCGGGTTGATCGGGATGTGGGACAAGTAGGTCATGGCACCCCTCGCCGGCCCAGGAACCGAAGTCGTCTTCGGTGATCTTCACCGTCCGTACGCTCTGGGCAGTGTCAACCGCCTGAGCCTGGGGGGACATCGCCGGACACTCCGGGATTCCGCTGGACTGCGGCTCCACGGAGTGCGCCGGCGTCTCCGCTCTCCGCGGTCACTGCGGCATCGCTACTCTTTCCGCCGCGGAGGTCGCCGGACCCGGCCGTCACTCCGGCGCGCGGGGCGGTGATCACCGAAGTCACCAGAGTCATGACCACCAGGATGGCGAACAGGTCGGCCGAGAGGATCCCGGTGTCCACGCCGATCCGCAGCAGGATCAACTCGGTGACGCCACGGCAGTTGAGCAGCCGACCCAGCGTCAGCGAAGGAACCCAGGGCCAGCGTCCCGCCCGGACGGCGAGGGTCACACCACCCAGTTTCGCGGCCACCGCGGTGACGACGAACGCCAGACACCACCAGCGATCGCCGCTGTCGCCCAGCGCGTCCGCCAGATCGGTGCGGAGGCCGACCTCAAGGAAGAACAACGGCAGCAGCACCGCCGCGGCGAAGCGCCCGAGTCGGTCGGCGGCCCCCATGCAGGCGAGGGAATGGCGTGGCAGCACGACGCCGAAGGCGAACGCGCCGAACGCCGCGTGCACGCCGATGGCGTCGGTGGCCGTCGACGCCAGTAAGGCGCCCACCATGACGAGCGGCAACGCCGCGTCCTGCCCGCCGACGCGTGAGCCGCCGGACCCCGGCGACTCCATCGCGGCGGCGATGCGAGCCATCGCCGGGCGTATCGCCACCATCACCGCCACGAACAGGACCGTCAACAGGATCACCGTGGTGCCCGAGGCCGCCCCTGTTCCGGCCATGCCCAGGCAGATCGCCGCCAGGGACCACACCACCAGGTCGGTCCCGGCGGCGGCGCCCAGGGCGAACGAGGCGATCGGGGTTCCGCTCAATCCGAGGTCACCGAGAACGCGGGCCAGAACCGGTAGCGCGGTGACGCCCAGGACGAGCCCCAGGAACACCGCGTAGACGGGAAAGTTCACCGGCCCGGCGTATTGGGCCGCCGTCGGCACGGCCAGGGCCAGCCCGGCCGCCATCGGGACCGCCAGTCCGGCGTACACGACGGTGAGCAGCGACCGGCGTCCGGTACGCAGCACGTCCAGGTCGAGTTCGGCTCCGGCGGCCACCATGAACATCACCAGGCCGAGCTGCGCCGGGCCGTGGACGGCCGAGACGATCTCGTCCGGGAACAGCCACCCCATGCCGTCCGGGGACAGCGCCCCGAAGAGGGAGGGACCGAGGAGCACGCAGACAGTGATCTCGCCCAGCACCGCGGGCAGCCGGGACCGCTGGGCGATCAGCCCGCCGAGCCGGGCCGCGCCGAGCACGACGCCGATCGCGAGGAGCAGGTGGAAGCCGGAGCTCTCCATCGGGACCGGTAGGTCGTGGAGGCGGCCGGGCCCTCCCTCCGGAGACAGCCGCCATGCCAGGGCCGCGGCGATCGAGAGGAGAGCCGTGCTACCGGCGATCACGAGGACCGCGGACCGCCTCCCCATGATCGCCGACGGGATCATGCGGGATTGTTCCGATGGCAAGCTGATGCCCCTTGGATGTCGAGCGGACCTGGTGTCTCTGACTCCTGAGCACAACGCGTGTCCCGGTGCCAGCAGAGACAGTGCAGTCAGAAGGGCGGGCGTCAAGACGGCCCCACCTCACAGCACGCCGAAGCCGCCGGTATCCCCCCTCCGGGGGGCCGACCGGATAGACGGCATCGAACTCCGGATGCGGTGCGGGTACGACCGGCGGTGTCCCGTGCTGGGTGATTTCCATCTGCGGGCGCACATGGTGCGGTGCCGGAGCGCATCCGCAGGAGGAGCAATCGCTGCCGCATCCCGAGCAGAGGGCTCCCTGAACGAGTACGAACATGCCGCTTGACCTGCACGGACGAGGTTTTCGGCAGGGGCGACCTCGGCCGCCTCCACGGTCAATGGCGCGACGTCGTCCTCCTCGAACGCCGAAGCCCCATCGTGCTGTGACCTCGCGACGCTCCAGCAGGCGGCGAGGGCCTGAACGCGACGCCACGCGGTCTAGCCCTGGTGAGGCCGCCGGTGACCGACTGCGCGATCCGGACGACGCCGTTGATGATGAGCTGGAGCCCGATGAGCACGGCCAGCGCGCCGACGGTGACACCGGGCCAGGCCACGACGACGACGCCCAGCAAGAATGAGATGCCGCCGAGAGTCAGGGCCATCGCCTGGTGCTCGTTCACCATGTGCGTGAGCGTCGTGCCCTGCCCGCGACCAGGGACGGTTCCCCCCGTCCTCCGAGATGTCGTCGACATTATCGCTCCTCCCATGTTGACGTATTGCGTCGGGTTTCCGGCCTCCCGGACGGCTTACGCGTCCCGGATCGGCCCTGTATCGAAATGACACCGTTCGGGCAGGTCGGGCCGCATCCTCCACCACGGGTGATTGCGGTGCTACCCGGTTCACCCGCCGAGGGTGAGCCCCCAGCACCGTCGCCGGGCGATTCTGCGAGTGATCCATGCAATGAGGAGGTTCATACGTCACGCAGCGGCACGCCGATGCTGAAGACCCCCATCGAGATGCGGCAGGGGTATGTCGGCAACGCGGTAGCGCCCGAGCAGGGCCCGGCGCTCGGAGGAGAGACTGCGGCCGTAGTTCTCGACCAGCGCCCGTAGCATCTCGGCCGGACCAGCCCCCTCCGCCCCGGGAAGCAGGTCGCGGACCGGGGGTGATCAGCGGCGGGTCGGGGGCGATCCGCCGTACGCCCCCGTCCAAGCGGGTGAGCTTCGCGAAGGCCTGCAGGTTGGTCCGTGCGCGGGCCCGGACGCGGCGGCGGAGTATCGCCGGCGGGCGCCCACGAGGCAGGTCAAGCCGAACCAGACCATCGTCGCGGGAAGGCGGCAGCCCGGGGCGGTAGTGCGTCGCACGTCGAGAGCCACCCGCTGCGGGTGATGCAGGGGAAGACGGGTGTGGGGAGCATAGGCGGCATCGATGCACAGGGCCTCACGACTGGAGGACCACCATGAACGAACTCGCCACACCCATCGCCGCCACGGACTACCCCCTGCTGAACATCTTCTGGACCATGCTCTGGTTCTTCCTATGGGTGCTGTTCCTGATGCTGCTTTTCAGGATCATCACTGACATCTTCCGCGACGACCGGTTGAGCGGCTGGGGGAAGGCGGGATGGTCGATCTTCGTGATCGTGCTGCCATTCCTCGGCGCCTTCGTGTACCTGATCGCGCGCGGCCGGGACATGGGGGAACGCGACCTGCGAGCGATCCAGAAGCGCGATGAGCAATTCCGCGCCTACGTTCGGGAGACCGCCGGGGCGCCAGAGCCGAGCAGCACCAACGAGTTGGTCAGACTGGCCGAGCTCAGGAAGCATGGCGACATCAGCGAGGTGGAGTACCAGCGGGCGAAGACCAAGGTCCTCACCTGATCCACCTTCGGCCGGGACCGGGCGGGTGTAGGCCGCACCTGCCCGCTCGCGCACACCGCCGCCGAAAAGACCGCCACCCATGTGCTGCGGGCTGGGTGGCGGGTGTCCGGCACCCGGCGGGGACGCCTGGGCCGTCGGGCGGGTGTTGGGTCAGATTCTTGTTGCGTTGCGTTGCGTTGCGTTGCGGGCGACGGTGACGGGGCGGGCTGATCCGGCGATCTCGGTCATGACGGCCGCTCTTGCCGGTACAGCACGAGGTGCTCGTGGTAGAGCACACCGCCTCGCACGTCGCCGGTGGCGGTGAAGCCCAGGTCGTCGTGGTAGTCGAGGTGGGTGCCCGTGATGGTGTAGCGGCCGGTGTAGGCGCGCTTGCGACCGTCGCGTTCCTCCTCGTAGCGGCCGTTGGCGAGGAGTTCCTGGCGGATCCGCCCGTCGGCGGTGACCCACATGCCGACGTACGGGTGAGGGGCGCGCGCTGCGCGGCCACTGCCCGGGGCGGCGCAGGCGAGCAGCATGGTGAACAGTCCGAGGAGGTGCAGGGGTTTTCTGAACATGGACGGGCTCCATTGCATGGACAGGTGATGGTCAGGCCGATTCCGCGGGTCGCGGCGGCGCTGGCGACGGTGCGGCTGGTCAGAGCCGGCGGCCGGCGTGTCCGGAGGCGTGCAGGACGCGGTCGCGGGAAGCGCGCACGTCTTCGCGCAGCGTGGACAACTCGACGTCCAGGACGGTGCCGGCCCACTTGCGGACCTGCCCGGCGATCAAGACGGCGTCGATATTGCGGGCGTCGCAGCCCAGGACGAGGGTGCCGATGGGGTCGTTGAGCGGCATGTTGTTGAGGTCTTCTGCGCGTACGACGAGCACGTCGGCCTGCTTGCCCGGGGTCAGGGAGCCGGCGACGTCGCCCAGGCCGATGCTCCTGGCACCCTGCAGGGTGGCGAAGTCGAGAACGTCGTGCACGCCGATCCGGACGGGCTGCTCGCCGGTGCCGTAGACGGCGTGGACGGCGCGCATGCGCTGGACGGTGTGCAGGGCGCGCATCTGCGTGAACATGTCGCTGGCCAGGGCGACTTCGACGTCGATGCTCAGGCCGGGCCGGATACCGGCGGCGAGGGCCTCGTCGATGGCGGGGACCGCGCTCTCCAGGCCGATCTGGGCGTCGGAGGTGGGGGCGAGCGCGACGTTGGCGCCGGTGTCGGCCATCGCCTGCCAGGCCTGCCGGGTCAGGCCGGTGCAGTGGATGAGGGAGACTTGGGGGCCGAGCAGGCCCTGCTCGGCCCAGCCGAGGATGGCCTCGGAGGAGGGCGGGCCGAAGACGGCGTCGATGCTGACGCCGATGCCGAGGTCGCGGGCGGTGCGGGCAAGGTGCTCGCCGTAGGCGAGGTCGGGGCCGGCGACCTCGCCGGTGGCCAGGGCGGCCAGGCGCAGGGTGAGCAGCCCGCCTGCGGCGAAGTGGGTGTCGTGCAGGCGCGTCAGGTCGGCGGGCCATTGGCCGTCCCAGTCGCCGAAGTGTGGGCGCATCGAGGCGTGCACGCCGCGTATGCCGGTGTCGGCCAGCGCCCGGATGGCGGCGTCGGAGTGGGCGGCGGTGCGGGAGTTGTGGGAGAAGTCCAGCATGGTGGTGATGCCGCTGTCGATGGCGGTCAGTGCGGCCAAGCGGGTGCCGATGTACATGTCCTGCGGCTCGTAGGCGGGGGCGATGCCGGCCAGGGTGGAGGTGACGTACTCGCCGAGGTCGTTGACGTCCGGCATGATGCGGCGCAGTTGCGCCTCCCAGGCGTGGCGATGGGTGTCGACGAAGCCCGGGGCCAGGACGGCGCCGCTGACGTCGATGACCAATGCGTCGCCTGCCGGCAGGCCTGCGCCGACGGCGGCGATCCTTTCGCCGTCGATCAGCAGGTCGGCGCGGGGCAGGACGCCCAGCCCCGGGTCCATGGTGACGACGGCGGCGGCTCCGGTGAGCAGGACGCGGCGACCGGGGACGGCGCGGCGCAACTGGTCCAGGGTGGCGTTCAAGGCTTCCTCCGCAGATAAGGGATTAGTGGGGCGCTACTCCATTGAGTCTGTGCAGGTCAGAGGGCATCAACCAGGACGCGTGCTGCCTGGGTGCGGCGCACCCCGGCAGCACATGCGGCCCCCGGATAGCTTGGTCGCATGGACGGCAACCACCTGGGCGAATTCCTGCGCGCGCGCCGCGCCTCCCTGCGGCCGGAGGATGTCGGCATGGCGAGTTACGGGACTCGAAGAGTCGCCGGGTTGCGCCGTGAGGAGGTCGCCGTCCTGGCCGGCGTGAACGCCGACTACTACACCCGCCTGGAACAAGGCCGCGAGCGCAACCCCTCAGGCCAGGTGCTCGACGCTCTCGGCCGCGCGCTGCGCCTCGACGCGGACGCCCGGGCGCACCTGTTCCGGCTGGCCGGGACCACCCCGCACGACCGGCCCTTCACGCAGACCGCCGAGCGGGTCAGCCCGGCGCTGCGCCAGTTGATGGACGGCTATCCCCACACTCCGGCGTTCGTGATGAACCGGACCCTGGACATCCTGGCCACGAACGCCCTGGCCGACGCCCTCTACAGCCCCTTCGAGCCGGCGGACAACCTGGCCCGCATGACCTTCCTCGATCCAGCCGGCCGGCGCTTCTACACCGACTGGGACCGCGCGGCCCAGGCCACCGTCGCCAACCTCCGCCAGGCCGCCGGCTTCGACCCGGACGACCCGCGCCTGGCCGAACTCGTCCGCGATCTCACCGAGCGGAGCGCGGACTTCGCCCGCCTCTGGAAAGCCCACACCGTGCGGGGCAAGACGCAGGACGCCAAGCACCTCCTGCACCCGGACGTCGGCCCGCTCACGCTCACCTACCAGGCCTTCGACGTACGCGACGCCCCCGGCCAGCAACTCGTGATCTACCACGCCGAGCCGGGCGGCGGCAGCGCCCAGGCCCTCGATCTCCTCGGCTCCATCCATGCCACCCGACGCCAGAGCGAACCGCGAAGGTAGAGGGCCGACCCGCCGCGCGGCGACGGAGGTGTTGGGTCCAGATCCCCAGGGCCGGGTCGCTCTCGGCGGTCCGGCGGCGCCGCCACCGCCAGGCCCTCCCCTCACCGGCCGCCTCGCCCCCAGCGTCGGCGAGGGTGAGGGGCGCTGTCATCTCGGACGGTCCTCCGCCCTGCGCAGAGGGATGTGATCGTCAGCGGCCGGCTCATTCCACTGGGCGAGCAGGTGCAGCGCGGTCTCGGACGGACTGCCGGGCTCGGCGTCGTAGATGAAGAGCGTCTGGTCGGGGTCGTCGGCTGGAGTGAGGGCCTGGTAAGTGATGGTGAGGTCGCCGACCAGGGGATGGTGGTAGTCCTTGTTGCCCGTGGTGCGCTGGTGGACCTTGTTGTCGGACCACGAGCGGCGGAATTCCCCGCTGCGGATGGACAGGTCGCCGATCAGAGTACTGAGAGCGGGGTCGTCGGGATGTCGGCCGGCGTCGCGGCGGAGCATGGCGGCCGTGTCGGCGGCGACGATGGGCCAGTTCTTGTACAGCTCGCGGGCGTGCGGGTCGAGGAAGACGAAGCGGGCCTGGTTCCGCTCGGCGGCGGGCAGCGCCCGGAAGTCGGTGATCAGGCGTCCGGCCAGCCGGTTGTGGGCCAGCACGTCGAGGCGGCGGCCCAGGACGAAGCCGGGTCGGCGCGCCGCCTCCAGTATGTCCAGCAGCCGCCAGGTCGCGGGGTGGACCCGCTGCGGGCGGGGGCGCCGCCTGCGCCGGGCGGGCCGGGGACGGGCCAGGGTGTGCAGGTGCTCGCGTTCGGCGTCGTCGAGGTGGAGGGCGGTGGCCAGCGCGTCGAGCACCTCGGGGGAGGCGCTGCGGCTGCGGGCCTGCTCCAGGCGGGTGTAGTAGTCCACGCTCACCCCGGCCAGGCGGGCCAGTTCCTCACGCCGCAGCCCGGCCACGCGGCGCCGGCCCACGAGCGGCTCGTCGAGCCCGGCCTCGTGCGGACTCAGCCTGGCGCGGGCTGAGCGCAGGAACTCCGCCAGGGGGGTGCTGGTTCTGCCATGGTCCATGCCACCCAGTGTCACGCCTTTCCGCAGTGCGCCGACCGGTGAGAGTGGCCCAGTTCGTCCCCCGATGGCTTGGGCCATTCTGCCGCCCGTTTCTGCCGTTCAGGGCTGGTTGAGTGGAGATCGGGCCGCTGATTCGGTCCTGTCCCTCATTCCGTACGAAGGAGTTCTCGCATGTCCACGTGGTTCATCACCGGCGCCGCCCGGGGCCTTGGCCTGGAGATCGCCCGCGCGGCCGTCGCGGGCGGCCACACCGTGGTGGCGGCGGCCCGTAACCCGGACGCCCTGCCCGAAGACCTGCAGCGGTCCGGCCGGGTACTCGCCGTCCGGCTCGACGTCACCCGCGGCGAGCAGATCGCGGGCGCCGTCGCTGCGGCCGTTGAGCGGTTCGGCGGCATCGACGTCCTGGTCAACAACGCCGGCCGGGGGCTGCTGGGCGCGTTGGAGGAGATCACTGACGCCGAGGCGCGTTCCCTGTTCGACCTCAACGTGTTCGGGCTGATCAACCTCACCCGGGCCGTGCTGCCGGGCATGCGCGCCGCGGGTGGCGGCAGGATCGTCAACATCGGGTCGCGGTCCGGTTTCGAGGGCGAGCCGGGGGTGAGCGTGTACGCCGCGTCGAAGTTCGCCGTCGCCGGCCTCAGCGAAGCGCTGGCGGCGGAGCTGGCGCCGTTCGCAATTCAGTGCATGGTCGTCGAGCCTGGCGTCTTCCGTACCGATTTCCTGGACGCCAGCTCCCTGTCCACCGCCGCACGCCGCGTCGGCGCCTACGACGGCACCCCTGCCCACGTCACCCTGGACTGGGCGGGCACCGCCAACCACACCCAGCTCGGCGACCCCGTCAAGGGGGCCGCGCTGATCTACGAGGTGACCTGCCAGGAGGAGCTGCCGGGTCACCTGTACCTCGGGCTCGACACCCTGGAGCGGCTGCAGGTGAAGCTGGACCGGATCGAGCAGGACGTGGCCCCCTGGCGGGACAGATCCGCCGCCACCGCACACGACGACGCGGCCTGACCCCGGGCCCCGCCTTCATCCTTGAAGGATCTGTCATGACCGCTGCTCTTCTCACCGGAGCGCCAACTCGTCCCCGCGCTCCATCAAGGACGCCGTCAACGAACGTGTGGCCCGCAGCGAGCGTCCTCTACCAGCAGCTTCTCGCGGCCATCCGACCTCCCAGGAGGTTCGGGTTCGAGCCGCACGGACCGTGCTTCGTGGCCGCCATCGTCCTGCCGAACTGAAGCCAGAGGCGACTCGACCCGGATCTGCACTCCCAGCAGCTGAGGGACGTCACGCAGATCCTGCGCGGGGGCTGGTCTCCAACTCCTCGTCACCGCACCTCGTCGGCTCCCACGAGGGCGTCGCGGTCGTGATCTTGCAGTGTTCCGACAGCCGCCTCATCGACGAGGCCGTCGGTGTCCTTCGGGCCCGCGGGCTCCAGGCGTAGGCCGGCAGCGGCCGGAAGGTGGCATCACTGGACCTGATCTAAGGACCGAAAATACGAGGTCGGTGAAGACCAGCGGACGCTCCCTCCGCGCCAGTTGGTGAGGAGACCGCCCGGCGGCGGTCAGGTTGGTCCGCAGCCGGCACCTTCCGCCGTCGCTAATTAGGACCAAGACCATTGGCCCGCGGGCGGCGTGACTCTTCCTCTCCGGCCAGTGCGGCCCGCAGTTCCTCGGGCGGTTCCGCGGGCAGGCCCACGGGGAAGACGTCGAGTCGGCTCGGCGCCTTCTCGCCGATCCGGCTCTCCACCACCACCCATTCGCTGTCGGGTGACCAGGCCACGAGGTGCGCCTGGCGCTCCAGTGAGCCGTACATGACGGGGCCGCCTCCGTCCACCCGCCAGACGCTCGGCTTGCGCCGGTGATCCGAGGCGAAAGGGCTCTGCGTGATGAGCACGTACCGGTCGCCGGGGGCCACCGCGATGTCGCGCACCCATCCCCAGTCCGTCGCGATGCGGCCGTGGACGCGGCCGGTGCGTGGCTCGGCGACCGTGATGTCGGGATGGTCCTCGCCGATCAGGAACATCCGAGACTCATCGGCGCTGAATGCCACCTGCCGTAGGCGGCTCGCGTCGAAGCCTTCCGGCAGGACCACGGATGCGTCCGCCCCGCCGGCGGAGTCGACGAACTCGACGCCCGGCAGGAGGTGCCGGGCGCGATACCGCCCCGTAGCGGACCGGACGCTCCCCGGCTCGTGCGGCACCTCGGTCACCGCGCCGGCCGCCAGGTCGTAGGCCCACTGCTCGTCATCAAGGAACGACTTCACCGCCACGACGGGAAGCCCTGGCACCCACATGAGTACCGCGGTCGGCTCGACCCCATGGGCGAGACGCAACCGCTCGGTCCAGTCCGCCGTCTCGTAGACGACAAGCTCCCCGCCCCAGTTGAGGACGGCGAGATGGGCGCCGTCGTCGGAGAACGCCATGCCGCTCACCTGGCGGCCCTCGCGCCTCCCCGCGCGGAACGGCTCGATCACGTGCGCCGGGCGGGAGAAGTCGGGCACGTACGGCGCGTCGCGCGGTTCGGGGGCACTCAAGCCGGTGTCCCAGACGGTCGACCGGGTGTCCCCGGGTTCCAGCCCCTCGAGCCAGCGGGGGTCGGTGACCCGGACCACGTAGTCGCCCTGGACAAGCAGTTCCTCGTCCTGCCAGCCGCCGTCGCGCAGGTAGTAGAACATCCCCAGCCTGTCCCACTGCTCAGACGTCATCGGATGGTTGCGCGTGGCCACCCGCTCCACGCCCTCGATGAACCACCGGGCGTTGGCCGCCACCCAAGCCTCGTCCATCAACGGCTTGTAGTCGAAGACCCGCGCCAGCGGGCGCGGACGGCCGTACGCCCCGTCCGCCGCGAAATCCCACAGCAGCCGCAGGAAGAACACGGCGTTCTCGGGCAGCGGGAAGCCCCCCTCGATCGAGGGCTCGTTGTAAACGACGAACACCCGCAGCCGAAGGCTCCGCCGGTCGTCGGCGACGCCGAGCACGCGCGCACCGTACAGGTCGGTTGACATGGGAACTCCCAGATTCACGCTCGGGACCGGTGCCGCGTTGTGGCAGGGGCAAGCTTGCCAGCAGGGACCGCCATTCCACCCAGAAACGACCACATCGGACGGAAATGCGACGGCTGCGGTACCCGACCGAAGAATTCCAATCAGGCGCCGCCGGGCACGGAGGCTGCGGGGGCGTCTGCAGTCACCTGGCGCCAGGTTTGGGACGGATGGGGACGCAGGCCGGACCGGGACAGGCTTGAGAACACCGCACCGACAAGCCCGTCGTCCTTGCCCACGTCTTAGCGTGATGGGCAGGCACCCTCCGCTACCACCGAAAGAGCGACAGAGCCGTTAACTGGACACACCCCGGTCCGCCCAACAGATTCTCATCAGGAAAAATCTACTGAAGGTCGCGTGTTCCGGCGGTAATAGCTTCACTCCCGACACCAATGTGTTGATGGCAGGTGGAAGTGGATGCGGCTTGACCTGCGCGGACGAGGTTTTCGGCAGGCACAGGCGCGGGCGGTCAGGCGAGCGTGTAGCCGCCCGCGCCGCGCAGGGCCTCCTCCAGCGCGGCGCGGTCCATGGCGACGTCGTCCTTGTGCTTGAGGATCACCAGCGAGTCGCCGCCAGGGAGGATCTCCGTGGCCACCGCGCCGACGTCCGGCACCGCGCTGAGCCGGTCCTTGACGGTGCGCGCGTCGGCCGCGGTGGTCATCCCGGAGATCCGGAACGTCGTGCTGATCATGGTGCCTCCGTTGGGCTCCGGCCGGTTCAGATCCGGCCGTTGAACGCCTGCAGCGCGGCGTCCTCGCGGGTGCCGCCGCGCCCGTCGCCGTAGTCCGCGTAGTCGGTGATCCATTCGACGGATCTGACCCACTTGACCATCTTGTAGCCGTGGTTGGACTCCACCCGCAGCCGCAGCGGCGCACCGAGGTGGACGTCCAGCGGGCGGCCGTTGCGCTCGTAGGCCAGGATCGTGTCGTCCTCCTCGATCATCTCCAGGTCGAGGACGGCGTAGAAGGGCTCGCGCGGCCGGTGGTCGTACATCTCCTGGGCCAGCCCGTGCGAGGTCACCATCACGTAGTTCGCGCCCTCCGGGCGCGGGCCGAGGACCTCCAGGAGGTCGCGCATGCGCACCCCGCCCCATTTCGAGGTGGCCGACCAGCCCTGCATGCAGGTGTGGACGGCGACGTACTCGGTCTTGGGCAGGCGGCGCAGGTCCTCCAGGCCGAGCCGCAGGGTCTGCCCGCTCAGCTCGCCGCCGAGCTCCAGGTGCCAGTCGCGGAACCCGGAGTCCCGGTGCGCGAGCCACTCGGTGGACTCGTCCTCCGTCGGCGGCAGCCCGTTGGTCCAGTGGAACTCGGAGATGTCCTTCTCGGTGTAGGCGTTCTGCCGGCCCATGCGCGGCTTCATCCAGTTCAGGGTGAGCTTGCGGACGGGTTCGGTCAGCGCGACGAGGACCCGCTGGGAGCGTGCCCGGTCCGCCAGCGTGGCGTAGCTCAGCGCTATCCAGAGGCCGATGGCGGCGACGATCGTGATGAGCGCGACGGTGAACGCCTGGGCGTGGCGGGAGGTGTCGGTCACCCCGAAGACCATGTGCGGGAGGTTGTACTCGGGGTGGACGATGAAGACCAGCCCGACGTGCATGACGATGAACGCCGTCATCAGCGCCATGCCGATGAAGTGCAGCGAGCGCGCGCCCTGGTGGCCGCCCCAGAACTTGACGTACCGGGGGAAGCGGGAGCGGACGGCCGGGGACATCGCGATCCCCGTGAGGATCATGAACGGCGCGAGGAGGAACACGACCCCGGTGTACATGAGCATCTGCAGTGCGTCGTAGGGCTGGAAGTGCTCGATCGACGGAACCCCGAAACCGAGGTAGACCTTGAGCGAGTCGAACGCCTCACCGAACACGTCCCACGACGTGGGGACGATCCGGCGCCAGAGCCCGGTGGCGAAGAGCAGGACCACGTACACGAAGCCGTTGATCAACCATAGCGTCACGCCCAGCCCGTGCCAGTGCCGTCCGAGGCCGATGTTCTTCCTGCCCGGCAGGGTGAGCAGCGGGCTGGCGGTGCGCTCGTCCATGAGGGACGTGTAGACGCCTTCCTCCTGCGGCAGCCTGCGCCGCGTGAACTTGATCCACTCGGTGCCGGGCTTGCAGTCGTTGCGCCACCAGAACCGCGGCAGCGAGGAGATGATCTCCCAGCCGCTGCGCAGGACGATGCCCATGAGCACGAAGTTGAGCAGGTGGGTGCTGCGCAGCCACAGCGGGAAGTCGGGGTCCACTCGGTCTCCATCGCTAAACAAATGACCAGGTTGCTCAGATCATTCACCATTTCGGGCGGTCCGCAAACCCGAACCGCCGGTGCGCGAGCCGCCGAAAACCCGGCCGCTGGCTCGTACCGCCGGCCTCGGCTCCTCGGGGACCCGCGGCCTGGAGGCGCAGACGCTGAAGCTGTTCGACGTGTGCCGGCGGCGCGCGTGGACGACGCCGGTAGGGAGCGCCCGGTGTCGGCGCCGTTCGCCGGGCAGGTGTTCAAGGTGCAGGCCGGGATGGACCGGGCGCACCGGGACCGGCTGGCCTTCGTCCGGGTCTGCTCGGGGCGCTTCGAGCGGGTCATGCCGCCGCGCGAGACGGGGGGCGGCGGGGCGTTGCGTGTGCGCTGAAAAGGGCAGAAGGGCCGTGTGGGAGTTGTCGGCCGCGTGGACGCCTACCAGCGGCGGCATCGCTGGGCGGGGTTGCCGCTCGCGGTGGTGTACAAGTTCGTGGACGACCAGGGCACGTACCTCACGGCGATGATCACCTACTACGGGTTCGTGTCGCTGTTCCCGCTGCTGCTGCTGTTCGTCACGGTGCTGGGCTTCGTGCTGGAGGGCAATCCCGGGCTGCAGCAGCGCGCACTGGATTCGGCGCTCGCGCAGTTCCCGGTCATCGGGGACCAGATCGGCGCGAACATCGGGTCCTTCCGCGGCAGCGAACTGGCGCTCGCCGCGGGCGTCGTGGGCAGCGTGTACGGCGCCTTGGGCGTCGTGCAGGCCGCGCAGAACGCCCTGAACAAGATGTGGGGGGTGCCGCGAAACTCCCGTCCGAACCCGGTCCTCGCCAGGGTGCGCAGCCTGGCGCTGCTGGCGGTCGGCGGCGTGGTGCTCCTGGGGACGGCGCTGCTGTCGGGGATCATCACGTCCAGCGGCGCCTTCGGTACCGGGGTGCGGGCGGTGGTCATCGCGGCGGCGATCGCGATGAACGTCGTGCTGTTCACGGTGACGTTCCGGATGCTGACCGCCCGGCCGCTCACCATCGCGCAGGTGCGGACGGGGGCGATCGTCGCGGCTCTCGTCTGGCAGCTGCTGCAGTGGGCGGGCACCTTCCTGTTCGGTCACTGGCTCCAGGGCGCCAGCGCGACCTACGGCTTGTTCGGCATCGTGCTCGGCCTGCTGACGTGGATCTATCTGGGCGCGCTCACCTTCGTGCTGAGCGCCGAGATCAACGTCGTCCGGGAGCGGCGGCTGTGGCCGCGCAGCCTGCTGACGCCCTTCACCGACAATGTCGAGCTGACCTCCGCGGACCGGCGCGCCTACGCCTCCTACGCGGAGACCGAACGCCACAAGGGCTTCGAGAACGTCGACGTCGACTTCGACCCGCCCCCGCGCGACGACCCGGACTGACCTCCTGGAGGACGGCGACCCACCGGGCGCGTCCTCCTCGACCAGGACGACCTCGTCCTGCGAACGCGACGCGAGCCGGTCGGCCAGCGCGGCACCGATGATCCCCGCACCCGCGACCACTATCCGCATGCCTTCAGAATGACAGCCGCTCCCACATGTGGTGAGGCTCGCAAGACGGACACCCATGCGTAATCCCCAAGAGCTACCGTGACGCGGGTGTCCATCGTCATATCGGTCATCGCCGCGGCTCTGACGGGGTTCGCCGGGGGCCTGCTGCTCCGGCCCGCCCTGGATCGAATGCTGCGGCGCCGCCCCTCGCTCCGGTCGTTCCGCCGCGAGCTGACCGGCCCGCGCCCCGGCCTGGCCTTCTACGTCATCCCGCCCGGTCTGGGGAACACCGACGAGATCGTGGCCGAGCTGACCGCCGGCCGCCGCCCGCGCCTCTGCCTGATCGGCAGGCTGTGCGGCCCCCTGCCGTACGACGAGGGCGTCGTGCATGACAACGTGCTGCAACGCGGAGCCCTGTGGGTCGCCCCCGGACTCCTGATGTTCGACCCGCGCGGCGACGCGGAGATGAGCGTCCTGGAAGCGCCCTACGGCGTGGAAGCACGAGAACCGATGCTCACCGAGGCGGGCCGGCCGGTCCTCACCATCGACCTGGGCGACGGCGTCCTGGTCTTCGAACCCGCCCCCGACACGGACCTGGAACACGCCTGGAGCCGAATCCGCACCGTCCTAGAGGAAACCACCCCCTGACCAAGCGCCCCGGCCGGTCGGTGAAGCCGATCCGAAGCCGGGATGAAGCCGGTCGGGGTTCACTCTCATTCGCTGCCCTGCTCGCCGGGGTCGGGCAGGATGACGAGTGAGTGGAGAGTGGCATGGCTCGTGATTCCTCCTGGCCGGGTCTCAAGAGGGCGGCGACCCGCACCAGCGTTTGTGTGGGCCGGCCTGTGGGCCGTCGCGCTCATCTTGATTCTTTTCATGGTGTTCGTGGTGAGCAACACCGGCGATGTGCGGATCTCCTTCGCCGGCATGAGCGGTGTTCTGCCGCCGGCGGTCGTGCTCATGGCCGCGATGTCCGCCGGGATCGCGGTCATTCTGATCCTGGGCACCGCCCGCCTCACGCAGCTGCGCCCGCTGACCCGCAGGCGCCCGCGCTGAGGGACCGTCCCACCGGCTCGGCGTCTTGCGGTCACAGATCTGTTCGGGCGAGGTGGTCGGCGGTGCCGCCGCGCCATTCGATGAGGAAGAGGGTGGCGTCGTCGCTGGTGATCCCGCCTCTTTCCCGCATGAGTGTGTGGGAAAGTTCCCGCACCATTTGCTGCACGGTCGCGCTGGCGGGGCCGACGCGTTCGATCGTGGCGATCAGGCGTTCCTCGCCGAACTGTTCTCCGCCGGTGGTGTGCTCTTCGATGAGGCCGTCGGTGTAGGCCAGGACCCGGTCGCCGGGGCGGAGCCGTTTGCTGTTGATCTGGGGTGTTGAGCCGCCGACGCCGACGGGCTGGGTGCCGTGGCCTTCCAGTGTGCCGATGACGTGGTGATCGCGGATCAGCATGGGTGCCGGGTGGCCGGCATTGACCCACTGCAGGTGGCCGGTCCCGATGTTGAGCCGCATCATCTGTGCGGTGACGAAGTGGTCGGGACCGAACTGGGCGTCGATGGCGGTGTCCATGAACGCGTACAGCTCGGCGAGGCCGGCGTCGGCGCGTCTGGCGTGCCGGTAGGCGCCCACGGCGACGGTGGCCAGTACGGCGGCGTTCAGGCCGTGGCCCATCGCGTCGATCACGGCCAGGTGCAGGATGTCGTCGTTGAGGGCGTAGTCGAGGCTGTCGCCTGCGACGTTATATGCGGGTTCCAGGATTCCGGCGACGGCGACCTGCGGCGTCGTCATGGTGAGCGGGGGCAGCAGTGACCACCGAATCTCAGCGGGCACGCTCAGCGGTTCACGCCGTCGTGCCTGGAGAAACTGGTCGGTGTAGTGGTTCTTGGTCACCAGCATGTCGGCGACCAGGCCCGCAAGCCGTCGCAGCAGCCGGCGGTCGTCATCGTTGACGCTGTCCAGGGTCAGCGACATCACCCCGATCTCGTCGCTGCCGTCCAGCAGCGGCAGGAACATGCGCACGCCGTCGGCTTGCCGTTGTTCGACGATCGTCTCGAACAGAAACGCACGTCCGGCCGGGGAACCTGCCAAGGGCAGCGGTTCCCCGTCGGTGAGGCCGCGGCCCGGCAGTGGCACCAGAGTCAGCTGGGCGTAGTCCTGCAACAGGATCGAGACGTCCCGGCCGCCGATCGCGCGCACCTCCTCGGCCACCAGCGGAGCGATGAGCTGGGGCGGCATCTCGTGCGCCCGGTCCAGCAACTGCCCTAGCAGCCGTTCACCGAAGCCTTCACTCCGGTCCACGGTGTCCTTGGGCCCGGTCAGTTCCCCCACGGCCGTTTACGTGCCCCAATACACATCATCAACTCCATGTGTCCGAGACTGTTCAGCTCGTGATCGGCTCGCCTTGGTGACCCGTTGACCACCGGAAGCCTGGCCGGAGTCAGACCTGACGTTCGTGGACGTAGCACCATCTCCAGGTGGATCCCGGTTCCATCGTGGCGGTGAGCGGATGATCGGTCTCCTGGTAATGCGCTCGTGCGTGCCGGTGCGGCGAGTCGTCGGAGCACGCTACCCAACCGCAGCTCAAACAGATCCGGAGGGCCGTCCACGCGTGGACGCGCCTACTATCAGTTGACCTCGGCTTTCAGCGGGCTGTAACGAGCGATACGAGCAAGCTCGATCAGTGGGGGCGATAACCGCCGGCATCTGTCGTGACCCGCATGACGCGGGGGCCGCGGGTCGTCGTGATGCTGACGGAGGTGATGCCGAACCGTCTATGTTGAGTGGCGGGGCCTTGGCCGGCACAACCGAGGAGATGAGGCCCATGAGCGGGACCGTGCCCGAAGTCTGGGTCGAGGCCGGTGGGGGCCATGATCTGATCCGTGCTGATTCCATCGTGATGCTCCGCCTGGACGAGACCGGACGGTTGACCGCGCAGCTTCGTGATGACGCCAAGGTCAGTGTGACCCTTCTGGAAGGCTCGTCCGGCGTCCGCCCGCCAGGTGACTTCCATCGCCAGCTGATCCGGGCGGTCGCCCAGCTCGCCGACTCCAGCACCGCGCACCTCGTCCGCGCACGGCATGAGGGGGGTGTCTGGCGCTGGGTCAGTGAAGCCCTCTAGGGCACGCCGCGATGTAGGTTCGGCAAGCAGGCCTCGCTGTTCCAGCTCAGAAGGTGGGAGATGTGGAACTGCGCCAGCTCCGCTATTTCGTCGCCGTTTACTCAGGCGCTCTACCCGGACCTGGTGATCCACCAGGTGGAGGTCGGTGTCCCCGAGCAGTATCAGCAACTCGTCGACGGGCGTCTCGACGTGGGCATCGGCCGTGCCGCACTGGCACCGAGGGGCGTCACCTCACACCTGTTCCGCCTGGACCGTCTCGGAGTCCTGATCCCTCGCGGGCACCGGTTCGCCGAACTGGACGCGGTGCCGGTCGAGGCCCTCGCCCGTGAACCGCTGCTGCTGGCCGAGGAGATGAAGGCTCCGGAGTTCAACCAGTTCACCGTCGAGATGTGCCGGACCGCCGGCTTCGCCCCGACGGTGTACGAGGGCACCGTCGACAGCATCCGCGCCGCGTCCGCGCTCGTCGCCCAGGGCCGCTGCCTGAGCCGCGTCCCCTCCTCCTGCATCTCCGCGCTCCCGGGGACGATCTGGCGCCCGCTCACCGAACCGGTGTCCTTCTATCCCTGGTCGATCCTGTGGCGCGAGGCGGACGATTCCGATCATGTGCGCGCCGTCGTCGCCTGCGCCCGGAACATGTCCGAACGGCTCGGCTGGCTGGCCGCCGCGGACCAGACGACCGGCTGACCCGGGAATCCCGATCGGGCCGACCGGTCCGCTCGGTGATCGGTTGCGGTGATCGGTTCAGCGCGTATCGGCTGGGCGCGTGGGCGGGCACGGCGAACTCAGTCCTGGTCGGCGCCGGTGTCGATGCGCCGCCTGAGTTGGGTGTTGATGCGCATGGCTTCGGCGAGTTGGTCTTGAAGGATGATGATGCGGCAGGCCGCGTCCAGGGGGGTGCCCTGGTCGACCAGGTCGCGGGCGCGCTGGGCCAGGCGCAGTTGGTAGCGGGAGTAGCGGCGGTGGCCGCCGGTCGAGCGTTGCGGGACGAACAGCTTGGCGGCGTCCAGGCCGCGCAGGAACCCGGGGGTGACGCCGAGGATCTCGGCGGCCCGGCCCATGCTGTAGGCGGGGTAGTCCTCGTCGTCGAGCTTGTCGTCCAGTCTGCTGTCGGGCCCGGTGTCGGAGTCGTCCTGCCCTCCGGGATCGTCTGGCACCGGGCCTGACTGGGCAGGGTGCGGGTCGCGGTGTGCCGGGTGGGTGCCGGGCTCAGCCAGCTGAGGTGCTCTCACAGAACCTTCCGTACTGTCGTGGGTTGTAGGTGCCGGACGCCTGCCGGGCTGGACCATGCCGGAAACGACGGGGCCCCGGCGCCAAGGGCGGCGCCGGGGCCATGAGGTACAACACCATCTATCCGGCGCTGCGGCCGGTTGTCTTCCGCGCCGCCCGCCTGAAGCGGGGGCGCGGGGATCGCGGATGCGTGACCGTAGACCACCGTCCAATCTGTGGGGCTGCGGTGCCCGCGCGGAGTGACTGGAACCCGCTGCGGGCGATCCCGATGGTGCCGAGACCCTCCTTCCGTGTTCTTCCTACCTTCGTTACCTGTTTCTCCTGCGGTGTTGCGACTTGCCTTCCTGCCACCGGCGGCCCGTTGGCCGCCGGGCGCGGAGCCGGCTGCCGGGGTCCCTTCCACTGCGTTGACCCCGGCACGCCCGGCCCGCGTCATCCATCTACGCGGGCAGTTCGTCATCTGCCGCACCTGCTGGACTTGTTCCTCTTCGATGACAGGAACCATACCCCACACCGCAGCGAATATCTACTTCAGCCAGCAGAGGTTTCCGGAGATCAGTGGATGTGAATATCTGCCGTTGTCGCGTGGAAGTGCCCGGACCAGGGGTTTCCGGGGTCGCGGCGGGGGGCGTTTCGGCTGGTGAGGCCGGTGATGGCGCGGTCCAGGGTGGCGGTGACGGGGATGTACTGGTCCAGGCAGGTGCGGTGCAGGATCCAGCGGCACATCTGTGGCGGTTAGGCGATGACCAGGTCGTCGGCGCGGGCGCGGACCGCGTTGCCGATCGCCACCAGCGCGCCCAGCCCGGAGGCGTCGCAGAAGGTCACCGGGCCCAGATGCAGGACCAGCAAGGGCGGTGAGGCCGACCGCGCGGCCGAGAGCGCGTGCTCGCGCAACAGACCGGCGGTAGCGTTGTCGATCTCCCCGTCGACGTGCACCACCACGATCCGGCCACCCGGGCGGGGCTCGGTGCGCACCCTCAACCGCGCCCCGGGCGCGGACGGCGACCGCCCGGCGGCATCGTCGCTCACACCAATCACCCTCCGCCGGGGTTATCGGCTGGTACCCGGCCCCCGCCTGCGGAGAACGCGCTGGACCAGTGACGGACAGACCGACCACCGGCGACCCGGGCTCAGCGCCGACCCGGATCCCCGAAGACCGTGTTCGAGGAAACGGACCGCCACTGGTCGAGCGATGATGTTCGGCACGAACGCCGCACCAAGTCCGCCGGCCGGCTCGTGGCGCAGGCACCGCTCATCGGCTCCGTGCCGCCTGCGCCAGCGGGCTTGTGCGGTGGCTGGCCCGGTTGCGCGAATGGTCCGATCGGCAGCCGGGCGAGTTCGCTGGTACGGCGGCGCAGCGTCCGGACCCGCTGCCGTGCACGGTCGGTTACCAGAGTGCCCTCCTGCCGGTCGGCGGCGGCCGCAGTCGCGGCAGCCTCCACGAGCGACGTGGCGACGCTCCGGGAGATCGCCGCGAAATATGCGGCGACCGGTCCAGTCTGGACAATATCCACGCTCAGGCACCCGCATTGTCGCCGGACGTCTCGCAATGATCCGGGACATGGGCGTCCCAATTCAGATCGCGTCGACCGCGTGAGCCGCGAGCCCCCGGCCGAGCCCGCCAGGACCGCTGAGGCGGCCCTCCCGTGACCTGCGCCCGCTCCGCGAGCCTAACCCGTCCACCACCGGACACACCATTTCGACGACTTTCCGCGCCCGGTCAAGCTGGGCGGCCAAGGGCATGGCGGCCTTGGCTCTGTCATGCGGAGACGGCGACGTCCACGTGACAGCAGCCCTCTCGCGCCGCAAGCGGCCAGACGGTGAAGCCGTCGTCGGGCGTCTCCACGAAGATGCGGTGCTGGTCCGCGGCGACGCCGGTGGCCGGCTGTCCGAGTAGCCGGGCCAGGACGTAGGCGGCGGCCAGGCTGGTGACGTCGCGGATGGTCCCCAGCGGCAGGAGAGAGCGGGTTTCGGCTATCGCCTCGTGCTCGCCGGCCCTCAGCACGACCCTGGTCTCGGGGGAGATTCCGTGTGCGGCGATGGCCACGGCGATGTTGTCGAGGTCGTTCGAGCCCACCGCGGCCAGGGCGATGGCCCGATGGAGGTGAAGGCGCTCCAGCACCGCCCGGTCGCCGCCGTGGCCCTTCACCACCGGGATGCCGTGGGACCGGGCAAGTCGTACGTTCGGTGCGTTGGGATCGCGTTCCACACCCACCACCGAAATGCCCAGGAGCTGCAGTTCGCGGCACAGCCGCAGCCCCACCTGGCCGACGCCGACGACGATCACATGTCCGAAGCGGGGTACGGTACGAGGCCCGATCAGCCCGACCAGCTTGGGCCCGAGCATGCGGTCGACGAGGCCGGCGGTGAACATCGCGCTGAAGATGATGGTGCCGAGCATGGCCGCGCTGGAGGCCACCTGGTAGAGGGGGGAGTGGTGCGGGGCGGTGGCAGGACCGACGGTCGTGACGACCCGGGCGGCGTCGAAGAACGCCTCCGCGGGAGGGCGGCCGAGGCTCAGCAGCCAGGCCCAGTCTCCTAACAACGCGACGAGCATACCCGCCATGCCTGCGAGCATGATCCGTGTGCCGACGTCGTGCGGGCGCAGTTGCCCGGCGAGCCGGCGCAGCCGTGACAGCAAAGATGCCCGTTCGGGCTGCCACGGCTCCGTCCGGGGTTCTTGGCCGATCACCTGTACGGCCTGGGGCCCGTGGCCACCGTGCCGCAGGGCGGTGAAGGTCGCGTCGACACACGGCCCGGCCAGGGCCGGTGCCACCAGACTGGCGGGGGAGGTGACGTCGCACTGCGGCAGCAGGCGCAGCAGCTCGTGGGCGACCGTCCGGTCGAAGATCGTCACGATGATCGGGACACTGGCGGAGATGTTGGCGATGGCCAGCGCGTAACGCAGGGCCGCGACGTCATCGTGGAGCAGCACCGCGACACCTTGAGGGCGTGCGGTCATCACGGTGCGCAGCTCCTCGTCGCGGGGTTCGGTGAAATGTTGGACACTGTGCCCACCTTCATGCAGCGACGCGCATACGTGGCGGGCCAGGTTGGTCTCACCGATGACGATGAACGAGCGGAAGCCGTGTGAAACGGGGACCTCGTTCATGACACGGGTTCCGCCGTCGGCCTATCGCAGTCGTCCGATACGTATGGGTCACATGTCAGGCATCGTGGCATGCCGCAGGTGACGCAGCGGGCCATGCTCTTCCCGCAATGACACGGCAGGGTTTCTTCGTCCGTCGTTCGGGCACGGGTGATCGACACGTGGCTCACTGCCTGATTCGTCCTTCTGTCGAGGGCGTTCTGGATGCGGGACCGTGCGCTGAGTGGGGCCTCGCATACGACTGTGCGGCGCTCTCGGGATTCCGCACGCGGACGCGTCGATACCAACCGGACAGGTTCGTGAGTAGGGAGGCGGTGCCCTGTCCAAGTCGTCCAGGGGGTCGGGGCTGAGCGTGTGCCGCTCGAAACTTCTCGGTTTCGGGCTGTGACCTGGGGTTTTGCTGCACGATCAGCAGAGTGACTGGGATCATCTCGAGGTGCTGTTGTCGTTGGTCTACCGGTTGGTGAGGTGCTTGCTCGGCGTGCTGGAGGTGTTGGTCCGGTCTGATCTGTCGAAGAACGCCGAGCTGCTGGTGTTGCGTCATGAGAACCAGGTGCTGCGTCGTCAGGTGGGCGGTCGCCGGTTGCGGTGGGATCACCTCGACCGGCTCTGGTTGGCGGCGTTGTCCCGATCGGTGCACCGCCGCCGGTGGGCGGAGGTCTTCCCGGTCACCCCAGCCACGATCTTGCGCTGGCACCGCAGTCTGGTCGCCCGCAAGTGGACGTTTACCGACCGACGTCGGCCGGGGCGACCATCGACCGGGGTTTCGGTCAAGGCACTGATTCTGCGGATGGCGCGGGAGAACCCGACCTGGGGCCATCGGAGAATCCAGGGTGAGCCGGCCCGGCTCGGGTATGTGATCGCCGCATCCACGGTGTGGGAGATTTGGCACGCTGCTGGCATCGATCCCGTGCCCCGGCGTGCCGGCCCGACGTGGCGGCAGTTCCTGACGGCCCAGGCGCACGCGATCATCGCCTGCGATTTCTTCACGGTGGAGACGGTGCTGCTCAAGAGGTTGTACGTGCTGGTGTTCATCGAGCACGGGACCCGCAGACTCCACCTGGGCGGCGTGACGGAAAACGCGTCGTCGCAGGCATGATCAGCGAATATCACCACGCCGCGTAAGCCCTGGTCAGAGCGCGAAACTCAATAATCGAGCGGGACAGGTCCAGCGTCAGGTGCTCCGTGTCGCCGAAATAGGTGATGCCCGCGTTGTTGAACATCAGGTCGATCCGTCCGTGCGCCTCCACGACCTCGTCGACGACCTGCTGCACCTGGGCCGCTTGCGTCACGTCGACGGCCGCAGCACGTGCCGATCGCGGTCCGGCGAGGCCGGCGGCGGTCTTCTCTGCGGCGCCCAGGTCGCGGTCCGTGCACACCACGTCGGCGCCTGCACCGACGAGTGCCGCGGTGAGCGACGCTCCGATGCCCGAGCCGCCGCCTGTGACGATCGCGGATCTGCTCGCGAGGCTCATGTGAACGCCTTCTCCACGAGTCCGGCGAGATCCGGGTAGCGCATCAGGTGGGCACCGCGTTCACCCGGGGTATGTCCATCGCCGGCGCCGTCAGCGGTGTGACGACCAGGCCGGGCGCCACTGCGTTGACGCGCACACGGCGTGGCGCGAACTCGAGCGCAGCGACCTCCGAAGAGCGCCTCCACTCCTCCCTCGTCGGTCACATCGACCTGGACGTCGGCGCCCGTGCCGGGGAGGTCGGCGACCACCACGAACTCGCCGTGCGACCGCAGCAGCGCGGCCGTCGCCGCTCCGAGGCCGGACCCGCCCCCGACCACCACGACCGTGCGCTGCCCACCCATCCGCCACCATCCTGACGCTCGTCGGTATCTGTTGACACGTGTCAATTGCGGTCTTAACGTGACGTGCATCACGCCAGGTTGTCAAGCAGATGCCGAGGAGTAGCCGATGAGTGGTCCGACGGTCGCCGTGATCGGTGCCGGCATCAGTGGGCTGACGATGAGCAAGATGCTGGAGGACTACGGGCTGGAGTACGCCACGTTCGAGTCCTCGGACCGCGTCGGCGGCAACTGGGCCTTCGGCAACCCCAACGGGCACAGCAGCGCCTACCGCTCGCTGCACATCGACACCTCGAAGTACCAGCTGTCCTTCAAAGACTTTCCGATGCCCGAGGAGTATCCCGACTTCCCGCACCACACCCAGATCAAGGACTACCTCGACGGCTACGCCGACGCGTTCGACATCCGGCGCCGGATCGAGTTCGAGAACGGCGTCGTGCACGCCGAGCGGCACCCCGACGGCGGCTGGCTGCTGGAGACCGAGCGCACCGGCGTACGTCGCTTCGACGTGCTCCTGGTGGCCAACGGCCACCACTGGGATCCGCGCTTCGCCGACAAGCCGGGAGAGTTCACCGGCCTGACGATGCACTCGCACGCCTACATCGACCCGCGGACGCCGTACGACCTGACAGGTAAGCGGATCCTGATCATCGGGCTGGGCAACAGCGCCGCCGACATCGCGGTCGAACTCTCCAGCAGGACACTCGACAACGAGGTCGTCATCTCGACGCGGTCCAGTGCGTGGATCGTGCCGAAGTACTTCGCCGGAACGCCGGCCGACAAGTACTACAAGACCTCCCCGCACATCCCGTTCGCGTGGCAGCGCAAGTTCATGCAGGTGATGCAGCCGCTGACCGCCGGCCGCCCGACCGACTACGGCCTGCCCGAGCCCAACCACAAGTTCTTCGAGGCGCACCCGACGCAGTCGGTCGAGTTGCCGCTGCGGCTCGGCTCCGGCGACCTGCGGGCCAAGGGCGACATCGAGCGCTGGGACGGTCCTACCGTGCACTTCGCCGACGGCACGGCCGAGGACTTCGACGTCGTCATCCACGCCACCGGCTACAACATCACCTTCCCGTTCTTCGACCCCGACTTCATCAGCGCACCCGAGAACCACATCCGCCTCTACAAGCGGATTCTCAAGCCGGGCATGGACGACCTCGCGTTCATCGGGTTCGCCCAGGCGACGCCGACACTGTTCCCGTTCGTCGAGTGCCAGACCCGGCTGGTCGCGGCCTGGCTCGTCGGCCGCTACGCGCCGCCGCCGGTCGCCGAGATGGAGCGGGTGATCGACGAGGACCAGCAGAAGTACACCGCCCACATGGTGCAGCGGCCGCGGCACACCCAGCAGCTCGACTACTTCCTCTACGAGCACGACCTGCGCACCCGGGAGATCCCCGCGGGGCTGGAGCGAGCTGGGCGGCAGCGGGCGCGGCGGCCCGTGGAGGCGCGCGGGTGAGCGAGGAGCGCACCTGGGCGCGGCTGGTCGACCGCCGCAGTGCCAACCGCGGCGACCAGCGCCGCTCGGCCCTGCTCCAGGCACTCGACGACCTGCTGCGCGAGCAGACCCTCGACCAGGTCAACGTCGCGGAGATCTCGCGGCGTGCCGGCGTCACCCGCTCGGCGTTCTACTTCTACTTCGAGAGCAAGGCCGCCGCGGTGCTCGCCCTGATGACCGGCCTGTACGACGCCGCGTCGGACGCGACCGACCTGCTGGTCAAGGCGGAGGGTGATCCCGGTGAGCGGATCCGGCAGGTCCTCGGCTCGCTCTTCGACTCCGTCGACGCCTCGCCGCACACCTACCGCGCCCTGCTCGAAGCAAGGGCCGCGAACCCGCAGGTCCGGGAGGGCTGGGACGCGGGCCGCGCCGAGTTCGCGGGCATGGTCGCGGAGATGATCGAGCGGGAGCGGGCCGCCGGCCACGCGACCGACGGTCCGGACGCGGCGGGCCTAGCCGCCGTACTCCTCGACCTGAACGACCACGCCCTCGAGCGCCATGCGCTCGGCGGTGAACCGCCGCGCGAGCAACACGTCGACGCGCTCACGCACATCTGGGTGACCAGCATCTACGGAGGCATCGCATGACCACCTTCGACTTCACCTCGGCCGGTGTGCGCTGTGCCGCCACGCACCACGCCGGCGCGGACGGTGCGCCCGTCGTGGTGCTCGGCCACGGCCTCGCCGGCACCCAGGACTCCGGCCTCCAGCCGTTCGCCGAGGCGTTCGCGGCTGCGGGCTTCCACGCCGTCACCTTCGACTACCGCGGCTTCGGCGCGAGCGACGCCGGCGACGGTGGTCCGCGCCAGTGCGTGTCCGTCGCCGACCAGGTCGCCGACTGGCACGCCGCCGTCGAGGCAGCGAAGCGCCTTCCGGGCGTCGACGCCGAACGGGTCGTGCTCTGGGGCATCTCACTCGCGGGCGGCCACGTCGTCTCCGTCGCCGCCGCGCGTGACGACGTCGCGGCGGTCGTCTCCGCGGTGCCGCTCATCGACGGGCTCGCCGCCGCGCGGCTCGCCACGAAGCACCACCGCCCGGCCCGGCTGCTCGCCTCCACCGGCCGCGGCATCGCTTCGGCCGTACGACGCAAGGCCGGCCGCGCGCCGACGATGATCCCGGTCGTGGCTCGTCCCGGGGAGCTCGGCGCGCTGACCCTGCCCGGCGCCTACGAGGACTACCTCGTGCTCGCGGGCCCGACCTGGCGCAACGAGATCGCCGCCGACGTCGTGCTGGAGCTCGGCGGCCGGACGCCCGCCAAGGACGCGAAGTCGCTGCGGGTCCCGTGGCTGGTGCAGATCTGCGACTTCGACAGGAGCGCGCCGCCGTACGCCGCGGCGAAGGCGGCCTTCGCCGGTCGCGCCGAGGTGCGGCACTACCCCGGCGACCACTTCGACCTCTTCGCCGGCAAGCCCTTCCACGAGGCCGCCACCCGCCACGTCGTGGCGTTCCTGAGCCGCCACCTGACTGTTCCCTCCGCCGCCACCTCGCCCACCGCGACCGCATCGGAGCCGTCCCGTGTCTGACACCGTCCAGGCCCTCCTCCTCCAGCATGCCGAGCGGGACACGCCCGGCCTGAAGTACGGCGACCAGGTGCGGAGCTGGCGCGACTACCTCGGCGAGAGCGCCGCCCGTGCGCACGTGCTGCACGCGATGGCCGACCCAGGCCGGCCGGTCCACGTCGGCGTGCTGATGCAGAACAGCCCCGAGATGGCGATGGCGATCGCGGCGGGTGCGCTCGGCGGGCACGTGACCGTCGGCATCAACACCACCCGGCGCGGCGAGGGTCTCGCGGCCGACGTACGCCGGGCCGACTGCCAGATCCTGCTGACCGATCATCGGCACCTGGCCCTGCTCGGCGGGCTCGACCTCGGTGGCGCGACGGTGGTCGACACCGACGACGCCGACTGGCTCAGGCGGGTGGCCGACGCACCGCGTGGAACCGCCGGGTTCCCGGCGGTCGACGCGATGGACACCTTCATGCTGATCTTCACCTCCGGCACCAGCGGGGAGCCGAAGGCCGTGCGGGTCGCCAACTTCATGGCGGTGATGTCGGGGGCGACGCTCGCCGACAAGTTCGACCTGACGACCGAGGACATCGTCTATTCGTCGATGCCCATGTTCCACAGCAACGCCATCCTCGCCGGATACGCCGTGCACGCCCACGCCGGTGCCGCTCTGGCGCCGGCCCAGTTCAGCGCAAGCCGGTTCCTCAGCGACCTGCGCCACTATGGTGCGACCTACCTCAACTACGTCGGCAAGCCGCTCGCCTACCTGCTCGCGACGCCGGAACAGCCCGACGACCGGGACAACCCACTACGTGTCGCGTTCGGCAACGAGGCGAGCGACCGCGACATCGAGGAGTTCGCCCGTCGCTTCGACTGCACCGTGTGGGACGGCTTCGGCTCCACCGAGACCGCGGTCATCATCACCCGCACCGACGACACGCCGGCCGGCTCGATCGGGCAGCCGTTCGACGGCGTCGCCGTCTACGACCGCGACACCCGCACCGAGTGCCCGCGCGCCGTCTTCGACGACCTGGGCCGGGTGACCAACCTGGACGAGGCGGTCGGCGAGCTGGTCAACACCACCGGGGCCGGGTTCTTCGCCGGCTACTACAACGACGAACAGGCGACCTCCGAGCGGCTCGACGGGGGAATGTACTGGTCCGGCGATCTCGCCTACCGGGACGAAGCAGGCTTCGTGTATCTGGCGGGTCGCACCGACGACTGGCTGCGCGTCGACGGCGAGAACCTCGCGGCGGCGCCGATCGAGCGGGTGCTGCTGCGCAACGACGCGGTCAGCCAGGCCGCGGTGTACGGCATACCGGACGCCGACGCCCCGGGCGACCAGCTCATGTGCGCGCTGGTGCTGCGCGACGGCGCGACCCTCACGCCCGTCGATCTCCAGGAGTTCCTGACTGCCCAGCCGGACCTGTCGCCGAAGGCATGGCCGAAGTTCGTCCGGATCGCAACCGACCTGCCGAGTACGGCGACGAACAAGGTTCTCAAGCGCGAGCTCCGGGCTCAGGGCACCGAGACCACGGACACGCTATTCACGCGGAGCGAGCGGGACCTCGTCTATCGCCGACCGAGAAGGTGTTCGTCACCGTCAGATAGGCCAATCGCAACAACACAGCCGACCATCATGCCGCGGTGACTACCTCCCGCACGGCCGTTCGTAGCTGATCAACCAGTGTCACAGCACCCGGTGGCTTGACCACCAGCCGCATGGGCCCTCACCTGCATGGATGACATCTTCGGCACCCGCAGGGCCGGAGGTGTGCCATCGCCAGTGTTCACGTTCTTGATCGCGACTGCTCTTCAGGACCGCCTCGGGGAGTGCTCGATGGTGCCGCCCGCGCCGTCATGCGAGCCTGCGGATTCACGCCCGTGGAAGTGCGGTGCTGACTGCTCTGGCGGCTCTGACCGGCGGTGCTGTGGGCGACATGACCGGCTTGGGCGGGCGGAGAGTGCCCGGTTTCGAGGCACTGCCAGGGTGGACGCGGAGCCCGGATCGTGCCGCCGAGCCGCCACCGAGCTGCCACGGGGACGAACTGGGACACATCAGGCGGTGGGCAAGCCGGGCATTCTCGTGTTTGCCCTGGTCAGGATGGGTGGGTCGCGTGGGACTCGAACCCACAGCCTACGGATTAAAAGTCCGGAGCTCTGCCAATTGAGCTAGCGACCCGTCGTGCAAGGGTACCGAGATCGCTGGGGGGTTTGCGACGTGGTTACGGGGTGGAGTTCAGATGGATGGGGAGATGCTTCAGGCCGTTCTGGAAGTTGGAGGCCAGGCGGACGGGGGCGCCGGTGCGGGTGATGCGGTGGGGGAGGAGCTCGCGGAAGACGGCGCGCATCTGGGTGCGGGCGAGGTGGGCGCCCAGGCAGAAGTGGGGGCCGAAGCCGAAGCTGACGTGGTCGTTGGGGGTGCGGGTGATGTCGAAGCGGTCGGGGGAGGGGAAGACGGTTTCGTCGCGGTTGGCTGAGGCGTGGTAGACGACGACCTTGTCGCCGGTGTCGATGTCGTGGCCGGCGAGTTGCAGGGACGTTGTGGCGGTGCGGCGGAAGTCCATGACCGGGGGCCAGTAGCGGAGCATCTCCTCGACGGCGGACGGGAGGAGGGACGGGTCGGCGCGGAGGCGGGCCAGTTCGGACGGGTGGTCGAGGAGGGTGAGGAGGCCGCCGGGGATGCCGTTGCGGAGGGTTTCGTTTCCCGCGACGGCGAAGAGGAAGAACATGTTCTCGAACTCTTGGGTGGTGAGGCCGCCTTGGAGCATGCGGGACATGATGTCGCCGGACGGGTTGGCGCGCTTCTCGGCGGCCAAGGCGTGCGCGTAGGCGAACATGTCGGCCAGGGCCGTGTAGGAGCGGGGGTTGATGGGGCGGCCGTCGGGATGGGTGGAGGTGGCGGGGCGGTACTTCATGGCTTCTCGGGCCATGGGGCTCGTTGAGGCGGCGTCGGCGGTGGAGATGCCGGCGTATTCGTCGTCCTGGTAGCCGATGACGCGGGACGCCCAGTCGTAGAGGAGGCGGCGGTCGGAGTCGGGGACGCCCATGATGTGCGCCAGTGTCCAGACGGGGAGGTCGGCCGCCAGTTCGACGAAGTCGGTTTCCTCGTTGAGGGCCGAGGTGATGAGGGTGTGGGCTCGGGCGTTGATCGTCTCTTCCAGGGCGCGGACGGCGCGGGGGGTGAACGCGGCGGCGACGATGCGGCGCAGGCGGGAGTGGTCGGGCGGGTCCTGGTTGAGCATCATGGCGCGGACGAACGCGAGATCTTCGGGCGTGTCGGGGTCGCGGATCTGGGTGGCGCCGAGATTCGAGGAGAACAGGTCGGGGGAGCGCAGGACGTGTTTGACGTCGGCGTGCCGGAAGACCGCCCAGTAGCCGGGGCCGGCGGGCCAGGGGCCGATGGCGGGTTCGGGGACCCAGGTGACCGGGGATTCGGCGCGCAGCTTCCGGAAGGTCTCGTACGGGACGCCGGTCGTGTAGGTCGACGGCAGGAAGATCTCCTCGTGCATGCCCTCAGCGTGCATCATGTCGGGTGTGACGGTGAAGCCTGAGGAGATCCTGCGTGACAACTTTGCGCCCTGGGTGCTCGATCTGGGGCTGGTCGTCGAGGAGGTGGGTGACGGCACGGCGGTGTTGCGGCTGCCGTGGTCCGATCGGCTGGCCCGGGAGGGTGGGGCGTTGTCCGGGCAGGCGTTGATGGCGGCAGCCGACACGGCGGTGGTGATCGCCGTGTCGGGGGCGAAGGGCGGTTTCGTCCCCATGACGACGGTGCAGCTCAGTACGTCCTTTCAGCGGCCGGTGGTGGGACGTGATGTGCTGGTGGGGGTCGAGGTGACGAAGCTGGGGCGGACGTTGGCGTTCGCGGAGATCGACATGACGGCGGATTCGAAGACCGTCGCGCATGCGAGCGCCGTTTACGCGATCATCGGGTGATATGACGCGCGTTGAGAAGGTCGTTGTCCCGGACGGTGAGTTCAACCTGCACGTGTGGGCTCCGGAGGGCGGGGGGCCGGGGATCCTGCTCGTCCAGGAGATCTTCGGGGTGGGCGAGTACATGGAGGCGGTCGCCGAGGATCTGGTGGCGCTCGGGTATGTCGTGGCGGCGCCCGACATGTTCTGGCGGATCGAGCCGGACTGGGCGGTCGTGCACGACGAGGAGGCTGTCCCGGCGGGGATGTCGATGGTGTCCCGGTTCGACTGGGAGAAGGGCATTGAGGACGCGGCGGCGGCGCTGGCGGTTCTGAAGGGGCTGCCGGGGGTCGGCAAGGCCGGTGTCCTGGGGTTCTGCTTCGGTGGGACCGTCGCGTACCTGCTGGCCGCCAAGGCCGAGGTCGATGCCCTGGTGTCGTTCTACGGGTCGGGCGTTCCGGGTGCTCTGGAGCAGATCGACGCCATCCGGGGGCCGGTGCAGTTCCACTTCGGCGGGAGTGACCCGTACATCCCCCGGGAGGACGTCGCCAAGGTGGAGCGTGCGGTGGACGGACGGGACGGCATGGAGATCCACGTCCAGGAGGACGGCGGGCACGCGTTCCACAACCGGAAGGCGCCGATGTTCCACCAGCCGGAGCCCGCAGAGCGGGCGTGGCGGCTCACCGTGGACTTCCTCGCCCGAACCCTTTCATAGCGCCCAGGACGGCAGCGGTTCGCAGTCGGGCAGCCAGGCGGCGGGGGCGTTTCCGAGGATGCCGCCGACGATGGCGCAGGTGGTGTCGATGTCCCCGCCGGCGGCGGCCGTCGTCCAGAACGCCCGTTCGTAGTCGCGCAGGTGCCGTGCGGCGGCCCAGAGGGCGAACGGGACGGTGTCGTGCGCGGCGACCTGACGCCCGTTGCCGAGGACGGCGGACGCGGTCGACGGGTCACTGACGGTCAGAAGGTGGCGGGCCTCGGTGATACCCGTGCGGACGGTGCCGGAGGGGACATGACGGAGGATCTCGTCGATGAACCTGCCCGGCGGTGGTTCGGTGGGTGCGAGGGCTGCGGCGACGGCCACGGCGATCGCGCCCGCTACTGCCTCGGGGTGGGGGTGCGTTACCTCGGCGGAGAGCATGGCTTGGCCGGCTGCTTCGGCAGGGTCGTCCGCGAACCAGGCGCCGATGGGCGCGACGCGCATCGCGGCGCCGTTTCCCCATGAGCCTGCGCCGTCGAACGGTTCCCTGGCGAGAGTGCGCCAGTCGCCTCCTTCGCGGACGAGCCGCAGAAGACGTCCCGTGGAGGGGCCGTAGCCGCGGTCGAAGTCGTGCCGTTCGGCGAAGCTCGCGGCCAGAGCATCCTGGTCGATGGTGCCGTGCCGGGACAGGACGAGGTAGATGGACGCGGCCATCTCGGTGTCGTCCGTCCATTGCCAAGGCCCAGGGGGAAGTGTCTGCGCCTCGAAGGCGGAACGGTTGGCGGGCACGAAGAACTGGGAGCCCAGGGCGTCCCCCAAGGCGAGGCCCTGGAGTGAGGCGTATGCGCGGGCGCGGGTGGTCATGTGGTGGCGGGTTCCAAGGTGAGGCGGGACAGTTCCCTGCGGGACGAGATGCCGAGCTTCGGGTACGCCTTGTAGAGGTGGTACTCGACCGTTCGCGGGCTGAGGAAGAGTTGCGCGGCTATCTCGCGGCTGCTCGTTCCCTCGGCTGCCATGCGGACGACCTGAAGCTCCTGCGGAGTGAGCCGGTCGAGGAGATCCGGGGCCGTGGGCACGGAAGGGCCCGTTTCGCCGGTGGCCCGCAGTTCGGCGCGCGCGCGGTCCAGCCAGGGGGTCGCATGGAGGCGCTCGAAGATCTCCACTGCGGAACGAAGAAGGACCCGTGCGTCGGAACGGCGGCGTGCCCGCCGCAGCCACTCGCCGTAGAGGAGTTCTGTGCGGGCCCGCTCGAACGGCCGCGTCGACCGCTCGTGCAGCTGGACGGCCCGTGCGTACGGTTCCTCGCTGTCGCCCAGCAGGGCTTCGCAGTGCAGGGCCACGGCGAGGGCCCACGTCTGCTTTCCCGCCTCGGCCCAGGCGCGGAACCGCTCGAAGGGCGCGTAAGCGAGTTCGGGCTGCCCGGAACGCACGGCCGCCTCGACGTGGTCGGCGGCGGAGACCATGCTGCCCGTGCTGTGGCGACGGGGGCCGTGGGCGATCTCGTCGAGGCGGCGCAGCGCGTCGTCGTAGCGGCCGAGGCCGAGGTCGAGCAGCGCGAGGGCGCCGTCGGCGAGGCCGCCGCGCGCCGGGGGCCCGGCTTTGACGAGTGGGGCGATCAGCTCGCGCAGCCGGGTCTCGTCGCCCTCGATCGCCGCGACGCGCGACAGGACGGCGCCGAGCCGGCCCACCCGGTGGGGCCGGCCGGTGTCGCGGGCCAGCGCGATCGCCTCGGCGACGGTGGCCTCGGCGTCCGCGTGCCGACCGGCCGCGATCTGCGCCTGGGCCAGTGTCTGGAGGATGTTCGGAAGCGCGCCGATCAGTCCGTGCCGCCGGGAATGCGCGACCTCGGCGGCCGCCAGTTCCAGCGCGGCCTCGTCCGCACCGATGATCAGCGCGAGCTGCGCGCCGCGCACCAGATCCCCCGCATCGGGGAGGCGGTTCGCTGCGTCGAGGGCGACACTTCCGGTGTCGCGTACGGCGGCCCCGGCACCCTGGAGGGGACCACCGCGACCGGGGCCGGAGTCGCCCGCGCCCGGGACACCTGAGTCGTCTGCGCCGTGGTGGCCGGTGCCGTCGCGGTGAACCCGGCCGCCGCGGATCTCTGCGACCAGCCGCGTGAGGAGCGGAAGGGCGTGAGCGTGGTCGCCGCCGGCCAGGAGGGCGAGCCCGCGGATCATGCGGTCGCCCGGAAGTAGCTCGGCGGCTCGCAGCACGGCGGGCAGCTCACCGGACGTCCATCCGTACACGGCACCGGTCCGCAGCATCGCGGCGCGCTCGTCGGGTGCCGCGCCGGCGGCGTGGTCGACCATCATGCGGGCCGCGGCGCGCGGGTCACCGCGCTCGTACTCGACGGCGGCGTGAACGCGGGCGAGCCGCGCCGGCGCGGCGGGGTCGGCGGTGATCTTGCCCGCCTGGACGGCGAGTTCCTCGGCCTCGTCGAGCCGTCCCGCCTGAAGGATCAGGGAGGCGGCGGAGCCGAGCCGCGCGGCGCGCATGTCCGGGGCGGGCGTCAGGTCCGCCGCCTGGCGGTAGATCGCCGCGGCCGTCGCGTACGCCACGCGGTGGCGAGCCCGCTCCGCCGCGTCCTGCAACTCGGCGGCGACGTCCTCGTCCGGCGCCATGGCCGCGGACGCGCGGTGGCGGGCGCGGCAGTCCGGGTCGTCGGCGGTGTCGGCGAGCGCCTGGTGGACGGCGATGCGCCGCGCGGCGACCGCGCCGTGGTACGACGCCGCCCTGATCAGCGGGTGGCGGAAAACGATGTCGCGGCCGGTGACCGCCACCAGCCGGGCACGTTCGGCCTCCTCCAGATCGGCGAGGCCCACGCCCATGCTGTGCGCCGCGCTCAGCTGCGTCGGCATGTGCCCCCGCCCCTCCGCCGCGGTGATCAGCAGCATCAGCCGGGTTCTCTCCGGGAGGCGGCCGATCTGCGCGCGGAACGAGGCGAGCACCCGGTCGGCGACGGGCAGCGGGTCGGGACCGTCGACGAGGCGGGTCCCGGCGGCGCCCAGTTCCTGCAGGGCGAGGGGGTTGCCGGCCGCCTCCCGGATCACCCTGGCGCGGCGGGTGGGCGTCAGGTCGCGCGCCGCGAGGAGCCGTTCGGCGTCGCCGTGCGCCAGCCTCTCGACGCGCAGCTCGGGCAGTCCGGTGCCGGTGAACGCGTCGTCGCGCGCCGCGAAGAGCATCACCACCCCTTCGGCCGCGAGCCGCCGTGCCGCGAACAGCAGCGCCTCGGCCGTCGCGGTGTCGAGCCACTGTGCGTCGTCGACCAGGACCAGGACCGGGCCGTTCTCTCCGGCGAGGCCGGAGGAGTCGGCGAGGTCGGCGAACAGGGTCAGGACGGCGAGGCCGGTGGTGAAGCTGTCCCGCCCGGGCTCGGCGGACGCGGTGCCCGGCCCGCCGAGGGCGGAGCGCAGCGCGGCGGCCTGCGGGGAGGGGAGGGCGTCCAGCTGGTCCCGGACGGGCCACAGCAGCTGGTTGAGGCCCGCGTACGCGATGGCGGACTCCGCCTCGATGCCGGTGACCCGCAGGACATGCGGGGGCGCGTCCGCCGGAAGGAGACCCGCCGCCTCGGCGAGCAGCGCCGACTTGCCGATGCCGGCCTCCCCGCGCAGGAGGAGCGCGCCGCTGCGGCCGTGCGCGCGTGCCTCGGAGAGCAGCGAGGAGATTCGCGCCTGTTCGTCGTTCCGCCCGTAAAGCACGTGTCCAAACTACGGGCCGAACTACCGAAGTCATACGGATTCGCCTTGTAGCGGACGGCTCGTACGTTCTTGACCAGCGAGAACGCACTAGGAGGACGTCATGCAGGAACTGTTCGAGCCACTGTCCGCGGGGAAGCTGGACCTGCCCAACCGCCTGGTGATGGCGCCGATGACCCGCAGCCGGGCCACTGAGAACGGCACCGTGACCGAGTTGACGGCCGAGTACTACCGGCAGCGCGCCGGCGCCGGGCTGATCATCACCGAGGGCACGCAGCCGAGCGTCCGGGGCCAGGGGTACATCCTCACGCCCGGGCTGCACTCCGGCGACCAGGTGGCGGCATGGCGGACGGTGACCGACGCCGTGCACGGCGAGGGCGGACGGATCTTCGCCCAGCTGATGAACGCGGGCCGCGTCGGCCACCCCGTCCTGTACCCGGACGGCGCGCTGCCGCTCGGGCCTTCGCCGATCGCGTCCGGCGTGCAGTTGTTCACCCCGGACGGGATGCTCGACCACCCCGAGCCTCGTGAGATGACGCCGGCCGACATCGCGCAGGCCGTCGACGATTTCGCCGCGTCGGCGCGCAACGCGATCGAGGCCGGGTTCGACGGGGTGGAACTGCACGGCGCGAACGGCTACCTGATTCAGCAGTTCCTCGCCGACGGCAGCAACACGCGGACCGACGCGTACGGCGGGACGGTCGAGAACCGGGTCAGGTTCGCCGCCGAGGTCGCGCAGGCGGTGTCCGACGCGATCGGCGCCGACCGGGTGGGCTTCCGCGTGTCGCCGGGCGGCACCGCGAACGGCGTCAGCGAAAGCGACACCCCCGAGCTGTACTCGGCGCTGATCGCCGCACTCGCCCCGTACGGCCTCGCCTATCTGCACGTCATGGAGCTGGGCGACCGCGCGACGACCCGCCGGATCCGCGCCGAGTGGCCGGGCGCGCTGATCCTGAACCCGCACCCGACGCCCGAGTCCTTCCCCTCCAGGCCCGAGTACGGCCTGGAGGCCCTGCGGGACGGCGTGGCCGACGCGGTCGCGTTCGCGGAGATGTGGCTGGCCAACCCGGACCTGCCCGCCCGCATCAAGGCCGGCGGCCCCTACAACGAAGCCGACAAGGCGACGTTCTACGGCGGCGACCACCGCGGCTACACCGACTACCCCACCCTGACGTAGTGGCACCAGGCCGCCCCCGGGTGCTGGGCCGGGCATGGCCCGGGGCCAGGAGGGCCGGACCAGGTGCCGGGGCGGCGGCCCGGCCGGGGCCCGGCCCGGCCCCTCACCGGGGGCCAGGGCGGGGCCGGGCCGGGGGCGGGGGAGGATCAGAGGCCGGGGCGGACGCCGCCGTTGAAGTTCCGCTTGTAGTAGGAGTTCAGCTTGATCTTCTTCACCCGCGAGCGGGAGTTGGGCGCGTGGATCATGTAGCCGTGGCCCGCGTAGACGCCCACGTGGGACCGGCCGCTGTAGAAGAACAGCAGGTCGCCCTTGACGGCTCCCTTCCAGGAGACCTTCTTCTTGACGGCGCGGTAGATCTGCTGGCTGGTGCGGGGCATCTTCACGCCGGCCTTGCGCCAGGCGCCTCCGGCGAGGCCCGAGCAGTCCCATGAGCCGGGGCCCGTCCCGCCGTAGCGGTACGGGTCGCCGATCTGCCTCGAGGCGTACTTCACGGCGTAGGCCGCGCGCTTCTTCTGCTTGGCGGCCCGCGACGTGGAGGCCTTCGTGACCGGCGTGGCCGCAAGGGCGGCGTGCCTTTGCGATGGCGCCGCCGCCTCCGCAGGTGCGGCTGTGAGGAGGGACGCTCCCAGCGCCGCGGCCGTGGTGAGGGCGAAGCCGCCAGTGGTGATTCCGGTCTTCGGGGTGATTCGGGGGGTATGCAGAATGACTCCAGACCTCGCGGGTGATGCCTACCGGGCAGCCGTCATCCACGGGGTGTTCACCATGGGTTCGGGATGCTGCGGCCGTGCGGATCCAAAACGTCATCAAGCACGACGCGGGAGAATCAGGGCCGCTTCCGGTTCCGTGCCTCTCGACTGCACGGATTCGGCGACCGACGGCGGCTTTCCGGGAAGGGTCCAGGGGGACGGCCTCGGGGGAGCGTGCCCGCCGCGCACAGGTGGCCAGGCACGTCGCTGCCGCTCGTCGGAGTGCGTGTTCTGTTATCTGGGCGGCCTTCTGAGCCGCATGAACCGAGCAGGAACGTAGGCGGACTCGGGCGAACAAGGCAAATCCTCCTCGGCATTTCCGTGTCGGCAGGCACTGGCAAGGAGACACAAGGCCCCGGGTCGGCCTGCGGCGATTCCGACTCCATTTCGGAATGTGTGATACGCATCACCAATTCCGAATGAAGATCGACGTCCATGCTCGCGTCCCGGGCGACGACAGGTAAGTAGAACAGCGTTCTGTGGAAAACCCGGCCGCCGGGACGGGCATTTGTTTGGTTGATCACAGATCGCTAAATTCCGCCAATGCCTGGCCATTTCAGGCACATCCCCGCAGGGACGGCTGGTGGAGCGGTCGGGCTGGATAGCCGGATTCGGCCAGACCAGGGGGTTGACGGGGACGGCGAAGCCACCTGTAGTCCGATGGAGGATCATGTCCGGTCTCCGGAGGGAGTCCCGTGTTCGGCAGGCCAGGCAGAGCGCGTACCGCGCGTCTCCTCTCAGCACTGACCCTGTCGGTGGCGCTTGCGCTTGCCGCCGCATCCCCTGCGACCGCCCAGGACGAGCCGGCGACGGCCAAGTTCCCGCCCGGCTTCCTCTGGGGTGTCTCCACGTCCGGGTTCCAGAGCGAAGGGTCTTTCCCGGACAGCAACTGGACGAGGTACGCGGAGCAAGGGGCGTACGGGGTGGAGCACCCGTACGGAGGCTCCGTCGATTTCCGGCACCGCTACCCCGGTGACCTGAAGCTCGCCAAGGGCCTCGGCGTGGACGTCTTCCGCACGTCCATCGAGTGGTCGCGGATCGAGCCGCGCCGGGGGCACCGCGACCCGGACGCGATCGCCTACTACGACGACCTCATCCGCCAGATCAAGGCGAACGGGATGCGGCCGATGCTCACGCTCGACCACTGGGTGTACCCGGGGTGGGTGGCGGACCAGGGCGCCTGGGACAACCCGCGTACGCAGGAGGACTGGCTGCGCAACGCCGAGTTCGTCGTCAACCGCTACAAGGACCAGGACGTCATCTGGATCACGTTCAACGAGGCCAGCGCATACATCTACAAAGAACTGACGACCCGCCCCATGCACATCGGGCAGATGCTGACGATGCGCGACGCCCTCATCAAGACCCACCGTGCCGCCTACGACCTGATTCACAGGATCGACCCGGACGCCATGGTGTCGAGCAACGTCGCGTACGGGACGCTCCTCAACGGCATCTTCGACGCGGCCCTGTTCAACGACGTCACCGACAAGCTCGACTTCATCGGGATCGACTACTACTACGGCGCGAACTTGGAGAACTTCAGCGCCGTGTACTCCCTCACCGGCGAGTTCTGGAAGATCGACCCGGAGCCGGAGGGGCTGTACTACGTCCTCAAGAACTATCAGCGCCGGCTACCGCATCTGCCCGTCTACATCGTCGAGCACGGCATGCCGACCGACAACGGCAAGCCGCGCCCGGACGGTTACACGCGCACGGACCATCTGCGTGACCACCTCTACTGGGTCCAACGGGCGATGGCCGAGGGCGTCAAGATGATGGGCTACAACTACTGGAGCCTCACGGACAACTACGAATGGGGCAGCTACCGGTCGCGTTTCGGCCTGTACACGGTGGACGTGCTGACCGATCCGTCCTTGACGCGCCGTCCGACCGACGCCGTCGCGACCTACCGGTCGATCATCGCCAACCAGGGTGTTCCGGCCGGGTATGTGCCGGTACGCGAGCCGGGCTGGTGCTCGATCGAAGACCCCATCGCCACCTGTCTCGGCACGACGCCGACGCCGCCCGCCGAATACCGCGTCCCGGGGTGACGGGCGAGGCATGACCCGCGCGTCCCCGGGTACCGCCATCGCGACCGTTACCGACCAGAGGATCGCGTGGGGGATGTGCGGACAGAACCCAAGCTCATGGGCCGCGGGTCCGGTACCGCGGGTCCGGGCCCAGGCTCGGGCGGCGCGGCGGACGGCCTGCTGCTGAGCCTGAAGCGCGCCGCCGCCGCGCTCCGGGACGCCGGCATCGGGTACGCGCTCGCCGGCGGGTTCGCCGCGTACGCGCACGGTGCGGCCGTGTCGACGCACGACGTCGACTTCGTGGTGCGCGAGCGGGACGTCCAGGGGGCGCTGGACGCGCTCGCCGCCGCGGGCATGACGCACATGGAGAGCCCGGAGAACTGGCTGGAGAAGGCGCGCGACGGTGAGTACCTCATCGACCTGATCCACACTCCGTCGGGCCGTCCCGTGGACGGGGAACTGCTCGGGCGGGCGGAGGAGATGACGGTCGCGGCGGTGTTCATGCCCGTCCTGCCCGCGACCGACCTGATGATCATGAGGCTGCTGGCGTTCACCGAGACCGCGTGTGACTTCAGCGGATTCCTGCACGTGAGCCGGGCGCTGCGGGAGCAGGTGGACTGGCGGCGCGTCGCCGCCGAGACGGCGCGATCCCCTTACGCCTACGCCTTCCTGACGCTGCTCGCCCGCCTCGGCGTCATCGAGGAGGGCGTCCTGTGACCGAGAGGAGACGGTGGTGACCGGAAGGGACCGCGGCGTGGCCGATCTGCCCGGCTACCTGTCCGCGCACATTCAGGAGAGGCTCGCGAACGAGGCGCACGAGCTGGGCATTCGCGTCGACATTCGCGGTGACGTGGTGCATCTGCGCGGCGAGGTGGTGAGCGAGGAGCGGCGGGGGGACGTGGAGGCGGCCGCCCGGGCCGTCGCTGAGGGCCGCGAGATCTGCAACGAGGTTCACGTCGTCGCGGTCGCCGAGCCGGAGGGGGAGGAGAGGATTTCATGATCCGTGTGGCTGCGGCGGGGGACCTGCACGTCGGGCCGGAAGTCGCCGGGGCGTACCGGCGGCACCTGTCCGCGCTGGCCGACCAGGCGGACGTGTTCCTGGTCGCCGGCGACCTGACCAGGCACGGGACGGTCGAGGAGGGCCGCGTCGCGGCGGGTGAGCTGCGCGATGCCGGGGTCCCGGTGGTCGCGGTCCTCGGCAACCACGACTACCACTCCGACGCCGAGGAGGAGATCGCGGACGTGCTGCGCGACGCCGGTGTGACCGTCCTGGAGGGGGACGGGACGGTCCTGGACTGCGGCGGGACGAGGCTCGGCATCGCGGGCGGCAAGGGGTTCGGCGGCGGGTTCGAGGGCAAGTGCGCCAGCGACTTCGGCGAACCGGAGATGAAGGCGTTCGTCGCGCACACCAAGGACTTCGCCGGACGGCTGGGCGCGGCGCTCCTGGGCCTGGACGCGGACGTGATCATCAGCCTGACGCACTACTCGCCCGCCGAGGACACCCTTCAGGGCGAGCCGCCGGAGATCTATCCCTTCCTTGGCAGCTACCTGCTGGGTGAGGCGATCGACTCGGCCGGTGCCGACCTCGCCGTGCACGGCCACGCGCATAAGGGAACGGAGAAAGGCCTCACACAGGGCGGGGTCCGGGTGCGGAACGTCGCCCTGCCCGTACTGCAGCACGCCTACGCGCTGTACCGCCTGGACACCTCGGAGGCGGCCGGGCGTCACCGCGTCCAGGAGAGCGTCTCCGCTTGGTGAAGCGCGTGGCTCTGGGGGGAGGGACGGTGGGCGATCGTGAGATCTCGTGGAGGGGAGGGATCTCGCGGTCGCCCATCTCGGCCTGTCCGCTCTCGGTCAGTCAGCGCCGCGGAGCAAGTCGAGGACGGCACGTTCGGCGGGGCCTCAGCCCGGATGGATCTCGCCGCCTGCGGGCACCAGCGTCTGCCCGGTGTAGTACGACGACTGGCGGTTGGACGCGAAGAACACGTAGGACGGCGCGATCTCGTCGGGGTCGGCGGCGCGCCCCATCGGTGCCTGCTGCCCGAAGCCCTCGACGCGTTCCTCATCGAACGTGGCCGGAATCAGCGGCGTCCAGACGGGGCCGGGGGCGACGCAGTTGACGCGGATCTCGCGGTCCATGAGGTTCTGGGCGAGGCACTCCATCAGCGTCATGGCGGCCGCCTTGCTGGCGGAGTAGTCGATGAGCGTCTTGTTGCCGCGCAGCCCGTTGATGGACCCGGTGATGATGATGGACGACCCCGGCCCCATGTGGTCGAGGGCCTGCTGGACGGTCCAGAACAGCGCGAAGACGTTGACGTCGAACGTCCGGCGGAGTTGGGCGTCGTCGATCTCGCGGACGTCCTTCACCGGCGTCTGCGTCCCATGGTGGAGGACGAGCAAATCGAGCCCGCCGAGGTCGCGGACGGCGCGTTCGACGACCTCGCGGCAGTGCCGTTCCTCGGCCAGGTCGCCGCCGAACGTGAAGCAGCGGCGTCCGGCCGCCTCGACCAGGCGCGCGGTGTGCCGGGCGTCGTCGTCCTCCTCCAGGTACGTGATCGCGACGTCGGCGCCCTCCTTGGCGAACGCGACGGCGGTGGCGCGTCCGATGCCGGAGTCGCCGCCGGTGATGAGGGCGCGTCGCCCGTCCAGCAGGCCGCTCCCGGCGTAGTCGCGCATCTCGTCACGGGGTTCGGGTGACATGTCCCCGGTCCGGCCGGGGTATGGCTGGCTCTGTGCCGGTCGCTCGCTCATGGCTCAGTCCCCCTTGTGGGGCGTCGACCCCCATGCCTGCCGGTTCGGTTGGCTCATGGGGTGCGAGTGCCCGGGGCAGCGGGGAGCAAACGCGACCCCTATTGTGACTGTTGAGTAACATCGTGCTCCGCAATCCGCCGGGGTGTGAGCAGAGCGCGGGATGACTTCTGGGTAACATCATCCCGAACCACATTCGGTCCCTGACGTAAGGTGCTGCTTATGGACCTGAACGGAGTTTCCGCCGTCGTATCCGGTGGCGCGAGCGGTCTCGGTGAGGCCACCGTCCGCGCGCTGGCCGCCGACGGCGCCAAGGTGGTCATCGCCGACCTGAACGAGGAGAAGGGCAAGGCCCTCGCCGACGAGATCGGCGGTGTCTTCGTCAAGACGGACGTGTCGAACGAGGAGCAGGTGCAGGCCGCCGTCCAGGCCGCCGTCGACACCGGCAACCCGCTGCGCGTCATCGTCAACAGCGCCGGCATCGGCTGGGCGTCGCGGACCGTGAACCGCGACGGCACCCCGCATGACCTCGCCTCCTACGAGACCGTCATCCGGATCAACCTGATCGGCACCTTCAACCTGATGCGGATCGGCGCCGCCGCCATCTCCAAGACCGAGCCCGCCGACGCCGACGGCGCCCGCGGCGTGGTGATCAACACCGCGTCCATCGCCGGCCTGGAGGGCCAGACCGGGCAGCTCGCCTACTCGGCGTCCAAGGGCGGCATCATCGGCATGACGCTGCCGGCGGCGCGCGACCTCGCCGCGATCGGCGTCCGGGTGAACACCATCTGCCCGGGCATCATCGACACCCCGATCTACGGCGAGGGCGAGGCCGCGGACGCGTTCAAGGCCAAGCTCGCCGCGCCCGTCCCGTTCCCGAAGCGGATGGGCAAGGCGTCGGAGTTCGCGCACCTCGTCAAGTCCCTGGTCGAGAACGACTACATGAACGGCGAGACCATCCGCTTCGACGGCGGTATCCGCTTCCAGCCGAAGTGAGGCCCGAATGACCGACGCTGTATCGCCCGAGGGGGGACGACCCCCCACGCCCCCCGGAAACGCCGCTGTATCGCCCGAGGGGGGACGACCCCCCACGCCCCCCGGAAACGCCGCTGTTCTGACCGAAGAAGACGGCGCCGTCCTCGTCATCACCATCAACCGCCCCGAGGCCCGCAACGCGGTCAACGGCGAGGTGGCGCGGGGCATCGCGGCGGCCGTCGACGAGCTCGACTCCCGCAAGGACCTGTCCATCGGCATCCTCACCGGCGCCGGCGGGACGTTCTGCGCCGGCATGGACCTGAAGGGCTTCCTGACGGGCGACAACCCGACCGTCGAGGGACGCGGGTTCGCCGGCATCACCGAGCGTCCGGCGGCCAAGCCGCTGATCGCCGCCGTCGAGGGCTACGCGCTCGCCGGCGGCTGCGAGGTCGCGCTGTCCTGCGACATGATCGTCGCGGCGAAGGACGCCCAGTTCGGGCTTCCGGAGCCGAAGCGCGGCCTGGTCGCGGCGGGCGGCGGCCTCCTGCGGCTGCCGCAGCGCATCCCGTTCCACATCGCCATGGAGATCGCCCTGACCGGCGACAAGTACCCGGCGGAGCGGATGGCCGAGCTCGGGTTCGTCAACCGGCTCGCCGAGTCGGGTGGTGCGCTGGCGGCGGCCAAGGAGCTGGCCCTGAAGGTCGCCGAGAACGCGCCGCTGGCGCTCGCGGCGACCAAGAAGGTCATCGTCGAGTCCGCGGACTGGTCGTCGGACGAGGCGTGGAAGAAGCAGCAGGACATCGTGCTGCCCGTCTTCACGTCCAAGGACGCCCAGGAGGGACCGGCGGCGTTCGCCGAGAAGCGCAAGCCGAACTGGAAGGGCGAGTAGCCCCACCACCGGCCCGACCCGTACGCCGAGACGCCCGGAATCAACTGGTTCCGGGCGTCTCGACGTATGTGGTGCACGAGCCTCAGCGGAGGACGGGGAAGTTGCTGCGGAACACGCCGTGCGGGTCGCGGCGGCGCTTCAGGTCGCGCAGCCCGGCGAGCGTCCCGGGTGTGAACGCTTTCGCGGCCCGCTCGCCGGGGGCGAGGAAGGTGAACGGCTTGCGGCCCGTCGTGTACGGGACGAGGGCGTTCGCGATCTCCTGCTGGCGGTCGCGCACGGCCGTCCCGCCGTCCTCGCCGGGGACGCCGAACATGTAGAGGGCGAACGGCTCGTCCAGATGCCCGGCGGGCGTGCCGGACGGACGGGCCAGCGCGCCGCCGAGGTGCCGCAACTGGACGCTGAGCAGCGGGTCGATGGGGCGTTCCAGCAGCGCCGCCGCCACGTCGTCCGTCAGTTCGGTCAGCAGTTCCGCGCGGGACCGCCCGGGGCCCGGGTCGGTCGGCTCGGCCGTGATCGACCCGAGGTCGGCGACCGGCAGCGGCGCGCGGGTATCGGAGATCCTTCCGGGGATCTTGTCGAGCGGACGCAGAAGCGCCTCCGCGTCGCCCCCGTCGCCGAGGAAGGCGCTGTCGACCGCCGCCAGCGGCGCCGCACCCGGGAACTGCAGCAGCTCGTACCAGGCGGTCAGCTCCTCCGGGGCCGCCGCGGTGATCTCCCGGTAGGCGTCCAGGACGGCGGGGGCCTGGTCGGCGGGCCACAGCATCCGTCCACCGTGCAGCCGCGGCGCCGGATGCAGGGCGAACTCGATCGCGGTGACGATCGCGAAGTCGCCGCCCCCGCCGCGCAGCGCCCAGAACAGGTCCGGGTCGGTCTCGGACGTCACACGGGAGCGGGCCCCCGCCGCGTCCACGATGTCGAACGCGCGGACGCTCCCGGACGCCCACCCGTACTTGCGGCCGAACCAGCTCAGCCCGCCGCCGAGGGTGTAGCCGGTCACGGTGACCACCGGGCTGCTGCCCGCGAGACCGGTCAGGCCGTGCGGGCTCGCCGCCTCCAGGACGCGCCCCCAGGCGACGCCCGCGCCGGCTCGGGCGATCCGCTCGTCCGGACGGATCTCCAGCTCGTTGAGACGTGCGGTGCGGAGCAGGATCACGTCACCGGGGTCGCCGGGGCCGCCGGCCGCACCGAGGTCGCCGGCCGCGCCGTGGCCGCTCGGCTGTGCCGCGATGGTCAGCCCGGCGAGGCGTGTGTGCCGGACGAGGGCGGCCACGTCGTCGGCGTCGGCGGCCTCGACCACGGCTCCGACGGGCTGGTCCACCGCGAGGTTCCAGGGGCGCCGCGCGCCTTCGAATCCGCCGTCGCCCGCCGCGAACACCCGGCCCCGGACCACGCCGCGCAGTTCGTCCCCGATATTCATGTTTCTCCTCTTCGTCGTCGTGTTCGTCATCTGGGGTTCAGCGTGCCCGCCGGCGGCTGGGATCGAGCTGGGATCGAGTTGAGGTGCCCGTAAGCTGGGCACTCGCACGATTCGGGAGGGTGATGGCGAAGGGACCGGTGTTCCGGCTGTTCGGCCCGCTCGAGGTCGCGGACGGCTCGGGACACGCGCTCGACCTCGGTACGCGCAAGCAGCGCGCGCTGGTGGCGATGCTGGCGCTGGAACCCGGCCGCGTGGTGTCCCTGGACCGGCTGATCGACGAGCTGTGGGCCGGGGAGCCGCCCGCCCGGGCGACCCGGACGCTGCAGGCCTACATCGCGCACCTCCGCAAAGTGCTGGAGCCCGGCAGGGCGCCGCGGACACCGCCGTCCGTCCTGCTGACCCGTGAGCCCGGCTACCAGCTCGCCGTCCCGCCGGGACGGATCGACCTGTGGCGATTCACCGCCTGGGCGGAGGAGGGCCGCGAGGCACTCGCCCGTGGCGCGCACGCGGAGGCCGTCGAGGCACTGGACCGGGCCCTCGACCTGTGGCGCGGTGACCCGCTGGGGGAGTTCGCCGACCAGGAGTTCGCCCGCCCCGCCGCCGCCCGCCTCACCGAACTGCGCGCGGCCGCGCTGGAGGACCGGTTCGACGCCCGGCTCGCGCTCGGCGAGACCGCCTCCCTGGTCCCGGGGCTGGAGGCGCTCGTCGAGGACGCGCCTTACCGGGAGCGCACGTGGTCCCTGCTCGTCCTCGCGCTCTACCGGGCCGGACGTCAGGCCGACGCCCTGGCCGCGCTGCGCCGCGTGAGAGCACGCCTGTCGGACGACCTCGGGCTTCGTCCGGGGCCCGAGCTCCAGGAGCTGGAGCGGGCGGTGTTCGACCAGTCGCCCGACCTCCGCCTCCCCCCACGCGAGGCACAGCGCAAGCCGCCGGGTGAGGCGGCGTTCGCCACGGTAGGGTCCGCCACGGCGGGGTCCGTCGTGGCGGGCCCGGAACCGGATGGGGACGGGCTGGTGGCACGGTCGGCGCAGATGGCGCTGGTCGAACGGTGTCTCGGCGAGGCCCGGCGCGGGCGGGGCGGTGTCGTCCTGGTGACCGGGGAAGCCGGCATCGGCAAGACCCGGCTCGTTCATGCCGCCGCAGACCTGGCCGCCGCCCGGGGATTCCGCGTCGCGTGGGGACGCTGCGTCGACGGCACCGCGCCCGCGTTCTGGCCGTGGAGGCAGATCGTCCGCGAGGCGGGGGACGAGTCCGGGCTGCTCACCGCGGAGACGATCTCCCCCGAACCGGACTCCCGTGAACCGGGCTCGCCCGAACCGGACTCCCGCGGGCAGGACCCCGGTGCCGCCTTGTTCGCCCTGTTCGAGCAGGTCGCCGACGTTCTGACGCGGGACGAGACACCGCTGACGGTCGTCCTGGACGATCTGCACTGGGCGGATGTGTCGTCGCTGCGGCTGCTGTCCTTCGTGGCGGACGCGGCCGTCCGGCACCGGCTGCTGGTCTTCGTCACGTGCCGCCCCGAACCCGGCGATCATCCGGCCGCGCTCCGCGACACCCTGGCCGGGCTGTCGCGGTCGGCCGAACGTGTGGAGCTGAGCCCGTTCACCGCGGAGAACGTGGCGTCCTACCTGCGCGTGAGGGGCGTCACCGAAGAACCCGGCCTGGTGGAGACCCTGCTGGACAGGACCGGCGGCAACCCCTTCTACCTCGGCGAGGTCCTGCGCCTGTGCGGCAGCGAGGGGATGGAGACCGTGCCGAGCGGCGCGCGGGACGTGATCGAACGCCGCGTGGCCCGCCTGCCGGAGGAGACGCGGGCACTGCTGCGCGCCGCCGCGGTCGCCGGACGCGACGTCGGCATCGACCTGCTCGAAACGGTCACGGACATGACACCCGAGCAGGTCATGACGGCGCTGGAACCGGCGATCGCGACCGGCCTGCTGGTCGAGCCGCCCGCCGGGACGGTGGGGCCGGCCCCCGACTACCGGTTCGCGCACGCTCTCGTGCGCGAGGCGCTCTACGCGGGGCTGAGCCGGCTGGAGCGATCGCGGCTGCACCTGCGGGTGGGGGAGGCGCTGGAACCCGTCCTTCCGGAAGCGGAATCGGCCACGCTCGCGCACCACTTCGCCCAGGCCGCGAAGCTGGGCGGTACGGACAGGGCCGCCAGGGCGGACAAGGCGGCCGAGCACGCGTCCCGCGCGGCCCGGCACGCGACGGGCCAGCTCGCGCACACCGAGGCCGTCGACCTGTGGGCTCTCGCGCTCTCCGTCCTCCCGCCGGGCCGGGACGCCGAACGGGCCAGGATCCGCACCGAACTCGGCCAGGCCCGCCGCACCGTCGGTCGGCCGGAGGAGGCGCGCCGCGACTGGGAGGACGCGATCCGCATCGCCCGCACGATCGGCGACCGCGACGCACTGATCCCCGCGGTCACCGCCATCGGCGGACCGTCCCTGTGGAACTGGCGGCCGTACGGCGTCGTCGACGGCGAGATGGTCGCGGTCATCGAGGATCTCCTCGCCGGGCCGCTGCGCGACGCCGACCGGGCGGCGCTTCTCGGTGCCCTCGCACTCGAACTGCACTACGGCCCGCGCAGCGCCGAGGGCGAACGCCACGCCGCCGAGGCGGTCGACATCGCCAGGAGGACCGCGGACGTCCCGCTCCTCGCCCGGACGCTGAACAACTATCTGCTCGCGGCGTTCCGTCCCGGCCGCAACGCCGAGCGGCGCGCTGCGGCGGAGGAGCTGGCGAACCTGCCCGGCCTCCCGGTCAGCGGCGAGGTGATGGCGCGCGTGTTCCTGATGTCCTGCCTGCTGCGCGACGGCGACGTGCCCGGCTGGGACCGCGAACTGGCCCGCTGCGAGACCCTCCTCGGCGCGGCGCCCCGGCCCGAGCTGGAGTCGATGGTCCGTGTCGCGCAGACGGCGCGCAGCACCCTGGACGGGCGGTGGGACGAGGCCGAGGCACTGCTCGCCCACGACATGCGGTTCGGCTCGGCGCTCTGGGGCAGCCGGTTCCGCCGGCTGGTCACGACGTTCACGTGCCGCCGCGCTCAAGGCCGTGTCCCCGAGGTACTGGACGAGCTGATCGCCGCTGCAGAGGAACCCCATCTCGTTCCGCTGCGCCCCGTCGCCGTCCTGGCGGCCGTCGAAGCGGACCGTCCCGCACTGGCGCATGAGCTGATCGGCCGCTGGGGAACCGGCATTCCCGACGACTGGGTCGCCGATTTCCTCATCCCGGTCTGGGGCCTGGTCGCCGCCCGCCTGGGCACCCCCGACCCCGGTGACCTGTATCGCCGTCTCCTCCCTCATGCGGACCAGTTCGTCGTCGCCGGCATGGGGACCGCATGCTGGGGATCCACCCACCTCGTCCTGGCCGAACTGGCGCGCCGCACAGGCGACGACGACGCGGCTCGCGATCACGCCCGCGCGGCCCACGAAGTGCACGAACAGCACGGATTCGGCTACGGGGTGTTACGAGACACCGAAAGCCCGTAGGCTCGTTACCGGAATCGACCCCCCGGGAGAGACCCATGGACATCATCAGCCGGGCGGAATGGGACGCCCGGGCCCCCCGATCCCGCACCGAAGTCAGCTGGTCCCAGCGGACCGAGTTCGTCGTCCACTACTCCGAAGGCCCCACCGACCAGTCGGTGCGCAGCATCCAGGACTTCCACATGGACGGCCGGGGCTGGGCCGACATCGGCTACAACTTCCTCGTCGACGTCGGCGGCCGGATCTACGCGGGCCGCGGCTGGCTGGTCGTCGGCGCGCACGCCCCGGACCACAACACCTCCGGCATCGGCGTGTGCATGATCGGCCGGGACGGCGACGCCACCGCCGCCGCGAAACGGTCCATCCGCCGGCTGTACGACGAAGCGGGCCGGCGCGGGGGCCGCGACCTGAAGAAGCTCGGCCACCGTGACGTGTACGCGACGAGCTGCCCCGGTGACGAGCTGTACGCCTGGGTACGGGCCGGGATGCCCGCAGACTTAGATGACGTGCCCGACTACGTCTCCGTCTCGATGGACGCCGAGCAGGCCCTCCCGCCGAACACGTGGGTGACGATCGACTGGGGCCGCGAGCACTCCGACCGCGACCATCACCACCGGGACGCCGGCGGACCGTCCTTCGTCGAGGGCCCCGCCCGCTACGCCTTCACGGCCAACGTCCAGGTGGACGGCCTGGCCCCCGGAACCGGGCTGCGCGCCCGCGCGATCGAGCACGCCGACTCTGGCGGCGACGTCGCGGGCGGCCCCGTCGCCGAATACATCGCGGGCAAGGGCTCGACCCTCGTCCACTACAGCCTCCCGGCGGACACCGTCGGCGACGGGTACCGGGTCCGTTTCCAGGTCATCCACCACGGCACCGAGACCGCCCGCATCACCTCGGGCACCGCCAAGGCCCTCGCCTGGCCCACCTGACCCCCGTCCTGGCCGCTTCGCCCGGGGCCGGAAGCCGTACGACCGGGTTCGCTTGACTTCAAGTGGACTTTAAGTGGCAGGGTCTGGGGCATGGACAAGACTCGGACGACAGGCCGAACCGACGACGAATCCGACGCCCTCATCGCCCTGCTCGACATCGCGGACAACATCCCCGGGGCGCGCGAACTTCGTGCCCGTTCGTACGAGTTGCTCGGCATCGCGCCGGATGCGGCGGTGGTCGACGTCGGATGCGGATCCGGCCGGGCGGCCGTCGAGATGGCCGAGCGGGGCGCACGGGCGGTCGGCATCGACCCCGACGAGCGGATGATCGCGGTGGCGGCCGAGCGCTGGCCCACCGCGGACTTCCGCGTGGCGGACGCCTACGATCTGCCCTTCGCCGACGGCGAACTGCACGGCTACCGGGCGGACAAGGTGTACCACGTCCTGGACGACCCTTCCCGCGCGATCGGCGAGGCACGGCGCGTGCTCGCCCCCGGCGGGCGCATCGCGCTGATCGGGCAGGACTGGGACACCTTCGTCATCGACGCCGACGACGCCGCGCTCACCCGCACCATCGTGCACGCTCGCGCCGACCGGGTCCCCACCCCCCGGGTCGTCCGCCGCAGCCGCAACCTCCTCCTCGATGCGGGCTTCGCCGACGTCACCGTCGAGGCCCACACCTGGATCTTCACCGATGCGGCGATGGTTCCCGCGCTGGCCGGCCTCGCCGAAGGGGCGCGCTCGGCCGGAGCGATCAGCGACGCGCAGGCCGAAGCCTGGGTCGCCGAGCAGCGTGAACGGGGACGGCGCGGGCGGATGTACCTCGCCCTCCCGCTGTTCGTGACCGCGGCCACGCGCCGATGACCGCCCGGCGCGCAGGGAAGACGGACGGATGTCAGCGGGGTGGTCAGTCCCAGCGGGTGGAGCGTTGGCGCTTGATGTTGGCGCGGCGCTTCTTGTTCTCCAGGCGGCGTTCGTTGATGCCGCGGGGGACCTTCTTGGGAATGCGCTTCTTCGGGGGCGGGGCCGTGGCCTCGGCGAGGATCGTGGCCAGGCGGGTGCGTGCGGCGTCGCGGTTGCGGAGCTGGGAGCGGTACTCCTCGGCGCGGACGGTGAGGACGCCGCGGACGAGGCGGCCGGCCAGGCGTTCCAGCGCTCGGGACTTCAGGGTGTCGGGGAGGGACGGGGAGTTCGCGACGTCGAAGGAGAGCTCGGCGGCGGTGGCGCTGGTGTTGACGTGCTGCCCGCCCGGCCCCGAGGAACGGGAGAAACGCCAGCTCAGCTCGGACTCCGGGATGGAGACCGAGCCGCGGACATGGATCTGGTCGGGCATGTCCCCATTGTCGCAGGGGAGGGTGATCTTGTCGTACGAGTTACCCCCGATGGCGGCAAACTGCAAGCACTTACTTACAATGAACGCCATGGCTGAAGGAGTGTTCCAGGACGGCGACCTCATCCGTGTCATCACGCAGGAGGGCGTGCTCATCGCGGCGGGTGGGGCCGCGTCGCTGCTGCAGACCGCGCATCCCAAGGTGGCGCAGGGCGTCTACGACCACAGTTACACGGCGGACGATCCGGTGCGGCGGCTGCGGAACACGATGGGGTGGCTCTACACGGTGCAGTTCGGGACGCGGGAGGAGGCCGAGACCCTCAGCGCACTGGTCACCAAGGGGCATGAGTCCATCACCGGACCCGACTACGAGGCCAATGACCCGGAACTGCAGGTGTGGGTCGCCTCCACGCTGTTCGCGGTGGCCGCGCAGTTCTACCAGATGCTCTTCCGGCGGACGTTCGACGAGTCGGAGCTTGAGGAGTTCTACCAGCAGAGCAAGACCTACGCGACGATCCTCGGGTGCCCGGAGGAACGGATGCCGGGGAACTACCGGCGGTTCCGCGAGTACTACGCGGACATGCTCCAGAACCTGAAGATCAGTGATGCGTCGCGGGCGGTGGCGGACCAGGTGCTGGACGGGGGGAAGCTGCCGGGCGGCCCGTTGAACGCGCCCGGGATGATGGCGATCCGGCTGCTCACGGCGGGGCTGATGCCGGCGCCGATCCGCGAGCAGTACGGGTGGAAGTGGGACGCCGCACGGGAGCGGCGGTTCCGGCTCCTGGTCGACGTGCTGTCGGTCGTGTACCCGCGGCTGCCGCTGCGAGTCCGGACGCTGCCGCGGTCCGTCTACCTGCGCTCGACGCGGAAGATGCTGGCGAAGGTGAAGCAGCGGCCCGCGATCTCGGTCAGATCCACCTGATCAAAGCGGCCATGGGGCGTGTGGCCGTTGAGCGGCCGCGTGGCCCACAGGGAAGCCACGCGGCCGCTCTCCCTTGCTCGGTCCCTCCTCACCCGGCCCGGCTGGGAGGGACCTCTGGCCCGGTTCCGCCGCCCGTCCGCCCGCTCCCCCCAGAGCCTGGCCGGACGGCGCCCGGGTCAGATCGGGGCGCCGGCGATGATCTCGTCGGCGGTCTTTCGTTCACTCACGATCGAGAATGCGTCCCGGGGCTGCAATCCACCTGGATCCAACCTGAAAGTTGCCTGAACGCGACCTTCGGTCTTCATCCGTGGTCGGTTCTCGCCCGTGGTCGGCAAGCCCGTGGTCAGTCTTCGTCCAAGGCCAGGACGACCCTGAAGGTGGCTCCCTCGTCCGGTGTGGAGTCCACCTCCACCAGGCCCTCATGGGCCGCCACCAGTGCCGCGACGATGGCGAGGCCGAGGCCCGCGCCGCCGCCCTCCCGTGACCGGGCCTCGTCCGCGCGGTAGAAACGCTCGAAGACCCGTTCCGACTGCTCCGGCGAGAGACCGGGGCCCCGGTCGGCGACCTCGACGATCGCCGCGGGGGCGTCGCGCAGCGTCCCCGGCTTGAGGCGCACCTCCACCTGCGCGCCCTCGGGGGTGTGCACGATCGCGTTCGTCAGCAGGTTCCCGAGCACCTGGCGCAGCCGCGGCTCGTCCCCCCGGACCTGGTACGCCAATCCTCCCTCGACCGAAAGGTCGATCGTGCGCTCGGGTGCGAGAACTCTGGCCTCCTGGACAGAGTCGGCGGCGACGGCGAGCAGGTCCACCGGACGCCGCTCGATCGGACGCTGCCGGTCCAGCCGGGCGAGCAGCAGCAGGTCCTCCACGAGCAGGCCCATCCGGGACGCGGTCTCCTCGATGCGGCCGATCAGCCGGTCGAGTTCCTCGGGGCTGCGGGCGGCGCCCTGCCGGTAGAACTCGGCGAATCCGCGGATCGCGGTCAGCGGAGTGCGCAGCTCGTGGCTGGCGTCCGCGATGAACCGCCGCATCCGCTCCTCGGAGCGCAGCGCCGTCCGCTCCGACTGCCGCGCCGCCGCCTCCGACTCGGCGCGGGCCCGGAACGCCGTCTCGATCTGCGCGAGCATCGCGTTCAGCGAGCGGCCGAGCCGTCCCATCTCGGTGCGCGGATCGGCCTGCGGGACGCGGCGGGACAGGTCGCCCGCGGCGATGGCGCCCGCGGTCTCCTCGACCGCGGCGAGCGGACGCAGGCTCGCCCGGACGACCCACACACCGAGCCCGACCAGGCCGGCCAGCACCACCAGGCCCACGATCGCGTCGATCGCCACCAGCCGGCGGACGGTCCGGTCGACCTCGTCCAGGCTGAACGCCAGCACGAGGATCGCGCCGTCGCTGTCCGGGATCGGCTCGGCCAGGATCCGCCACGACGAGGTCGAACCACCCGTCCCGGACACGGTGAACGGCCGGTCGATCCACCCGGACAGGTCCTCCGGGAGACGCGGATGGCCGGGATCGCTCCACGCCGGGTTCTGCCCGACCGTACGGCCGTCATTGACGCGGATCTGCCCGTAGATCTCGCTCGGGAGGCGGACGGTGAACCGGGTCTGCCCGCGTTCCAGATGGGGGACGACCTGGTCGATCGTCCGGCCCACGGAGCCGCGGAGCTGATCGTCGGCCCGCCCCACCAGGTACTGCCGCAGCACCGACGCGCCCGCCGCGCCCATCACCGTCATCCCGAGGGTGGCGAGGACGAGCATCCCGGCGACCAGCTTGACGCGCAGCGACGTCCGCCCCCACAGGTGGGCCAGGCCGCGCCGCGTCCACCCGGCCGCGTTCCGGCCGGGGGCGTTCGGCGGCCCGGGGTGCGCCGCGGATGCAAGGGCGCCGGTGGCGGACGCCGGAACCCGGGCGGTCATCAGCCCGGTCTCGCCGGCTCACGCAGGACGTACCCCACACCGCGCAGCGTGTGGATGAGGCGCGGCTCGGCGTTGTCGACCTTGCGGCGCAGCGCCGACACGTACGACTCGACGATCCCCGCGTCGCCCCGGAAGTCGTAGTTCCACACGTGGTCGAGGATCTGCGCCTTCGACACGACGCGTCCCGCGTTGGCCATGAAGTAGCGCAGCAGCTTGAACTCGGTCGGCGAGAGCTGGATCGCGCGTCCGCCGCGCCACACCTCGTGGCTGTCCTCGTCGAGTTCGACGTCGGCGAACACCATGCGCGGCGTCGGCTCGGCCACTCCGCCGCGGAACCGCCGCAGGACCGCCCGGATGCGGGCGATGACCTCCTCCAGGCTGAACGGTTTGGTGACGTAGTCGTCGCCTCCGATCGTCAACCCCTTGATCCGGTCCTGCACGGCGTCCCGTGCGGTCAGGAACAGCACGGGGGTGTGGTCGCCGCCGGACCGCAGCCGCCGCGCCACGTCGAACCCGTCGATGTCGGGGAGCATGACGTCCAGCACGATCAGGTCCGGGCGGTGCCGCCGCGCCGACTGGACGGCGTCGGCCCCGTTGGTCGCTGTGACCACGTCGAATCCGGTGAAGCGCAGGCTGCCGGCGAGCAGCTCCAGGATGTTCGGCTCGTCCTCGACGACGAGCAGCGTCGCCTCCGCCGCCTTGCCGCCGCCGTTCGCCGTCCGATCAACCGTTCGATCAGCCAATGGCACAGTCTCCCTCCACAATCACCGCAGAGGTTCCCATCTCAACCTGAATGTCCCCTGAATGCGCGCAGAGGATCGGGTGAGTGCGTTTTCGTCATCGTGCCTGGTGGGGAGACCGGGTGCCCGCGCCTACCGGCCGAGGTCCCGGATGGCGCGCATGGCCTCGCGGCGCGCGTCGCCGGACAGGACGTCGATGTAGACGCCGCCGTCCAGATGGCCGCACTCGTGCTGGAGGCAGCGTGCGAAGTAGCCGGTGCCCTCGACGCGTACGGGTTCGCCTTTGACGTCCACGCCCTCGACGACGGCGTGCGCGTGGCGGGGCGTCTCGAAACGCAGGCCGGGGACGGACAGGCAGCCCTCCGGCTCGACCAGCATCTCCCCGTCGGCCGCCACGAGCGTCGGGTTGACGACGTGCCCGATGTGCCGCCGTCCCTTGTCGTCGCCGACGTCGTACACGAAGACCCGCAGGCCGACTCCCACCTGGTTGGCGGCCACCCCGGCGCCGTCCTCCTCGTACATGGTGACGAACATGTCGTCGACGAGGCGTTCCAGGGAGGCGTCGAACGTCCGGACGGGGTCGCATCCGGTGCGCAGGACCGGGTCTCCGAGGAGCCGGATCGGGCGGGCGGTTCCGCGGCGCTTGTGGGTCCTCTTGCTCACCCCGAGATCCTATAAAGGACGAGGCGGTGTGCCCGGCCGGGTGAGGGCAGGGCACACCGCGGAGCCCGCCTGACGCTTCCGGAGCCGGGTGGGGTTACAGCTCGATGGGGCCGCGCGGAGGCTGCGGCGGGACGGCCGGACCACCGGACTGCCCGGGACCGCCGGGCTGTGCGGGGCCGGGCTGTGCGGGGCCGGACTGCGCGGGACCGGACTGCGCGGGACCGGACTGCGCGGGACCGGACTGCGCGGGGCCGTCCGGTTCCTCGGCCGGGCGTGCGGGCTTGGGCTGCTGCGGGGCCGGCGGCGCGGGAGCGTCGGCGGCCGGAGCCGCCGGCCCGGGCTTCTTCATGGACGGGGCGCCCTGGGGCGCGCCGGGAGCCGTGGCCGGCTTGGGCGCGGCCGGAATCGGCTTCGTCCCGGGCCCGGACTGCGGCCCGGACGGCGAGGAGGGCTGGGCCGCCTGGGTGGGCCCGGCCTGGGGCGGGGCGGGTTGCTGCTTGCGGGGCGCGCTCTGCCGGACGGCGTCCTCGACCATCTTCTCCAGTGGGCCCGCCTCGTTCTCGGCGGTCAGCAGCCGGTGCAGCGTCTCGCTGATCTCGGTGAGGCGCTGCAGGGCCTGGGTGTGGTTCTTGGTGAGCGAGGTCAGCCGCTGCGTCGCGCCCTCGTTGATCACGCTGGCGCGGCGCTCGGACGCGGTGAGGGTGCGCTCGGCCTCCAGCCGCGCGCTGCTCACCGTCTGCTCGGCCTCCTGCTTGGCGGCCGACAGGACGCTCTCGGACTCCTGCTTGGCGGAGGCGAGCACGTTCTCGGCCTTCTCCTGCGCCTGGGCGAGGTTCTTGTCGGCGTGCGAGCGGGCGTCGTCGATGATCCGCTTGGACTCGTGCTCGGCGTCCTCGCGGATCTCGGCGCCCTTGGCCTCGGCCTGGGCGACCTTGTCCTGGGCCTCGTCCTCAGCGAGGTTGATGATCTGCCGGAGCCGGTCGGACAGGTCGTCGCCGGTGGGCTTGCGCGCCTCCCGGACCTCGGCCATCTCGCGGCGGAGGCGCTCGCCGTCGTCCTGGGCACGGGCGAGCCGCGCCTCCAGTTCGCGGTGCTTCTGCTGGGCGCGGGCGATGTAATCGTCGACCTGGCGGCGGTTGTAGCCGCGCATGACGATCTCGAAGGACTCTTCTTGGAGGAGATTCGGCAGGATTTCGGCTTCGTTGCTCATGATGCCTTGGGGGGTCGTTGGCGGGGGTCATCACCCCGTCAGGGTCGGTCGCGATAACATCCTCACCCGCCGTTGAGCGGGCCCACATGTGGAAACGTCAGGACGACTCTTGTCCGGTCCACCCCATTCGCGCAACCGGAACGCGCTTCTCGCTGCCGTTTCTTCATCCGGGTAGGCCCGACAAGCTACCTAATCTGCACAAACTTCGCGCTGTGGGGCCCGTGTGGAGGTTCGTGTCGGGGTTCGTGTCGGGGTTCGTGCCGGTGGGCGCCCGTCCCGGGGGTGCCGTTCGGGACGGGACGGGACGCGTCCTAGCATCGGCCGCATGAGCTACCTGGGATCATTGGGTGAGGACCGGCCGAAGATCGACCCTGAGGCGTGGGTCGCGCCGGGCGCGGTCGTCGTCGGGCGGGTGACGCTGGGCCGCGCGTCCAGCGTCTGGTACGGCTCGGTGCTCCGCGGCGACGACGAGGAGATCGTCGTCGGCGACGAGTGCAACATCCAGGACCTCAGTTGCATGCACTCCGACCCGGGTATGCCCGCCGTCCTGGAGGACCGGGTCAGCCTCGGTCACAAGGCGATGGTGCACGGCGCGCATGTCGAAACCGGCTCGCTCATCGGGATCGGCGCGATCGTGCTGAACGGCGCCCGGATCGGGTCCGGGACGCTGATCGCGGCGGGCGCGCTGGTGCCGCCCGGCAAGAAGATCCCTTCCGGCGTCCTCGTCGCCGGGACTCCGGGCAAGATCGTCCGGGAGTTGACCGACGATGACCGGCTCGTCCTGGCGCACACCCCCGAGGTGTACGTGACCAAGGCCCGGCGGCACCGCACCGCCGAGTGGCACTGACGGTCCGGTCGCCGTCGAGCCGAATTGATGTCTCGCTGACCTGTGGTTATGTGGCTAATGGGCCGGTGAGGGGCATCCCAACCGGCTTCTCCTGACTACGATGACCAGCGTGGTGTGGGGACCGGGCTATGGCAGTGCTCCGCCGCCCAGCCCCCAGATGGGGCAGGATCCGTTCGCGGAGGCAGAGCGGGACACGAGGGCGATGGTGGCCGCCGCATGGTGGCCGTCGACGCCTCCTCAGCAGCGCCATCACGCGATCGGCGGGCGCATGCTCGTCCTGCCCGACGGCACATGGTGGCTGTTCGGAGCGTGGGCGCGCTGGTACCGGCTGCACCCGTCCGACGGCCAGTGGTACCTGTGCCCGCCGCCCCGCACGCCCGCCGTCCGGATGGCGGCGAGGCCAGCGCAGCAGGCGCCGGGGCAGGTGCCCAACCTGCCGCCGCACGTCATCCCGGCCGGTCCCGACTTCTCCTACGACCCGCCGACGGGCCTGCCGTTCGTCGGGCACGGGTTCGCGACGGACGTGACCTCGCGGGTCCGGTCGACGGTCGAGTCCGCCGCGGCCCTGCCCGCCCCCGAGTACCCGCACTGGTGGCCGGAGTTCTCCAGCGGCACGCCGTCCACCGTGGTCGTCGCGTGGGGTGTGATGCTGTGGTGCGCGTCCGCGCCCGCGTTCGACGCGCGCCTGGACGCGCAGATGCTCGACCTCTGGAAGCCGTACCGCGCCAAGCCCCTCCCGGACGTGGACGGCCCGCGCTGGCTCACCCCGCCCGCCCTGGAGACGCTGGCCGGGCTCTACGCGGAACGCCTGCGGGCGAGCCGTGTGGACGCGGCGGTCGTCATCCTCCGGACGATGTGGGCCGTCGCCAGCGCACTGCGCGAAGACGTCCGGTACCAGAGCCGGGCGGACGCCCTGCTCGCCATCCTCAGCACCACGCTCGCCAACCCGACCGTCGACTACGGGGCACTGCCCTACGGGGACCAGGCGATCGTCCAGCAGTGGCTCACCCGCTGCCCGGCGAACCTGGTCCCGGCGCTGAGGAACGAGAGTTCGCCGGGGGACAACTTCCGTCACGCCTTCTACACGCTCAGCGAGCTGATAGCCGACCTCGCCGGCGACCCCGCCGACCCCGCCTACGTTGAGCCGCGCCTGGTGGCCGCCGCGCTGCTCGCCGCCGACCTGGACGTCGTCCGCAAGGACATGGTGGGGACCATCGTCCCCTGGCTCGACCCGGAGATCCGCTACACGGTGCAGGCGGTGTCGGAACAGAAGGGCCACCCTCTGCGCCGGCTGTGGCCGCAGGACATGCGCCTCCCGGAGCCGTTGCGGTCCGCAACCGGGTCCGGGCCGGGCGCGGAGTCACTGCTGGCCGCGATGTACGAGGTCGACCTCGCCTGGTGCCGGCTCGGCGGGATGCCCGCGCGTCCCCGCGGCTTTCCCGTCCCCACCGCGCTCATCGCCGGGATCATCGGCCGCAACCGGGCCCGCGCGACGGCCGCGGTGGCGGCCCCGACCCCGCCGCCCAACCCGGCGCCCTCGCAGCCGTCCCCGTTCGGCATGCAGAGCCAGCCCGGTCTTGCCCCGGGCACGCCTCCGCAGCCGCAGGGCAAGCCGTCCGAGCCCGACCGCCCGTTCGTGCAGCCGCCCGCCCAGCAGGGGTGGGAGAACCCGTCCGGTCCGGCCGGTCCCGCGCCCGGCCAGATGCCTGCACAGGGTCCCGGCCAGGGGCAGCAGGCCGCGTTCGCCGCTCCCGAGCCGCCGGCGGGGGGCTCGCCGCCCGCCGAGGAGGAGCGCGAGAGCAGGGAGGGCCGGGACGACGGGAACGTCGCGCCTCCCTACACCGAACTCGGGTTCCAGCGTCCGGGCGCGGCGCCGCCTGCCCCGATGCAGAGCCCCGCGCCGATGCAGAGCCTTGCCCCCATGCAGAGCCCCGCGCCGAACCAGGGCGCCTCTCAGCCGCCCCAGGCTCCCGGCCAGGGCCAGATGCCCTACGCGGCGCAGGAACAGGCCACGCCGCCGCCCGCCGCGCCGGAGCGGCAACCTGCCCCGGCTCCACAGCTCGGAGGGTTCTCCCCTCCGGAGGAGGGGCGGCAGGACGACGACTTCGTGCCGCCGTACACGCATCTCGGGTATCAGCCGGCGGGCGCCGCTCCTCCGCAGCAGGGGCCGGCGCCTGGCGCCGTCCCGCAAGGACCGCCGAATCCCGTCCGGCCTCCAGAGCCGCAGCAGGCACAACCGCAGGCACAGCCGGCACCGCAGCAGGCGCAGCAGCATCAGCAGCCCGCGGCGCCCGCCGCGTTCGACCCGTACGCCACGCGGGTGGAGGACCAGGCCGGAGCGCCGCAGGGCGCGCCCGGCGCGCCAACGCAGCAGCCCCCGCCGCAGCCACCGGGCCGGCAGGGGCCGCCCGGCACGCGCGTCCTGGGGCCCGGTGACCTCGACGACGATCCGGCGCCACCGCCGCCGCCCGTCCCGGCAGGCGGGCCGGGCACGAAGGTCATGTCCAAGACGATGGTCGGCGATTTCGACTTCCTGGACGACACGCCTTCGCCGGAACAGCCCGTCCACGAGATCCCGCCTCCGCAGGACCGCAGTGAGCGCCGTGTCCTGGAGCGGTTCGGCTTCGGCTTCGTGTACGGGGATCACGACGCGAGCCCGTTCCTGGCGGACCTGCGTACGCAGGCCGAGGAGTGGAACGCGCCCGCGGGCCAGGACGTCGAGCGGACCAGGGTGGACGGCGCGCCGAGCTCGATCAAGTCGGGGCTGCCGGGCGTGCTGCTGGTCGGCGGTCCGCACTCGGGGCAGCGCCGGCTCGCCCGGATGATCGCGCTGACGCTGGCGAACGCCGGCCTCGGCGACGGGTCGATCCGCGCGCACGACGCCGAGGACGTGCGGGACGCGCCCGCGGAGCGGATCGGGCAGATCCTCTCCCAGCCGGGCCCGGTCATCCTGTTCGAGCGGCTGGACGCGGCGATCGACGGCGCGCCCGACCCGGCGGCGGTCGTCGGCGCGGTCCGCCGGGCCCGCCGCGACCCGGTGAACACGACGCCCGTGATCGCCACCTGTGAACCGCACACGTACAAGCGCCTCCTGCAGGAGCATCCGAAGCTCGTCCAGGCGTTCCGCGTGCATCGGCTGCCCGACTTCAGCGACCTCGACAACCGCCTGACGCTGCTGCACCTGCTGGCCGACGAGCGGCGCGTCACCATCGGCGCGTCGGCGCTGGAGGTCGTCCGGGAGGACCTGAACCGGCTCCGCGGGCCGGGCGACCTGGTCAACGCGCGCCTGGTCGAGGCCTACCTGGACCAGGCGGCCCAGCGGAACATGGAGCGGGCCGGCGCGTCGCACGACCGGCTCGTCCTGACCCCGGACGATCTCGCGGGCGTCGCGGAGGGCATCGAGCCGGCGCTGCGCCCGCCCGGCGACATCGACGGCTACCTGCGGCAGCTCGACCAGCTCACCGGGCTGGACGACGTCAAGGCGGCCGTGCACGAGCTCGCCGCCGAGGCGGGGCTCGCGGCCGACCGGGCGCGGTACGGGGTGGGCGGCGGCGACCCCCGCCACCTGATCTTCGTGGGACCGCCCGGCACCGGCAAGACGACCGTGGCGGGCCTGGTCGGCGGCATCTACGCGGCGCTCGGGCTGCTGCACTCCGGGCACGTGGTCGCCTGCCGTCCCGTCCACCTCGCGGGACGTGACCGGCTCGACACCGAGCGCCGCGTCGCGGGCATGGTCGAGCAGGCGCTCGGCGGGGTGCTGCTCGTCCAGGAGGCGTACCGGCTCGACCGCAGCCCCGCCGTGGTGGACGAGCTGCTCCGCCAGATGAACCAGAACGGCACCCGGTTCATGGTGGTGTGCTCCAGCCCGGTGGCCGAGATGGAGGGCTTCCTCGCGGGCAACCCCGCGTTCCGCGCCGAGCTCGGCCGCGTCATGGAGTTCACCGGGATGGGCGACCGCGACATGGTCCGGCTCTTCCAGGGCTACGCCGAGCGCGACCTGTACATGCTGGACGAGGAACTGCGCGTCGAGCTGCTGAGCCGGTTCGAGCGGCTGCGCGACGACCCGCAGTTCGCCTACGCCCGGACCGTCCGGGCCCTGTTCGAGCAGACGGTGGCGCGGCAGGCGGCCCGGCTCGCGGGCGCCGACGTCAACGCCGCGACCGTGGCCCGGCTGACGGCCCGCGACCTGCCCGAGACGCCGCTGGAGCAGATGCTCGGCGACTTCCGTCCCGGCCGCTGAACCGCCGCTGAGCATCGCCGCCGGATGCCCGGCGAACCTGACACGGCCCGGACACGGGCATCAGACGGGCCTCATCCGGGAAGGGTGACTGCGGGGGTCGGGGGCCCGGATTGACAGGGTCGGAGTGACCCTCGAATGGCCCGCTTGGGTCATGTGCCCGCCGGGGCCGGCCGCGTAGCCTCGACTTGGGTGTGGGGAACGAACGGAGGTGGACGCGGTGCGCCAGAACCTTGATTTGCGCGTCCACGACCGCGTTGCGCTGGACGAGATCGAACTCTATGCCGAGATGCTCAGTGCGGTGGCGGCGGCGGAAGAGCCGCTCACCATCGCGGAAATCGACATGGTGCTCGGAGTACGGTCCGACGAAGCCGGTCGTCGCGAGCTGACGCCGCAAGACTAGGCGGTCCCGGGGGCGATCCCCCGGCCCGGCCGAGCCGAAGCCCGCAGTTCGCACCGGGGGCGCCGATCAAGGCGCCCCCGGTTCGTCTTCGTGCAGGCCGCTCGTGCCTGCCGTGGCGGCTCGCCACGCCGGTCGCTGTAACGAATCTCACCCTGTGTGCCGCCCCGTTCTCCAGGTGACGGCCGCGTCCGGCCCGCGGGCTCGGGAGGCCCGGCCATACGGCGATGCGCAGAAGGTATGTACCTGGTGGTGTAGGGCACCCATGTAGGTGAGAGGATGGCGGACACCAGCCGAAGCTGGGGCAAAGGTTCTTTTTACGGCTGGTTGCGCCTACGATCCTCTGCGGACTGTTCCGGCACTTCAGGAGAACGACGTGCGCTTGCGTCTCACGCCGCGTGAGGACAGCTTCTACGACATGTTCGCCGACTCGGCGAACAACCTGGTCACCGGTGCCAGGCTGCTCGTGGAGCTCATCAGCGACGGCTCGGACCGTGCAGCGATCGCGGAGAAGATGCGTGCCTGCGAACATGCGGGCGACGAATGTACTCACGCGATCATGCGACGGCTCAACGAAACCTTCATCACGCCCTTCGACCGCGAGGACATCTACCGGCTGGCCTCGACGATCGATGACGTGATGGACGAGATGGAAGAGGCGGCGGACCTCGTTGTCCTCTACAAGATCGACGAGTTCCCCAAGGGCATCGTCGCCATGGTGGAGGTGCTGGAGCGGGCAGCGGAGCTGACCGCCGAGGCGATGCCGCGGCTGCGTTCGATGAAGGAGCTCAACGAGTACTGGATCGAGATCAACAGGCTGGAGAACCAGGGTGACCAGGTCTACCGCAAGCTGCTGGCGCAGCTGTTCAGCGGTGACTACGACACCCTCACGGTCCTGAAGCTGAAGCAGGTCATCGACCGGCTGGAGGACGCGGCGGACGCGTTCGAGCACGTGGCCAACACGGTCGAGACGATCTCGGTCAAGGAATCATGATCGCGAAGGACGAACCGCCAGAATCCAGCCGCCCCGCCGATTTCGCCGTAGGCGGACCCGTCGGGGCGGTGCTGGCCAAGGACGAGCCTCCGGGGGCGGACCCGACCCTCGCCGAGCAGGTCCGACGCGGCCCGGTGCGGTTCTGGCCCTTCCTGCTGCTGGGCCTCCTCGCGGTGGTGATCTCCGGGGCGCTGGGCCTGCGCCAGGACGCGCAGACCGCGGTCCTCATCCTGGTCGTGGTCATCGCGCTGGTCTTCGACTACACCAACGGCTTCCACGACGCCGCCAACGCCATCGCGACGTCGGTGTCCACCCGGGCGCTGACACCGCGGGCGGCGCTGCTGATGGCGGCCGTGATGAACCTGATCGGCGCGCTGCTCGGGGTCGAGGTCGCCAAGACCGTCAGCGAGGTCATCACCCCGCCGTCCGGGCTGCACGGCCTCACCGTCGTCGCCGCCGGCGTGCTGGGCGCGATCACCTGGAACATGATCACCTGGTACTTCGGGCTGCCGTCGTCCTCCTCGCACGCGCTGATCGGCGGCGTCGTCGGGGCCGGGATCGCGTCGGCGTCGACCGTCAGCTGGGACACCGTCGTCGAGAAGGTCGCCATCCCGATGGTGATCTCCCCGGTCGCCGGTTTCGGGCTGGCCTACCTGGTGATGGTCGCCATCCTGTGGATCTTCCGCCGCGCCAATCCGGGCCGGATCGCCCGCCGGTTCCGGATCGCGCAGTCGCTGTCGGCCGCGTCGATGGCGCTGGGCCACGGCCTCCAGGACGCGCAGAAGACGATGGGCATCATCGTCCTGGCCCTGGTCACGACCGGCCACTCCGACGGCAAGGGCGTCCCCCTGTGGGTCATCATCGCCTGTGCGGGCGCGCTGTCCCTCGGCACCTACGCCGGCGGCTGGCGGATCATGCGGACGCTGGGCCGCAAGGTGATCGAACTGGACCCGCCGAAGGGTTTCGCCGCCGAATCGACGGCCTCGATGATCCTCTATGCGACCGCATACATCTGGCACGCTCCAATCTCCACCACCCACACGATCACGTCCTGCATCATGGGCGTCGGCGCGACCAAGCGGCTCTCCGCGGTGCGCTGGGGCGTGGCGGGCAACATCATCACCGCCTGGATCCTCACCATGCCGATGGCCGCCGCGGTGGCCGCCATCGTTTACTTCGTGGTCCACCTCTTCGGAGCGTGACCCATCGGGCCGAGCCCCCACATTGAACTGCGGCGTGCCGCCCTTGCGAATTCGCGCATGGGGCGACACGCCGCAGTTCAACGGACCGGGTTATCGGCCGGTGATCCTGTCCAGGGGCGGGGGAGAGATCGTGCCCTGGGCCTTGAAGTAGGCGACGAAGGTGTCCAGGTCGATCGAGCCGAGGACCTGGCCGGTGCCCTCGGTGAAGACGGTGAAGCCGTCACCGCCGCCCAGGAGGAAGTTGTTCGCCGCGACCTTGTAGGCGGTGGCCGGGTCGATGGGCGTCCCGTCGATGGTGATGGCGGAGACGCGGTCGCCGACGGGCCTGGACCGGTCGATGGCGAAGTGCAGGTTGGCGGACGGCTGGAGGATCTTCTCGCCGGCGTCCGTCCACTGCTGTTCGAGGAGCGCGTCGATCTGCGCGCCCGTCAGGGACACGACGCCCATCACGTTGCTGAACGGCTGGACGGCGAACGCCTCGCCGTAGGTGACGACGCCGTCGCCTTCCGAGCCGCTCGCCGCGTAGGCGAGGTCGGTGCGGACGCCGCCCGGGTTCATCAGCGCGACCTGCGCGCCGAGATCCCTGGTCCCGGCGAGCTGCGCGTCGGCGATGACGTCGCCGAGCGCGGTCTCGCCCGAGGGGGACGGCGTGCGGGTGAGGTCGGCGGTGATGCCGCCGATGGGCTTGTCGGCGATCTCGGAGACGCGGTCCTTCCAGGTCTGGACGAACCGCTCCGTCTTCCGGTCCGGCGGCACGTCGCGGGTCACGACGTGGTTGTCGCCGCGGAGGGACGAGCGGACGATGTCGCCGGTGCGGCGGTTCACCCTGAGGTTCACCTCGGTGATCACGCGGCCGTAGGAGGAGCCGGACGAGAACAGGCGCGGGTCGCCCGCCGGGTCCTCGATCGAGCAGATGTACTGCTCGTGGGTGTGCCCGGACAGCACGACGTCGATCTCCGGGTCGGCCTCCGAGGCGATGCGGGACCCGGCGCCGGGGACGACGCCGCACGCGTCCGGCCGCTGACCGGAGTTCACCTCGTCGCCCTCGTGGACGAGGAGGACGATCGCGCGGACGTGGCGGCGCTTCAGCTCGCGGGCGGCCCGGTTCGCGGCCTCGACCTCGTCCTGGAACTCCAGGCCCTTGATGCCCTCCGCGGTCACGATGCTCGGGGTGGTCTTGGTGACGACGCCGATGAAGCCGACCCGGACGCCGTTGACGCGGCGGATCGTCCACGGCTTCAGGGCCGGCCGGTTCCCGTGCCGGTGCTCACCGGCCTCGCGCTTCTTCAGCACGTTCGCGGCGAGGTAGTCGAACTCCGCGCCCCGCCACTCGCCTTCGGGGGAGCAGCCGTCGACCGGGTGGCAGCCGCCGTTCTGGATGCGCAGCAGCTCCTCGTAGCCCTCGTCGAACTCGTGGTTGCCGACGGCGGAGGCCGTGACGCCGATGTCGCCGAGGAACTGCACGGTGGGCTCGTCGTGGTAGGCGGCGGACAGCAGCGGCGAGGCCCCGATCAGGTCGCCCTGCGCGACGGTGAGGGTGTCGCGGTTCCGCAGATTCTTCAGGTGGGCGGCGACGTAGGCGGCGCCGCCGGCGGGCACGGTCTCGCCGTTCTCGTTGACGGCCCTCCCGGAACTGCCGGACGGCGGCTCGAGGTTGCCGTGGAAGTCGTTGAGGGACAGCAGCCGAACCGACGCTGTTGCCGGGGGGCCTGGGGGGTCGTCCCCCCAGAAGTGGGAGGACGCGGTCGGTGCGGGCCCTGCGGCGGCGGGTTGCGCGGTCAGGCCGATGACCGTCAGCCCCGCCGCTGCGCACGCCAGGATGGTGCGTCGTCGAGTCATGCTGCGGACGGTAAGTGCGCCCGGCATACGGTTCCCGGCGGCGCGGTGACGTTTCTGTGACGAATCGATCAGGGATTCCGGCGATCACCAGGGCCGTCCGCACCTTCCGGGCCCGTCCGCAACCGTTGGGCGTTGCCGCATAGGGTGATGGCCGTGAGTGAGCTGCGGGCGCGCGGGACGCTGGGGGACGGTGAGATCGCCGAGGTGCTGGCGCTGGCCGAGGCGGCGGCGGACGCCGACGGGGTCGGGCCGCTGTCCGAGCACTCGGTGCTCGCGCTTCGCGGCGGCCGCGCCGGGATGGCGATCCGCGATGGCGGCGCCGACCGGGGGGAAGACGGCGGAGACAGCGGCGGTGTCGGCGGCGGAGCGCGCGGTGGGATCGTCGCGTATGCGCATCTTGATCCGGCGGCCGACGGGGAACCGGCGGCGGGGGAACTGGTCGTCCATCCCGAACACCGGCGCCGGGGGCACGGGCGCGCGCTGCTGCGTGCGCTGCGCGACGAGGCCGGAGGGCCGCTCCGCGTGTGGGCGCACGGCGATCTTCCCGCGGCCGCCGCGCTGGCGGCCGGCGAGGGCATGGCGCGTGTCCGCGCGCTGTTCCAGATGCGGCGCCCCGCGTCCGGTCCGCTGCCGGAGGCGCGGGTCGCTCCGGGCGTCACCCTGCGCACCTTCGAGCCCGGACGGGACGAGCGGCCGTGGCTGGAGGTGAACGCCCGCGCGTTCGCCGACCATCCCGAGCAGGGAGCCTGGACGATCGAGGACGTCCGCGACCGGGAGGCCGAGGACTGGTTCGACCCGGCCGGCTTCTTCCTCGCCGAGCGGGCCGGCCGGCCGGTCGGCTTCCACTGGACCAAGATCCATCCAGGCGTCTCCGGTGAGGTTCTGGGTGAGGTCTACGTGGTGGGTGTCGACCCGGACGCGCAGGGCCTCGGCCTCGGCCGCACGCTGACGCTGACGGGCCTGCATCACCTGCGCGACGCCGGCGTCGACCAGATCATGCTCTATGTGGACGAGCCGAACGTCGCCGCCGTCCGCCTGTACGAGTCCCTCGGGTTCACCCGGTACGCCGTGGACGTCATGTACGCGACGTCCTAGCCCCGCGGCCTCCGCCCTGACCCGGCCTCCGCCCTGACCCGGCCTTCGCCCTGACCCGGCCTCCGTCCTGACCCGGCCTCCGCACCGCCGGGCGTTCACCCGGGCACCCGGGGATTCTCACAGCGCATGACCCGGTCTCGACCGGGTCTTTTGCGTTGTGAGCTGCGCTGTTAACCCGGCGTCCATGGCAAATCGGGGCATTCTTCGCAGCGCCGGTCATCCTCGTTCATCTGCCGTTCACCTGGATCAGGGTGGCTGGTCATCTCGCCTGCTTAGCGTCGCATCCGACGGTGACCCCGGCACCTGGGCAACGAACCAGGACCGGATCCGGGGACCCGGCCAACGAAACTAAGAGGAGACCCTCCGGTGAAGAACGGTTCCCGACTTGCCGCCCTGGGCGGCGTGGTCGTCGCGGGGGCACTGGCCCTCACCGCCTGCGGGAGCGACGCCAACACGACGGCGAGCACGGGGAGCGCGCCGTCCGCGAAGATCGACTGCGCGAAGGCCAGCGTCAACGCGGCCGGCTCCAGTGCGCAGAAGAACGCCATGGAGGAGTGGACGAAGGTCTACGCCTCCGAGTGCGCGGGTGCGAACCTCAACTACAACCCGTCCGGCTCGGGTGCGGGCATCCAGGCCTTCACGAGCGGGCAGGTGGCGTTCGCCGGCTCGGACTCGGCGCTCGACGAGGAGGAGGCCGCCGCGGCGCAGAAGCGCTGCGAGGGCGGCAAGGCGGTGAACCTGCCGATGGTCGTCGGCCCGGTCGCCGTGGTCTACAACGTCCCGGGTGTGGACGGGCTGAAGCTGTCGCCCGAGACGATCGCGAAGATCTTCTCCGGCAAGGTCAAGACGTGGAACGACCCGGCGATCGCCAAGGAGAACGAGGGCGCGACGCTCCCGTCCTCGCCGATCAAGCCGGTCTACCGTTCGGACGAGTCGGGCACCACCGACAACTTCACGAACTACCTGAACACCACCGCGCCGGACGTCTGGACGTGGGAGGCCGCCAAGAAGTGGCCGAACTCCACCGGGCAGGGCGCGCCCAAGTCCGACGGCGTCACCAGCCAGGTGAAGAGCACCGAGGGCGCCATCTCCTACGTCGAGATGTCGTACGCGACGAACAACAAGCTGCAGACCGCGCACGTGAAGAACGGCGCCGGGGAGTTCACCGAGCTGTCGCCGGAGAGCGCGTCCAAGGCCGTCGCCGGGGCGAAGGTCGTGGGCACCGGCAACGACGTCGCACTCGAGATCGACTACACCACCAAGGAGGCGGGCGCCTACCCGATCGTCCTGGTCACGTACGAGATCGCGTGTGAGAAGGGGCTGCCGGCCGAGCAGGCCGCGTTCGTCAAGTCCTTCCTGACCTACACCTCCAGCGCGGACGGTCAGAAGATCCTCACCCAGCACGGCTACGCGCCGATCCCGCAGAGTGTGCTGACCAAGGTCCAGGCGTCCGTGAAGGCCCTGTCCTGACAGCGGACGACGCCAGCCGCAGCCCCGTCGCCGACGACCCCCCAACCGGGGGTCCCGGCGGCGGGGCCGGCCTGGGTTCGGCCGACGTGATCGAAGGAGGCACCCCCATGACCAGCGAGACCGGCGTCGAGGCGCGGGCCGACGCCCGGCACCGCGCCACCGGCACCGCGATGGGCACCGGACGCGCCGGTGACCGGATCTTCGCCGGCGCGGCCCGCGGCTCGGGCATCACCGTGCTGGCGCTCGTCGCCGCCATCGCCGCGTTCCTCGTCTGGAAGGCGATCCCCGCCCTGCGGGAGAACGAGGCGAGCTTCCTCACCACCGAGGAATGGAACCCGAATGCGGACCCGCCGGAGTTCGGCATCGCGCAGCTGGCGTTCGGGACGGCGATCTCCTCGCTGCTGGCGATGCTCATCGCGACGCCCATCGCGATCGGCATCGCGCTGTTCATCTCGTTCTACTCGCCGCGGCGGCTCGCGTCCGGGCTCGGCTACGTCGTCGACCTGCTCGCCGCCGTCCCCAGCATCGTGTACGGGCTCTGGGGCCTGGTGTTCCTGTCGCAGCACATGGACGACGTCAGCCGGTTCCTCAACGCGGTGCTCGGCTGGATCCCGTTGCTGGCCGGCAGCCCCGGCAAGAACTCGATCTTCACCGCGTCGATCGTGCTGGCCATCATGATCCTGCCGATCATCTCGTCCATCTCCCGGGAGGTGTTCCTGCAGGTTCCGCGGCCCAACGTGGAGGCCGCGCTGGCGCTCGGCGCCACCCGCTGGGAGATGATCCGGATGTCGGTGCTGCCGTACGGGCGGTCCGGCATGATCGGCGCCTCGATGCTCGGGCTCGGCCGCGCGATGGGCGAGACGATCGCGGTCGCGATGGTCCTGACGTTCGTGCCCGGGATCAACTGGCAGATCCTGGAGAACGGCGGCTCCACGTTCGCCGCCAACATCGCCAACAGCTTCGCCGAGGCGTCGGTCACCGGCCGCGGCGCCCTCATCGCCTCCGGCCTCGTCCTCTTCGTGATCACCCTGGTCGTCAACATGGCGGCCCGCGCCGTCGTCGCCCGCCGGAAGGAGTTCGTGTGACCACCATGACCACCGGCACCGGCAAGGCCAGCAGCCTGTCGTCGGTCTCACTCGGGCGGAAGATCAAGGACCGGTCCGTCCAGGGACTGGTCTATCTGGCGTTCGCGCTGGCGGTCATTCCGCTGGTGTCGGTGCTGTGGACGGTCCTCGTGAACGGCCTGAAGCGGCTCGACCTCACGTTCTTCCAGTTCTCGATGAACGCGGTCAGCGGCAGCGACCCGGGCGGCGGCGCCTACCACGCCATCATCGGCACCCTCCAGCAGGTGGCGATCACCAGCCTGATCGCCGTCCCGATCGCCATCATGACCGGGATCTACCTGGTGGAGTACGCCGGGAACGGCCGGCTCGGCAAGATCATCAGCTTCACCGTGGACGTCATGATGGGCATCCCGTCCATCGTCGCCGGCCTGTTCGTCCTGGCGCTGTGGCTGCTGACGTTCGGGTTCGAGTTCTCCGGGTTCGCCGGTGCGCTGTCCCTGACGATCCTGATGATCCCGACCGTGGTGCGGGCCACCGAGGAGATGCTCAAGCTCGTCCCGAACGACCTGCGCGAGGCGTCCTTCGCGCTCGGTGTGCCCCGCTGGCGGACCGTCCTGTTCGTCGTCCTGCCGACCGCGATGACCGGGATCGTGACCGGCGTGATGCTGGCCGTCGCCCGCGTGATGGGGGAGACCGCGCCGCTGCTGCTCACGATCTTCTTCACCAAGGCGATCAACAACGACCCGTTCCACGGCCCGCAGGCGTCGCTGCCCACCTTCATCTGGGAGCAGGCCGCCGACCCCAACCAGAACTCGATCGACCGGGCCTGGACGGGCGCTCTCGTCCTGATCGGGATCATCATGCTGCTCAACCTGGTGGCCCGGCTCGTCGCCCGGCGCAGCTCGCCCACGCGCTCCTGACCCCACGTGCCCTGAACCACAGGCCTGAACCACAGAGAGGACCACCAACCCCATGGCCAAGCGGATCGAGGTCTCCGGGCTGCACGCCTACTACGGCGGCGTCCACGCCATCGAGGACATCTCGATGACGGTCGAGCCGCGCTCGGTGACGGCGTTCATCGGGCCGTCCGGCTGCGGCAAGTCCACGTTCCTGCGGACGCTCAACCGGATGCACGAGGTCATCCCGGGCGCCCGCGTCGAGGGCAAGGTCATGCTGGACGACGAGGACCTGTACGACTCGTCCGTCGACCCGGTAGCCGTGCGCCGCGTCGTCGGGATGGTCTTCCAGCGGCCCAACCCGTTCCCCACGATGTCCATCTACGACAACGTGGCCGCGGGCCTGAAGCTGAACGGCGTGCGCCGCAAGAGCCGGCTCGACGACATCGTCGAGGAGTCGCTGCAGGGCGCCAACCTGTGGAACGAGGTCAAGGACCGGCTGAGCAAGCCCGGTGCCGGCCTGTCCGGCGGCCAGCAGCAGCGGCTCTGCATCGCGCGCGCCATCGCCGTCCAGCCCCAGGTCCTCCTGATGGACGAGCCGTGCTCGGCGCTCGACCCCATCTCCACCCTCGCCATCGAGGACCTGATCGAGAAGCTGAAGGCGCAGTTCACGATCGTCATCGTCACGCACAACATGCAGCAGGCCGCCCGCGTGAGCGACCGCACCGCGTTCTTCACCATCGCCGGGACCGGCAAGCCGGGCAAGCTCATTGAGATCGACGAGACCAGCAAGATCTTCACGAACCCGGAGCAGAAGGCGACCGAGGACTACATCACCGGCCGCTTCGGCTGATCAGGCACGCGCCGGGGTCTTCTCTTCGGCGTCTCCGCCGGGGCGGTGGTCAGGGACGAAGCGGTAGCCGACGTTGCGGACCGTCCCGATGAGGGACTCGTACTCGGCGCCAAGCTTGGCGCGCAGGCGGCGGACGTGGACGTCGACGGTGCGGGTGCCGCCGAAGTAGTCGTAGCCCCAGACCTCCTGGAGCAGCTGGGCGCGGGTGAAGACCCGGCCGGGATGCTGGGCGAGGTACTTCAGCAGCTCGAACTCTTTGAAGGTGAGGTCGAGCACCCGTCCGCGGAGCCGGGCGGTGTAGGTGGCCTCGTCGATCGTGAGGTCGCCGCTGCGGATCTCGCCGGGGACCTCCTCGGCGCCGGCGACGGCGGCGCGTCCCACCGCGAGCCGCAGCCGGGCCTCGGCCTCGGCGGGCCCGGCGGTCTGGAGCAGCACGTCGTCCAGGCCCCATTCCGGGCTGAGGGCGGCGAGCCCGCCCTCGGTCACGATCGCGAGCAGCGGGCAGTCGAGCCCGGTGGTGCGCAGCAGGCGGCACAGGCTCTTGGCCTGCACGAGGTCGCGGCGCGCGTCGACCAGCACGATGTCGGCGGGTGGAGCGTCGATGAGGGCGGACGCCTCCGCCGGGGCGACGCGCACCGAGTGCAGCAGAAGCCCGAGTGCGGGCAGGATCTCGTCGGAGGGCTCCAGTGCGTTGGTCAGCAAGAGCAAGCTGCTCAAATGCCGCCTCCCGTCCACAAAGACGTAGGATCCAGGCGGCTCACCCCCAAGCCCGGCCATGGCCGACGACTCAAGGACGAGGTGGCCATGAAGGGTTTCGGATGAACTCCATGGCCTCGTCGCCCGGATCCCTCCCCCCGAGCATAACGGAACCGGTCCGGCGGACAATGGAGTGGCCAGGTCGGGACGGTCACGCGGCGGGAATGGGAGTCTGGGGACATGGCCAAGGGGACGATGCGGTACTGGGCCGCTGCGAAGGCGGCGGCGGGTATCCACGAGGAGCCGTACGACGCGGGCACGCTGGCCGAGGCGATCACCGCCGCGACCTTGCGGGACGGGCGCGGGAACGAGTTCGAGCTGGTCGTGGGCCGCAGCTCGTTCCTCATCGACGGGGATCCGGTGGGCACGCGTCCGCACGAGTCGGTGGAGCTGCCCGAGGGCGGCGTCGTAGAGGTTCTGCCGCCGTTCGCAGGTGGTTGATATCACAATGGAGTGATTTTCCGAACTTCGAGGTCATTCTCCGGTCTGACCCGTTGTGGTGCGTCCGCGCAATAAGGTGTGGCGATCGCACGTGTAGCCGGCGCGGTGTGGCGATCGCATGGCGCCGGGCGGAGGAGTGACATGCGGAAAGTGCTCGTGGTGCTGCTGGTCCTCATGGTCGTCGGCGTGGTCGCCGCCGACCGGATCGGTGTGCGGATCGCCCAGGACAGGATCGCGCAGGAGGTCGCCGCGCAGACCGACCTGACGCAGCCGCCGGAGGTCACCATCCACGGCATCCCGTTCCTCACCCAGGTGGTCGGCGGCGAGTACGGGCACATCGAGATGGCCATCGGCGACTGGACGGAACAGAACGTGACCGTCACCGACGTCAGGATCGACATGCGCGGGGTGAGCGCGCCGCTGTCGCAGGTCGCCGGAGGCAACACCGCGAACGTCACCGCGCGGACCGCGACCGTGTCCGCCGTCGTCCCCTACCCGCTGATCAAGAAGAACGCGCCCAAGGAGGTCAAGGGGATCGGGCCCAAGGGCGACAACCTGGCGGTGGACATGGAGGGCAGCATCCTCGGCTTCCCGGTGTCCGGCAACGGCGTCGTCGAGGTCAAGCCGACCGCGCGCGGCATCGCGGTCAGCCCGGTGTCGGTGGCGTCGGACGGCGGGCCGCAGATCCCGCTGGCGGTGCTGAAGCGGCAGCTCACCTGGGTCGTGCGGGTTCCCGCGCTGCCGCTCGGGGCCAAGATCAGCGAGATCCGGCCGACGGCGGAGGGGCTCCGGATCGGCGCCACCGCCGAGAACGTCAAGCTGAACGACATCCAGCAGGTGCAGCGGTGACGGAGTGCGGCGTTGACGGAGTGCAGCGGTGACGGGCCGGAAGCGACCGGCGCGGAACGCGCGGGACGGCCGCCCGCTCCTCACGATCCCCACCTGACCCGCCCTCACCCGGCCCGCCTCCCGCCCTCCCGGTCTCGATGCTCATGGAAGAACTCACGGCCCCGCGCGGTTGTCGTTACCGATGACTGGTGCACTCATTGCGGCGGCGGTGCTCGCCGCGGCCACGGTGTTCGGCCTGCTGCGGCGGCGCCGCGACGGTGTCCTGCGCGCACGCCGGGGAAGCGGGGACGACGTGGGCGACATCCTCCGGCCGGACGACCTGGGCGCCGACCTCGGTGAGAAGGCGACGCTGCTGCAGTTCTCCAGCGCCTTCTGCGCCCCCTGCCGCGCCACCCGCCGCGTCCTCGGCGAGGTCGCCGGCATGGTCGACGGCGTCGCGCACGTCGAACTCGATGCCGAGGCGCACCTGGACCTCGTCCGCCGCCTGAACGTGATCCGCACCCCGACCGTCCTCATCCTGGACGACGCCGGCCGCATCGTCCGCCGCGCCGCCGGCGCCCCGCGCAAGCCCGACGTCATCGCGGCCCTGGGCGAGGCCGTGCGGTGAGCCGCACGCGGACGACCTGCGACAAGACGGATGTCACTGTCTCGGAAGGCGAGACGGATGTGACAGTACGTGGATCGGCGGATTACCATCGTGTCCGTGCGTGACATGACAGAGCAGATGCTCACGAAGCGCCGCGCGGTTGATTTCTGCCGCATGGCCGCTTCGCTCTGTCGTATGGCCTGAGGCATCGAGCCCACCCGCCCCCCGAGCACTTCCACTCCCAGCTCGTACGCACGCTTCCACTCCGCCAGGAGCACCCCGATGCAGGTCGACCCTCGTGGGCCACGCTTCAGCGCGACCGTCACGACAGTGATTCTCGTCGCGGTCCTGGTGACCGGAAGCTGGGCGTTGCTCGCCGCTCAGGCCGTCGTGTTCGCCATCGCGACCTTCCTCGGCCTCCGGTACGCCCCGTACGGGCTTGCGTTCAGAGTGCTGATCCGTCCCCGGCTCGCTCCGCCAAGGGAACTGGAGGACGCGGCCGGCCCCCGCTTCGCGCAGGGTGTCGGTCTCGCGTTCGCCCTGGTCGGAACGGTCGGCTACGTGACGGGGACCACCTGGCTCGGCATCGGTGCGACCGCCCTCGCGCTGGCGGCGGCGTTCCTGAACGCGGCGTTCGGGTTCTGCCTCGGGTGCGAGATGTATCTCATGATCCGACGAAGTCGGCCGGGGGGCGTGGGGGGTCGGCCCCCCTCGAGAAGTAGTGCTCCGACGTAATACCGCGAAGAACTCCGAAAGGGAGGTTGCTGCATGAGCCGCTCAGACGTCCTGGTGGACACCGACTGGGTTGAGTCCAACCTGGACGCGCCCGGCCTGGTTCTCGTCGAGGTCGACGAGGACGTGTCCGCCTACGACAAGGGCCACATCCGTGGCGCCGTGAAGATCGACTGGCAGACCGAGCTGCAGGACCCGGTCCGCCGCGACTTCGTCGACAAGACCGGGTTCGAGCAGCTGCTGTCCGCCAAGGGGATCGCCAACGACGACGTGGTGATCCTCTACGGCGGCAACAACAACTGGTTCGCCGCCTACGCGTACTGGTACTTCAAGCTGTACGGCCACGACAAGGTGAAGCTGCTCGACGGCGGCCGCAAGAAGTGGGAGCTGGAGTCCCGCGAACTCGTCACCGACGTCCCGACCCGTCCGGCGACCGACTACAAGGCCCAGGACCAGGACGCGTCGATCCGCGCGTTCCGCGACGAGGTCGTGGACGCGATCGGCAAGCAGAACCTGGTCGACGTCCGTTCCCCGGACGAGTTCAGCGGCAAGCTGCTCGCCCCGGCGCACCTCCCGCAGGAGCAGTCGCAGCGGGCCGGGCACGTGCCGACCGCGCGCAGCATCCCGTGGTCGAAGGCGGCCAACGACGACGGCACGTTCAAGTCCGACGAGGAGCTCCGGCAGATCTACACCGACGCCGGCGTCGACCTGAGCAAGGACACCATCGCCTACTGCCGCATCGGTGAGCGTTCCTCCCACACCTGGTTCGCGCTGCGCGAGCTCCTCGGCGTGCAGAACGTGAAGAACTACGACGGTTCCTGGACCGAGTACGGCTCGCTCATCGGCGTCCCGATCGAGCTCGGCGCACCCAAGTAACCAGATTTTCCGTGTGCATGGAGATGGAGGAGCAATGACCCAGGGCTGCGCAGCGCCCGAGCAGACGGCGCACCTTCCGGCGACCGTCGATCTCACCAACGAGGCCGTCATCCAGGGCACCGTCACCCGTGACGGCGCCCCGGTGTCCAGCGCCTACGCCCGCCTGCTCGACTCGACCGGCGAGTTCACCGCCGAGGTCGTCACCGGCGACGAGGGCGTGTTCCGGTTCTTCGCGGCCGACGGCGACTGGACCGTGCGCGTCCTGGCGGCCGGCGGCGTCAGCGTCGACAACACCGTCACGGCGAAGACCGGCGAGGTCGCCGGCCTCGAGGTCGCGATCTGACCCGAGCCGCCACGACACGGCTCCCCGGTGGCACGGGGGGCGTCCCCCTTGATCCCATCAGGGGGCAGGCGCACCTTGGACCCCGCCGCCCGCTTCATGCGGACGGCGGGGTCCGTCATTTCCCGCGCCGGCATCCGGGGAGCGCCGCGGAGGGGTGCGCAGGCTCGATACCATCGGCGCGATGCTGGGACTGTCCGCACGATCGCCGCTCGTACTTCCGTGGGCCACGCTGAAGCTCGCGGGACGTTTCGTCCTGCCGCTCGCCCTGTGGTTCACGATCGGGGAGCTGCTGCGCTACGGCGTGATGTACGGCGGCTACCGGCTCGGCTCGATGAAGGGGACGGCGGCGACGGTCGCGCCGATCGCCACCGTCGGGCTGCTGGTGGTGATCACGCTGGCGGTCACGGTGCTGATGGTGCACAGCGTCCGGGAGGGCCTGGACGTGGTGCACGCCCGCGAGTCCGACGGCGAGCTGACGCCGTGGGCGGTCGGGAACGAGGAGTCGGTGATCGGCGCGATGGGCCGCGCCGCGCTCCCGTTCGTGATCTTCTATCTGGCGTGGGGCAAGCAGTCGGAGGACGCCCGCGAGTTCGCCGAGATGGCCGCGAGCCGCGGCTTCGCCGAGGGCGGTATCCAGGGACAGCTCGACGCACTCGAACTGCTGCTGTCGCTGGAGAAGCACGTCGGGCTCGCGATCGGCCTCACCGCGGGCCTGTTCGTGATGAAGGTGGCGGCGGAGTGGCGGCTGGAGGAGCGGCTGCCCCGCGCCGTCGGCGCGCTCGTCGCGTTCCTTGAGGTGCAGTTCGCGCTGTTCGGCATCTTCACCGTCGACCATCTGCGTTCCGAGGCGGCCGAGTGGGCCACCGGGCGGCAGGCGTGGGAGTGGCTGACGGGCGCCACGGGGCCCGCCCTCGCCCTGTGGCCGCCGTTCAAGGACGCGGTGCTCGGGGCGCTGATCCTGCTGGTGATCGCCGGGGTGATCCTCGGGCTGGACGCCGGGGACGAGCGGGTCGTGCTCGGCCGCAGCCGCGCGGCGCAGCGGCTGGCGAGGGCCGGCGGGATCGAGCGGACGAACAGCCCCCGGGAGATCCTCACGCGCGGTTTCCGGGAGATGTGGCTGCCCGCCTGGTTCGGGCTGCGGCTGGTCCGCCGGTCGGGGATGATGCCGTTCGCGACGTTCTGCCTGCTGTTCGCCGCCCTGGACGTGGGCCAGGAGGCCTCACGCCGCTTCGTCTACGAGCTGATCGGCCCGCACGAGGTGACGTGGTGGATCCAGGTGCTGCCGTTCGTCGGGTACGGGACGTCGCTGGTCTTCGAGATCCTGCGCGTCTGCCTGCTGGCGGCGGCGTTCAACCTCGTCATGGCGAGGGTCAGTGCTCGAACCGCAGCGAAGGCAGTGGCTCCCCCTCCTTCCGGGACGTCTTCGGTGCCCGTATCTCCAGGTCCAGTGAGTCCGCCTTGGCACGGGGCACCGTCCCCTTGACGGTGACCAGCATCGCCGTGCCGGCCCGCGGCTCCTGGCCGCCCGCCTTGACGGCGGTCCATTCGCGGCCCTCATCGTCGACGAACCGGAAGGCGAGACCGTACGACCCGACCGTCTTCGCGCTGGCGGCGTCTCCGGGGCGGACGCCGACCGTGAGCCGGAGTTCGGTGACGCCGTTCGAGCCCGGTTCGGCGCCGCCCGGGCGGGGCTGTGCCGTCGCACGCTTCAGGATCATCCACCTGGCCCCGACGAGTTCGCCGACCTTCCCCGGCGGGACGGTGGTGACCGTCTCGGGCGGCTTCAGGTTCTTCTCGATGTTGTTCGTCTCGTCCACCCAGTGCAGGGCGAGGATCGCGGGGACGGCGCACAGAAGCGCGATCGCCTGAAGGACCCGCCTGTCGAGCGGACGCAGCCTGGACTCCCGCGTCTCCTCCGGCTCCGGCGTCTCCTCGGACTCCGGAGGTCCGAACTCCGGCGGGACCGCGGGGAGATCGGGCCGGGTGTCGTCTGCCGTCAAGGGTTGTCCTTGATCTCGTAGCGTTCGCCGGCGTCCCGGATCAGCGCGTCCGCCCGGTCCCGGGTGATGCGGAGGTCGATGTCGGCGGCCGCGGACAGCTGCGCCAGCAGCCCGCCCGTGCCCACGACCAGGTGCGCCCCTTCCAGCCGCTTCTTCGGCAGCTCGAAGACGAACGCCGCCGACGACCAGATCAGCGGCTGGAAGGTGGGCTGTCGCCCCGCCGACGCGGTGCCCGTCCGCGGGTCGTCCTTGAAGGTGTAGCCGCCGGGGGTCTCCAGTTCCGCCGTCGCCAGCTGGAGGGGTTCACGATGGCTCGTCGCGCGGAGCCGCACGATGAGGTAGATGCCGTCGGTGCCGACCGGGGGCGGGTTGCGGAGCGAGAATCCCGGTGCCAGCGACCGCGCAGCCTCCACCTTCTCGACCCGGACGCTGAAGTCGCGGTTGCGGATCTCCTCGCCGATCGTGCCGCCGCCCCGGATCGGGTGCAGTTCCGCGGCCCTGATTCCGGGCCGGAGGGAGTGCAGCCACATCGCGCCGGCGAGCAGGGCCGTCCCGCCGATCCCGGCGCCGCCCCGCAACAGCACCTGCCGCGCGTTCATCGGCGGCTCGCGGTCGGCCTCGGCGAACGCGTGGTGGCGCGCGGCTGCGGCGCGGGGCTCATCGGCGCCACCGGGAGGGTGAGACGGCCGACGAGCTTGTCGTCCTCACGCTGCACCAGCCAGTTGAAGCTGCTGTCGGTGAACCCTTGCTCGTACTTCCACTTGCGCAGCCCCACGGTCAGCTTCTCGGGCGAGTCCGCCGGACCCATCTTCCACATCGCCGACGCCTCGACCGCCAGCCCCGGCTGCGCGACGTCCGTCTCCGCGCCGCCGGCGACGCCCTCGACCCGGTCCGGCTTCACCCACTTGCCGGCCTTGGTCAGCGCGACCACACCGGCTGCCAGGCCGCTGTCGCCCAGCGACTCGGTCTCCTTGCCCTTGTTGACCACCCTCATCCGCATGATCAGGAAACGTTCCTGGTCACTGCCGAAGTCTTCCTTCGCCATCCCGATCCGCACATCCCGGACGGTGACGGTGAACAGGCCGAGGTCGAGGGCCTTCCCCGCCGTCGCGGCCGGCTGCTTCGGTGTCTCCTTGAGGCCGCCCGTCGCCCACAGGGCCGCGGTCAGGACGGCCGCCACGCCCAGCACGGACACGGGAATCACCCAGCGCCGAGCCCTGCGCCGCTGTTGCTCGTCCCCGGGAGGCGGGGGAACCGGTCCGTACGAGTGCACCCGCCAGATGGTATTACCCCGGTGCGACCAAAAGATCGGTTATGCGCACGGCCCGTGCGGATGACCGCCTCCTCCGCGCGGATCGCTTAGAGTCGTGCGGATCATTTAGATTCTTAGGGTTCGCACACATCTGGAGAGGCGAGGAATGCGCGGAGGGCGACTTGCGGCAGGGACCGGCGGCCTGGCCCTGACGGCCGTTCTGGTGTTCGCTCCGGCGGCGGCTGCGACCCCGGTGGCCCCGGCGGACCGTCCGCTGGCGGCGCCGACCCCCAGCAAGAAGCCGAAGCAGCGGCCGCCGGCCAAGCCGGAGTGCAACAAGCCGGCCGGGCAGCCCGCGTCGGCCATCACGGTGGAGCCGTGGGCCCAGCGGCGGCTGGACTTCGAGCAGGCATGGTCGATCACCAGGGGCAAGGGCGTGACGGTCGCGGTCGTCGACAGCGGCATCGACACCGGCCACCCGCAGCTCCGGGGCAAGGTCGCGGCCGACTTCGACGCGACCAAGACCACCACCGACGACTGCCTCGGGCACGGCACCGAGGTCGCCGGCATCATCGCCGCGGCGGACATGCGCTCCAAAGGCGTCCCGTTCGTGGGGGTCGCGCCGCAGGTCAAGCTGCTGAACGCCAAATGGTCCAGCGGGCAGAGCACGAACGACAACACACTGCTTCCCAAGGCCATCGCCTGGGCCGCCGATCAGGGCGCCAAGGTGATCAACGTGTCGGCGGACGCCCCGGACACGCCGGCGCTGCGCCAGGCCGTCCAGAAGGCGCAGCAGCGCGACGCCCTGATCGTCGCGTCGGCCGGCAACGTCGCCGAGGACCAGCGCGGCAAGGAGGGTCCGTCCTACCCGGCGAGCTACAAGGGCGTTCTGTCCGTCGCCGCGGTGGACGAGGCCGGCACGATCGCGAACTTCTCCAACCTCAAGACCCGGGTCGACGTGTCGGCGCCCGGCCAGAACGTCATCTCGACTCTCGGCGACGGCTACGCGGGGGGACTGCAGGGCACGAGCTTCGGCGCCCCCTACGCGGCGGGGGTGGCGGCGCTCGTCCGCGCCCGGCATCCCAAGCTGAACTACCAGCAGGTCATCAACCGGATCCTGATCACGGCGGAGGGCGGCAACGGGCAGGGCAGCGGGCACGGCATGATCAGCCCGCTGCAGGCGGTGTCCGCGCTGGTCGAGCCGAACGCCAAGCCCGGCGGGACCAACGCGCAGCCGATGGGCGGCGCCGTCCCGATCGCGAAACCGGAGCCCGTCGACCACCGGACCCGCACCATCGGCGCCGCCATCGCGGGCGGAGCCCTCCTGGTCGCGATGCTCGTCGCGTTCGGCGGCGCGTTCATTCCCCTCGGCCGCAAGCGGGGCTGGAAGCCGGGACGCACCGTCATTCCCGCCGAGGACCGCGACTGAGACGCCGCCGGGGCCGACGCCCGGCCCGCCACCGGCCGCCCGCCACCGGCGCCCACCACCGGCGCCCACCACCGGCGTTCACCGGTCCGGAGACGGAGAGCCCCGAGCGGGGCTCTCCGTTCACCAGGTCACTGCTCGTAGAAGGCGGTCTGGATGAGGCGCTTGCCGGCGCGGCGGTCGGAGTGGGTGCCGCGGCCAGTGGGCAGCGGGCTCGGCCGGACGTCGAACACGTTGCCCTCGTCCTTGTTGCCGGACATGATCAGCGCCGGGCTGGCCATGTCCTTGAGCCGCTGCAGGACCGGGTCGTACATGGCGCGCCCCGCACCGCCCATGGTGCGGGCGATGATCAGGTGCATGCCGATGTCGCGGGCCTGGGGCAGCAGCTCGGCGAGCTGCGCGACCGGGTTGCCGGACGGAGTGGCGACCAGGTCGTAGTCGTCCACGACCAGGAACAGCTCCGACCCGCTCCACCATGACCTGTTGCGCAGCTGGTCGGGTGTCAGGTCGGACGGCGGGAGCCGGTTGACGAGGGCGCCGTTGACATCTTTCATCAGCCCGCCCGCGGCCGTGGAGGACGCGGCGAAGCCGATGACGTGGTCGCTCTCCGCCGAGTCCAGCAGGGCCCGGCGGTAGTCGAGCATGATGATGCGGGCCTCGTCGGTGGTGTACCTGGCCTTGATCGACTCGACGATGAGCCGCAGCAGGTTGGACTTGCCGCATTCGTTGTCGCCGAGGACGACGAAGTGCGGGTCGTTCTCGAAGTCCAGCAGGACGGGCGACAGGGTGTCCTCGTCGATGCCGATCGGGATGCGCTTGCCGGTCTCGGTGACGACGGGCAGCTGCGCGTGCGGCAGCAGGTCCGGGAGCATCCGGACGGGCGGCGCGGGCGGCCGCCCCTGCCAGCCCGTCTTGATCGTCTGCACCAGGTGCCGGACGCCGTCGGCGAGGTCGTCGGCGGACTGCCGGCCGTCGATGCGGGGGAGCGCGCCGAGGAAGTGCAGGCCCTCGCGGGTGATGCCGCGCCCCGGACGCCCCTCGGGGACGTTCGCGGCGAGCTTGCGGTCCATCTCCGACTCGTAGGGGTCACCGAGCTTCAGCTCCAGCCGCGTCCCGAACAGGTCGCGGATCGTCAGCCGGAACTCCGACCACTTGTTCGTCGCGGCGACGACGTGGATGCCGTAGCCCAGGCCGCGCGCGGCGAGATCGGTGATCGTCGCCTCGATCGCCTCGAACTCCTGGCGGACGGTCAGCCAGTTGTCGACGACGAGGAACACGTCGCCGAAGCCGTCCCCGGCGATCTGGCCCTCGGCCCGCATCCGCCGGTAGGTGCCGATCGAGTCGATGCCGCGCTCGGTGAAGAACCGCTCCCGCGACTCCAGCAGCCCGGACACCTCGGCGACCGTGCGGCGGACGCGGTCGGGGTCCAGGCGGCTGGCGACGCCGCCGATGTGCGGCAGGTCGACCAGCGGTGCGAGCGCGCCACCGCCGAAGTCCAGGCAGTAGAACTGCACCTCCTGCGGCGTGTGCATGAGCGCCAGCGAGGTGATGATCGTCCGCAGCACGGTCGACTTGCCCGCCTGCGGGTTGCCGGCCACGCCGATGTGCCCGGCGGCGCCGGACAGGTCCAGCCACATCGGGTCGCGGCGCTGGTCGAACGGCTTGTCGACGATGCCCGCGAACGCGTGCAGCCGCCCCCTGCCGTCCCACCCCGCCGTGGTGAACCCGAGATCGGGCGTCTGCTGCAACTGCGGCAGAACCTGGTCGAGCGTGGACGGCTCCGCCAGCGGCGGCAGCCAGATCGGGTGCGGCGGCGGGCCATGCCCGGCCAGCTGCCTGACGACCAGGTCGAACAGGCTGATCTGCGGGCCCTCGTCCTCCCGGCCGCGCTGCTCCTGCTGCGGCTGCTCCTGCATCTGCGGCCGCACGTACGCCGGGGTGAACGGGACGATCTGCGCGAGCTGCCGCGGCCCCTGCCGCGACTCCTGGCCCTGGTTCTCCTCCGGCTTGTACGCGCCGGAGACGTACGCGGCGCGGAACCGCGTCATCGTCTCGGTCCCGATCTTCAGGTAGCCGTTGCCGGGCGCCTGCGGCAGCTCGTAGGCGTCGGGCACGCCGAGGACGACCCGCGACTCCGCGGAGGAGAACGTCCGGAGGCCGATCCGGTAGGACAGGTGCGTGTCGAGGCCGCGCAGCTTGCCCTCCTCCAGCCGCTGCGACGCCAGCAGCAGGTGGACGCCGAGCGAGCGTCCGAGCCGTCCGATCATCACGAACAGCTCGGCGAAGTCGGGCTTGGCGGACAGCAGCTCGGAGAACTCGTCCAGCACGACGAACAGGGTCGGCATCGGCTTGAGCGGCGCGCCCTGCTCGCGGGCCTTCTCGTAGTCGCGCAGCGAGGCGTAGTTGCCGGCGGCGCGCAGCCACTCCTGCCGCCGCACCATCTCGCCGTGCAGCGCGTCGTACATGCGGTCGACGAGCGGAAGCTCGTCCTCCAGGTTCGTGATGATCGCCGAGACGTGCTGGAGGCCGTCCATGCCGAGGAACGTCGCGCCGCCCTTGAAGTCGACGAGGACGAAGTTCAGCACCTCGGACGAGTGCGTCATCGCCAGGCCGAGGACCAGGGTGCGCAGCAGCTCCGACTTACCGGAGCCGGTCGCGCCGATGCACAGGCCGTGCGGGCCGTAGCCGCCCTGCGCGGCCTCCTTGATGTCCAGTTCGATCGGGCGGCCGTCGGCGTCCATGCCGATCGGCACCCGCAGCCGGTTCCGCGGCGCCCGCGGCTGCCACGCCTGCCGGGGGTCGACCCGGGCCGGGTCGGGCACGCCGAGCAGCGTCGTCAGCGTCGTGGCGGCCGACAGGGCGTCCATCTCCGGGTCGGCGGCGGCGCTGGCCCGCAGCGGGGCGAGCTGCCGGGCCAGCCCGTCGGCCTGGACGTAGCTGAACCGGTCGGGCCGGCCGAGGGAGCTCGGCACGTCCTTGCCGGTCCGGTCGCGGCGCAGCATCGCCATCTTGTCCGGCGCGACCCGCAGCCGCAGCATCGTGTTGTCGGCGGTCGGCGCGACATGGCCGGTGAGGTCGACGATGCACACGCCCTCGATGCCGTCCGAGCCGATCTGCGAGTCGGGCGTGACGGTGCCGCCGTCCACGATCACGACGTGGTACGGCAGGTCGCTCTGCTGCAGGCCGGGGGTGAACCGCGCCCGGTCCTTCACCTCGTTGCCGAACATCCGCTCGAGATCGGACAGGGTGTGCGACATCAGCCGCACGGGGCCCGCCGCGTCCGTCATCGTCGGGTGCATCGCGTGCGGCAGCCACTTGATCCAGTCCCAGTGGGGCATCGCCTCGGGCGACGCGCACACGCTGACGCGCATGTCGTCGGGGGAGTGGAACGCGGTCAGCTGCGACACCATGGCGCGGACCATCCCGCGTGCGGCGTCCAGGTCGCCCATCGGCAGGATCCGCGCGAACGACGGCAGCGACACCGACACCGGCAGGTTCGGCACCGTCGAGTGCGCCCGGACGAAGCGGCGCAGCGCACCCGCCGTCATCGGCTCCAGGTCCTCCACCGGGCGCGTCTCCGGCGGGATCAGCTGGACGGCGAGCTTCTGCGGCCCGGCGCCGATCCGCACGTTCCCGAAGTCGGGGTCGGACGGGCGGCGCTCCCAGATCCTGGCGCTCATCACCAGCGACCACAGCGAGTCCGGGGAGGGGCTGTTCCACTCCAGCGACTCACGCTGCTGCTCGGCCGCGCGGCGCACCTTGCGGCGCGCCTGGCTGAGGTAGCGGAAGTAGTCGCGGCGCGCCCCGTTCAGCTTGAACTTGCGCTCGCCCGAGCCGCGGCCGATCTGCCCGACCATCATGGCGCCCATCGCCAGCGCCATGCCGCCGCTGCCGATCATCATGATGGGGCTGCGGGTGCCGCCGCCCAGGAGCATCAGGCCCATCATGAGCGGCATGATGGCCATGGGCAGGTACATGAGCACGTTCTGCAGGCCGCCGCTCTGCGTCTCCGGAATCTCCGGCGGCGACTCCAGCAGCAGTTCCCCCTTGGGGGCCGGCGGCGGTTTGCGGCGCTCTCTGCGCCTGACGAGGATCGTGCTCACCTCGGCGTTCCTCCGGGACTAGCCTTGGGCGGCCTCGTCATCGTCCGGGGGGGGACGACCGGCCCGCGGGATACTTATCCGTGCATGAGGTTGATTTACCGTAGCTCGACGCAACATCCTAGGCTGCGCGCTGATCGGATCCGCCCCTAGATCTGACATGGAGAACGGTAGCTCCCGTGAACTCGCCTGCTACAACGGAACTCTGCAGGGTCACCATCGTCGCCCCGAGGCGACGGGTCGATGTGAGCCTGCCCGCGGACGTGCCGCTCGCGCACATGCTCCCCACCCTGCTGCGCGCGGCGGGCGAGGACCTGGCGGACGCCGGGCTCGCCCATTCCGGATGGGTCCTGCAGCGCCTGGACTCGGAGCCGTTCGACGCCGGCCAGACGATGAGCGCGCTCGGCGTGCGCGACGGCGAGATCCTGTACTTCCGGCCGCGGATGGCGCAGCTTCCGGAGATGTCGTTCGACGACGTCGCCGACGTGATCGCGTCCGGGATCCGGGAACGCTCCGACCGCTGGCGCCCCACCACGACCCGCTCGTTCGGCCTCGGCGCCGGCGGCGTCGCGCTGTTCGTCGGCGCGGTCGTGATCGCGCTGTCCGGCCCGCCGTGGATCGTCCCGGCCATCGCCGCCGGGCTGCTGGCCCTGCTCATCCTGACCGTGGCGACGGTGCTGTCGCGGGCGGTCGCCGACTCCGGCGCGGGCGTCATCCTCGGCTACGCCGCGCTTCCGTACGCGTTCCTCGCCGGGCTGACCGCGCCCGCCCGCGAGGACCTGGAACTGCTCGACCTCGGCGCCCCGCATCTGCTCGCCGGGTTCGGGGTGGCCGCCCTCGCCGCGATCATCGCCGCGTTCGCCGTCGCGGACGGGCTGCCGGTCTTTCTCGGCATCGCGTTCGCCGCGCTCGTGGGCACGATCGGGTCCACCGTCGGATTCCTGTTCGACGACCTGCCCGCCGCGGGCATCGCCGCCGTCTCCGCGGTCATCGTGATGATGTTCTTCGCCGCCGTCCCGTCGCTGTCGTTCAAGCTGGCGAGGATGCCGCTGCCGCCCGTGCCGAGCAGCGCCGAGGACCTGCGCCGCGACACCGAGACGGTGGACGGCGCGCAGGTGCTCACCCGTACCGCCGCCGCCGACCGGTTCTCCACCGGGCTGATCGCCGCGATCGCGCTCGTCGCGGCGGGGGCGATGCTGTTCCTCTTCGACACCGGCGGCTGGGCCGGTCCGACGATGACCGCGGTGATGTCGCTGTCGCTGCTGCTGCGCGCCCGGATCTTCCGCGGTGTCGCGCAGCGGTCGTGGATGCTCGTGATCGGGCTGTTCGGGCTGGTGCTGACGACGATCGGGATGGCGGTGCACGGCAGCCAGGTGGTCGCGCTCGCCGCCGCGCTCGTCCCGCTGCTGGTGCTCACCGGCATCCTCGTCGCGGTGACGCTGTGGCTGCCGAGCCACCGGCCCACGCCGGTCTGGGGCCGATGGGGCGACATCCTGGACATGCTCGTGATGATCTCGCTGATCCCGCTCGCGCTCGCGGTGCTCGACGTCTACACCCGCGTCCGCGGGCTGGCCGGGTGACGCGCTGATGCAGAGCAGGCGGGATCTCTACCAGGCGCACCGGCTGATGACGCAGCGGGTCGGGCTCGCCCTGCTGCAGGGTGAGCCCGACGTCGCCGAGTCGCCGATGCGGCGGCTGACGGTGGGCGCGTTCGCCGGGGTGATGATCGGCCTCCTGGTCGTCGCGGTGTTCGGCATCTGGGGGCTGCTGTCCCCGGGCGGTGCCAAGGGCCTGGACAAGCCCGGCAAACTGATCATCGAGAAGGAGACCGGGACCAAGTACATCTACGACGGCAACACCGGGAAGATGTTCCCGGTCGCGAACTACGCGTCGGCGCTGCTCGCCCTCGACTCCGACAGCGAGCCCGAGCGGCGCAGCGTGTCCCGCAAGTCGCTGGCCGGGTTCGAGCGCGGCGCGATGATCGGCATCCCCGGCGCGCCGGACTCGCTGCCCGACGACAAGCAGCTCATCCGCGGCCCCTGGTCGGTGTGCACGCGGGAGGCGGCCGGGCCCACCGGGGTGAAGCGGCAGATCACCGCCCTCGCCGCGGGGAAGAAGGTCGGCGGGCGCCGGCTGAGCGCCGGCGAGGCCGTCGTCGTGCAGAGTGGCGGCACGCCCTGGGTGGTCTGGCAGGACCACCGCATGCAGCTGACCCTCCCGCTGAACCAGGTGACGGCGCTGACCGGCGGGCCAGGTGCCGTCGAGGTCCCGGCGACGTGGCTGAACGCGCTTCCCGCCGCGGGCAACTTCGGCTCGCCGGACGTCCCCGAGCGGGGCAAGGAGGTGCCGGGCCCCCGGGGCGGGACGGCCCGGGTCGGGCAGGTGTTCAAGGCCGAGACCGGCGCCGGCGGGCAGGCGCTCTGGTATGTCATGCTGGCCGACGGGCTCTCGCAGATCAACGAGACGCAGGCGCAGCTGCTGCTGCGCGACGTCAAGACGGCCGACGCCTACCCGGGCGAGCAGGCCCGCCCGCTGCCGACGGACGTCCCGTCGGCGCAGCAGCGGGCGTCGGCGACGCGGCTGCTGGACAACAATCTGCCGCCGACGCTACCGAAGTTCGTCTCCTGGGACACCTCGAAGCCGCTCTGTTCCGTTTTCCCGGTCGGTTCGCCCACGGCGCAGCTGACCATCGGCGGAACGCTCCCGGCGCCGTCCGCCGGCGCGCTCGGGTCCGGCAGCGCCGGGGCGTCGGGCTCGATCGACCAGATGGTGCTGCCGCCGGGCGGCGCCGCGCTGATGAGCCTGGTGCCCGCGGGCGGCGACACCACCACCGTCGGCGGCGGTGGCTCCGGCTCGTTGTCGCTGGTCAACGACCAGGGCATCCGGTTCGCGCTGCCGTCCGCGGAGGTCGCCAAGAAGCTCGGCTACGACGCCGGGAAGGCCGCGCCCGTCCCGTCCAGCGTCATCCACCTGATTCCGCAGGGGCCGGCACTCGACCCGGCGCTCGCGAGAAAGCCGATCTCAACGGCGCGAGGATAGTAAACGTGATGTACGTCACACGAACCGTCGGATCATCTACTGCGTCGACTTAGATGGCGGCAAACACCTATGATTTCTGCCATCTTGTGCCGACGGTGGGGCTCCCAGGCCGACTGGCATCCGGCTGATCGACTCCCCTCTCTCTGGTACGCGAAATCAAGAATCGCAACGGAGGTGACACTGTGGGTGACCAGTCCGCAGTCGACAGAGCAGCTATGCAGCAGGCCGCCACGCGGATCGAGGACTCCGCGGGCATCGTCAAGGGCCTGCAGACCAAGCTCGACGGGCACAAGGGCCAGCTGATGTCCGGGTGGGCCGGTAACGCCGCGGTGTCGTTCGACCGGGTCTTCAACGAGTTCCAGACCGAGATGACCAAGGTCCGGACCGCTCTCGAAGGGATGCACCAGAAGCTGGTGCAGACCAAGATCGTCTACGAGAGCAAGGAACAGGAGCAGCAGGACGCGGTCAACAAGATCAACCAGCTGCTCAACGGCAGCACCTGATCCGTCCCGTTCACCCGACTTCCCTCCGACCGAAGGACTTCCATCGTGAGCGACAGCTACACCAGAGCGAATTTCGGCCAGATGCAGCAGGCCCAGGCGGACTTCACGCTGGCCTACCGCGCCCTCGTCGACGAACTCGACGACCTTGAGAAGAACCTCGAGAACCACCTCAGCCAATGGGAGGGCGGCGCGCAGACCGCCTACTGGGAGGCCAAGCGCCAGTGGGACACCGCCGCGGCCCACATCGGCCAGATCCTCAACCAGCTCGGTGTCACCATCGGCGAGGCCCACAGCAACTACAGCGGCGCGGAGCGCGCGAACCTCAACATCTGGTCGGGCTGACACACCGGTCCGCGAGGTCCGCCTACGTCGTGCAGGTCCGCTGGACCCGCACGACGTAGGCGTGCAGGGGGAAGAAACGTGATTCGCCGGGAGGGCGAGCGATGAGCGACTATTATCTGACCGACGAGGAACTTGCGAGGATCGACCACACCTTCCCGGGCCAGATGCATGGCAATTACTCAACGCCTGCAGAGCACGTGCAGAGCCCGACCCGTGATGAGTGGAACGACCTTTCGGAGTCCGAGCAGCGCGAACTGTACTTCAAGTACAGCGCGGGGGCCGACGCCGGCAAGTGGAATGATGCGAGCAATACCCTTCCGCGTGGCACCGAGCCGCAGCGCGGCGAGTGGAACGCGACGGCCGAAAAGGGCTACGACGTGGATCCGGCGGAGCTCAGGCAGCTCGCCAGGGACATGCAGTACAAGCTCGACATCTGGAAGCGCAAGCTCGACAAGGTCGCCACCACCTCGATAACTCAGGGCGACCTCGGCAACATCCAGGGCTCCGAGGAGTTCGTGGGGGTCGTGAACGCGAGCAAGTCCGGTTTCTCGGAGTACATCGGTGCCATCGAAGGCGCCTACCTGGGTGTGATCAGCAGGCTCAACGCGACGGCGGACCAGTACGAGAACGCCCACGGCAACACCAAGACGACGGTTGACGGCGTCAACCCGGATCTCGGCTGATCAGCACCCCTGAAAGGAGGCCCGATGGGTGACAACACCACGTACTACCCGATCAAGGACGGGTTGCAGTTCGGCAGCCACGACGCCGGCGGCATGAGCCATGAGGACGTCAAGAACAAGCTGAAGAGCCTGAAGCCGGAAAAGGTCGGTGACGCCTCCACCGCCTACAAGGACGCGGCGGACGCCCTCGCCGAGATGAGCGACGAGCTCACCAACAACTTCGCCAAGAAGATCATTCAGCACTGGCAGGGTGACGCCGCGCAGAAGGCTCTCGACCAGCTAGGGCAGGTGTACAACACCTCCGTGAAGCTGTCCGACGACAGCCACCAGAACGCGACCCTCTACGCCTGGTACAAGCACGACATTCTCGACTGGTACAAGACCCAGGGCGAGACCATGACCGACGGTTATGTTCACACCGGCGGGGACGACGACAACGCCCGCGAATTGATGAACAGGTTCATCGGCCGGATGAGAGAGGCGTTCAACGGCCACCCGCTCAAGATCCAAAAAGATCTTCCGTCCGAGGTCGGTACCACGGGCGAGGACCCGCCGCCCTACACCCCGCCCGGCGGCCCCGGCCCGTTCGGAGGCGGCGGCGGTGGAGGCGGCTCCAGCCCGTTCGGCGCCGACGGCGGGCCGTTCGCTGGCGGTGCCGGTTCCCTGGGTGCCGACGGTGCTTCTCCGTTCACCGGTGGTTCGGGCAGCGGCGCGGGCCCATGGGCCGGGGGCGGCGGCCCCTTTGATCCGGGCAGCGGCGGACCGCACCTTTCCGGCGGCGGTGTGCCCGGTGGAAGCGGCGGGTCGCTCAGCGGGGCTCCCGGTTCCGACCTGTCGAGCTTCCCCGGAGGCGGCGGAGGCGGCGGCATGCCCAGTGGCGGCGGCGGTGCCGGCGGCGGCTTCGGCGCCGACCCGGGCGGCTTCGGCGGCGCGGGCTCCGGTGGCGGCGCCGGCTCGGGCGTCGGTCCAGGCGGGATGGGCGCCGCGGGACGCGGCGCCGGCGCCATGCGCGGTGGCATGCCCATGGGCGGCATGCCGATGGGCGGGGGCGGCGGCCAAGGCGGCAAGGGCGAGGAGCGCGAGCGCGAGACCTGGCTGTCCGAGGACGAGGACGTCTGGGGCGGCGACGACGACACCGCGCCCCCGGTGATCGGCTGAACCCACGGTGAACGCGCGGCTCACGGGCGGTCGGCGGCTTCGGTCGCCGGCCGCCCGCGCCTGCGCGACGGACTAGGGAGTGTGCGACAGATGCGATGGCTGCTTCGGACGGCGGCGTCGACGGTGGCGATCGGCTTGGCGGTGGCCCCGGTCGTCCCCGCACACGCCGCGCCGGCCCCTTCGCCCCAGCAGTGGTGGTTCGACTCCTGGAACATCCAGAAGGAGGTCTGGCCCGTCACCAAGGGCAAGGGTGTGACGGTCGCCGTCATCGACACCGGGGTCAATGCCCAGCTGCCCGATTTGAAGCCCGCCGTGCTGCCCGGCAGCGACATGACGGGCAAGGGCGGCGACGGCCGGCGGGACTACGACACCAGCAATGAGGGCCACGGCACCGGCATGGCGAGCCTGATCGCCTCGCAGGGCACCAAGACGGGGTTCGTCGGGGTCGCCCCGGAGGCCAAGATCCTTCCGATCGCCGCTCCCTCCCTGAGCGGGCCGATAACGAGCAAGGCGGTTCGCTTCGCGGTCGATCACGGCGCCAAGGTGATCAACATCTCCCAGGCCAGCCCGTCCGCGAACCTCTATCCCAACCAGTGCCCGCCAGAACTGCTCGAAGCGATCAAGTACGCGGCGGGCAAGGACGTCGTGATCGTCGCCGGTGCGGGCAACTCCGGCAACTTCAACAACAAGCCCGCCTATCCGGCCTCGTGCCCGGGGGTCGTCGCCGTCGGAGCGCTGGCCCACAACGGAAAGCCGTGGGAGTCGACGCAGCAGCAGAGCTACGTCGCGGTGGGTGCGCCGGGCCAGGACGTCGGCTACATCGGTAAGACCGGCCACGTCTTCACCGCCGGTCAGGGGACGAGCCAGGCGTCCGCGCTGACCGCAGGCGCCGTCGCCCTGCTGCGCAGCCGCTACCCGCAGATGCCGGCCCGCCAGATCGTGCAGCGCCTCATCGCCACCGCGAAGGACTTCGGCCCGCGCGGCAAGGACAACCTGCTGGGATACGGCGTCATCAGCATCCCGCGCGCCCTCAAGCAGGACGTCCCCGAGACCGCGCCCAACCCGGTGTACGCGCGGCTCGACAAGGTCGCCGGCGGCGAGGGCGGGGCCGGTGCCACGAAGAAGCCCGCTGCTGCGGAGGAGAAGGACTCCGGCGGCTTCCCGGTGCTGATCGCGGGCGGAGTCGTGGTCGTTCTCCTCGTTCTGGGCGCCGGAGCCTTCCTGCTCGTTCGTCGTCGCCGGCCATCGGGGGCACCGTCGGGGCCCGCGGGCCCCATGTCGTCGCCGCCGCAGCAGTTCGGGCCACCACAGCAGTTCGGGCCGCCGCAGCCGGGGCCGCAGCAGTCGCCCTACCAGTCCGGCCCGCAGGCGCCGGCTCCGCAGCAACCGGCTCCGCAGCAACCAGGTCCGCACGGGGGTCCGCAGAATCCGCCGCCCGGCCGCTGACGGCAGGGCCGGTCTTCGGGCCGGCCCTTCACCGTCGACCGGGCCACGCCGACCGGGCTAACCGCCGGGTCGCCGGCTCAGGCATTCGCCGCAGTTCGCGAGGGTGTCGGTGATGCTTTTCGCGACCGCTTCGGCGCCTCCGCGCACGGCTCCTTCGTCCAGTGCCTTCGACGCGCCGGCTCTGGGGAAGCCGTCCTTGTCGAGCGGCGATGTCGTTCCCCGGTACCGCACCGTGATGACGGCGTTGCGCAGGCGGACGGTCGCGGCCACGGTACCGGACTGCCCCAGCGGCCCCTTGAGCGTCGAATAACGGGTGAACGCCTGGTCTCCGAGTCCGATGACGCTGGGAGCCTCGGCGTGCAGTGCACCTTCCGCGCCGCGCGAGGTGCCCGCCATGTGCCGGGCGCCCTTCCACGCCCCGTCGTAGTCGGACTTCGCCGGCGTCACCCCGTCCAGGTGCAGCCGCACCGCGATGTCGAGCCGACGCGCGGTGGCCGTCTCGTCGCCCGGCGCCCCGATCAGGGGCTCCGCCCACTCGCATGCCGCGTACCGTTCGGCCGCCGAGGTGCCGGCCTTGCTGGGGACGGGCAAGGCGGAGTTCGGCACGTGCTGTTCGAGGGTCAAGCCCGGCACGAGGGAGCACGGCTCCGGCATCGAGGTGAACCGGGCCGGCTCGGGCTCGTCCCCGGCGCTGCTCAAAGCCCAGGCGGCGGCGCACACCGCGGCGACCGCGAGCACGCCGGAACCCATGAGCCATGGCTTGCTCGCCATCCGCGACCACCGGAACGCCGCGGTCTCCGCGACGGGCTCGGGCGGTTCCGCGACGGGCTCGGGCGGTTCGGCGGGCTCGGGCGGTTCGGCGGCCGTGCGGTCAGCCCCGTCCAGCAGTTGGTCCGGGGGTTCGAACTCCGGACGCGACCCATCGGACACCCTGCAGGCCCCGCTGCCTATCAGCCGCCGGCCGGCTGCTTATCCTGCAGCCAGGCCGGGATGTTCTCGGGTGTGCGGGGGTAGAGCTCCAGCTCTTCCGCATAGGCCTTCGCCGGCGGCGAGGTGGCCCACTTGGGGTCGTTCTCCCGGTCGTACTCGATCTCGTAGGAGAACGGGTACGTCAGCCGGAACTTGGCGGAGAACCAGGTGCCGAGCCCGTCGGCGTACATGCCGGAGCGGAGGCGGGCGAACAGGTCGCCGAGAGCGGGCGGGGGCGTCCACAGGCTGGGAAAGCCCGGACCGGAGACTTTGCGGACCTGCCCCAGGGTCTCACTGTGGGAGCCGACCGACCGGTGGACGACGACGCACTCCTGCCAGGCGGCCGGGAGGGTGTGGACCAGCAACAGCGTCATCTCTTCGAGGAGCCGGTTCTGTTCGGCAGGGTTCAGCTGCTCGCTCACTGTGCCTCCTGCAGCCTGGCGCGCAACCAGCCGGGGATGTGCTCGTCGTCGCGCGGGAACGCGGCCAGGTCTTCTGCCCACTCGGCGGCGGTGATGCCCGGCTGCCAGAGCGGGTCGTGGTCGTAGTTGAAGCTGGTGTGGTACGCGCCGGGCGGGTCCATCATCAGGCGCATGCTCAGCCAGGTGCCGGTACCGGGCCGGTACATCATCGAGCGCAGTTCCCCGAGCATGCCGATCACGTCGCGCGGCATCTCGGCCGGTGGTGACGAACCGTCCTGCAGGACGACCGTGAGCGCGATGTCGGACACCGCGACGGTCATGAGGGCCTTCATGTCGATGCGCTTCCAGCCGGCCGGTGCCGCCTGGGCGAGCAGCGTCGCGACTCCCTTGGTGAGCACGTCGTAGCGCTGCGGGTCGTAGGGCATCGGCCCGCGGCCTGGAGCGTCGGTCATGGCTGTCCCTCCTGTTCCGCGAGTTTAGTGTCCTGCCCGGTCACCGGTGATCTCCACCAGGTGGCCGGACGCGACGAGGTCGGCGATCGAGTCGGCGAGATAGAAGCCCATCCCGGTGTCGGGCGGGGAAGGGTCGCTTCCGAGTGGGCCGGGGGCGAAGAGGCCGGTGTGAGCGCGGATCGGCTTCTCCACGCGGTAGACGTGGTAGGCGTAGTCGCTCGGCGCACCCCACAGGCCGCGACGCAGGAACGGAGTTCCGATCGTGTAGACGAAACAGTTCGCGGGGTCGCCGTACGCATCGACTTCCCTACCGGTTTCCAGCACTTCGCTGGGAGGTTCGGGTGCGGCTTCGGGTTCCGGCGCCGGTGCGGGGAGCCCGCTCTCCGCGAGCATCATGAGCACCTCGTGGACGGAGACGTACGCGCCTTCTTCAGGGGCGGCGCCGGGGAAGCACACGAAGTGATCTTCAGGGCGGTTGTGGAGCGGGTCGAGGTGGATGTAGGGGCCGGTTCCGTCGGGCCGGGGTGAGTTGGACCTGCGTACGCTCAGCTCTCGGCCCACGTCGCCGAAGGTCCATGCCTGCTGGTCGTCTCTCGGTATGCGTTCCCCGGTGATGATCTGCACCACGCTCAGGACCGCGCTGTTGATCTCCATCCCGGCGTCGGTCATCACCCCGGCCATCGCGTGCGCGACCGCGCGGTGCGGTTCGGCGTAGGGGGCGGCGTCACCGCCGGGCGCCACGGCCAGCCAGGCGTCGCCGGTGTGGGCGACCGTCCAGTGACCCTCGCCCGGAGCCCCGATACGAAGCGTTCCCGCGCCCGGAACGAAGTCGGCGAGCTTGACGCGTGCCCGCATGAACAGTTGCTCCATGCCCGGCGGCAGCAGCGCGACCAGGTCGCTTTCCCGCTGCGGGACGGGGCTGTAGGTCCGCGCCGCGTGGTGCAGGTCCAGGAGCGAGCGCATCCACTCGGGGACCGCGCCGTCCGGGCGGGGGAACCGCTGGAGTTCCGCGGCGCAGTCGGCGGGGGTGATCTCGTCCGTCCAGGCGAACTCGGCGGGGGGCCGGGCGGACACCCCCCAGTCGGCGACCCCGTTCTTGTTCCGCAGCTTGTAGCTGAATGACGGCCAGGTCCCCTGGTCGGGGTGGTAGGTGATCTCCCGGTGCCGGCGCAGCAGGCCCGGGATGCCGGTTCTGGGGATGCGCCGCCCGGCGGCGCGGATGCCGCTGGGGTAGCTGCGGCCGGTTTCGTTGCCGGTCAGGTAGATGACCTCATGGTCGCCTATCGCACGGTAGGTCAGCTCGGCCCTTGTCCACGTGTCGGGAAGCAGGCCGGTGACTTCGTCGATCAGCTGCTGGAGCAGCGTTGTTTCCGGGTCGTTCGTCATGGGCCCTCGGTGGTCTCGCGCAGCGTTCCGGTCGCGAGCAGAGCGGCGATCGTGTCGACCAGGTAGTAGCCGCGGCCCTGCCCGGTGGTGTCCGCGACGGAGATCGTCGCTTTGTCGGTCGGGAAGGACGGATAGACGTGCAGCGGCCTGCGGACCCGGTAGGAGCGGTGCGTGTGCCGGGCGGGCTCGTCCCACAGTCCGCGACGGGTGAACGGCGTTCCGGGCTCGTAGAGGAACACGTCGTCGGTGTCGCCGTAACCGTCGAGGATCGTGCCCTCGGACAGGATCTCGGCGGGTTCTCCCGGGGTGTCGGGGAGCAGGTTGAAGGCCATCATGGACCAGACCGTGTGAACGTCCACGAACGGGCCTTCGGAAGGCGTGGGGGCGGGCCGCAGGACGATGTATCCGGCGCGTCCGACCAGGCCCTCCAGAGCGATGCAGGGCGTGCCGGACGGCCGTGTCGCGTTCCGGGACTCGGCTGAGATCCGCTGCGCCGTCTCGGTCAGCGCCCACGTCCAGGTGTATTCGTGGGATTCGCGCCGGATCAGGTCGGCGATCTCCAGGATCGTGCTGTTCAGGCTCACGCCGTCCTCGGAGAGGATGCCGCCGACCGCGTGAGCGGTGGCCGCCCTCGCCGTGGCGTGGTCCGATGCCGCGTCGGCGGAACCGTCCGGGCGGTGCACGGCCTGCCAGCCGTTCTCGCCGTGCAGGACCGACCGGCATCCGTGCTCCGCGACGCCGACCCGGAAACGGGCGGCGCCGTCCCGCGTCATGTCACGCAGAAGCCGACGGGCTCGCGCGAACATGATGGGGCTCTCGGGCGCGAGCCGGGCGACCAGCTCGCGCTCGTCCTGCGGAGAGGGCGTCTCCTCGGGGGAAGGCATCTCAGGATGTTTCCGCCGGCCGGTTGATGGTCGCGACGGCTTCGCGGCGGACGTCCTCGTCCACCTCGGGCACCGCGAACCCGTTCCCGCGGGCGAAGCCGACCAGGTCGGGCTCGGGCGGGACGCCGTGGACCCGCAGGTAGTAGGCGACCGCACCGGGCCAGATCCACGTGCCGTCGGTGTGGTAGGTCATCGGGACCTCGGCGCGGCGGCCCGGGTCGAGGACATCGGTGTCGTAGCCGCGGGCAGCCAGGACGATCGGGGCGCCTTCCAGGTAGCGCAGCAGCCCCTCCCGGTCCTCTTCGGGGACGGGCGGGTGATCGGCGACGGGCGCCCCGGACGGGCCGGCGGGGCCGAAGACGCGGGCGATCCGCATCCCCGCGGGCGACGGCTGGGGGGTGCCCGTCAGTCCCCGCTCACGCAGGGACTCGTCGAACAGCGGATTCGTCCGCTTGCTCAGGGAACGGATCAGCGCCTGTTCCTCCAGGGTCAACCGCCGGCCGCCCTCCAGGGCGGTCTCCTCAAGCCCGCGCATCGTCTCGTAGAGGGCCTTGACCGTGCCCTCGCCCAGTCCCTTGCGGGCCCGGTACATCTCCACGGCGGTGACGAACTCCTCGTACGGCAGCTCGTCGATGTCGGCGTCACGGTTGAAGTCCAGCTCGCCGATGTACCGCATGGCGCGCACGAACGCCCCGCCCCGCGGGTCTGCGGCCAGGCAGTCCAGTCCGCCGCCCGGCGTCTCCAGGAGGACCACCGGCCGTTCGTTGTACACGAAGTACCGCGGATAGGTCTTCCTCACCAGCTTCACAACGACGACTCCCGTGATGATTCGTGATGCCGACGACCGTACCCGGCGCTATCCCCGCGCCAGGCGGTCCAATTCGTCCAGCCCGGCCGCCCGGCCCTCCTGCGCGTCGGCGGCGACACCGCCGGCGAGCGGGTCCTCAGGCGTTCCGCGCAGGCGCCGTACCGCCTCGGCGGCGGGCACGCCCGCACCGAAGGCGTGCGCCAGCCGGGCCTCCCACAGCCCCGCCGCGATCTCCCCGTCCCGGCCCGCCGCCGCCCGCCGCAGGTAGGACGCCGCCTCCTCCGACAACGACGCCCACACGTAGCCGAGAACCGCCCCGCCGCGCGTCACCGGGTAGAACAGCACGGGCGCCGCGGTCCGCGGCGCGTACGACGGCGGCCGGACGCTCACCAGCGGGCCCCAGCCCTGCGAGCGGTCGGCCGGCGTTCCGTCCGGGTACAGGCCGTCCTGGATGAGGGGGCCGGGTGTCGCCGGTGCGCCGGGGTTGGTCAGCTCACGCAGGGCGTCGAGGTTCGCGACGCGGTACTCGCGCGCGTCCGCCGGGATCGCGCCGCCGACCGGGTCCTCCGCCGCGCCGACCCAGAGGCGGATCGCCTCCAGCGCGGGGACGCCGCGGTCGTGGGCGTCGTCCAGGCGTCGTCCCCAGACATCGGTGGCCTCCGCGCCCGCCGCCTGGGCCGCGACGCGCCGGATGAAACCGGCGGCCTTCGCGTTGGACTCCGCGGCCCACAGATGCCCGAGCAGCTCGCCGCGGCGGACGACGGGCAGGTAGAACACCGCCTGCCGCGTGAACCGCTCGTAGGTCTGCTTCGGCGGCCGGAGCCCGCCGTCGATGGGCGGTGCCTGCGGAAGGTCCGGAAACCCGTCACTCATGACACGCGCGCCTCTCCGTCGTCATTTCTCCGTCGCCGTCTCCCCGGTGGCCGTTTCTCCCTGGGCGATGTCGCACTCACGGCGCCGCCCCGGGCGGGATGACGTCCGCCTCGATGGAGAAGACCGGCTGGGTGCCGTTCCACCCGGTCTGCACGACGTTTCTGACGTAGTACCTGGTGCCCCGGGGGAGGACGAGTTCGCGCTGGTCAGGATATGCGCTGCTGGTGCCCATCCACACCCCGTGCGCACCCTCGGGAAGGTTGAGGTGCAACTGGTAGGTGAAGCCCTGTCCGTCGACCTCCGTCGTCCCCGATCCCAGTGAGGTCGACATGTATCCCGGCTCGTTCTGCACGGCCCCGATGAGGAGCATCGGATGCCGTCCGGCCAGCGGCCTGCCGTCCGAGGCGAGCATGAAGTCCACGTCGTGCAGGCCGCGCACCGCCTGGACGGGCTCCGGCAGCGGCTGGCTCAGGGCGTGGTCGAGCTCATTGATCCGCCGCCAGAAGGCGTCCGGTGTGGGCTCACCGCCGAGGTAGCGCCGCAGGAACTCGCGCTGCTCGTGGTTCTGCCACATCTCCTGGAGACGGGCCTCCGGGTCCGTCTGCGTGAGGACGTGCTGGATCAGCTGCCGCTGGTAGTCGGTGAGGTCCGGCCGGTTCCACATCTGCATCAGCTGGTTCCGGTGGACCGGCATGCCCCCGCCGTTCAGGTAGGCGAGGTGCTGGACGTAGTTCTGCTCCGTGAACAGATGGGTCAGGTATCGGCCCACGTCCGCGCCGGGCCGCAGCTGCGGATTCGGCATCGACTGCACCGTGTACCAGTGCAGGGCCTGCTGCAACTGGTGCGGCAGGTTGCGGTAGACGTCCGACAGCCGGTTCTCGCCGTACCGCTCGCCCTGCTCGTCGGTGTCGAAACGGCGGTACCCGTCCCGGTCGACGTGGCCCTCACGGCGGAACCAGTCGCGCAGCCCCCGCGCCTCCGCGTCGTCCGCGGGCCTCGCCGGGTCCGGGCCTCGGTGGTCCTCCCGGCCAGGGGGACGGCCGTCGCGTCCGGCGGTCGAGGTCGTGCCGTCCGGGTTGAAGGTCTGCCACGTGCCGTTCGGGGGCCAGCCGGGGCGGGTCCGCCCGTCCGGGCCGGTCTGGCCGGACGAGGCGTACACGTTGCCGTCGCCGTCCGACCACGCCAGCCCGTTCGGGGCGGTGACGGGCACGCCGAGCCGCTGGGCGAGCTGCGCGGCGAAGTCGCCGTCGCCGGTCCGGCACGACAGCAGCAGGATCTCGCGGCCGTTCCAGTTCGGGTCGTTGCGGATCAGATGCGCCAGGTCGTCGGCGTTGAGCCGGCGTCCGCCGCCGAGCCGCAGCCCGTCCGCGTCGCCGTGCCCGTCGACCGTGAACCGCTGCGGGTCCGCGGGGACACGCCGCGCGAGGTCCCGCATGGCGGGGTCGGCCGGGTCGTGGAACGACCGTCCGGCCGGCGTGGCGTCGCTGTCCCGGAAGGTGTCGTGCAGGTGCGGCGGCAGACCGTCCGGGATGGTCTCCGGGGCCCTCTCCGGGGACTCGGCGTCCTCCCGCCGGACGGGTGGCTGCCCATCGCCGTGCGAAGCGTCGCCGGTGGTGGAGTCGCCGTGGGTGGAGTCGCCGTGGGTGGTGTCGCCGTCCTCGCGCGTGGTGCGCAGGTGCGGCGGCAGCGACTCGTTCAGCGCCGCGTCGAACCGCTCGTTGAGGCGACGGTTGATCACTTCGCGGACGGCCCGTTCCTCCGGTGTCAGCGGAGCGTCGCGTTCGCCGCGCGCCGCCCGTTCCTCGGCGACGTTGGGCAGGTCGCGCGAGACCTCGTACAGCGAGTGCTCGTAGCTGGCGACGTTGTCGAACGGCCGCAGGTGGAGGCGGAGCTCTCCGATGTGGCCGTTCGGCATCCGGACCGTCATCCGGATGTCGCGGTAGCCGCTCGGCTGCGGTGTGCGCAGCCGGTCCTTGATCGACACGACCTCGACGCCGTGCCGCTGCGCGACCTCCCGGACCCGGTCCAGCGCCCGGTACAGATCCGAGACGCTGTCGAACTGGACCTTGCCGCCGAGCAGGTCGTTGAGCGCGGAGGCGTCCCCGTCGCTCTCATTGATGATCTTGTCGAGAGCCCGGACCCGGTCCTTCGGCCCCGGACGCATCTTGGCGTCGTCCGGATCGCCGGCCAGGTCGTTCAGGACGTTGCGGAGGGTGCCGGTGCCTTCCGCGGCCTTCTGGTACAGCTCGTCCAGGTACCGGTTGACGAGCTCGTTGTCCTTCGAGAGCGGCTGCCCGCCCGCGCGTTCCTGCTCGGCGGCGAGCGCCTCTTCGTCGAACCCGGGCTGCTTCGGGGACTTGCCGGGGCCGATCTCGTCGATGGCCCGGTCGCTGATCTCGACCTGCCAGTCCTCAAGCGGAGTCGGTGTGGGCTCCACCTGCCCCTCGCGCAGCACCGCGTCGGCGCCCCGCTCGTTCACCTCCCGGATCGAGTCCTCCAGGATGTGCACGGCGTCCGAGTGCGTCAGCAGGCTGTGCAGCGTCCGCGGCCGCGCCAGCAGCGACTGCCGGACCGACTCCTCGGCAGGTGTCAGCGGCGGTGGGCCGCCGCCCTCGATGATCCGGGCGAGGTGGGGATGGTTCGGCAGCCGGTTGCGCAGGTCGTCGGCCAGCAGATCGCCGAGCCGGTTCCCCCGGTCGTCGACGACCGTCCCGCGGGCCTCGTCGACCATCTGCCGGACCTGCTGGTTCTCCTGGATCCGGCGCATGAGCTCGGGCTCGGCGGTCCGGGGCGGCGAGCCCTCACTCTCCGCCGACCTCGGAACGGCGTGACCCGCCGGCGGGGCGGACGCGTCCTGCAACCGGGTACCGGTGTCGGTCCGGCCATCCGGCCGTGAAGCGGACGCATCACCGGACCGCGGCGCGGCCGTCTCCGCGCCGGGCGTGGCCGTGCCCGCAGCCGGTGTTCCCGGCGTGGGTGTGCCGGGTGTGGGTGATTCCGTTGTCGACGTGCTGGGCGTGCTGCGTGGCCCGCCGTCCTCGTACCAGCCGTAATGGGTCCGGGCGTCCGGTCGTGACGTGCTCTGCCGGTCGGTGCCGTCACCGGATGTCCGCGTCTCTTCGGAGGGTGTGCGTGGCGGCGCCTGCTGGGCGTCCGAGCGCGGGGCCTGTCCCCCGTCCGGCTCGGGTGCCGGGTTGCTCCGGCGGAATCGCGGCTGGTCTCCGCCGTTCGACTCGGGCGTGGTGTTCCCGCCGGCCGGGGATGACTGCGATCCGTTGTCCGCGCCCGCCTGGTTGGGAGTGGCCGTCTGGTTCGGAGTGGCCGGCTGGGTGGGCTGACCGTTCCCCGATGGCTGGGTAGGAGCGGTGTTGCCGGGCGGTGTGTTGCCGGGTGGTGTGTTGCTCGGCGGCTGGGACGCCGCCGGGCCGCCGGACGGCGCGCCGCCGGACGGCGTGCCTCCTGCGGCTCGCTGGCTCGGGTCCAGGTTGTGGTAGCTCCGGTAGTGCGTCGTGGTCACCGGCGGGGTCTGGGAGTTGTCGGTCTCCGTCCAGCGGGTGTGTACGACCTCTGGCGTGATCTTCGGATCGTTCGGCTCCGGGAAGAAGTCGATCCGCTCGATCGTGACATCCGGATTTCCGCTGTGCCGTTGTTCGAGAAGGCTCTCGAACGACTGCCGCCAGGTATCGCCGGGAGTGAGGCCCGTGCCGGAGTTCCCGCGGTTCGTGGGGCTCCACTGCGGGAAGTAGTTGATCCGCTCTCCCGGCCCCCGCGCCTCGTGCGGGAAGATGTGGCCGCCGTCGAAACGGCCGCCCGGGTACTCACCGGTCGCCTTGCCGATGTGGCCGGCCTTCTTCTGGACAGAAGTGTTCCGCTGCTCCTCGTCCGCGTGGGGCGTGTCGTACTCGGGACGTCCGGCGGCGGCGTCCGTCTGCCCGCGGTGGTCGGTGTGGAAGAGGAAGGTGCCCGGCTCGACGCTGCCGTCGCCGAAATCACCGCTGCGGGTGGCGTCCGGCGGGTCGAGCGGCGCGTCGGGGTCGCTGGTCTGGAAACGGTCGTGGGGCTCGGCGAGGTAGTGCGTGTTCGGGCGGGGGACCCCGTACTTCTTGACGGTGGCGTTGCTGTCGCCCAGTTCGGGGTTGAACCCGTGCTGCCGGTCGCCGTACCACGTGCGGGCGTGCGTGACCTGCCTGTTCGCGTCCGTCCAGAAGACGCCGTGGAGCCTGTCGCCCGGGCCGCGCACCTCGATCCGCGAGTTGGGCGGCAGGTCCTGCCGGGCCGAGAACGGGCCCTGCGTCCCTACGTCGTATGTGCCCTGCCACCGCACCGGCGTGGCGTCCGCCGGGGGGTCGAACCTGGCGGCGGATGGCGCCATGCCCTCTCGGCCGCCGGTGTGGGGTTCGCCGGTGAAGATGTGCGGGTTGTCGAACCCGAGTTCGACCTTGTGGGTGACCCCCGGCTCGGGCCGGGTCAGGTCGATGTTCTCGTTGGGGTCGACGACCCGGGTACCGGGATCCGGCGTGACGTTGGTGATGTGGGTGACGTTGCCGTCGCCGTCCGTGTAGGCCTCGCTTCGAGGGACCCTGTTCCCCGAGGCGTCGGTCTCGTAGACGGTGTACTTGGTCCTCGGCTCCAGCGTCCCCTGTTGGACCAGCCGCTCGTTGGGCCTGAGAGTGATGTTGTCTTCGCGGGTGTACGACGGCGGTGCCCAGTCGGCCTGCTGGTGAGGCAGCCCACGTCCGGCAGGAGGGTCGGTCCGGGCCGGCGGCTCCTGGTCCCCGGGGGAGGTGTTCGAGTCGTCGGTGTCTCCCCGCCGGAAGCGAGGTTCGCCCTCACCCGGCCGGGGCCCGTCGTCGCCGCGCTGTTGTGTGCCGTCGGGCTGCTGGGTGCTGTCCGAGCGCGGTTGGCCGTCGTCGGTGCGCGGTGGCGTGCCGTCCGACCGCGATTGCGGGTCGGTTGAGGGCGGCTGTGTTTCACCTGACCGGGGCGGCGTCGTGTTCCCGTTGGGGTTCGCCGGGTTGCCGGGCGCCGGAGTGCTGCCCCCGGTGTTCTGGGTGCCGGTGTTCTGGGTGCCGGTGTTCTGGCCGCCGAGGTGGCGGTCCATGACTTGGCCGATGGCGTTGGCCAGGTCACGCGGGCTGTCGGAAAGGCGGTACTCGGTGAACGCCTCCGCCATCATCTCGTGCGAGTCGCCGGACCCGTACTCCGACAGCGCGTCCGCGATCCTCTGTTGCGTGGCGGGGTCGTGCGGCTGCGTGGCGTCGTACGGGATGCCCAGGGCGTTGGACACGGCCTGGTTCAGGTCGGCCAGCATCTGCGGGTTGTTCAGGAGCTGCTCGCCGAGGTGGTGCCCGAACTCGTGCGTGAAGACGCCTTCCGTGGAGCCGCCGCCGGGCACCGTGAACCCGGTCTGCTCCTCGCTCGCGCCGTCCTGCGCACGCTGAGCGTTGTCGGAGAACGCGTCGTGGTTGATGTAGATGCCCGGATTGGTGGCACCGGGCGTGGCGTAGGCGAGGACGTCGTCGTTGCCGGGGCCGAGGGACTGGCTGAAGTCCCCGGAGCCGATGTGGGACAGGCCCCGCATCGTCTCGGGATAGTCCGCGGCGAGTTGCTGGATGGCGTTGTTGATCTCCCGCGCCGCGGCCGGGTCGAGCGGGCTCGACGAGAAGTCGATGGTCGGTGCATCGTTGCCGAATTGGGTGAGGGCGTCCCGCGCCTGCTGCTCGGCGTCCGCGAGCTCCTGCGACCTGTCGGTCTGGTCGTTGCCGGTGGACGTGTCGCCTGAGTCGCCGCCGTCGGATTCCTTGTTGTGCGGCGCGCCCTCACTCTGCTGCGAGGGCTGGTCCTGCTGCGAGGCGTCGTCCTGCCGTGGCACCGGCTCACCGCGGACGACACCGCCGTCGTCGACGTTCTCGATCGGGGGCGGCTTCGGGCGTCCGCCGGGATCGTCGCCGGCCGAGGGCCGGGACTCGGGCCTGGGCGGCGTCGTCGATCTGGGGCCGCCCGTGGCGGAAGGGGAGGGCGAGGGGGAGGGCGAACCTCCCGTGGGCGTGGGTGAGGGCGGCGGAGATCCGCTGCCGAAGGATGAAGGTGTGCGGCTCGGGGACGCCGTACCTGCCGAGCCGCCCATCATCCCCATCGGCAGGGGCGCGACGAAGCCCGACGGGCCGCTGGAGCCGGCGCCCTCGGGCCGCTGCATGGCGTCCTGAGCCTCGGAGGCTCCGTCCGAACTGCGCTGATTCGGGTCGCCGGCGGTCTCGCTGGTCCCGTCGGCGGGTGTGGAACCGGAGGAGGGGTCGGTCCTCGGGGCGGGCGCGTCACCGCCGGGCGTGGCGCCGTCCGTGCCGCTGCCGGAGGAGGGCGTGCCGCCACCGGGGGAGGGCGTGCCGCTGCCGGAGGACGGGCTGCTGTCGCGTGTCGGCGAGCCCCCGCTGCTCCCGCTCCCGGGCGTGGGTGAACCGGTGCCGGTTCCGGGTGTGGGAGAGGCGCCAGCGGGTTGTGGAGAGCTGCCGCCGCCCGGGGACGTGCTTCCGTCACCGGGAGCCTGGGTGGCGCCGGGAGTCTGGGTGGCGCCGGGGGTCTGGGTGGCGCCGGGAGTCTGGGTGGTGCCCGGCGGCGTGCCGCTGTCCGTGGACCCCGGAGTGGGGGAGGCGGCGTCGGGGGACGGGGTACCGGAGCCAGGTGTGGCGCCGCCGGGGGGTGGCGCCTCGCCGCCCGGCGAGTGGGTTCCGCCACTGGGAGTGTGCGTGCCGGGAGTGGAGGAGCCGCCGGAGGACGAGCTGCCGCTCGGGGAGCCGCCTCGGGTGCCGGATCCGGTACCCGCCGAGGAAGAAGCTGAAGAAGATGAGGAGGAAGAAGACGAGGACGACGACGAGGGGGAGCTACCGCCGGAAGACGAAGACGGGGAGCCTCCGCCCGCGGCCGGGGCGCCGCCACCGGCCACTGGAGCCGCGCCTCCGCCGCCGACGCCTCCGCCGCCGACGACGCCTCCTCCGCCGCCGACGACGCCGCCGCCCGCGGGGGCGGCACCGCCGCCTGACGGGGTGGGGCCGCCGAAAGAACCGGCCCCGGACGGGCCGGCGGGCGAGCCTCCGCCGCCGAACCCGGACGGGTTGCCGCCGAGGCTTCCGCCGGAAGCGGACCCGCCGGCGGAACCCGAGCCGGCCAGAGAGGATCCGCCGCCACCGCCGCCGGTGTCGCCCAGAAGTGTGGAGATGCGGTTGCCGCCACCGCCGCCATCGCCGCCGGAGTACGAGCCGCCGCCGCCACCGCCGCCGCCGGATGAGCCGCCGCCGCCGGACGATGAGCCACCGCCGCCATCGCCGCCGGAGTACGAGCCTCCTCCGCCGCCTCCCCCGCCGCCGGAGGAGGAACCGACGCCTCCTCCTCCGCCGCCGGAGGGGGAGCCGCCGCCTTCACCGTCACCGGAGGGCGAGGGTGAGGGCGAAGGCGAAGGCGAAGGGGAAGGCGAGGGGCTCGGGTCGCCGACCGGTGTCGGGTTGGGGGTCGGCGGGTCCGCGCCGGGGACAGACGAGTTGTAGCCCTCAAGGCCGTCCCTGCCGCCGCCGACGGCACCGCCGAAGGCGCCCGAAGTGGCTCCCTTGGCGATGGCCTCCCAGGTCAGCGGGTCGCCATGGACCGCGGCCGTGGCGACCGTGCTGGCCACGCCGGCGATGGCCTCGGACGCGCCCTCCCGCACCATGCCTTTGGTCATACTGCCGAGCGCGGTGTCGGCGCCGTCGCCCAGGCCGGGGATCTTGCCCATGCCGTGCGAGACGCCGCCGGAGATGGCGCCGCCGATCGCGCCGTCCAGGGTGGCCGCGCCGGTCTTCGCCCAGTCGATGCCGTCACGGTTGCCCTGCGCGACCTGGATTCCCTGGACGAGCAGGTCGAGACCGCCGCCCTCGACGGCGCCGACCAAGGCGCCCCTCAGCACAGCGCCGAGGAACCGCTGGCTCAGCCGCTCCAGCAGTTCCTTGGCAATGGTTCTCGCCGTGACCTGTGCCGCGGCCTCCACGGCCGGGATGGCCGCCGTCGACGCGCCGAACGTCGCGAACGCCGCCGCGATCAGATAGGCGATCTCGATCGCCGTGATGATCAGCAGGGCGATGAACATGTACTTGGCGTACTCGATGTCGAGTGCGCCGCCGTCGAGCGTCTCGGCGAGCTGGCCGCACGACTCGACGAGCTTGGTCAGGATCTGGGGGTCGGTGGAGACCCACTGCTCCCATTTCAGGCTGAACGCCTCGGCGGCGCCGCTGTCGAGGGCGGCGCGCACGTCGGCCGCCGTCTGGTTCAGCTCCTCGATCAGCTCGGTGACCTCGGTGCCGGCGGTCCGCCACGCCTCGGCGCAGCGGCGCATCGCCGTCTCGTCGCCCTCCGGCCAGTCGGCACCGATGATCCAGCCCAGCCACTGGACCGGTTCAGGTATTTCGAGACCCACGGATCAGCTCACTTCAGCTCTGAGGCGTCCTCGGCGGCCTTGTAGGTCTTGGCCATCTGGTCCACGCCCTTTTTGATGCCTTCCAGGCCGTCCTTGAGCTTGGGGAACGACTCCTCGACGCTCGTGCTGGGCTCCTTGTAGCCCTCGGCGAACGTCTTGCCGGTCTCGTCCGAACCCCAGCACTCGCCTTCGCTGCTGAGCGCGGCGGTGAGCCGGTCGTGGATTCCCTTGAGCTGGACGGCGCCCGTTTGGAATCCCTGGCCGGCGCGCTTGAGTTCCTCTGTGTCGACTTCCAGGTGTTCGTAGGTCATGGCGGCAGGATCCCGAGTCGCTCACGCACGGCGTTGATGTCGTCGGGGCGTTCGGGCAGCAGCTTGGCGATGTCGAAGCCCTCATCCGCCGCGCCTTCGGGGGCGAGCCCCCGCATCGCCTCGCGCATCTGGTCGGTGACCTGGGACTGCGCGTCCTTGGTCGCCTCCATGATCGCTTCGGCGAGTTCCGTGATGCCGAGCCTGCGCTGGACCCGCGGATCGAGTTCCAGCGAGGTCGTCCGGCCCTGCCGGTCGACCTTGACCCGCACCATGCCGTCGGCGGCCTCCCCTTCGGCCTCGATGGCCTCGAGCTTGGACTGCATCTCCTGGATCTGCTGGCGCTTCTCCTGATAGGTCTGCAGGAGTTCGTCGATATGCGCCCGCCATTCAGCGCGCACAGGCACCCCTCTGTTCGTCGGGAGCTTGGAGAGCCCGCGACCGCGCACGATCACAGGTATGCATAGATTGACCGTTTATAGAGGTTTTCGCGGCTCTTCCGCAACCTGTTCCGGAGTGTCCGCGACGTGTGGGGAATCCCGCTGACGTTGTGGAACACTGCGAGGACCGCGCGGTGCGCCGCACGGTCCGAGCCGAAGACCGGGAAGGGGCGGATGGACGATGCGCAGGAAGCCGAACATTTGTGACGCCTGCGTGCGGTTGCACAAGAGGTCCAACCCGGGGGCGGAGTCGTCGCTCGACCGCTGGATCCCCTACTGCGACGCCTTCCCGGAGCGGGTGCCCAACGAGATCTACCGTGCGGGGTTCGACCACCGGAACCCGTTCGAGGGCGACCGGGGCATCCGGTTCGAGTTGCGTCCCGGCGGCGAGCGGGCGCTGGCCGCGTACGAGGCGTCGATCGCCCGGCGGCAGGGCGTACAGGACGCGCAGAACGCCGGGCCGGGCCAGGGCGGCTGATCCGTTCCCTCCCCGCCGCCGGGCCGGCCGAGCGCGAGGCAGGCGGGAAGCACGAGGCAGGCGGGAAGTCCGTGTGGCCGACGCCGGGCTCGGTGCGCGTCCCGGCCGGTGGGGACGGTGCGTCCTTCGCCGGGCCGAGGTGGGGGGCATGGTCGCTCCGGGGAGGTTTCGCGGCGGGGCGCGGTCGGTGCTGAGGACAGATTAGCTGGAGGCTCCTGGCGGTTTCAGGTTTAGACGCCACTATGGGACTTTCGGTTCGGTGAGATCCTTGTGCGGTGATGTTTCTGCGCCTTGAGGGCGGGTCCGCGCCCGGTCCCGGTACATGGGGCGGCGGGTCCTCTCGTAGGCTGACCGGTGAGAGGGGAGGCAGGTGACCGACTCGAGTTGGCAGCAGGCCGTCCTGCGCGACATCGGCGTCTCGGGGCGTGGATTCCAGTCGCTCGACGGGGCCCCGACCAGCGTGGCGCAAGGGTCGTGGGGTGCCGAGGCTCCGCCGCGCCCGGCGCCCGAGCCGCCGCCCCCGGCCGCCCCCGCACAGCTGCCGTCCCCGGAAGCGGCGTCGGCGTCCCCCGAGGCGCCCCCGTTCGCTCCGCCCGCGGAGTTCGCGCAGTCCTCGTCCGGCGCCCCGCAGCCGCAGCCGCTGCTCCCGCAGTCGCCGGAGCCGCCCCCGCCGGCGGTTCAGCCGGATGCCGCTCAGCCGGCGGCCCAGCAGGCCGCCCCCCAGCAGCCCGCCCCCCAGCAGCCTGCCCCGCAGCAACCCGCCCCCCAGCAGCCCGCCCCGCAGCCGGCGGCGCCGCAGCGAGGGGCGGACGCCCCCGCCGAGCCGCAGCAGGCCGAGCCGTTCGTTCATTCCGAGTTCGACTGGGCGGCGGCGGTCAATCCCGTGCTCGGCGCGGTGCCCTCCGGTGACGCCGTCCAGCCGGAGCAGGGGCCGGCGGACGCCTCGTCCGGCATGCCCGTGCCGCCGGCGCCCGCCCATCCCGCCGCGCCCGAGCAGGCGGGGCCCGGGCAGCCGGTCCCGGCGGACGACCTCGTCCGCAAGAACCAGCACGGCGACCCTCTCGCCCGTCGCATGGGACGCGGCGTCCGCAACGCGATGGGCGGCGGAGCTCGGGAGGCCAGGGAGCGGGCCGCGTTCGCCGACCTGATGCAGCGGTCGGTGCCGAGCGCCCGGCAGATCGCGGTCGCGAGCGTCCGCGGAGGCGCGGGCAAGACGACGATGGCCGCGCTGCTGGCGACGGAGCTGGCCCGGAACCGGCCCGACCGTGTGCTGGCCGCGGACGCGGACGCGGAGCTGGGGTCGCTGCCGCTGCGCCTCGGAGTCCGCCCCCAGCTGTCGCTGTTCGACCTGGCGGCGCACAACCCGAACACGTTCCAGGAGGCGGAGCACTTCCTGACGCGGACCCCCGACGGCCTGTACGTCCTGTCGTCCACGCGCGGCGGGCGCATCGCCGGGGAGTTCACGCTGGAGATGTTCCAGACCGCGCTCAGTTCGGTGAGCCGCTATGTCGCCGCGACGGTCGTCGACTGCGGCGCGGGGATCCTCACCGAGGTGAACCGCGGCGTCGTGTCGAGTTCACACGGCCTGGTGCTCGTCACCCCGGGCACGGTCGACGGTGCCCTGAGCGCGCGTGGAGCGCTGGAGTGGTACGCGAACAACGATCAGGGGGGCCCGCTGAGCCGCACCGTGATCGCGATGGTGTCGCACGCCCCCCAGGTGGGCGCCGACCTGCAGCGGGCGCACCAGATGCTGGCCGCGTGGGGACTGCCCGTCATCTTCGTCCCCTACGACCGGCACCTGGCGACCGGCAGTTCGGTGGACCTGTCCAAGGTCTCCGCCGCCGCCCGGACCGCGATCACCCGCATCGTGCACGAGGTGTTCTCGCGGTCGCTGGCCGCGGGCGGCGTCCGCTGAGCCGACCTCGGCGCCCCCGGCGGTCCGGCGAGGCGAGGCGAGGCGGCCGCGGGGTCAGTCGGTCCAGACGAGGGTGTTGGTGATTTCGACGCCGAGTTCACCGGCGGTGGCGAAGACGCTGCTGGTGCGGCCGCCGGTGGCGGCACCGGTCGACCAGTACGACTGGGCGTAGATCACGTTGGAGCCCTGCGTCCACGACCGCGTCCAGTAGGCGGGGTCGGGCCGGGGCTGCCGCAGGCCGCTGGCGTCGGACGGGGTGAGCAGCTTCGGCCAGCCCTTGTCGGACGTGACGCGGCTGACGCTGCTCGCCGCCGACGGGCTGGAGAACTTCGCGATCGACACCGCGGTGATGATCTTCTTGGTCGGGTTCGCGTAGACCGCAGAGTGCATCACCCCGACGCACGGGTGTGAGTGCAGTGCGGCACGGAGCTTGGTGTTGGCGCGGCTCGTGCACGACGAGGTGCGGGTGCCCGCCCGGGTGAAGGTGTTGCCCTTCGCGGTCCGGATCGTCGTGGACAGGACCGAGGCCGGGGTCGACGGCGTCTCGCTGGTCCTGGACTCCGTGGGCCTGGGCTCGGGGGAGTAGGACGGGGTGGCGGGGGTGTAGGTCGGAAACGTGGTCGTCCCGTCGGGGTCGTCGTCGTTGCTTTCCAGGACGACGAACGCTCCGAGGCCCAGCAGGGCGAGGACCCCGACCAGCCCGAAGATCAGCAGCGGGACGAGTGGTCCGCCGCCGCCGCGCCGGGGTGGCGGGAAACCGGGACCGCCGGGCATCGGCGGGGGGCCGTGCGGCGCCGGTGGTGGCGGGAATCCCGGCCCGCCGGGCGGCTGGCCGGGCCATTGGGGGGAGTTCATGGAACGCTCCGAGCTGATCCGTGCGGGGTGCCGGGTGAGATCGGACCAGAGTAGCGGGCAGACGTTGGCGGTTTCGCAGGGGATGGTAGGTATGTCTCGTGATGGCGCGTGCCAGGGACGGCGGCGGCGCGTGCGGATGTCTCATAGGGTTGCGATGGAGAGGGGAGGCACGTGTCTGACACAAGCCGGCGACCGGTCGCCGCGCACGGCGACGGCCCGCTCAGTCCACCCGATGCCGGGGTGACCCGATGAGCAGTGACCTGGTGGCGCTGGTGCGCCGCCGTCCGGACGTGCACGCCGTGGCCGACGGCATGATCGCCATGGGCGAGCCGCTGGAACTGCGCGGCGGGGAACCGGAGCCGACCCTGATGTACGACGCCGAGGGCCGGCTGCTCGTCTCGATCGAGGACGCGGTGCAGGTGTCGGCGCAGAGCGAGATCCGGCGGCTCCTCGGCGCCGAGTTCGCCGACCGGGTCAGCGCGCCGGTGTGGTGGGTGGACATCCGCGCCGTCGCCGACCTGCCCGACGCGATGCGCGTGGCACGCAGGTTCGCCGAGTCGCTCGTGCACTGGGCCGGCGGCGTCGTCTACCCGGACGGGGCGAGCGAGGCCCCGGCGCGCAGCTGGAGGGCGTCCGGCCAGGGCGGAGGCCAGGCGGCGGGGGCCCCGGGCCAGGACGGCGCCGCGTACCACGGCGGCGTCATCGGAGGCTGAGCCCCGCCGGACGCAGGGCGCGCCGCCGGGCGCTCAGGCCCAGTCGCGCGTCAGATCGAGGTCCCAGGGGACGAGGTTCCAGGGGCTGCGAGGCTCGGTGGCGAGCTCCTCGATGAGCCGTTCGTATTCGTCCTGCGCCTTCCCGCCGCCGCCCGACCAGAGCAGCCGCCCCTGCAGGTAGCAGGTGGCCATGTCCCGCCAGGACGAGTAGCGCCGCTGGACGTCGATCGCCAGCGGCAGCATTCGCTCCCAGCAGTACTCCTCCGTGAGCCACCCGATCATGTGGCCCCAGCGGTAGAGCATCAGGGCCCGCCCGTAGTCCCAGATCAGGAACCGTCCCACGTTGGCGCGCAGCGCCGGGTCGGCGAGGGCCTTCAGGCGGTGCAGCTCCTCCTGCACGTGGTTGCGGTCGTTGAAGAGGCGGTGGAGGAACTGGGAGAGTTCGGCGCCCTCCTCGCTGACGTCCGCGCCGGGCTCGTCGCGCAGCAGCCGCGGGACGAGCCGCGCGTACGAAGCGCCCTCGTCGCCGTAGCGGACGCGCACCAGCTCGATCAGCCGCTCGACGAACGGGGGTTCGAGCATGTCGCGGGCGATGAGGTCGTCGACCTCGCGCAGCAGCGTCCCGTACTCCTCCTGCGCGGCGGGGGGCCGGGCGGCGAGGACGGCGTCCTGGGTGAAGTCGGCGCGGTGCCCGTCCTGGACGAGCCAGTTGACGGCGCCGAGGAGCTGTTCGAGGTCGTAGGCGCCCCAGGGGTCCTGGAGGAGCTCCTGGGCGGTGCGGCGGTCGGCGGCCGCGGCGGCTTCGCCGGGGGCGGCGCCGAGGCGGTCCAGCCGGAACCCGTTGATCGCGCCGTAGGGTGCGCCGGCCGCGATGATCCAGTGCTGTACGGGGGTGAGGTCGCCGCGGGCGAGGGCGCCGGCCGGATCGGGCGCGGAGATCAGCTCCCACAGCCGCCGCCGGAACTCCTCGGCCTGGCGCTCCTCGCTGCCGAAGAACCCGGCGAGCTGTTTGCGCAGGGACGGGTGCCGGACGTAGAGCCGCCGGAAGAACCGCCCGTTCTTCCACACCAGGTGTTCGGGCCGCAGCTCGCCGAAGGGGACGCGTGTCCGCCGGTGCACCATCGCCTGCTCGGCGAACCGCAGTTCCAGCGCCGGGGGCGGGTAGATCGCCTTGAGGTCGAACAGCGGGGTGAAGCGCAGCAGGACGAAGCCGAGCGCGCAGCCGAGCAGCCCGGCGCCGGGTGCCAGCGCCCACCGCGCCTCGTCCTGCAGGCCGGTGAGGGACAGCACGGCCCCGGCGAGCAGCAGCGCGACGCCGCCGGTACCGAGGGAGAGGAACCAGGTCGCCGTCAGGACGAGGGACCCCTCGATGCGGAGCACCGCCCTGTCGCCGTCGAACTCGAACGACCCCTCGGCGAGGGTCCCCTCGACGGCCCGCTCAAGCGCGTCGAGCTGAGCGGCCTGTCCCATGGGCAGGACCGTACATCATCCCTTACCGGTAGATCATCGGCTCTTTGTGCCGTTTGTCGCGGCGGGTACGGGAGGGGCGGCCGGCGCGGGCGTTTCAGCCCGACTGGAGGTGCTGCATGAGGTGGCTGTGCCGCTGCCAGCCGTCCGGGGAGCGCCCGTCCCCGAGGGGGAAGAACGTCAGCGGCGCGCGAGGGGGCCCGACCTGCTGGCCGGGGATGCCGTTCGGCCCGGTGACGGTCCCCGCGACGGCCAGCGCGACGGGTGCGGGCGCGCCGGTCCAGCGGGGCTCGGTGGTGAGGTCGGCGCGGCCGGGTGTGAGCTGGACGAACAGGGAGGCGATGGTCTGCTCGGCGGCCAGCGCGCCGACGAGGGTCGGCAGGTGCTGGAGGGGCGGCGGGTCCGCGGGCATGTAGCCGATGGTGACGGTGCTGACCTCGGCGACGGCGCCGCCTTCGCTGGAGGTGAAGTCGCAGATCGCCTGGGCGGGGCGGGGCCCATCGCCGCCGACGAGGAGCCGCGCGGTGGCGCGTCCCCGCGCGTACTCGGTGAACCGGTCGCTGCGCCAGGGGTGCTCCAGCGGCTCGGCCGGTCCGAGCGCGCCGGGCGGTTTGCCGGTGAGCAGCTGCAGCAGTCGCTCGACGGGCCCGCCGAGGTCGCCCTCCGCGCCGTGCCTGGTGCGGTAGACGAGGGTGAGCTGCGAGCCGACCGGGGCGGTGGGACGGGTGGTGAATCCGGGCGCGTAGTCGCGGGCCTCGGGGATGGGCACGAACGTCGTGCCGTTCCACTTCAGCGGCCGTCCGGTCAGGCCCTCGTAGTAGGCGTCGCCGTTGCGGACGACCCACTGCACGTCGTCGCCCGACGCGGCGGTGCGCAGCGGGAGCGACAGCCGGGAGTCCAGCGGCGTGATCAGCTGCAGGGTGCGGCCGCTCGCGGTGCAGTCGCCGAGGGTCTTGTTCAGCCAGGCGCTCAGCGCCACCAGGGGGCGGTCCTGCAGAACGACCATGGCCTGGTCGGTCAGCGCGTCTACTGTGCTCATCTTCACCGGAGTCTAGTGCCAGGGGCCGCCGGGGCGGACGGCCCGGTGGGGGGGCCGACTTTCCTGTGACGAGGGTGGCCTGTGTCCAATCTGTGCTGAAATGTTACGGATGCAGCGAGCCGCCGCGCCGTCTTCCGTCTACTACGCGGACACCGCCCCGCCGTCACCGGAAACGCCGGTGCGGGGGCGTCTGTGGCGTGTGCTCGGCGGGCTGTCGATCGTGATGTCGGTGGTGCTGGTGGCCGGCAGCCTCACCGCGTACGGGTTCTGGCGGCGGCTGGACGGACAGATCGACCGCGAGAACGTCGACGGCCGGCTCGGCGACGACCGTCCGGAGAAACTCAACAACTCGCTGAACATCCTGCTGATGGGCTCCGACAGCCGGCAGGGGGAGAACGCCCGCTACGGCGTCGAGGCGGGGCAGCGCTCCGACACCACGATCCTGCTGCACATCTCGCCCGGCGGCGAGAGCGCCATCGGCATCAGCTTCCCGCGCGACTCGATGGTGCAGATGCCGCCCTGCAAGAAGAAGGACGGCAGCACCGTCCCCGCCCAGTTCGGGATGATCAACGCGGCCTTCTCCAACGGCGGCCCCGCCTGCACCTGGCGGACGATCGAGTCCCTCACCAAGATCCACATCGATCACTACGTCGAGGTGGACTTCGCCGGCTTCAAACGCGTCGTGGACGCGCTCGGCGGCGTGGAGATCTGCGTCCCGCGGCGCGTCGACGACCCTAAGGCCGAACTGCATCTCAAGGCGGGCCGCCAGGTCGTCCGCGGCGAGCAGGCCCTCGGCTACGTCCGCACCCGCTACGTGCTCGGCAACGGCTCCGACCTCGACCGGATCAAGCGGCAGCAGGCGTTCATGGCGTCGGTGGTCAAGAAGGCCACCGACAAGGGCATGCTCACCGACCCCGGACGCACCTACGACTTCCTCTCCGCCGCCGCGAGCTCGATCAAGGCGGACGACGACCTCACCCTCTCGGTGATGCAGAAGCTCGCGGGCAGCCTGCGCGGCATGAGCGCCGGGAAGGTCCGGTTCGTCACCGTCCCCGTGCAGGCGTACCCGCAGGACAGGAACCGCGTCCAGTTCGACCGGGCGCGCGCCGAGCCGCTGTTCCGGGCCGTCCGGGAGGACAACAAGCTCCCCGAGCCGGCCCCGCCGACGCCCGTGGCGGCGCAGAACCAGGTCAAGCCCGTCCCTCCGGCCCAGGTCAGGGTCGGCGTCTACAACGCGGCCGGCGTCCACGGCCTCGCGCAGCGGACGGCGGACCAGCTCACCGAGCGCGGCTTCCAGGTCGTCAAGGTCGGCACCAGCCGCAAGCAGTACGCCCGCACCCGGATCCTGTACGGCGCGGGCGCCGAGCGCCAGGCCGCCCGCATGGCCATCGCGGTGCCCGGCCACAAACCGCGCGCCTGGCAGTCCGCCAAACCCGGCTACGTCTACCTCGTCATCGGCAAGGACGGCGCCGACCTGCGCGGCGTGAACAAGGCGGTCCCCAAGGTCGCCGGCGAGATCCGCGCCGACCGCGACGCCTGCGCCCGAACCTGACGCGCCGCATCCCGGCCACCGGGGCCGCACCCCGGCCACCGAGGCCGCATCCGGGCCACCGGGGCCACACCCGGCACCGCCGATCGGTATCGTGTCGGCGGGTAACCCAGCAACCGCCTTAAAGCGTCACATGTAAGACAGCGCACTCGATCCCTCCGACCCTCTGCCCCCAGGAGCCGCCCCCGCACAGGGCTCTGCCGGGCGCCCACGCCCCCCCCGGAACGGACGCATGCAGCCCGAAGCCTTCACCCTGTTGATGACCGTCTACGGCGGTGATCGCGCGGAGCACGCACGGGGCGCCTTCCGCAGTGCGGTGCACGAGCAGACGCTCCGGCCCGACCAGGTGGTCCTGGTCCAGGACGGCCCCGTCCCGACCGAACTGGCGGACTGCCTGCGGGAACTGGTCACCGAAAGCCCCGTCGAGGTGTCGTTCGTCCGCCTGGAGCGCAACCGCGGCCTCGGACCCGCCCTGGACGCCGGCCTCAAGGCCGCCCGCCACGACATCGTCGCCCGGATGGACGCCGACGACGTCGCCATGCCCCACCGCTTCCAGACCCAGGTCCCGCTGGTGCGCGCGGGCGCCGACCTCGTGGGCGCCGGCCTGCTGGAATTCAGTACCGACATCTCCGACATCGTCGGTCAGCGCACCCCGCCGAGCGACCCCGACGACATCGCCCGCTACTCGCGGCTGCACGACCCGTTCAACCACCCGACGGTCGTCTACCGCCGCAGCGCCGTGGTGGCCGCCGGCGGCTACGGCGACCTGCCGCTGATGGAGGACTACTGGCTGTTCGTCCGGATGATCGTGAACGGCGCACGGGTGGTGAACATCGCCGAGCCTCTCGTCTACTACCGGGTGGGGGACGGGGCGTACGAGCGGCGCGGCGGCCGCGACCTGCTGCGCTCGGAACTGCGGCTGCAACGCCAGATGCTGCGCGAGGGCTTCATCTCACAGCCGCAGTACCTGCGGAACGTGATGGTGCGCGGCGGCTACCGGTTGGTCCCGACCATGATCCGCAAGCCGTTCTACCGCCGCGTCGTGGCCCCCTATGGCGCGCGCCGCAACCGGTCCCGCGACCGCGAGGACGCGCGCCGGGTGACGGTGGCCGTACAGCCCGGATACATACCCCGCCATGCCCGCCCGGCGACCGGCGCCGCCGACGGCCACGAGAGCATTCCCGGCCGCGACCCCGCCCGTCCGCGCCAGGAGGGCTGAGCCGCCGCGCCGGGAACGGTCACGAAAGCGGGCGGCTCCAGAGGACGGGCTGCTCGCCGGAGCGGGAGACGCTACGTCCCACGCCGAGCAGAGCGCCCTTGAACGGCGTCAGGCCCGTGATCTCCTGCCGGCCCGTCCCGGCGAGAACGTCCCCGCCGGGTGTCTGCAGCTCCCACGACGACCCGTCCGCCGACGTCCACGTGACGACGTTGGACGCGCCCGTGCTTCCGGCGGCGCCGGAGATGGTGAAGCCCTGCGGCGTGGTCGTCACGGCCGTCACCCGGACGGACTCCGTCGAGTCGGGCATCGGCGGCCGGCTCTCGCGCCAGGTTGTACCGCCGTCGTTGGAGATGAAGGCGAGGGCCGTCGTCCCGGACGTACCCGCCGCGTCGCCTGCTGCGACCAGGACGTTGCCCTTGACCGCGACATGCGTGAGCCATCCCTGCGACAGGCCGGAGGAAAGCTTGAGCTCCTGCAGCTTCCACTTCTTGCCGTCCGGCGACGTCCACACGGCCGGGAGGCCGGGACCGGGCGTGTCCGGGTTCCGCATGCCGCCGACCGCGACGAAGCCGAAGTCGCCTCCGGCGGCCGAACGTATCCAGCGGTTGCCGTTCTTCTCCGCGGTGAGGTCGTTGCGCCCGGCACCGCTGCCGCGCTGCCAGGTCTTCAGGTCGGGAGAGAACCAGATCGCGCCGGACAGCCCGTCGTCGCCGACGACGACATAGCCGGACGGGCCGGCTGCGACGCCATGGGTGGCGAGGTGGAGCTCACCCTTCTGCTCGAACACCGGATCGGTGTCGGCGGGCTTCCAGATGTTGCCGTCCGCCGATGTCAGCACCAGGGGCTCGCGCGGTGCGCCGCCCCCGTCGCCGACTGCGAGCCAGCCCGCGCCGCCGCGCGTCACGCCGAGCAGCCGCTGCAGGGCCGGGCGGGAGATGCCGCCGGAGAAACGGGCGCGCTTCCACGCCGAACCGTCCGCCGACGTCCAGATCGCGGCGTCGCCGCCGGTGCTGCCGACCGCGACCGCCTGAGCGCCCTCCGCGGCGACCGCGGTGACGGCCCGGTCGTTGCGGAACGCGCCGGGAATCTTGAGCGGGTCGACGGGGATCTCGGTGCCGTTCGCGCCCCGCACCGCCAGCAAAGCGTTCAGGTCGCCGTTGCCGGGGTCACGGCCGACCAGGACGGTGTGCTCGCCGGTGGCCGACGCCCCGAGCAGGATGCGGCCCGAGGCCGAAGGCAGCGTCCCCGCCTCCTGCCAGGATTCGCCGTCCGCCGAGCGGGAGATCAGCAGGTCGCGCTCGCGTTGCAGGATGCCCGTGAAGCCGGTGCCGGTGGCCAGCAGTTGGTGGACGCGCTTGTAGTCGGCCGACTCCAGCTTCCCGCCCTCGGTCCAGTCGTCGGCGTCCTTGGAGGTGTAGACCTGCCCGTAGGACGACTTCCCGGACTTGACCTCGCGGACCGCCACCAGCCCCGTCGGACCGCCGCCGATCTTCAGTCCGCGGGTGCCTTTCGGGGCGGGAATCTTGGCGGGTGACCAGGTGCGGCCACCGTCGGTCGATCGCCATGCGCGGTGGAACGTGGCTTTGTCCGGATCCGGGGCGTGCAGGCTCTCCATCAGCACTACCCCGCCGCTGAACGCGACCTCCTCCACCACGACCTTCCCGCGCAGCGGCAGTCCGGTTTGCTTGCCGGTCAGCGCGTCCCAGTTCCGTCCGTCGGCCGACAGCCAGATGGCGGGAACGGAGTCGGAGAAGTCGCGCTTGCGGGAGTGTTCGCCGATGGCGAGGAAACCCTTGTCAGTACGGATGACCTGCGACACACGGTTGCCGGGGCCGAAGACGTCGCCCGCCGCGTCGGGCTGGCGTCGCCACGTCCGACCGTCCTCGCTCGTCCACACGGCGCCGCCGCCCGGCCGGGTGCCGATCGCGACCCAGCCGCCGGGGCCGCCGCCGACCACCCTCGGGATCTCCGTCGAGCCGGGCTCGCCGCCGTCCAGGCCCTCGACCCGGGCGGCCTCGAAGGTGCGGCCGCCGTCGGCGGACACCAAGAACACGCCCCGGTAGTTGCCGGGGTCGGCCTCGCCGCCGACGGCGACCACGGTGGTGCCGGAGGCCGCGACACCGGTGAGCTCCTGGTCGCGGCCATCGGAACGGGCGGCCGGATCCGCCGCGAACACTTTGCCGGCGAGCCGTGCGTCCTCGCCGCTCCCGGCGGGGCCGTCACCCATGCCGAGCAGCACGACCACTCCGCCCGCGACGAGTGCGGCGGCGGCCACGCCGCCGATCACGCCGAAGAGGATCTTCTTGTTGATCCCCTTACGGCTGGGCCCGGGCGTCGTCCGCCAGGGCTCCTCGACCTGAGGCGGCGGTGCGACGGGTGTACCGGAGACCGGGTTGCCGGACGCTCCAGGGGCGGGGACATCCTGCGCCCATGGGAACGGCTGGGGCGCGGGCGCCGGTGACTGCCCGGGGATCTCCTGGGCGTATGGGAACGGCCCGGGGGACGGAGGGCTCGGCGTGCCAGGGATCTGCTGCGCCCATGGGAACGGCGGTGGCGCCGCCTGGGCGGGGGATGCCGGTGGTTGAGGTACCGGTGGTTGAGGTAGGGGCGGCTGAGGTGCCGGTGGCTGGGGTACGGGCGCGGGATACTGCGCCGCGGGAGGCTGTGGAGGTTCTGGTGCCGGTGGTGCTGGCGATTCGCCCGGGATCTGCTGCGCCCACGGGAACGGAGGGGGAGCCGGCGGAGCCTGCGCGTCCTGCTGCGCAGCCCCTGGGAGGCGCTCCACCCGGGTGCGGTCCTGCCCTTCGTCCTCGTCGGCCTCCGGCTCGCCGGTGTCCGGGGCGCCGGTCGCTGTGCCGCGGGAGAAGTCGGTCATGGTGAGGTCGGCGATGTTGCCGGCCGACTCGGTCGGCGGCGGCGCTGCCGGCGCCGCGTCTCGCCGGAAGACCTCGGTTCGCCCGGCCAGGTCGTCCTCGCCTTGGCTGCCCCGGTCGCCCGTGCCGCTTTGCTCGTCGTCCTCGTCGTCGACCTCGTTGAGCCACTGCGGCGGCGGAGGCGGCCCCGGCAGGTGCTGGGACGGCGAGCCCTCCTCGGGCAGGCCGTCCCCGTGCTCGTCGTCCGGCGTCCCCTTCGGAGTCACACCCGCCCTCCCCTTGGCCCTGCGTCGTTTGCGTTGTCAGGGATCATATCGACGCATGGCAGCCGAAATGACCTCCTCGGTCGGGCGTGGACGCCGCCGCAGGCCGTCGCGTACACCGGCCCGCAACCCGCGGCGCAGAGTGGCCCGGTCCCGCGAGCGGGCATAGGTGCGCGTCCAGCGCCGAACGGACGATCCGGCGTAGAGGACGCGTTCGGCCGGTGCGAGCCCGCGGCTGCGTGTGAACAGCCAGAGCTTGTTGCGAACCTCATAGTAGAAACGCTCCCCGGGGTCGGCGTCGGTGCCGCCGAACGTCCTGGTCTTGTGGACGACGATGCTTGCGGGACAGTACAGCCCGGTCCGCCCCCGAAGCAGCCGAGTGGTGAACTCGAAGTCGTCGTTCCACAGGAAGTAGTCCGCCACCGGCAGCCCTCGGTCCAGCACGGCCGCCGCATCGACGAGCACGGACACGAACGACGCGGACCGGACGGGGATGCAGCCGGCTTCTGCCGCGGCCGCAAGCTCGGCCCGGGACACGCCGGGTTTGACGCGCGGGGTGTTCATCGGATGATCGCCGCCGTCGGTCCACAGGACGCGGCTGGCGACGAGGACAGGATCGCCGGGTGCCCGTTCCCGGGCATCCAGAAGCGCTGCGAGGGCCCCGGGCTCGGGGACGGTGTCGTCGTCCATCAGCCAGATCAGCGGGGTCCGCCCGCCCGCGACACCGCCCGCACTGGCGGTCTCCGGGACGGACGTGTCCAGCGCGCGGGCGATCCCGGCCGCGAAACCCCCCGCGCCGCCGGTGTTGGTGCCGAGCTCGACCAGGTCGACGTCCGGGAACCGCTCGCGGACAAGGGCGGGGGTGCCATCGGTGGAGGCATTGTCCACGACGATCACGACGTCCGGCCGCCGCGTCTGGGCGGCGAGCGCGTCGAGCGCCTCGGTCAGGAGGTCGCGCCTGTTGTAGGTGACGACGACGGCGGTGACCAGCGCGTCCGCAGCGCCGGAGCTCATCGCGCGTCGGCCCGGCGGGACAGGACGGTACCGGGCCCACCGGGTTCGCCGGCTCCGCCGGCCGCCTCGTCCTCGGCCTCCGCCGCGGGTTCGGGCGGCGGCTCGATGCCCTTCAGCCGCTCCACCAGGTGCCAGTACCCGACCCGCATCTTCCAGACGGCCTCGTTGCGTTCACTGAGATGGCGGGCCATCAGTTTGGGCAGTGCGGTGTGCCGCTGCTCCCGGCGTTCGTCACGCAGCTCGGCTATCTCCTCGCGGAGCATCGAGACGCGATCGAGGAGTCCGAGGATGGTGTGGGCGGCCGTGTCGAGCAACTCCGTGTCCCCTGGCGCGGCGGCGGTACCGTTCTCCGGCGGCCGCTCGCGGGGCAGCAGTTCGGTGAGGTCGCCGACGATGTCGTAGCCGGCGGAACGGACCCCTTCGACCAGTTCCCGGGCCTTGCCTCCCGCCCATGCGCGGCGGTCCGGAGGCAGCGGTACCCTGCCGGGCTCACCCCGGCCAGGCAGGACTTTGAGCGCGAGGACGTCGGTGACCAGCCGGTGGTACAGCCACATCGGGGCGTCTTCGTCGACGGCCGCGTTCAGCCTGCGCAGCAGCTCGGTCTCCGTCCAGCTCAGCGACGCGTTCGCGCGGGCCGCCGACAGGTCCGCCACAGCCGGGTCGATGCCGAGCAGCCCGGTGAAGCGCTCCCAGAGCCGCTCGCGGGGGGCGTCCGGGCCGGGCACGGTCAGCACGTGCACGTGCTCCGGCGGGACGTGCGGGGCCCACCGTCCGAGCACCTCGGGGATGTCGTGCACGCGCCAGAACCAGGAGGCGGCGCCGCCGTCGGGAGGACCGTCGATCACCTCGCGCAGCCAGTGACCGAAGTCGTGGTGGAACCGGTGCTTGACGTACTCCTGCCATTCCGAGGGCAGCAGCCCGGCGAGATCACGGGCGGAGTAGACGATGTGGACCTCGCAGGGGGCGAGGGACCGCACCGCCCGTCCGGCGCCCTCCGCGTCCACCGCGCACAGCACTTCGTGTGAGACCACGGCGGTGTGATGGCCGGACGTCTTGACGCTGTCGGCCAGCAGGTCCCAGGCGCCGTCCCAGCCCGGTTCGGGCTCGTCCGGCTCCGGTTCCAGCCGGCGGAGGTCGCGGGTGGCCCGTACCTGCGCGCTGAAAGACCCGCCTGGCAGGTGGACGCCGGCCTCGGACAGCGCCTCGGCGTTGTCCCACAGCAGGCCCTGCAGGAACGTCGTCCCGCTCTTGGGCGCGCCGATATGGAGGAAAACGGTGGGCGGGGGGCCGCCGGGGTCCGCTGCCACCAGGTTCTCCTCTGCCGGTCGCGGGGTGGGACGCGCAAGACGCCGTTCCGGATCACAGGCAGAGTACAACCGGCCAACGAGGGTCAATCTCCACAACCGGGATCAATGTGTCGGTATGTTGGCCGCGCAGCATTGTCGATCCAGTGTCGATCCTCAGTCAATCCCCTTGCGGACAGAGCGGGCCCGCGGCCGGTCGCCGGGGACGGATCGCGCGTACGACGCGGGGGGCGTCGCAGGAAGATGAACCGTGAACGTTGATCTTGTAGTGGTGGGCTCCGGTTTCTTCGGGCTCACCGTCGCGGAACGCTGCGCGGCGGAACTGGGGCTGCGGGTACTGGTCCTCGACCGGCGCGACCACATCGGCGGCAACGCCTACAGCGAGGATGAGCCCGAGACCGGCATCGAAATCCACCGGTACGGCGCGCACCTGTTCCACACGTCCAACGAGCGAGTGTGGGAGTACGCCAACCGGTTCACGCGGTTCACCGGCTACCAGCACCGCGTCCACTCGACCTTCAAGGGTCGCGTCTACCCGCTGCCCATCAACCTCGGAACGATCTGCGCGTACTTCGGCCGAGCCTTCACCCCGGACGAGGCCCGCGCGCTGATCGCCGAGCAGGCCGCGGAGATCGCCGCCGGGCACGAGCCGCGCAACCTGGAGGAGAAGGCGGTGTCCCTCATCGGACGGCCGCTGTACGAGGCGTTCATCCGGGGCTACACAGCGAAACAGTGGCAGACCGACCCCCTTGACCTGCCCGCAGAGATCATCACCCGGCTGCCGGTGCGGTACACCTTCGACAACCGGTACTTCAGCGACACCCACGAGGGGCTGCCGGTCGACGGCTACACCGCGTGGCTGGAGCGTATGGCCGACCATCCGAACATCGAGGTCCGGCTCGGCACCGACTTCTTCGACCTGCGCGACGATCTCGTCGGACGGGTCCCCGTCGTCTACACCGGGCCGCTCGACCGCTACTTCGGTTTCGCGGAGGGCGAGCTGGGCTGGCGGACGCTGGACTTCGAGACGGAGATCATGCCGACGGGCGACTTCCAGGGAACCGCCGTGATGAACTACGCCGACGAGGACGTCCAGTACACCCGCATCCACGAGTTCCGGCACTTCCACCCGGAGCGGCGGCACTACCCGGACGACCGCACGGTGATCATGCGGGAGTTCTCGCGGTTCGCCGAACGCGGTGACGAGCCGTACTACCCGATCAACACCGCCGAGGACCGCGAGCGCCTGCTGCGCTACCGGGAGATGTCCCGGTGCGAGGACGGCGTCCTGTTCGGCGGGCGGCTCGGCACCTACCAGTACCTGGACATGCACATGGCGATCGCCAGCGCCCTGGGCATGGTCGACAACCGGCTGCGGCCCCATTTCGAACGGGGCGAGCGGCTGATCAGCGGAGGAGTTGACCGATGACCGAGCGGGCCACCCAGCCAGAGCTCCCCACGGAGCCCGCAGAACAGCTCCGGCCGGCCGTGCCGGGCGAGGGACTGCGCATCCTGCACCGGGTCGTGATGCCCGGCGAGCGCGATTTCGACGTCCTGAAGCTGTACGTGGACGGGAACGCGGTGTTCGGCCGCCGCACCGCCGACCTCAAGAGCGCCGCCGAGCGGGTGCTGGCCGAGCAGGACGGTGACGCGGCCCGCGCGGCGGCGGCGTTCAGGCCCGCATCCCAGGACGACAGCGCCGAGATCGTCGGCCGCCGCAGCATCGTCGTGCCGTCCGGCACGCGGGTGTCGTTCTGCAGCTACTTCAACGCCTTCCCCGCCGGATACTGGCGCCGCTGGAGCACGGTCGAGGACGTCCGGCTGCGCGTCCGGGTCCGCGGCGAGGCGACGATCCTCATCTACCGGTCCACCGGCAAGGGCCACCTGGAACGAATCAAGTCGCTGCACATCGACTCCGACTCCTCCGTCGAGGAGACCGTCGACCTGCCGCTCGCCCCGTTCATCGACGGCGGCTGGTACTGGTTCGACATCGTCGCCGACGGCCGCACCGCCGTGCTCGACAGCGCGGACTGGTGCGCGGTCACCGAGCGGACCGAGCCGGGCACCGCCACCCTCGGCATCACGACCTTCAACCGGCCGAAATTCTGCGTCGAGCAGCTCACCGCGCTGGCCGCGGCCGGCGACGTGCTGGACGCCGTCGACGAGATCCTCGTCGTCGACCAGGGCACCGACCGGGTCGAGGACCACCCGGACTTCGCCGCGGCGGCGGAGGCGCTCGGTGACCGGCTGCGCGTCATCGACCAGGCCAATCTCGGCGGCTCCGGCGGCTTCTCCCGGGTCATGCACGAGACCGTCGAGGCCGGGCGCAGCACCTACGCGCTTCTGCTGGACGACGACGTCATCCTCGAGCCGGAGGGCATTCTGCGCGCGGTGACGTTCGCCGACCTGGCGCGCGGCCCGATTCTCGTCGGCGGGCACATGCTCGATCTGTACAACCGGTCGGTGCTGCACGTGTTCGGCGAGACCATCGCCCGGTACCGCTGGTGGATGGTCCCGGCACCGCACACCGAGCTCTCGCACGATCTGGCCGCCCATCCGCTCCGCCACACCCCCTGGCTTCACCGCCGCGCCGACGTGGAGTACAACGCGTGGTGGATGTGCCTGATCCCGGTCGAGGTCATCCAGAAGATCGGGCTGTCGCTGCCGTTCTTCATCAAGTGGGACGACATCGAGTACGGGCTCCGTGCCAAGGCGGCCGGGTATCCGACCGTGTCGCTCCCGGGCGCCGCGGTGTGGCATGTGCCGTGGCACTCCAAGGACGTCATGACCGACTGGCAGGCGTACTTCACCGAACGGAACAGGGTCGTCACCGCTCTGCTGTACTCCCCGTACGAGCGCGGTGGCAACATGCTGAAGGAAAGCCTGTTCATCACCGTCAAGCACGCACTGGCCATGCAGTACTCCACGGCCGAACTGATGCTGCTGGCGATCGAGGACGCGCTCAAGGGGCCCGAGGACCTGCATCCGTCGATCGTCACGAAGATGGGTGAGCTGCGGGAACTGCGTGCCGAGTTCGTGGACGCCCAGGCAAAGGCGGACCTGGACGAGTTCCCCGCCGTCCGGCGGCGCAAGCCGCCGCGCAAGGGCCGCGACGTCGTCCCGCCGAAGAACAGGCGGGCGATGTTCCAGACGGCGCTGATGGGCGCGGCCCGGCAGATCAAGCCGATCGGCCCGTACCCGAAGATCCACCCTGAAGCCGTCGTCCCGCACGTCGACCAGACCTGGTGGCTGCTGACCAAGTTCAACAGCGCACTGGTCTCGTCCGCGGACGGCACCAAGGTCTCCTGGTACCAGCGCGACCCGCAGCGGTTCTGGTCGCTGATCCGGCGCGCGTCGGCACTGCACGCCCGCCTCGGCAAGGACTGGGCGCCGCTGAGCCAGCGGTACCGGGACGCGCTGCCGGGCCTCACGTCGCAGGAGGAGTGGCTGGAGACCTTCGAAAAGGCGCGGCGGCAGTAATGACCGCGGTATCCGGGGCGCCGGCCGGCCCGGTCGATCCCGAACTGGTCGAGCCGGGACGCGGAGGAGGGCTCGGCGAGGTCTTCCGGCGCCGCTACCTGCTGAGGCTCATAGTGCGGCGGGAACTGCGCGCCCGCTACCAGGGGTCGCTGCTCGGCCTCGGGTGGTCGTACGTGCGGCCCGCCGCGCACTTCTCCGTCTTCTACTTCGTCGCCGGCGTCTTCCTCGGGATGAGCGAGTACATCCAGCACTTCCCGATCTTCATGTTCTCGGCGCTGGTCCTGGTCTCGTTCTTCAACGAAACCCTGATCAACACGACTCACTCGGTGCTCGGGAACGCCCCGCTCGTCCGGAAGGTGTACCTGCCGCGAGAACTGTTCCCCGTCGCGTCGCTGCTGGTGTCGTGTGTGCACCTGCTGCCGGGACTGGGCATCGTCCTGACCGTCGCGGTGCTCTGGGGATGGACGCCGTCGGCCGCGGCGCTCGCCTCGGCGCTGCTCGGGTTCGCACTCGTCGCCGTGCTCGGGATGGGGCTCGGGCTGATCTGCTCGGCGCTGCACGTCTTCTACCGCGACACCGACAAGGTCGTCGACATCACGACGTTGTTCGTCACCTGGTCGGTCCCGATGATCTACCCGTGGACGATGGTGCGCGACACCCTGCCGGGCTGGGCGCTGGACCTCTACCTGGCCAACCCCATGGCTGTCGGGGTCCTGCTGTTCGAACGGGCCTTCTGGTGGCCGACGACCGACGGTACGTTCGAGTTCCCCGCTCACCTCACCCGTGACGCGCTCGTCCTGCTGGCGCTGGCGGTGCTGCTGCTCGGGGCGGGCCAGTTCGTGTTCTCCCGGCTCCAGCGCCGTTTCGCGGAGGAACTCTGATGGACGGGACGGCTCCGATGGACGGGACGCGGCGCGCGGTCGTCGTCGACGCGGTGACCAAGCGGTTCACGCTGCGGCACGCCCGCTCGATCAAGAACATGACCGTGCGGGCGCTGCGCCGGGAGAGTCTGCGCGACCGGTTCACCGCGCTGGAGGACGTCTCGGTCACCATCGGGGTCGGCGAGGCCGTCGCGCTGGTCGGGGTGAACGGCTCGGGCAAGAGCACCCTCTTGAAAATCATTTCGGGGGTGATGCCGCCGGACGAGGGCTCGGTCCGGATCCGCGGGCGCGTCGCCGGGCTGATCGAGGTGGGCGCCGGCCTGCACCCGGACCTCACCGGTCGGGAGAACGTCTTCCTGAACGGCGCCATCCTCGGCATGGACCGTGCCGAGACGGTCCGCAAGTTCGACTCGATCGTGGAGTTCGCCGACATCGGCCAGTTCCTCGACCAGCCCGTCCGGTTCTACTCCTCCGGAATGTTCATGCGGCTGGCGTTCTCCATCGCCGTGCACACCGAACCCGACGTCTTCCTCATTGACGAGGTTCTGGCCGTCGGGGACCCGTTGTTCCGCCGCAAGTGCATCGACCGTCTCCACGAGTACCGCGACAGCGGCCGCACCATGGTGATCGTCGCGCACGACGCGAAGCTGCTGCGGCAGCTCTGCACGCGCGGGGTCTTCCTTGAGAGCGGCCGTGTGCTGTGGGACGGCGACATCGACACCGCCGCCGACCTGCTGCTGAAGAAGCGGCAGGAACGCCATCGCGCCGCCGCGCGTCCGGCGAAGGCGGCCGAGGCGGGCCGATGACATCGGCACCACCCGTCGACCGGCCACGGCTGCGTGAACTGGACCTGCTCCGGTTCCTGGCCGCCGTCCTTGTGGTGTTGCACCACTACGTGGGCCGCATCGGCGGATGGGGCGTGGAGAATCACCACAACATGCCGTTCCTCGCGCCGGTCACCCACTTCGGGAATCTCGGCGTCGACCTGTTCTTCCTGATCAGCGGCTTCGTGATCCTGATGAGCGCCTGGGGGCGGAAGGTCGGCGACTTCGCGGTCTCGCGGACGGTGCGCATCTTCCCGGGCTATTGGGCCGGCGTCGTATTCGCCCTCGTCGGCTTCCTCGCCATCGGTCAGACGCCGATGGCGGGGCACAGCCCGCTCGTACCGTTCCTGCCGAACCTGACGATGCTGCAGATGGGCATTGGCGTGCCGGGTATGGAGAACGTCTACTGGACGCTCTGGGTCGAGCTGCATTTCTACGTGCTGATCTCCCTGCTCGTCTGGCGTGGCATCACTTACGGGCGCTGCGTGGCGTTCATGGTTCTCTGGATCGTGCTCGGCCTCTTCGCGCAGGAGGCCGACTTCGCGCCGCTAGCCGCGATCCTGATGCCGCCGTGGGCGCCTTATTTCGTTGCCGGCATGGCCTTCTACCTCATCCACAGGTTCGGCCCGAACCTTCTCCTGTGGCTGATCGTGGCCGGGTGCTGGGCGCTTGTCGTCCCCTACCGGATCGCGACCGTGAACGACGATCTGGCATGGCCGCTCATGTGGGAAGCCGCCATCACCGGCGGTGTCACGCTTTGCTTCCTGATCATGGCGATGGTGGCCAATCACCAGTTCGAGGTGGTGCGCTGGCGGGGCTTCACCGTCCTCGGCGCGCTCACCTACCCGCTCTACCTCGTCCACGAGACCGTCGGGCGGGTGCTGTACGAGCTGATCGGTTCCCAGCTCGGCCGATGGACGCTCCTCGGCGTGTCCTGCGCCGTGGCGTTCGGCTTCGCGTACCTGGTACAACGGCTCGTCGAGGAGCCCGCGCAGCGCTGGATGCGGTCGAGGCTGAAGACCGCGCTCGCCAGGCTGCGTCAGGACCGTCTCCCGCTCACCCGGAACCAGACCCCGTCCCGCAGCCCTGCGGAGGCCATCCGATGACCCGTCCTCCCGCCCCTTCCGGATCAGCCGGCCCGCCGCCCGCCGACGACGTGCTCGCCCGCCCGGTGCCGTCGCGGCTGCGCGAGTTGGATCTGCTGCGTTTCCTCGCCGTGGGCGCACTCGTGCTGCACCACTTCGCCGGGGTGCGCAGCACGATCTGGGCCGGGCGGGACGCCCAGAAGATCTATCCCGAGCTGGCCCCGGTCGCCCACTTCGGCTACCTCGGCGTCGACCTGGTCTTCATGATCAGCGGATTCGTCATCCTGATGGCCGTGTGGGGTCGGGGCGCCGGCGACTTCGCCATCGCGAGAGTCGTCCGGCTCTATCCTGCGTACTGGTTCAGTGTCCTGCTCAGCCTGGTGCTCTTCCTGGTCTGCGGCTCGGCGGTGCCCTACGGTGACGGCGACGACCCCGTCCAGCGACTCCTGCCCAACCTCACGATGCTCCAGCAGGGGATGCACGTCGCTCCGCTGGAGGTCGTCTACTGGGCGCTGTGGGTGGAGTTGCACTTCTACGTGCTCATCGCGCTCTTCGCCTGCGTCGGCATCACCTATGGGCGCTGTGTCACCTTCATGGTCTCCTGGCTGATCGTCGGCGCCTACGCCAAAGAGGCCGGCAACGACCTGATGCGCGCCGTGTTCCTGCCGGAGACGGCGCCGTTCTTCATCGCCGGGATGGCGTTCTTCCTGATCTACAAGTTCGGGTCCAACCTCGCGCTCTGGCTGATCATCGCGGCGTCCTGGGCGCTGTCGGTGCACTACCTCGTGGCGGACATCAATCCGCTGAACGCGTGGAAGGGCGTCCACGAGATCGTGATCCCGGTCGTCGTCACCGTGTTCTACATGACCATGGCCCTGGTCGCGTCGCGGAAGCTCTCCAGGGTGAACTGGCGCGGCTTCACCTTCCTCGGCGCCATCGCCTACCCGCTGTTCCTGATGCACGAAACGGTCGCGCGGACGATCGTCAAGGTGTTCTTCCCGCATCCGATCCTCGACCGGCTGACGATCCTGCCGGTCATCACGGTCTCCGTGCTGGTGTCGGCGTTCGTCGTCCACCGGTTCGTGGAACGTCCGCTCCAGTCGATGATGCGTCCGCGGCTCGCGTCCGCGATGGCGCAGATCCGCCGCAACGGAGCACCGCCGCCGCCCGCCGCGCCGCCGGATGCCCCGTCCAACGCGGATCCCTCGGATGACGCCGACGCCCCGGGCGTCCGCCACGATGCCGCGCAGGCTCCGCGTGCGTCCGTGCCTTAGCCTGATCATCATCGATCAGGTCATTGATCAACCCGTTCGGTGATCGACGTACCGCTGATCGACATGCCGCCGGCCTGAAGGGACTGTGATGCTCGGCGCCAAGCCGCGACGACGATGGCGGGCCGCATCGCCGCCGGCGGTACTGCTGGCGGGTGCGCTGGTGCTCGCCGGATGCGCGCCCGGCGGGAGCCCCGGCGACGCCAATGACGGCAAGGGCGGACAGGTGTCGCCCACCGGCGGGAAGCAGGCTGACCGGCCCAACATCGTCTACATCCTCACCGACGACCTGTCGTGGGATCTGGTCGACTACATGCCGAACGTCAAGCGGCTCCAGAAACGCGGGATGACGTTCTCCAACTATTTCGTCGCCGACACGCTTTGCTGTCCGTCCCGGGCCACGATCCTGACCGGCAAGTACCCGCACAACACGGGGGTTCGCAGCAACGACCCGCCCAAGGGCGGATTCAAGGTCTTCCGTGACCGGGGCAACGAGCAGAACACGTTCGCCGTGGCGATGCAGAAGGCCGGCTACCGCACGGCGCTCATGGGCAAGTACCTCAACGGCTACGAGACCACGAAGCAGCAGGGCTCCTCTCGGACCTACGTGCCGCCAGGCTGGACGGAATGGCAGGTCACCGGGCTGGGGTACGCGAACTACAACTACTACCTGAACAGCAACGGCACGCTCACCCACCATGGGCGGTCGCCGAAGGACTATCTCACCAACGTGATCAGCGCCAAGGGCGTCGACTTCATCAACCGGTCCGCCGACGCCGAGCAGCCGTTCATGCTGCAGATGTCGACCTTCACGCCGCACGCCCCGGCGACGCCCGCGCCGGAGGACGCCCGCAAGTTCCCCACGGTCAAGGCGCCCCGCACACCCGGATTCAATGAGCCGGATATCTCCGACAAGCCGGGTTGGCTGCGCAAATATCCCAGGCTGCGGCCACAGAAGATCCGCGCCATCGACGAGGCGTTCCGCAAGCGGGTCAGGGCCGTCCAGTCGATCGACCGGATGGTCGGCGCGCTGGAGGCAGCCGTCAACGCCAAGGGAGAGGGGGGCGACACCTACTTCGTCTTCAACTCCGACAACGGCTACCACCTGGGACAGCACCGGCTCGTTGAGGGAAAGCTGACCGCCTACGACACCGACATCCGGGTACCGCTGATCGTCGCGGGCCCCGGCGTCCCGGCCGGGAAGACCGAGAAGAGGTTCGCGCAGAACACCGACATCTGCCCGACGTTCGAGGAACTCGCGGGGCTCAAGCCGCCGGAGCCGGTGGACGGGCGGTCCCTGGTGCCGCTGCTGCACGGACGGCAGGTTTCCAGCTGGCGGACGACCGCGTTCATCGAGCATCTCGGCCCCAACTACAGCGACGACGACCCGGACCTGCCGAAGAAGTACGGGGGCAATCCGCCGACCTACCAGGCCGTCCGTACGGCGAACGAGCTGTACGTCGAGTATGAGAACGGCGACCGCGAGTATTACGATCTCGCGCGGGACCCCTGGGAGCTGGGGAACATGTGGGGGCAGGCGCCCGAGGCGCGGAAGGCCGAGCTGAAGTCGCTGGTGACCTCATACCGCACCTGCTCCGGCGCCGAATGCCGCGACCTGTGAACGTCCCGGCCACGTGAGCTCTCCCGGCCGTATCGGCATCCCGGCCGCGCGAATCGCCCGGCGGCCCCGTCTTGCGTGGCCTACGCGCCGGTCTTGGGCGCGGCGGGAGCCGGAGCCTGAGCACGGAACGATGCGCCCACGTAGGCCCGGCACGTCCCGTCCTCGCCGCGTTTGGTCGCCACCTCCAGCAGCCCCCGTCCGCCGTCCATCGGGAGCAGCGACGAACTGTAGTTGGCGCAGACGACGTCCGAATGCTCCGGGTGGGCTGGGAACGGAACATGGACCGGCGCGGGTTCCGTGTGCCACACGCCGTCGCCGTTCGCGGTGTTGGCGAAGATGGTGGCGCCGCTGGCCTCGTGTGAGAGCCCGCCCTCGGCGTCCCGGACGAGCCCGCCGATGAGCAGGATCGTCCCGTGCGGGCCGCCGCCGGGAATCCAGGTGACCGTCGGCGCGTGGTAAAGGCTCAGGCCGTCCGCGGTGCGGGCGGCAGTGCCGCGTCCGGCGGCGTCGCCCCACGTCCAGCCGTCGGGTGAGCGGCGGTAGTGCACCTTGCAGGACGCGGACGGGCCGCACACCTCGTATGCCATGAAGTAGGTGCCGTCCGGCAGGCGCCGCACCACGGGCATGCCCGGCCGGTCGTGCCCGCCGGGAGCCACGATCACCGTTCTCGATCCCCAGGTGACGCCGCCGTCGGTGGAGACCACCTCGGCGATGACCTGGTCGTGGCCGTGGTGCGTCTCGTCGGCGTAGTAGCAGACCAGGCGGCCTCGCGCGTCGACGGCCAGTTCAGGTTCCCACAGGCCCCGGTTCCAGGGTGTCCCCTCGTCGGCGGTCGCGCAGCTCGACAGGTAGTTCCAGTGCCGTCCGCCGTCGGCGCTGCTCCATACGCGCAGCTCGGGGCGGCGCCCGGGCGCGTGGTTCTTCATGCCGACGGTTCCCGCCCACAGCAGCGTCCCGGCGGGCTGGGCACCGAGCCTCCGGGGGAGTTCGAGCAGGCTGCCGCAGCAGCCGCCGCGTTCCCCGGCGGCGGCCGGGTCGAGGATCTCCGACAGCGTCCGGAACGTGCGGCCCCCGTCAGTGCTCTCGTAGAACCGCGCCATGTCGGTGACGCCGTCGCCCGTGGACGTCGCGACCCCGAGGATGATCCGGCCGTCCCGCAGCCGGACGAGCCTCGGGTACATGGCCTGGCGATCGTCCACCCGCCGTTCGCCGAAGGGCGCGAAGGCGGGGGAACGGGCGGGGCCGCCCGGGTGTCCCGCCGCCGCGCCACCGCCGCTCCAGGTGCCGTCCTCGGCCGCCATGCAGCCGGTGAGCGCGAGGACGGCGGCGAGTGGTGGGCCGGCGGCGCGCGCGATCCGCCCGCGTCCCCGAGACGGCCGCCCGCGTCTCGCCGGCCGGCCGGTCAACGACACACAGGCTCCTCACCTTTGGTGGACGTCCCCCCCGGCATCGGACATTACCGTTCTGACCGGGCGGCGGGTGAGACCCAACCGGAGCCGGGACGCGCCGTACAGGAGTGGCCGGATGCGGTCAGGGGCCGGAAAGGGGGGTGTCCGATCTTTACCGCAGGTGGACTTGGTGACCGAATTGGCGGGGTCAGTCGGTCATCTGTGGTCCTGTTCCGTTGAACGTGGCGCACGAACGCGGCAAGCTCTTTACTCTGTGTGGTGTAGGAGACCAACCCGGCAACCCCCAGGCGTTCCAATCATTCCCGCAACTCCCAGGGGTCTCTCGACGTGACGGACATGGCGCGCGAGTCCGCGATGGCGCGGCTCACACAGGCCGACCGCGTCTATGTGGGCTGGCGCTACGCGCAGGTGCACCCCGACCCGGGGCCGCCACCGGACAGGCCCGCACAGCCCGACCGCGCCCCGGCCCCGCAGCCGGCGCGGCAACCGGGCGAGCACATGGCGGCCCTGCCCCTGCGGATCGTCTTCGGCGGCGCGCTCTGCGGCATCGTGCTGTTCCTGCTCTGCGGTGTCGTCGGCGTGGTTCCCTGGCCGTTCGCCGGGGTGGCGATGCTGGCCTGCGCGCTCATCATCGGCATCACCGGCGGGACGCTGTGGCGCGACGAGCGCGGCGTCCGCGAGAGGCTCGCGCACGAGCGCGACGCGGAGGAGCGCAGGCGCGCCGAGAGCGACCGGGAGCGTGACGCGGCGGAGAGGGCTTACGCCGAGGCGAGGTCCGAGTGGGAGCGCCGCCAGTCGGCGTACGAGGGCCAGCGCGAGTGGTATCCGGTCGCCGTCCCGCCCGGCGTCGACCGGGTGGACGTCGTCGGCGGGACGCTCGCCGGATGGTCCGCGGCAGTCACCACCATGGGCGCGGCGCGGCTCGCCGTGGGCGCGCGCCTCACCGTCATCGACCTGTCCGAGGGCGCGATCGCGCACGACCTGCTGCGGCTCGCCGCCGACCGCGGCGACGACCCGCTCGTCTGGGTGCTGCCCGCCGACCTGCCGCGCCTCGACGTCACCCGCGGCCTGAACCCCGAGGCGCTCGCCGACGTGCTGTCCCTGGTCGTCGGCGCGGGCGAGGAGGAGGGCGGAACCCGCGACCTGTCGTTCGACAACTCGATCCTGGAACGGCTCATCGAGGTCCTCGGCCCGGACGCGACGATCCCGCGGATCACCGCGGCGCTGCGCGTCCTCGCCCAGGTCGGCGACCCCCGCGACGACCTCCGCAAGGGCCTCCTCACCGACGAGCAGGTCGAGCGGATCGCGACGCTGTTCGGCCGGGACGCCACCGACCGGATCGTCGTCCGGCGCGCCTGGGCCCTCGAAGCCCAGCTCCGCAAACTGGAGAAACTCGCCACCGAGCCGGTGCGGCTACCGCCGTCCCGGCTGCACGTGGTGTCGATGGACCGGCGCGCCGGCGTCCTCACCAACCGCATCCTCGGCACCTACGTCACGACCGCGCTGACCCACCGGATCAGGGAGGCCCCGCCCGGCGGCCGCTGGGACCACACCCTCTTCCTGTGCGGTTCGGAGAAGCTCCGCGGGGACGTCCTGGACCGCCTCATCGACGCCTGCGAGGCCACCGGGACCGGGCTCGTCCTGATGTACCGGTCGATCCCCGGCCACGTCCGCGAGAGGCTCGGGCGCCGCGGCCACGCCGCCGTCGGGTTCATGCGGCTCGGCAACCCCGAGGACGCCCGCGTCGCCGCCGAGCACATCGGCGCCGGCCAGCCCCTCCTCGTCGCCGAGATCACCGACTCCGCAGGCGAGACGCTGTTCGACGTCGCGGGGGAGACCTACGCCAGCACGGTCGCGTTCGCGCGCCCACGCGGCGACGGCCTCACCGACCCGGTCTGGTCGCCGCTGCCCGCACCCGCCGCCGACGACTCCGCCCTCGTGGAGGGCATCAGCTCCGCGACCGCGTGGGGCCGCACCGTCGAAGGCCGCCACCGCGCCCGCGACACCCCGGCCAAACAGCGGTTCCGCGAACTGCTGGTCGAGCCGCCGCAGCTTCAGGAGCTGCCGCCGACCGCCATGGTCTTCACCCATTCCGGCACCACCGGCCGCCGCACACTGCTCGTCGACGCCAACCCCGGCATCATCACCCTGCCGACCGCGCACTCGATGGAGTTCGAGGAGTACTTGCGCGAACAGGAACGCCGGGACAGGGAGGTTCTGGACGAGGCGAGCGACGCTGCCCATCAGGACGGGCCGGAAGCCGCGGCGCCCGAGCCCGCCCCGCCGGACGTCCCCGCCCCGCGCTTCCCCCAGCCGTCCCGCGCCCGCCATGCGTTGCCGCGAGGCGCGGGGACGCGCCCCGTCCGGATCGTTCCCCCGCTGAAGCCGAACGGCAGGCACAAGGCGGACCCTCCGTCCTCTTCGTGACAGCGGAGAGCCGAGGTCATATGTCGGCTTCATGTGTCGCGTCAAGCCCGTCTTATCTGTCCGCGGGGGCAGATGTGCTCCTAGCGTCGGCGTTTCAGAAGTTCTGAGGCCACATCTGGTCAGTCGTCTGATCTCGTTTCGGGTATGCGTCGTCACTGATCGTCGCGCTTTTCGGGAGAAGGCGGCGAAAAGCCGTTCACGTTATCACGTGACCATCCCGGGAAGTGCAGTGATCTAGATCACATTCAGAAGTTCGATATTGGCTCTTTCCCGTTTCTGGACGCCGAGTTACGTTATGGCCGTTTTGGTGACCCTTCCGCGTTGGGGTTTTCATGGGTTTTGGTGCCGTGTCGCGTTGTGCGGGTGCTGTGCGGTCGTTGGTGTGGCGGCGTCCGGTGTGGTCGGCGCGGGTTGTGTCGTTGGTGCTGGCCGCCGGTCTGTTGCAGGTCCCGGCAGCGGTCGCGCCGGTGACGGCGCTGGCCGATGAACCCAAGACGGCGGCGGCGACTGAGCAGCAGGCGGTGGCGCAGGCTAAGCGGTCGGGTGAGCCGGTGGAGATCACTTCCCGGCGGGGGGAGACCCGGACGGTGCGGGCGTTGCCGAACGGCCGTATCGAGGTCGAGGAGCGTGTGCAGCCGGTGCGTGCACGCCGGAACGGTAAGTGGGTGGACATCGACACCACGTTGCGGCGCTCGGCGGGTGGGGCGGTGGTGCCGGGCGCCTCGACGGTGGGGCTGGAGTTCTCCGGTGGCGGGGACGGCCCGATGGTGCGGATGACCCGGGCCGGGCGCCGGTTGGCGTTGTCGTGGCCGGGGTCGTTGCCTGAGCCGGTGCTGGACGGCGACACCGCCGTCTACCGGGGTGTGGCGGGCCCGGATGTGGATTTGCGGTTGCGGGCGCGGGCGGACGGGTTCGCGCATGTGCTGGTGGTCAAGACCGCGCAGGCCGCCAGGAACCCGCGGGTGGCCAGGCTGGCGCTGGGGTTGTCGACCACCTGCCTGGCGGTGGCCGAAGAGGCGGGCAGCGGGGTGTTGAAAGCCGCTGATCGGGGGTCGGGACGGGTGGTGTTCGAGGCGCCGTCGCCGAAGATGTGGGATTCCTCCCGTGCTGAGCCGGCGCCGGACAAGCAGTCCCGTGCCGCCGCGCCCGCCGGCCCGGCCGAGGATCCGGCGGAAGGACCGGTGGACGGTGCCAGGACCGCGTCGATCGATGTGGCGGTCGGCGGCGGGAAGATCATCCTGACTCCGGACGAGGGGTTGCTGTCGGATCCCGGGACCCGGTTCCCGGTGTACATCGATCCGGTGTGGACGACGAACAAGGCGTCGAGCTGGGGGATGGTGTCGTCGGGGTGGCCGGATGAGTCGTATTACAAGTTCGATGGTAAGTCGACCGAGGGGATGGGCCGCTGTGAGGTGGCCAAGGACCCCAACTGTGTGAAGAACCAGACCAAGCGGTTGTTCTTCCGGATGCCGTTGCCGGCGGTGAAGGGCCGCTATATCCAGAGTGTGGAGTTCACCGCGTTCGAGACCTACGCCTACAACTGCTCCAATCCGACGTCGGTGCAGTTGTGGCGGACGAACACGCTGCGGTCGTATGCGACGTGGAACAACACCAACAGTTCCTCGGTGTGGGATGAGCATCTGACCTCGCGTGATGTGGCGTACTGCTCCAAGACGCCGGTGGAGTTCGGCGGGTCGAAGCTGCGCGCGCATGTGCAGGACGCGGTCAACAAGGGGCACGGGTCGATCACGTTCGGGTTGAAGGCCTACAGCGAGTCGACGATGGACTGGTGGAAGCGGTTCGCCGATGACGCGTACCTGAAGGTGCAGTACAACAACCCGCCGTATCAGCCCAACACCGACTCGATGTACGCCAACCCCGGCACCAAGTGCGTGACCGCGAGTCAGGCCAAGACGGTCAACGACATTCCCACGGTGTACTCCTACCTGTGGGATCCCGACACCGAGGACCGCAACAAGGTGCGCGGCCAGTTCACGTTGTACTGGGCCGACAACGCCGACGGGTCGGACTGGGGTGCGAAGTGGACCTCGGCGCTGACTCCGGCCAAGACCTCGGGCAGCCAGTTCCAGCAGCCGCTCCCCTCGACGATCCCGGAGGGGACGTTGATCGGGTGGGGTGTGCGGGCCTGGGACGGTGAGCAATGGGGCCCGTGGAGCTACGACGGCGCGCAGACCGGCTGCTACTTCTACTACGACCCCGCGGTACCGGGAGAGCCGGCCATCACCTCGGCCGACTACCCCCAGGACGGCGCATGGCACGGCGGGGTGGGCGAGCCCGGGACGTTCACCATCTCCGACTCCGAGGGGGTGGCCGACCGGTACGAGATCGCGATGAACGGCGAGCCGGTGACCACGGTGGCCACCACCGCCGGCGCGGCCCGGCAGGTACAGATCCCGCCGACCCGCTCGGGCCCCAATGTGCTGACAGTGCAGGCGTTCGCGCCGTCTGACCAGAATGGCCCGGCGGTGTCGTATGAGTTCCGCGCCAATGCCGGCGCGGATCCGGTCGCCAAATTCAAGTTGGACGAGGGTGCCGGTTCGACGGCGGTGACGTCCACGGGTCCGGGGCGGTCGGCGTCGGTACGCGGGTCGGCGACGTTGGGTGATGCCGGTAAGAACGGCACGGCGTTGACGTTGGACGGCGTCGATGGGTACGCCGAGAGCACGCTGCCGATCGTCGACACCACCGGGAGTTTCACGGTGTCGGCCTGGGCCAAACCGACTCAGCACCGGCAGGGGGAACTGCTGGCCCAATCAGGGACGTCCCAAAGTGGTTTCGTCTTGGGGATGCACGCTAATGGAGCAGCGATTTTCGAGTGGCCAACCGTTGACGACAACAATGGCGGAGGTACTTGGCAGTGGGCTGTGGATGATGCGCCGCTTCCGCTCGGCCAGTGGAGTCATCTGACCGGTGTGTACGACAAGGCCGCAGGTCAGATGCGGCTGTACGTGAACGGGCAACTGCAAGCGACCGCCAGTGGAGTCACGCCCCTGGAAGCCCACGGTGCGCTGCAGATCGGCCGGAGTCTCTACAACGGCTGGTTCGTGAACCACTGGCCGGGGTCGATCGACGATGTGCGGGTGTTCACCCAGCCGTTGTCGGACGCGCAGGCCCAGCAGCTGGCGGGTGGAACCGTTCCGTCGGGAACGGGCCTGGTGGCGCATTGGAACATGGATGAGGCGGCGGGCAAGTCCCGGGTGTACAGCCCGGTCGCGCCGTTCACGGCCACTGTGCACAATGGGGCCGTCCTGGGCGCCGAGGGGCAGGTGGACGGTGCGCTGCAACTGGACAACACCGCCCAGCAGTACGCCGCCACCGACCGCCCGGTGGTCAACACTCTGCGCAGCTTCGCCGTGTCGGCGTGGCTGAAGGCCGACGGGCCGGCCACCTCACCCACCCAGAACTTCACGGCGGTGTCGGCGCGCGGCGACAGCAAGAGCGGCTTCTACCTCAAGTATGTGGAGGCCACGGGCAGGTGGGTTTTCGCGCGAACCGCGCAGGACAGCGACGATCCGGGCTGGTATCAGGCCACATCGAAGGATCCGGCGCAGACCGATGAGTGGACGCATGTGGTCGGGGTGTGGGACGCGGTGGCCCAGCGGTTGCGGATCTACGTCAACGGTGAGCGAGGCACCGACAGCCCGGTGGTGGACTCGCGCTGGCTGGCCACCGGCGGCCTGGAGATCGGACGCTCCCAGTGGGGAGGCAACCCGGTCGACCACTGGGCCGGCCTGATCGACGACGTCCGCGTGTACGACCGGATCGTGGGTGACCGCGAGGTCGAGGAGATGGTCACCCAGCATCCGGCGCTGAAGGCGCGGTGGATCTTGAACCAGGACGGTTCGGGTGAGCCCGCGGGTGCCTCACCACTGGTGCTGCACAACGGTGCGGCCATCGACCCGGCGGCGGGTTTCCGGGAGTGGGCGTCGCCGGCGGGTCTGAAACTCGACCCCGCGCAGTCGGCGTTCGCCGAGACCGCGCAGCCGGTGGTGGACACCGATGAGAGCTTCACCCTGACCGGGTGGGTGCGTAACAGCGGCCGGCCGTTGCAGCCGGCGACGGTGTGGTCCCAGCCGGGTGTGAACACTGATGCGTTGGTGTTGCGGTATGTGCCGGGCGCTGATTCTGAGTTGCAGGGTGGCTGGCAGGTGACGATGCGTAATGCCGATGACGGGTCGGCGGCGCCGTTGACGGCGGCGCATTCGGGGTTCTCGCCGCAGGAGTGGTCGCATCTGGCGGTGGTGTACGACGCGTTGCGCGACCGGGTCAGCCTGTACGTCAACGGGCAACTGGAGGAGACCTCCAGCGGGGTGTCGCAGGAGGACCAGGTGCTGGGGTTCAAGGCGGCCGGGAACGGCGGTCTGCAGGTGGGCCGCACCAAGCTCGGCGCACCTGGCGGCACCGAATTCTGGACCGACGCCGTCGATGACATCTGGGCCTATCAGGGCGCGTTGACCACCGAACAGATCCAGATGCTGGCCGGCGGGGTGGAGTTGCCCACCGCCGACGGCCCCTGACCCCCTTCTATCCGGTTCGACCCCGTGTCCCTTCTCTTCTGCTGATCTCGTGATGCACCCCGGCTCCCCGCTGGGGTGGTGGCGATGGAGGATGTTGTGAACGCAGGCCGCAAGAGGCTGGTGCTGGGATCGGGCCGCGCGGTGACGGTGGCCGCGGCCGCGACCGCACTCGTGATGCCGGCCGGGTTGCTGTCGGCTCCGGCGGCGTTGGCCGATCCGCCCAACTCCACGCGCCCGCAGGTCGCCGACCACGAGGACCCGGTTGCGGGGCGTGATTTGAAGGTCCGGCCGCGCAAGGCCGACCCGGCCGCCGAGCAGGGCCCTGCGGCGAAGGCGGATTGGCCGGATGCGGGGACCGCTGAGGTGCAGGTGCCGTCCGGCAAGAAGGCGGTGCGTGCGGGCGGACTGCCAGTACGGGTGTTGCCGCCCGGCAAACAGCCGCGTTCGGCCCGAGCAGTGCCGGCGGCGGGCCGGGTCCGTGTCCAGGTGCTGGACCAGCGGGCCAGCCGCGCGGCCGGAGTGGACGGGCTGGCGTTCACCGTGGCCCGCACCGACACCGCGGCGCCGGGCCGGGTGAAGGTACGGCTGGACTATGCCAAGTTTGCGCAGGCGTTCGGTGGTGCTTATGGTGCGCGGCTGCGGCTGACGCAGTTGCCGCCCTGCGCGCTGACCACACCGGCCAAGCCGGAATGCCGGACCGGTGAGCCAGTGACGGTCAGCAATGATGCGGCGGCCAAGACGTTGACCGCCGAGATCCAGGCCGCCCCCGCGGCGGCGTCTGGTTCGCCTGCGGTGGCCGCAGCGGGGCAGAACGCGACGCTGCTGGTCGCCACCGCCGCCTCCGATAGTTCGCAGGGCGACTACAAGGCCACCTCGTTGAAGGCGTCGGCGACGTGGAAGGCCGGCGGCAACTCCGGTGACTTCACCTGGTCGTACCCGATGCGGGTCCCACCCGTCCCCGGCGAACTGGCCCCGAAGGTCGAGTTGTCCTATTCGTCTGCCAGTGTGGACGGCCGGACGGCCAACACCAATGGGCAGCCGTCCTGGGTCGGTGAAGGTTTTGATCTGTGGCCCGGCTACATCGAGCGGCGCTACAAGTCATGTGAGGACGACGGCGCCCCCAAGGACGAGTGGGGCAACTCGCCGGGTGACCAGTGCTGGGGGTACGACAACGCCACGGTCACCTGGAACGGCAAGGGCGGAGAGCTGATCAAGGCGTCCGACGGGACGTGGCGGGCCAAGGGCGACGACGGCACCAAGTACGAGAAGCTCACCAGTTCGTCGAACCACAACGGTGACGACAACGGCGAGTACTGGAAGGTCACCACCACCGACGGCACCCAGTACTTCTTCGGCCTCAACCGCCTCCCCGGCTGGACGTCGGGCAAACCGGAGACCAACTCGGCCTGGACGGCCCCGGTGTTCGGCGACGACTCCGGTGAACCCTGCCACGCCTCGTCGTTCGCGAGCTCGTGGTGCCAGCAGGCCTACCGCTGGAACCTGGACTACGTCGTCGACCCCAATGGCAACGCCATCAACTACACCTACGGCCAGGAGACCAACCACTACGGCCGCAACCTCAAGCCGGAGGACGAGACCCCGTATGTGCGTGGCGGGTATCTGAAGACGATCTCCTACGGGCTGCGCGCGGACGCGTTGTTCGCCAAGCCGCCGGCGCAGGTCACCTTCACCACCTCCGAGCGCTGCATCCCGGACGCGTCCTTCGACTGCGCTCCGTCCAAGATCGGCGCCAACCCCGACAAATGGTGGGACGTTCCCTGGGACCTGAACTGCAACTCCGGCCAGGAATGCAAGGACACCCACGGCACCATCGCGCCCACGTTCTGGTCCCGTAAACGGCTGACCAAGGTCACCACCCAGATCCTCCAGCCGGACGGCTCGGCCTATCGGCCGGTGGATTCGTGGTCGATGGATCACGAGTGGGGTTTGGCCGATGTCGAGCGGGATCTGCTGCTGGAGGAGATCGTCCACACTGGGCACGCCGCCACCGACGGCGGCGGGGCGGTGACGTTGCCGAAGGTGACGTTCAACCACGTGCAGCTGCCGAACCGGCTGGACAAGACCGGCGACGACATCCTGCCCTACATCCGGTACCGGCTCGGCGCGATCTACGACGAGTCCGGCGGGCAGATCGACATCGCCTACTCCAACACCGACTGCACCCTGGCGAATCTGCCGACCCCGGAGACCAACACCACCCGCTGCATGCCGGTGATCTGGACGCCGCCGGGCCGCGAGGATCCGATCACCGACTGGTTCCACAAATACGTGGTCACCTCCGTCATCCAGACCGACCGCACCGGCCTGGCCCCCGACATGGCCACCACCTACCAATACCTGGGGGATGCGGCCTGGCATTTCGACGACGATGACGGGCTGACCAAGGAGAAGAACAAGACTTGGTCGCAGTGGCGCGGCTACGGCCACGTCCGCACCGTCACCGGCGACCCCGCCGACCCGGCCACCCAGGCCGACACCTACTACCTGCGCGGCATGCACGGCGACCGCCAGAACGAGTCCGGCGGCACCAAGAGCGTCACCGTCCCCGACGGTGAGGGCGGCACCCACACCGACCACGACGCGTTCGCCGGTTTCACCCTCAAAACCGTCCAGTACACCGAACCGGGCGGGAGTATCCACGTCAAGACGGTCAACACCCCGTGGCGGGTGCAAACCGCCTCCCGCACCCGTTCATGGGGCACCACTACCGCAAACGCCGTCCACACCGACTCGTCCCACACGTGGACGGCCAAGGACGGCGGCGGCTGGACCGAGACCAAGACCCAAACCGACTACGCCGGCTCCGGCGCGGGTGTCGGCCGCGTCACGTCCATCAGTGACCTGGGCGACCTCGCCACCGCCACCGACGACAGATGCACCCGGACCAGTTACGCCGACAACACCGGCGCATGGATGGTGTCTTTCCCATCCCGGGTGGAGACCGTCTCGGCCGCCTGCACCGTCACCCCCGACCGTCCTGCGCAAGTCGTCTCGGACGCGCGTACGTACTACGACAATGGCGGCTTCGGTGACGGTCCGTCCAAGGGCAACATCACCAAGGTCGAGAAGGTCTCCGGGTACAACGGTGGCACCCCGCAGTACGTGACACAGGCCACCACCACCTACGACTCGTACGGACGGGTCACGCAGGCGAAGGACGTACTGGGGCAGGCCACCACGACTGCCTACACCGACACCCAGGGCCTGACCACCCAGACACAAACCACCACCCCTCCGGCCACGCCTGGTGATGGGGCCACGGCGCTGACCACCACCCAGGTACTGGATCCGGCGTGGGAGCAGCCGACCCGTACCACCGACGCCAACGGCAACCACACCGATCTGGTGTACGACGGGCTGGGCCGGCTACGGAAGGTGTGGCTGCCCAACCGGTCCAAGGTCAATGGCCAGAACCCCAACCGCGAGTTCGCCTACCGGGTGACCGAGGGACAGATCGTCGCGGTCACCACCAAAACGCTGACCGCCACGGGTGGGCAGCGGGTGGCGAAGATCGAGTTGCTGGACGGGTGGCTGCGGTCCCGCCAGACCCAAGCCCCCGGTCCGGACGGCCGGCTGATCAGCGACACCTTCTACGACGACCGCGGCCAGCCCATCAAGACTTATGCCCCCTACACCGCCACCGGCGCCCCCGAAACCACCCTGTTCGGTGTCGGCACCCCCGGCAACATCGAGACCCAGACCCGCGCCGAGTATGACGGGCTGGGCCGCAAGATTGTCGAGAAGCTCACCCAGGGCAACGGGTCGCAGCCCGAGCAGGAACTGTGGCGCACCACCTACACCTACGGCGGCGGCAACCGCGTCTCGGTCACCCCACCCGACGGCGGCACCCCCACCGCCGAAATCACCAACGCCCGCGGGCAGGTGATCGAACGCCGCCAGTACCACGCCGACACCCCCACCGGCGCCTACGACGCCACCACCTACACCTACACCCCCGCCGGCGAGATCGCCTCGGTCACCGACCCGTCCGGCAACACCTTCACCACCACCTACGACCTACGAGGCCGCAAGACCCGCACCACCGACCCCGACAAGGGCACCACCACCTTCACCTACGACGACCTCGACCGCATGGTCTCCACCACCGACGCCCGCGGCAAGCAGATCTTCACCACCTACGACGGCATCGGGCGCAAGACCGCCACCCACGACGGCGCCGCCGGCGGGCCGCTGCTGACCTCGTTCACCTACGACACCGTCACCGACGGCAAGGGCAAACTCGCCACCGCCACCCGCCACCATGACGGCGCCGCCTACACCAAGCGAGTCCTCGGCTACGACGACCTGGGGCGCGTCGAGGCCACCAATATCACCATCCCCGCACAACAGGGCCCGCTCGCCGGAACCTACCTGTTCACCACCAGCTACAACCTCGATGGCACCGTGCAGGGCAACGGCCTGCCCGCGGCTGGCGGACTGCCCGTTGAAAGCACCGTCAACAGCTACGACGCCTGGATGCGGCCCATCCGGCTGACCAGCAACAAAGCCACCTACGTCAACGACACCGTCTACACCCCCACCGGTAAACCCACCATCCTGGAACTCGGCACAGGCGGGACCCGCGCCTGGCAGACCTTCACCTACCAGTACGGCACCCAACGTCTCGACACCGCCAAAACGCTCCGCGAGGGCATTAACGGCAACGACCGCAACGCCACTTACCACTACACCGACGACGGCACCATCACCTCCATCACCGACACCTCCCGTGACGGCATCGACAACCAGTGCTTCACCTACGACCACCTGCAGCGCCTCACCGAGGCTTGGACGCAAGGGACCACCGACGCCTGCGCCACCGAACCCACTGATGCGCTGATCGGTGGTCCCGCGCCCTACTGGCAGACCTTTACCTACGACAAGGCCGGCAATCGCACCGGCGAAACCCGGCACGGAATCGGCGCTGTCGCCGACACCGTCCGTACCTACACCTACGCCACCCCCGGACAGGGCAACCGCCTCAACCAGGTCACCCAGAGCGGGCCCGCCGGTCAGCGCACCGACACCTACACCTACGACGCCACCGGCAACGTCACCACCCGTGCCATCGGCTCCGGCCCGGCCGTCGGCCAGACTTTGGAGTGGGGCGCTGCGGGCGAGCTGACCAAGGTCACCGAAAACGGCAATGACGCTACGTTCATCTACGACGCTGACGGCAACCGCCTGATTCGCCGGGACCCGTCCGGTTCGACTCTGTACCTCCCCGGTACCGAACTGCGCGCCTTCAACGGTGCCTCCACTGCGACCGGGATTCGCTACTACACTTTCGCCGGCCAGACAATCGCGATGCGTACTTCTGACGGCACTGTCACCCACCTCACCGGTGATCATCAGGGCACGGACCAGATTGCCATCAATGCGTCGACCCAGCAGGTCACCGTCCGCCGCTTCACCCCCTTCGGCTCCATCCGCGGCATGGACGAGGACGCGACATGGCCGAATGACAAGGGTTTCGTCGGCGGCACCCAAGACCCCACCGGCCTCACCCACCTCGGCGCCCGCGAATACGACCCCGACACCGGACGCTTCGTCTCCGTCGACCCGGTCATGGACCAGGCCGACCCCCAGCAGATGAACGGGTATACCTACGCCAACAACAGCCCCGTCACGCACGCCGACCCCGACGGCCTGTGCCCACCAGATATCTGTGGTAAAGGTTACGTCCCTGTCGGCCACAAGAAGCCACTGATGACCGGCGGCTGCGGTCACGACTGCGGCAACCCGCCCGCAGGTTTCCTGGCATCGCTGGATCGGCCAGTCCATGCGCGCTGGGGCGACACTACGGTCCACGCCCCCAATTCCATTGCCTACACAGCCGCCCTGCAGAAGATGATGCAGCACGTGTACATGAAGTACGCAGGCACTCTGGGGCCGCTGGACCCGCAAATCATGCCGACCTGTGCCACTGACGGCAGTGCCTGTTTCCCAGGGGACCTGGGGAGACTCGGCAACTTCGCCAAACTGCTCTGCAAAATCGGCGGATTCAGATGTGACCGTATGTCCGGGCTGGAGTTCTTCGGAGCAGGAATGCGCAGCTTCCCGATGAACGGCGGCTTCGGTAAGGACGGGGGCATCACCGGCATCAGAGGCGGCCGCTGGACGACAGGTGGTCAGCCAGGCCGACCGACCAACCTGGGATCCTGTAGCAGTTTCGTCCCAGAAACGTTCGTCGTCATGGCCGACGGGAGCCGCAAACCCATCGAAGACGTCAAGGTCGGTGACAAGGTCTTGGCCACCGATCCGGATACTGGTGAAACCAGTTCCCAGTCCGTGCTCGGTACCATCACCACCAAGGGCGACAAGCACCTCGTCCAGATCACGATCAACTCCGACGCTCCCCGCAGGCTCCGTGTGACCGGTGACGAGCCGCAGCAAAGCGCCTCAAGTCAGCTCTATCGGGCCGCACAGAACGGGGTGGTCATCACCACCGCCAACCACCCCTTCTGGGTCGTCGGCGACATCAACGCCTGGGTCGAGGCTGCCGACCTGATGCCCGGCATGTGGCTCCGCACCAGCGCCGGCACCTACGTCCAGGTCACCGCCACCGAACACCGCACCGCCCACCACCAACGCGTCCACAACCTCACCATCGCCAACCTCCACACCTATCATGTGCTGGCGGACGCCACGCCGATCCTCGTCCACAACGACAACTGTGCTGTCAGTGGTAACCCGCATTCAAAACTGGGCGAGAGTGCTACCCGGACGTGGCTGCGCGATAACGGGTACCGGCACATTGTGAAGGAGGTTCAATTCAAGAACAGCAAAGGAAAGCCCTTCCGTGCTGACTTTGTTGCAAGGGATGGCAGTGGAAACTGGATCGCAGTCGACGCCAAGACCGGAAGGGGTTCGGTCATCAGTCCAAATCAGGAACTGGGATACCCGGAACTGAATGGCAGTGGAGTCGTCCTGGATACCCATAAGCTGAAGCGTTTCGGGTTGACAAAGGGAATGACCATCAGGATGGATGTGCACATCGATCTCTGGACTTGCCCGGCCTGTGGTAGCGGCCACTAGAGTGGAATCATGAGTGAAGACGGTGGACGGCACGCACTCGGATACGGCAGCGCGGACGGCGATCTTGTTCGGGCTTATAAGTCCAAAGACGTCATGCGGGCCGCCGCCAGTTGGATCGCAGCCACGGCGCTCCCAGAAGGGTTCACCTGGATCCAGTCAAAGAAATGTCTTGAGCGCAAGGCGGACGGGAGGCAGGAGTCGATCGCCCTGAGTTCATCCTATAGAAACAGACCGGACAAGGATATTCAGATCTGGATTGAGGCGCTCGAGGTAAGAGAAAGGGATCTCCTGCTGTGGCGTCGCCGCCATCCCGACTTCACCCTAGAACGCCCGGGTGGCATGGATGATCTCGTCTGTGCAAGCAGTTATATTGATTTTTGCGATCAGCTTGAAGAATATCAGGTAAACCTGACTGTGTACGATGAGCGCCCAGCCCGACTGTCCGTGCTGGCCGATCATGTCCGAAGGATCGCCCTGCCGTGGTTTCAAGCCACGGCGGAGCCGGGATCGCTGGCGGACAGCGTCTGGGACGAAATGATTCTTGATTCGGCCTCCGATCTCATGGAGTATGCGGTCTCGAAGGACCTTCCAGGCCAGGCACGGTCTATTCTCGATCGTGCACGGAATCTCGCATTCGCAGAGGAAATTCTTAACGAAGGCCGCTTCCTTGCAGAGCAGGGTAGGAAGCCGGCCTGGAATTCCCCTCATTCTGTCGGCTGGACTGCAGCCAAACTGAACTTGCTCGACTGAGCGCGCATCTCACATGGGAATCTGGCCAATTCGCGCGTAGCCGGTGATGACGGCAAGGAAATCCCGTGGCTACAGTATAGGTGAGGCAAGATGGGTAACGTGGAACGCACCTTGGTGAAGGCTTTCATGGAGATCGCCATCGCCATCGATCTGACCGACGACGATGATATCGACCCGGATGTGGCTACCGACCTTCTGGAACCGGTAGCGGCTCTCCTGCAAGAGATGCCCAGTGCAGACCGCCGACATTTGGCTGATCTGCTCCTGGCCTGCGCTGAGGAGGAGACTCTGCCCGAGCGAAGGACGACCGCACTCGACCTCCCGGAGTCCTTGGGTCTCATTTGAAATAGCCATGGAAGCCGCCGGTGGTGACCTTGACAACCTGAGAGAGATCAAGCCCGGGTGGTGGCAAGGCGAACGGCCAGATGGTACGACCGTGAAGATCGAATGGGAGACGCGCGGGCATCCCACGACGAATGAGGGCCCGCATGTTACGGTGCGAGTTCCCAAGGATCCATCGGTGGGCCCCAAGAGTGGCTGGAAGGTCATCAAGAAGGCCTTCATCGAAGGTCAAGAAGAATGGGGGTAAGCATTCAGGCCATTCACGGGCTGTGATGCTGGCCGATCGAATGTGACCGTCCGTCATGTTGATCATTGAGGGTGGACGTGGTGTGATCACCGGGTGTCCGGCCTGGATGAGCTGTCGCGCGAGGAACTGATCGTGCTGGCGCGTAGCCTGGCGATCGAGAACGCCCGGCTGGCCGAGC
>NZ_JBICUT010000008.1:0-370758 GCF_043198445.1 Spirillospora sp. NPDC048823 | reverse complement strand
ACACCCGGTCCCATCCCGAACCCGGAAGTTAAGCCCTTCAGCGCCGATGGTACTGCATGGGAGACTGTGTGGGAGAGTAGGACACCGCCGGACTCGTATTGCAGAAAGGCCCCGCCGACACCGGCGGGGCCTTTCTCATTTTGAGGCTTTTGTGGTCGTTCGGTGTACCGCGGGGTACCGGACCGTCGCACTCGGAGTACATCCGGAAGGCGGTCAGGGGCGAACCTGGTGTTCCACGCGGTGACGTATGTACTCGTCTGGATGCGAGCGGGCGATCGCCACCGCGGCGTCGACGAGGCCGTGCAGTTCCGGCGGGTGGGCGGACCTCCACAGGGAAAGTCCGGGGAGGATGCAGCGCCGAACATAGGTCGATCAGGCGGACGATGTCGGCGAGACACCGTAGGAACGGTGCTCATCCGTCATCGGTTCTCCCCGGCAGCGCCATGAACGACTGCACGGCGCCGGACACTTTCTCGGCGGCTGCTTCATTGTCACCCGAGTTCATGTCGGCCTCCCAGTCCGGAATCGGAAGCTGCCCGCGGCTGCGTTGAGCTGAGCAGGGACACGGGCCTTCTCAATTCTCGGGGATCGTTGCGGGGCCGCGGGCGAAGGCGTCCCAGAGCAGCGCGGCGGATTCGGCGGTGTTGAAGAGCGATTCGATCCGGGAGCGGTCGTCGTCCAGGTGGACGAGCGTCTGGACGCCGAGGAACATCGCGACCGCGATCATCCCGACGTCACGGGACGGGACGACGTTCTCCAGGGCCGTTCCGCCGACGAGGCGCTGGACCGCCGCGGCGGCGAAAGCGGACCACGATTCGACGTGTGCCAGAAGTTCCTCCCGCAGCCTCGGCGACGTCGCCGAGGCGGTGAAGAGCTCCTGGACGGCGTCGATGTGGCCCTGTTCGCGCACGTCCGCGGCATACACGTCACGGAGGCGCGAGAACAGGTCGGTGGCGTCCGTGCAGGAGCCGAGCGCCTCCTCGTAGCGTTCCATGCGGACCCGGCTCGTTTCGCGGAGTGCCGCGACCAGGAGGGCTTCCAGATCCTCGAAGTGGTAGTAGATGACGCCCGGTGCGAAGCCGCCCGTCCTGGCGATCGAGCGTGCGGTCGTCCCGCCGTAGCCCTCGACCGCGAGCGTCCGGATGGTCGCTTCGAGGAGCCGTTTCCTGGCCTCCGCGCGTGGCGCCATTCGTTCAGATCACTTTCCACGGTTTCACCCCGGCCTCGGCGAGGACGGGGTCGAGGCGCCGTGCGAGGCGCGCCAGGTGGTGGCTTGGCACCTGCGGGTACAGATGGTGCTCCAAGTGGTACGTCAACTCCAGGAACAGCGCGGGGACGACACGCCCGCGCAGGGTATGGGTCTGCGTGAGCGGCGTGTCCCCGTAGTGCCGGTGCGGCAGGTGGACGGTCAGCAGCGGGTAGACCCAGCTTCCCACGATCATCATGACGGCGTAGGCGAGGAGGCCCCGGGAGAACAGGGTGCCCGCGCCGACGGCGGCGAAGGGCGGTGCCGCCTCCGCCAGCAGCCATGCCCGCTGACCGGCGGAGCCGCGCCGGAACGCCCACCACCACAGGCGGATGAGGAAGACCGGCCCGTAGAGGACCGCGCCGAGCGCGGACAGGTTCGCGGGATATCCCTCGGGGTCCTCGTCGCTGGGGAACGTCCGATGATGCTGCAGGTGGGTCGCGCGATAGGCGTGGCCGCTTTCCAGCAGGACCGTGCCCAGCAGGAACAGCGCCCATTCGGTCGCCCGCTTGCCGAGACCGAGGGACCGGTGGACGACGTCGTGCGTCGCGGTCACCACGGCGACGAAGACCCCGAAGGCGATCAGCGGTGTCAGCCACCACCATCCCGCGAGCCACGCGGCGGCGAACAAGGCGACCCCGGCGAAGGGGAGGGAGAGGGTGAGGATCCGCCGTGGGCGGGTCGTGACGAGCAGGTCGGGGCCCAGTTCGGACAGTCTGGGGACCGTCATCGCGCCACCGCCGTCCGGCGCGCGGACTTGAGCGCCTCGTCTGCGACGATCCTGCTGCCCAGGGCGCACGCGACGGTGCCGAGGCCGGGCCAGGTGGAGTCGCCGACGAGCCACAGGCCGGGCACGCCCAGCGAATGGGGGACGGCGTTCTGGTTGGCGTTCCCCGGCGACTGGTGGGCGCCGCCGACCGCGCCGCCCGGCCGGAACGCGAAACGCTCGTACGAGCGCGGTGTGCCCACCTCCCGGACGCGTGCGCGTTCGCCGAGTGTGGGGTGGACGCGGCGGGCCAGACCGACGAGACGCTCCCCGATCTCGTGCTTGCGGGCCTCGTAGTCGGCGTCCGGCAGCCCTTCCCATTCCGCGAGCCGCGTGTGCGTGGAGATCATCACGGCGCGTTCGCCCGGCGGTGCGCTCTCGGTGTCGCCCCGCGCGGACACCGACACGAACATGTTGTTGCCGTCGCCGAGCGGCCGGCCGTAGTCGTGCAGCAGTTGATGGTGGGTGAACTCCTGGCCGGCGACCTCGTCCTCCGGGACGCCGAGGAACACGACGATCGCGCCGCCCATGTCGTGCTCGTCCCGTTCCAGGTAGGGCTTGAGCGGGCGCGCGAGGTCGGGGACGACGCGTGCGGTCGTGGCGGCCGGCAGCGCGCTCACGACCTGCCGGGCGTGGACGTCGCCCTGTGACGTGTGGACGACGAACGCCCCGGCTCGTCCGGTGACCCGTTCGACCTGGCAGCCGACGCGCAGCCGCCCGCCGATCCCGCGGTAGTGGGCGAGGAAGCGCCGCCAGAAGCCGCGCATGCCGCCGTCCGCGCGGGTGAGCCCGGCGCCGCGGATGGTGACGCCCAGCGCGGCGTTGATGAGCGGGGCGCGGTCGACGGTGCTGTGCACGGTGTCCTCCACCAGCATCGACAGAAGCCCGACGAGCGGTGCGTCGCCGCGGAGGCGGTGCCGGACGAGGACGTCGCCGAGGGTGGTGTTGAGGTGGCGGGCGAGCGGGAGGCCGCGGGGCCCGAGGGCCCGCAGGTTGTGCATCGCGTCCGCGGGACGCCGGATCGGCAGCCGCACACCGGCGCGGCTCGCGTCCCAGAAGACGTGCGCGAGGCGGTCGAGCCGGTCCCAGAACGCGCGGTGCCGGGGGCTGTCGCCCAGCGCGCGCAGCCGTTCGCGGTGCCAGGCGCGGGTGTCGCGGTAGAGGGTGACCTTGCGGTCGGGCAGCCAGCCGACGTAGCCGGGCAGTGCCTCGCCGGGGACCGGGTCCATCCCGACGCTGTCGAGGAGTTCCGCGCCGACCCCGCCGGGTTCGAAGTCCACCATCGTCGTCGCGCCCACGTCGAAGGAGAAGCCCCGCCGCCGGTAGTAGCCGGCGCAGCCGCCCACATGGCCGTGCGCCTCGATCACGAGCGTGGACACGCCGGCCGCCTGCAGCCGGGCCGCCGTCGCCATCCCGGCGAGGCCCCCGCCGAGCACGGCCACCTCGCACGACGCGGGAAAACGCGCCGCTCTCCGTGGACGATCCACCTGAACGCTTGTTCTGAACATGAGTTCAGATTCCGTCAGGCGTCGGATGCGGTCAATGCGCGGAGGCGGACATGGCCGGAGGCGGCCCCGCTCCGGCCGTGGAGCGGGGCCGCCTCCGGGCGGTTCAGGTGCGGCCGGCGGATTCACGCAGGAACTTCAGCGACAGGACGGCGGCCCACGTCCAGATGACGGCGCCTCCGGCGAGCATGAGCCGGAAGTCGCCCGCCGGGAGCGCGGCGAACCCCAGGACAAGGTACACGGACGGTGCGGCGGCGCTGTAGACCGTCCAGCCGGTCCGTCCCTCGCGGAGGAACCGGCGGGCGAACACCACGCAAGCCGCGCTCAGCGCGAGGCCCATCCCGACCGGGGCGAGGTTGTGCAGCATGCCGTGCCAGCTGACCTCGCCGGCGCCGCCTGGCGTACCGGCCGGGAAGCCGTCGGCGGGGTCGGTGCGGAACATCCCGGCCCACACCAGGCTCGCGCCGTAGACGGCGATGAGGGCGGTGCCCCAGGTGCGGCCGGCCGTGCCCGGTTCCAGGACGCGGCGCAGCCCGGCGGCGGACGCCGTGACGAGAACGCCGCAGACCAGGAAGTTCGCGGTCTGGATCCACCCGTGCTCGCCGAGCGCGAGCATGCTGAGCGGATGGCGCGCGGCGTCATAGCCGTCGCGGGTGAGCGCCTGCGCGACGATCAGCAGCGTGAACAGCGGCCCGGCGGCGGCTCCGCCGGCGAGCAGTGCGCGGGCGGAGGCGGGCCGGGTGTCGGGACGGGACCGGCCGGCGGCGGTGGAAGGGCTGAGCATGAGGACTCCACTTCGGGGGATGGCGGCGGCCGGGCCTCGGCCGCCGGCGTGCGATGACGCGGGGGCACGGCGATGATCAGGCGAAGAGGGACTCGCCGGTCTCCAGCAGGGTCTTCAGGTCGCTGAGCGTCTGGCTCCAGCCGCCGCCGGCCCCGGGGGTCTCGCCCGCGGACTGCGCCGCCGTCTGCGGTGCGCCGGTGACGTCGTGGGTGACGGTCAGCCGCGTGATGCCGGGTTCGTCGTCCTCGATCTCGTAGGTGAGCCGTGTGGACGGCTCGCCGAGCCACAGCGCCTTCCATGTCTGGACGAGCCTGCGCGGCGGGTCCGCCTCGATGACCTCGCCGTCGATCACCACGTCCGGGGCGCCGTGCTCCTTCATCGCGTCGCTGGCGAGGCCGCGGAAGGCGCCGCCGGGACGCAGGTCGTACTCCACCGGCGCCTGGTAGCCGAACTTCACCGTCCACTCCGGTTTGGTGATGGCGTCCCAGATGGCCTGCGGTGTCGCTTTGATGTACACCCGGTACACCTGGACGGTCCTGTCGCCGCCGGTCTCGGTCGTCGTCATGTCGGACTCCAGTTCTCGCTTGAGGTCGGTGAGCGCCGCGACGGGCGGCTCGGTGTACTTGCCGATCCACCGGTCGTGGATCAGCCGGATCGGCACCGGGTTGAGGAAGTGCAGCTTCTCCCGGCCCGAACGGCGCGGGACCACCAGCCCGGCGTCCTCCAGAACGCGCAGGTGCTTGGCGACCCCGAACCGTGTCATCTCCACCTCCGACTCCAGTTCGCCGAGCGTCCGCCCGTCCCGGGCGAACAGCAGGTCGAGCAGGAACCGGCGGGTCGGGTCCGCCAGCGCCTTGAACGCCAGATCGTCGTCGTCCACACCCGGAAAATACGTGACCAAAAGGTCACATGTCAACCATGGTCGAGGAAAGCCGCGCCGGGGCGGGTGCCGTATCGTCGGTCCATGACGCTCTCGCCCCGGCTCGCCGAGATCGTGGACGCGCTGCCGCTCGCACCGGACATGCGGGTCCTGGAGATCGGCTGCGGGCCGGGCGCCGCCGCGCGGGCCGTCGCGGCGCGGCTCGGCACCGGGCACGTTCTCGCGATCGACCGGTCCGCCAAGGCGATCGCGCAGGCGGAGGCCGCCTCGGCCGCCGAGATCGCCTCGGGACGCATGAGCGTCCGGCGAACCGCGATCGAGGACTTCTCGCCCGAACCCGGCGAAGGTCCCTTCGACCTCGTCTTCGCGGTGCGGGTGGGGGCGCTGGACGGCCGCCATCCGGAGGCCGGCCGGGAGGCCGTGCGGTCCATCGCGGCGGTGCTCGCTCCCGGTGGCCGCGTCTTCATCGACGGCGGAAGCCCCTTGCGGGAGATCACCGTCTGAGCCGCGCCCCGCGGACGTGCGGGGTCAGCCGCCGAGGGCCTGGTCGAGCGTGGCGGCCCACTGGTTCAGCAGGCGGGTGCGGCGGGCCGAGTCGTCGGTGAGGAGATCGGCCAGGCCGAGGCCGCGGACGAGATCGAGCGTCGCCTGGACGGTCTCGCGGACGCCGGGCACGCTCTCGTCCGCGCCGAGCGCCTCGATGGTGAGACGGTGCGCCTCGCGTCCGACCCGGGCCTCCAGGGGGACGACCCGCGCGCGCAGCTGATCGTCGGAGGCGGCGGCGACCCAGAGTTGCAGCGCGGCGCGGAACAGCGGGCTGGTGTACATCTCGCCGAGCAGCGCGACGACCTCCAGGGTGGACGGACGCCGGTCGGCCAGCGCGTCCAGGCGCTCGCGCATCTGCGTCATCCGCACGTCGGAGCCGTACTCGACGGCCGCGGTGACCAGTTCCTCGCGCGTCCTGAAGTGGTGCTGCGCGGCGCCCCGGGAGACGCCGGCGCGCTCGGCGACCACCGCGACCGTCGTCCCCGCCCAGCCCACGGAGGCGAGGCAGTCGACGGCCGCCTCCAGGAGGCGCCGCCGGGTCGCGCGGCTGCGGTCCTGCTGCGGTTCACGGGGGACTGCCTGCGTGGTCATGTGGTCCTCGGCTCGGCGGACCTCCAGTCAACCAAAACGCCTTCAAAGAAACAATCATGCATGATTGATTTTTTCCGTCCGGGCTGGCAGGGTTCTGCCATGAGCCAACCGCTGCGGGTCGGTAACGCCTCGGGCTTCTACGGCGACCGCTTCTCCGCGGTCCGGGAGATGCTGGAGGGCGGGCCGCTGGACGTCCTGACCGGCGACTACCTCGCCGAGCTGACGATGCTGATCCTCGGGCGCGGCAAGATGAAGGACCCGGACGCCGGGTACGCCACCACGTTCCTGCGGCAGATGGAGGAGTGCCTCGGGCTCGCCGTGGAGCACGGCACCGCGATCGTCGCCAACGCCGGCGGGCTCAACCCGCGCGGGCTGGCCGCCAGGCTGCGCGAGCTGGCCGGGCGGCTCGGCCTTGAGGTGCGGATCGCCCATGTCGAGGGCGACGACCTGCTGGCGCGGGCGGTGGACCTGGGGCTCGCCGATTCACGCTACGGCGCGCCGCTCACGGCCAACGCCTACCTGGGGGCGTGGGGCATCGCCGAGTGCCTCCGGAGCGGCGCCGATGTGGTGGTGACCGGCCGCGTCACCGACGCGTCCCTGGCCGTGGGGCCGGCCGCCGCGCACTTCGGCTGGGCCCGCGACGACTGGGACGCGCTGGCCGGCGCGACGGCCGCCGGGCACGTCCTGGAATGCGGTGCGCAGGCGACGGGCGGTAACTACGCCTTCTTCGAAGAGATCCTCGGCGAAGAAATCTACAACGTAAAGGCGCCGGGTTTTCCGATCGCCGAGATCCACCCCGACGGCTCCAGCGTGATCACCAAACACGACGGGACGGGCGGCGCCGTGACCGTCGAGACCGTCACGGCGCAGCTGCTGTACGAGATCGGCGGGCCGTACTACGCCGGCCCGGACGTCACGACGCGCTTCGACACGATCGAACTGGCGCAGGACGGCCCCGACAGGGTGCGCATCAGCGGCGTGAAGGGCGTTCCGCCGCCCGCGACCACCAAGGTGTGCCTCAACCATCTCGGCGGTCACCGCAACGAGATGACGTTCGTCCTCACCGGGCTCGGCATCGAGGCCAAGGCGGAACTCGCCAGGAGGCGGCTGGAGGCGGCGTTCGGCGACGCCCCGCCGGCCCGCGTCGAATGGACGCTCATCGGCACCGCCGGCCCGGACCCCGCCACGCAGGGGGAGGCCACCGCGCTGCTGCGCTGCGCCGTCCTCGACCCCGACCCGGAGAAGGTAGGCCGCGCGTTCAGCGGCGCGGCCGTGGAACTGGGACTCGCCGGCTACCCCGGCTTCACGATGACGTCCCCGCCGGGCAAGGGCGGCCCCTACGGCGTCTACACGCCCGCGTTCGTCCCCAACGAGGCCGTCGAACACGTCGCGGTCACGCACGAGGGCGAGCACGTTCCCATCCCCTCCGCACCCGTCGTGGCCCCGGCCGGCGAACCCGCAGGCCACGGGGCGGGAGAACAATCGCCCGCTGTGGAGAACCCGGCCCCCGCACCCGGGGGCACGGCCGTCCGGGTGCCACTCGGGCGGGTCGCGGGGGCGCGGAGCGGGGACAAGGGCGGGGACGCCAACATCGGCGTGTGGGCGCGGACGGACGCGCAATGGCGGTGGCTGGAGCCGTTCCTCACCGTCGAGCGGTTCCGTGAGCTGCTGCCCGAGACGCGCGACCACGCCGTCCAGCGGCACGTTCTGCCCAACCTCCGTGCGGTCAACTTCGTCGTCGAGGGGCTGCTGCAGGAGGGCGTATCGGCCTCGACCCGGTTCGACCCGCAGGGCAAGGCCCTCGGCGAGTGGCTGCGGTCCCGCCTCGTCGACATCCCGGAGGCAGTCCTTTGACGCTCAAGAGCACGATCGACCCGCGCGGCCCGGAGTACCGGGAGCGCCGCGCGGCCATGCTGGAGAAGATCGCCGCCCTGGACGCCGAGCACGCGAAGGCGCTGGAGGGCGGCGGGGAGAAGTACGTCGCGCGGCACCGCGGGCGCGGCAAGATGCTCGCGCGGGAACGCATCGAGATGCTGATCGACCCGGACTCGCCGTTCCTGGAGCTGAGCCCCCTCGCCGCGTGGGGCAGCGACTTCCCCGTCGGCGCCAGCGTCGTCACCGGCATCGGGGTCGTCGAGGGCGTCGAATGCGTGATCGTGGCGAACGACCCGACGGTGCGGGGCGGGGCCAGCAATCCGTGGACGGTGAAGAAGAGCTTCCGGGCGTCCGACATCGCGCTGGAGAACCGGCTGCCGCTCGTCAACCTCGTCGAGTCGGGCGGCGCCGACCTGCCGACGCAGAAGGAGATCTTCATCCCGGGCGGGCGGATGTTCCGCGACCTGACCCGGCTGTCGGCCGCCGGGATCCCGACGATCGCGCTGGTGTTCGGCAACTCCACGGCGGGCGGCGCGTACATCCCCGGCATGTGCGACTACGTCGTCATGGTCAAGGAGCGCGCGAAGGTGTTCCTCGGGGGCCCGCCGCTGGTGAAGATGGCGACGGGGGAGGAGGCCGGCGACGAGGAGCTCGGCGGCGCGGAGATGCACGCGCGGGCGTCGGGCCTCGCCGACTACATGGCCGTGGACGAGGCCGACGCGCTGCGCCTTGGCCGCCAGATCGTCAAGAACCTGGGGCACCGCAAGCCGGGCCCGCCGCCCGGCCCGGTGGAGGAGCCGCTGTACGACGCGGACGAGCTGGCCGGCATCGTCCCCGAGGACCTGAAGATCCCGTTCGACCCGCGCGAGGTCATCGCCCGGATCGCGGACGGCTCACGGTTCGACGAGTTCAAACCCCTCTACGGGACGAGCCTGGTCACCGGCTGGACGCGCGTCCACGGCCACCCGATCGGGGTGCTCGCCAACGCGCAGGGCGTCCTGTTCAGTGAGGAGGCGCAGAAGGCGGCGCAGTTCATCCAGCTCGCCAACCAGCGCGACATCCCGCTGCTGTTCCTGCACAACACGACCGGCTACATGGTCGGCAAGGACTACGAGCAGGCCGGGATCATCAAGCACGGCGCCCTGATGATCAACGCGGTGGCCAACAGCACGGTCCCGCACCTGTCGATCGTGATGGGCGCCTCCTACGGGGCGGGCAACTACGGCATGTGCGGCCGCGCGTACGATCCCCGGTTCCTGTTCACGTGGCCGAGCGCGAAGTCGGCGGTGATGGGCCCGCAGCAGCTGGCGGGGGTCCTGTCGATCGTGGCGCGGCAGGCCGCCGAAGCGCGCGGGCAGGCCTACGACGAGGAGCAGGACCGGGCGATGCGGGAGATGGTCGAGGCGCAGATCGAGGCGGAGTCGCTGCCGTACTTCCTGTCGGGACGGCTCTACGACGACGGCGTCATCGACCCGCGCGACACCCGCACCGTGCTCGGCCTGTGCCTGTCCGCCGTCCACAACGCGCCCGTGCGCGGAGCCGGCGGCTTCGGCGTCTTCCGGATGTGAGGGTGATGATCGCAACAGTGCTGGTCGCCAACCGCGGCGAGATCGCCCGCCGCGTCCTGCGGGCCTGCCGGGACCTCGGCATCGGGACGGTCGCCGTCCACTCCGACCCGGACGCGGGCGCGCCGCACGTCCGGGAGGCGGACGTGGCGGGGCGGCTGCCCGGGGCGTCTCCGGCGGAGACGTACCTGTCGGCCGAAGCGCTCCTCGCCGTGGCGAAGAGCGCCGGGGCGGACGCCGTCCACCCCGGGTACGGGTTCCTGTCGGAGAACGCGGACTTCGCGCGGGCCGTGACCGACGCCGGCCTGACCTGGATCGGCCCGCCGCCGGCGGCGATCGCCGCGATGGGATCCAAGATCGAGGCCAAGAAGCTGATGGCCGCCGCGGACGTCCCGGTGCTGCCCGAACTCGACCCCGCCCAGGTGACCGACGCGGACTTCCCGTTGCTGGTGAAGGCGTCCGCGGGCGGCGGCGGGCGCGGCATGCGGATCGTCCGGACGCCCGAGGAGCTGCCGGACGCCGTCGCCGGGGCGCGCCGCGAGGCGGAGTCGGCGTTCGGCGACCCGACCGTGTTCTGCGAGCCGCTGCTGGAAGGCGCCCGGCACATCGAGGTGCAGATCCTCGCCGACGCGCACGGCACCGTCTGGGCGCTGGGCGAACGCGAATGCTCCATCCAGCGCCGCCACCAGAAGATCGTCGAGGAGGCGCCGTCGCCCGCGGTCGGCCCCGGACTGCGCGCCGAACTGTCCGGGGCGGCGGCGAGCGTGGCCCGCGCCATCGGCTACACCGGGGCGGGCACGGTCGAGTTCATGCTCGCCCGCGACGGCCGCTTCTTCTTCCTGGAGGTCAACACCCGCCTCCAGGTCGAGCACCCGGTCACCGAGTGCGTGTACGGGGTCGACCTGGTCCGGCTGCAGATCGAGATCGCCGAGGGGGCGCGGCTCCCGGACGCGGCGCCGGAGCCGCGCGGCCACGCCGTCGAGGTCCGCCTGTACGCCGAAGACCCGGCCCGCGACTGGCGTCCGGGCAGCGGCCCGCTGCACACCTTCGAGGTACCGGACGTCGACGCCGAGTTCGCCGTCCCCGCCTCGTACGGGCTGCGGCTCGACAGCGGGGTGGAGAGCGGCGGCGAGATCGGCGTCCACTACGACCCGATGCTCGCCAAGGTGATCGCGTGGGCGCCGACCCGCCGCGCCGCTGTCCGCCGCCTCGCGGCCGCGCTGCGCGGCGCCCGCATCCACGGCCCGGCCACCAACCGCGACCTGCTCGTCCGGATCCTGGAGGAACCCGCCTTCCTGGACGGCGACACCGACACCGGGTACCTGGACCGGGTCGGCCTGGACGCCCTCGCCGCTCCGCTGGCCGGCGAGGCGGCGATCCGGGTGTCCGCACTGGCCGCCGCGCTGGCCGGAGCCGCCGCGGACCGGGCCGCCGCGCCGGCGCTCGGCGGGCTCCCGTCCGGGTGGCGCAACGTCCGGTCGCAGCCTCAGCGCAGGGCGTTCGAGGGGCCGGCCGGGCCGATCACCGCCGACTACCACCTGGACAGGGGCGGGCTGGTTTCCGGACTGTGCCCGGGCGGCTCGCTGGTGAGCGCCGCACCGGAGCGGGTCGTCCTGGAGCATGACGGGCTGCGCGAAACGTTCACGGTGACCACGGCCGGTGACTCGGTGTACGTCGACTCCCGCCTCGGCCCGGTGGCGTTCCGGGCCGAGCCGCGCTTCGCCGACCCGAGCAGCCACATCGCACCGGGCTCGCTCCTCGCGCCCATGCCCGGGACCGTTGTGCGCGTCGAGACCGAACAGGGCGCTTTCGTCGCCGAAGGGCAGACCCTCATCGTCCTGGAGGCGATGAAGATGGAGCACCGCATCGCCGCCCCCGCCTCCGGGACGGTCGCCGAACTGAACGTCGCGGAGGGACGGCAGGTCGAGTCCGGCGCCGTCCTCGCCGTCATCGAAGGGACATCCGGATGAGCTTCGTCGAGACCGAGGAGCGGCGGGCGCTGCGCGCGGCCGTCGCCGAACTGGGCGCCGCGTACGGTGCCTCGTACTACGTGGAGAAGGCCAGGTCCGGGCAGAAGACCGACGAGCTGTGGTCCGAGGCGGGGCGGCTCGGCTACCTCGGCGTGAACGTGCCCGAGGAGTACGGCGGCGGAGGCGGCGGCATCGGCGACCTCGCCGCGGTGTGCGAGGAACTGGCCGCGGCGGGCTGCCCGCTGCTGCTCATGGTCGTCTCCCCGGCGATCTGCGCCACGATCATCGCGCGGTCCGGCACCGGGGACCAGAGGAAGCACTGGCTTCCGCGGTTCGCGGAAGGCTCGGTCAAGATGGCGTTCGCGATCACCGAGCCCGACGCGGGCTCCAACGCGCACCGCATCACCACCACGGCGAGGCGCGACGCCGGCAACTGGGTGGTGAGCGGGCAGAAGACCTTCATCTCCGGTGTGGACGAGGCGGACGCGGTCATGTTCGTCAGCCGCACGCAGGACCAGAAGGGCAACCTGCGTCCCTCGCTCTTCATCGTCCCGACGGATGCGCCGGGGTTCTCCTGGACGCCGATCGACATGGAGATCGTGTCGCCGGAGAAGCAGTTCGTCTGCCACCTCGACGACGTCCGGCTGCCCTACGACGCGCTCGTCGGCGACGAGGACGGCGGGCTCCTGCAGCTGTTCGCCGGCCTCAACCCCGAGCGGATCATGGCGTCCGCCATGGGCGCCGGGATCGGCCGCCTGGCCCTCGGCAAGGCCACCGCCTACGCGAACGAACGGCAGGTCTTCGCAACGCCCATCGGCGCGCACCAGGGCCTCGCGCACCCGCTCGCCGCCGCGAAGATCGAGCTGGAACTGGCGCGGCTGATGGGGCAGAAGGCCGCCTGGCTGTACGACGAGGGCGACGACACCGGCGCCGGCGAGGCCGCCAACATGGCCAAATACGCCACCGCCGAGGCCGCGATCCACTGCGTCGACCAGGCCATCCAGACCCACGGCGGCAACGGCCTCACCACGGAGTACGGCGTCGGCATGCTCGCCGGGGTCGTCCGCCTCATGCGCATCGCCCCGGTCAGCCGCGAAATGATCCTCAACTACGTCGCGCAGCACTCCCTGGGCCTGCCCAAGTCCTACTGAGCCGAGCCAGCGCGTCGAGCTGCGTCTCCAGGGGGACGGGTGCCGTGAGGCGGTTGTCCACGGCCGTGTGGGGAACGGGCGGCGGCTCGTCCGGCCGCATCCGGGCGGTGAAGGCGTCGAAACCGGCCAGCTTGCCGGTGTCGCGCGGTGAGCCGCGTTCCTCCAGGCGGCGGCGCAGCGTCGCCGCGTCCGTGCGGACCCACACGAGACGCACCGGCGGGCCGCCCAGGGACCGCGTCCACTCCGCCCAGCGGACGCCGTCCCGGATGTGGCCGGTGAACGGGCCGCTGAGCAGCACCGGGCAGCCGTGCGTGCGGATCTCCCGGGCCGTCGCGGTCATCCCCGCGTACTCGTGCGGCTTGACGTGCTCGTCGTACCACGGGCCCTCGCGCTCACCCGGATCGCGGGCGGACGCGGCGAGGGCGGCCTCGACGAACGGCCCGTACATCGTGTCCTTGTCCAGCAGGGCCGGGACGGGCCGCAGCCGCGCCAGCAGCAGGTCCGACACGGTGGACTTGCCGGAGCCGGGCGGGCCCGCCACCACCCACACCGGGGCGGGGATCATGCCGACAGGCGCAGCCGGCGGGTCGCGAGCCGCTCGATGCGCGCCTCGTCGATCTCGTGGCCGAGGCCCGGCTGGGTGAGGGGGACCCCGACGACGCCGCCGGACGAGCGGACGGGCGGTGTCACGAACACCGGGCCGCCCGCCGGGTCCGACACGTCGCTCGGCAGCGTGCAGCCCGGCAGTGACGCCAGCGCGACGGCGGCGGCCTGCCCGATGCCGAACGCGCCGCACCCGCTGCACCACACGTCCCAGCCGGCCGCGTACGCCAGATCGTGGGCGCTGCGGGCGGCGGTCAGCCCGCCGAGCCGGTCCAGCCGCAGGTGCAGGGCGCGGCCCGCATCCAGCGACAGGGCCGCGTCGAGGTCTTCCAGGTCGCCGATGGCGGGGGCGACGGCGGCGCCCACCCGCAGTTGGAGCCGGGCGTGCGCGGCGAGGTCGCCGGCCGCGAACGGACGCTCGACCGCCGCCACGCCGTAGGCGTCCAGCCCCTCCAGCACGGCCAGGTGCTCGGCCGACTCGGAGTAGGCGTGGCCCGCGTCCGCCACGAGCGCCAGCGCCGGGTACGCCTGCCTGACCGCCCGGACCGGCTCGATGTCCCAGCCGGGGCGGATGTCGAGGGTGACGCGGGTGTGGCCCGCTCCAACGGCCTTGTTGACGCGGCCCGTGAGCGTGTCCAGCTCCGTCTCCGGCGTGATCCGCGCACCGGTCACGATGGACGTGCGGGTGCCGCCGAGCGCGTGCGCGAGCGGCAGGCCCTTCGTGCGGCACCACAAATCCCAGCAGGCGGTGTCGACGGCGGCGGCCGCCTCCCGGGCGCCGAGGTCGGCGGCGGCGGACACGTCCTCGGGACGGTCCAGGTCGAGCCCGACGAGCGCCGGACCCAGGCGCTCCTCGATGTCGGCCCAGGCCGGGCCCGGACCGCCGGAGCCGCCCGAGACGGCCATTTCGCCCCATCCCACGGCGTCGCCGCCGGTGAGGCGGACGAGGACGCTCTCCGGCCGCCGCCCGCGCGGCATCGTCACGCGGAAGGCGTCGCAGCCCTGGATCCGAGGCACCCGCACCCGCCCTTCGAGGAAGTGGTCTCCATCAATGATCCCCCCTCCGGGCACCTGCGAAGACACTCCGGGCGGGTCAGGGCGCGCCGGGCGGCCCGGACGCACCGCCGCGGAGCCGGTGCAGCACCGGCCGCAGCGGCCGCCGCTCGTACCCGCCGTCGGCGAGACCCGCGAGACGCTCGAACGGGTTGTAGGACGACCAGTCGCCGCACAGGAGCATCGACACGCCCGCGCACACCCCGTACAGCGGGATCATGACCGGGCCGAGGCACCAGGCGTACTGCGTGCAGTGCCGTGCCTCGTGCCGCAGCAGCCGGGACCCGTCGGCGAGACCGGACGCGTCGCCGCGCACGAGGACGACGTTGCCGACCGTGAACACCGGCGCGGCCGGCACCGGCGGACGGTAGCCCCCGGCGACCAGCAGCCCGCCCGGGGCCCGGCGGACGCCGCGGGGACGCCGGGTGGCGGTCGCGGCCAGCGCCAGACCCAGGGCCGTCGACAGGTTGACCGCGTTGACGACCTGCCGGAGCCGGTGCACCCGTTTCACGTGAACAAGTGTCCCGCGCCGGCGGCGCCGCCGGCAGTGGCTACGGGCAGTTCGCTTCCAGGGACACCGGTTCTCTGGTGGGCGCCCGCGTCGCGCCGCCGTCCGGCTGCCGCCCCGGCGTGGGCTGCTGCCCCGCCACGGGCGGGGACACGCTCGGCGACGCGCCGGGAACACCGCCCGGGTGGCTGCTCACCTGGCGGGGGTCGGTGTTGACCGCCTCGGACGCCAGCTTGCGGATGAGGTCGAAGTCGGGGTTCCCGGTGTAGATCAGCGGCGGCACGAACTGCAGGCTGTTGATCTGCGCGCCGTCCTTGACCTTGTTCGACAGCTCCACCAGCGCGGGCAGCAGCTCGTGCGGGATGTCGGTGGCCAGGGTCCGCTTGGCGGCCGCGGCGAGCTTGTCGAAGCTGGTGAGGACGGTCCGCGGGTCGGCCTGCTCGGCGATCGCGGCCATCAGGCACTTCTGCCGCCCCATCCGCACATAGTCGCTGCTGTTGGTGCGGGACCGGCCGTACCAGAGCGCCTCCTTGCCCGTCAGCGTCCGTTGGCCGGGCTCGAGCACCGCGCCCTCCAGCCCGTACGGGATGGGCTGCTTGATGTTGAGCTTGACGCCGCCCATGGCGTCGATGATGTCGGCGAAGCCGAACATGTCGACCAGGATGTAGTAGTCGACCCGCAGGCCGAGAATGCCGGCGATGGTGGCCTTCAGCAGCTCGGGGCCGCGCTGGTTCTTGGGGACGCCCGGCACCACGTCGGGGTGCTCCTCGGCGTACTGGTACACCTCGTTCAGCAGGCCCGGCGTCTGCGGGCCGGCGCCGGTGAAGCCGTAGGGGAAGCGGTCGCGGGCGGGTCCGGGCGGCAGCTGGAAGCTCTCCAGGTTGCGGGGGAGGCTCAGCAGCACCGTGTCGCCGGTCTCGGTGTCGACGCTGGCCACCGTCATGCTGTCGGTGCGCACGCCGGTGCGGTTCTCGGCGGAGTCGCCGCCGAGGAGCAGGATGTTGACGCGGGCCTGCCCGTTGAACGGGTCGTCGGCGTCGACCTCCTTGCCGTTCTCGCTGCCGCTGCGGAAGATGCTCGTCAGCGCGTCCCGGTAGACGTAGGTGCCGTGCGCCGACCACGCCACGGGGACCGCGACGGCGAAGCACATTACGGCGACGGACGCCGCGCCGAGCGTGCGGGCGGGCACGGACAGCCGGAGGGGACGCAGCACCTGGTAGGAGCGGATCACGATGAAGACCCACACCACGCCGAGCGCCACCAGCGCGGCGGACAGCCGCTGCAGCATGTCCGGCTGGACGGCCAGGTGCGTCAGGTCGGAGCGGTAGAAGGTGGCGGCGACCGCCACGGTGGCGGCGAGCGCGGCGTACAGGGACAGCAGCAGCCACCCGGCGATCCGCCGGCCCGCGACGATGTGGGCGACGCCCCACACCATGGCCGACGCCAGCGTCAGCGCGAGCGCCCGGGGCAGCCCCCCGGCGCCGCCGGAGGAGCGATCCCCGTCCCCTTTCCGGGCGCGCCGACTCGCCGATCGACCCATGTACGCTCCGATTCCCACCCACGGTGAAATAAGCCTGGCTCACATCTATCGACGCGCAGAACCGGTCAAAAGTTGCGTGGGAGTCGACCGCGTGCGAGCGCGTGTTGCCCGTGATGTCCTAGGTGCAGCTGTTGTTCAGGATATGCAATCCGGCCGTCTTATGGGAGCCCGACGCCGAGTCGCGGACCGCCCGCGCCGCCATCCGCCTGATCCCGGCGTAGTCCGGGCGCCAGGTCGAGATGAGGGGCGGGACGAACTGCAGGCTCGTGATCTCGGCGTTCCTGACCTTCGCCGCAAGGCCGACCAGCGGCGGCAGCAGCCCGCGCGGCAGATCGGTGCTGACGGAGTCCTTGAAGACCTGGGTGAGCCGCTGGAAGCTGCGCAGCACGGTGAGCGGCCCCGCCTGGCGGGCGAGCGCCCACATCAGGCATTTCTGCCGTCCCATCCGGTCGTAGTCGCTGCTGCCCGTCCGCGACCGCCCGTACCAGAGGGCCTCCCGGCCGCTCAGCGTGCGGCATCCGGGTTCGAGGACGCCCGCCGGTACCTGCTGCCTGGGCACGGGGACGGCGTCGGCCACACAGACCCGGACACCGCCGACCGCGTCCACGATCTGCCGGAAGCTGCGCATGTCGACCATCGCGTAGTAGGGGACGGGCCGGCCGAGGATGTGCGCGACGGTCCGCTTCAGCAGCTCGGCGCCGGGATCGGGGACGTGCCCACCGCCGGCGAGGACGCCGGGACTCCGGATGCCGGCCCCGTAGACGCCGTTCAGCAGCCCCTCGGCCGGGTACGGGACCCGCTCGCTGCCCGACCACACCGGCACGTGCTGCAGGTTGCGCGGCAGGCTCAGCAGAACCGTGTCGCCCGTCCCGGTGTCGATGCTGGCGAGGGTCATGCTGTCGGTGCGGATGCCGGGGCGGCCCACGTCGGCGTCGCCGCCGATGAGCAGGACGTTGAGGCGCGGGACGTGCGCCAACGGGTCGCCGGCGCCATGCGGGGCGGCCGGGCCGCCGGCGGCGCCGCGGGCCGCGTCCCGCTCGTCGGTGAACAGGCTCGTGACCAGGTCGCGCTGCAGGTGGCCGTAGTGGGCGACGGTCATCGGCGGGACGACGACCAGCAGGCACAGGACCGAAACGGTGGTGCCTCCGGCGAGCCGCCACAGCGGCGGCAGCCCGCCCGGCACCAGCACGGCGTAGGAATGGACGATCAGCGCCGCCCACAGCCCCGCGAGGACCGCGGCGCCGGCCGTCAGGGCCAGCAGCCAGCCGGGCCGCACCGACAGCTCGAGGAACAGGGAGCGGCCGTGGCCGGCGCAGATCGCCGCCGCGGTCAGCAGCACCGCCTGCGCGCCGAGCAGCGCCGCGCCGAGCCGGACACGCCCCGCCCGCAGGTGTGCGACGCCGGGCATCACCGGCGACACCGCGGCGATCAGCAGCGCCTCCGCCAGCCGCCGCAGCGCCGCGTCCCGCCGGCCCCGCACGGCCCGCCTGCCCCGCTCGTGCCGCTTGTCCCGCCCGCCGTCCTCCGACCGCGGACGGTCCGGCAGCAGCGGTGTCCGGCCCCCGATCGGCCCGCCGTCGAACATGCTCCGCCCCCCTCGGGGACGCAGACCCCCTTCTGCGTCCCCTGGGTCAAAAGCGTGCAGGTCAGCGAGCCGAATATGCCGCGACGGCGGCGGCGTGTCGCGAAATGCCGCGCCGGGAAGGCGGCGAAACCGGGAGGTTCACCAGCTGCTGGACAGCGGCATGCCCTCGGCGTAGCCGGCCGAGCTCTGGATCCCGACGGTCGCGCGCTCGTGGAACTCCTCCAGCGTGCGGGCGCCCGCGTAGGTGCACGAGCTGCGCAGCCCGGCGACGATCGAGTCGACGAGGTCCTCCACGCCGGGACGCCGCGGGTCCAGGAACATCCGGGATGTGGAGATGCCCTCCTCGAACAGCGCCTTGCGGGCCCGGTCGAACGGGGAGTCGTCGGCGGTGCGCAGCCGCACGGCCCGCGCGGACGCCATCCCGAAGCTCTCCTTGTAGAGCCGCCCGTCGGCGGCGCGCTGCAGGTCGCCGGGCGACTCGTAGGTGCCGGCGAACCAGGAGCCGACCATCACGTTCGCGGCGCCGGCCGCCAGCGCCAGGGCCACGTCGCGGGGATGCCGGACCCCGCCGTCGGCCCACACGTGCCGGCCGAGGCGGCGGGCCTCGGCGGCGCACTCCAGGACGGCGGAGAACTGCGGGCGGCCGACTCCGGTCATCATCCGGGTCGTGCACATCGCGCCGGGGCCCACGCCGACCTTGACGATGTCGGCGCCCGCCTCGATCAGGTCGCGGGTGCCCTCGGCCGTCACCACGTTCCCGGCCGCGACCGGGACGCCGGGGTCCAGGCCCCGGACGGCGGCGAGCGCGCCCAGCATCTTGTCCTGGTGGCCGTGCGCGGTGTCGACGACGAGCAGGTCGGCGCCCGCCTCCAGCAGCGCCTTGGCCTTGCCCGCCACGTCGCCGTTCACGCCGACCGCCGCGGCGATGCGCAGCCGCCCGGCACCGTCCACCGCGGGCTTGTAGAGGGTGGCGCGCAGCGCGCCGGTGCGGGTCAGGATGCCCGCGAGCCGGCCGGCGGCGTCGACGACCGGGGCGAGCCGGTGGCCGCGCTCGTGCAGCCGCTCGAACGCCTCGCGCGGGTCGACGCCGGCCGGCACCGTGACCAGGTCGCGGGACATGATGTCGCGGAGCTGGGCGAACCGGTCGACGCCCTGGCAGTCGGCCTCGGTGACGACGCCCACCGGGCGGTCGTCCTCGACGACGATCACCGCGCCGTGCGCGCGCTTCGGCAGCAGCGCGAGCGCGTCGCCGGCCGTGCTCGACGGGTCCAGCCGGATCGGGGTGTCCACGACCAGGTCGCGTCCCTTGACCCAGCCGATGACCTCGGCGACGACGTCGGCCGGGATGTCCTGCGGAAGCACCGCGATGCCGCCGCGCCGGGCGACGGTCTCGGCCATCCGGCGCCCCGATACCGCGGTCATGTTGGCCACCACGAGCGGCACGGTCGTACCGCTGCCGTCCGAGGTCGACAGGTCGACGTCCAAGCGCGACCCGACCGAGGAGCGGCGCGGGACCATGAAGACGTCGTTGTAGGTGAGGTCGTGAGCGGAGGGCTCACCGTTCAGCAGCTGCACGGCGGTACTACACACCAATCACAGGATCTGGGTGGCTGGGCCACCGTTCATTGTCGGCCATACCCGCCGATGCTCCGGCCAAGCCGTGACCGGGCCCGGCCGCCCGCCGGCCCGGACGGCGCGGTCCGCGGGGCCGTACCCAGGGGTGATGACTCTGTGTCCCCGTGGAGTGGCCGAATGATCTCCGGCGGTGCCTCCGGCCCCTTCCCGGCGTGGCGGAAGTGAACGCCGTGCCGGTGGGGCAAAACGGTGCAACGTGAGGCTTGGCTCTCTGTAAAGTTACCTCTTGACGTAACTGCGCCCTGGATGCACTTTTCTTACATGTGCCTCACGCGGACGGCGAAACCCGCCGTAGGGCGTGACAGCAGAACACCGGGAGAAGCGCATGCAGGTCAGGCACTTGAGCCCGGTCAGCCGCGCTCGCCCGCGCCGCGGGCCGCCCCGGCCGGGCGGCGACCACCGTGGTGATCATTGCCATCCCGCGCGGCCGCCGCCGACGCGAGGCGGAGGCGTTGCGCTCTCGCAGGGATTTACCCGGCGTCGGAAACGGCGCCGCGCGGAACCCGGCACAGACGCATCGACGGCCGCCGGGCATGGCGAACACGAGCAAGATCAATATTTGACGTCATACCGTCCTGAAATGGAATGATCTTGCAGTTGCTGGCAAAACGATTCATCGCACATCGAGGAGGAGAGCCGTGCTGGATGCGGTCGACGCCGTGCTCGTCCGCGAGCTCCAGCGGGATGGCAGAGCGACGTTCCAGGCGCTCGCCGACCGTGTCGGGCTTTCCCGCACGGCCGTGCGGGCACGGGTACAGCACCTTCTCGAGACCAAGGTCGTCCGCGTCGTCGGCATCGTGCACGCCGCCGTCGTCGGAGCGGAGGCGATCGGGCACCTCTCGGTCGCCGTGGACGGCTCGGCCAGGGAGGTGGCCGCGGCCATCGCCGAACGCCCCGCCGTCAGCTTCACCGCGCTGACCGCCGGCCCGCACGACCTGGTCGCGCAGGTGCGCACCAGCGACGACGCCGCGCTCGCCGCGGAGGTGGACCACATCAGGTCCGTCCCCGGGGTGCGCGTGGCGGAGGTGTTCCGGTCGGTGTCCACCGTGCGCGACACGCACGCGGTGGTGCGCGAGCTCGGCGAGGTCAGCCTCGACGACATCGACTGGCGGCTCCTGCAGGAGCTGCAGCGCGACGGGCGCGCCCCCTACACCCGGCTCGCGCACATCATCGGCCTGTCGCAGGCCGCCACCCGGGCCCGGGTCGTCAGGCTCATGCGCTCGGGCGTCATCCAGGTCACCGGCCTGGCCGACCCGCTGGCCCTCGGCGCCGCCGAGCTCGGCGGGTTCGGGCTGACGGTGACCGGGGGGCTGCGCAAGGTCGCCGAGGCGGTCGCCGCCCAGGACGGCGTCCGCTACCTGGCGACGGGCTTCGGCCGCTACGACATCGTCGGGCAGGCCGAGGCGACCTCACGCAGCGAGCTGGTCGCCGTGCTGGACGCGATCCGGTCGGTGCCCGGGGTCACGGTCAGGGAGTCCTGGCACCACCTGGACGTGGTGAAGGAGTCCTACGCCGTCGAACTCCCCGAGCACGGGTCGTCCTGACCGGTCCCGCCGCGGCCTCGGTGCGAACCGCGGCCGAGGCGGGACCGGCACGCCCCGTCACGGGCCGTCCGGCGTCACTGGTCGCCGCGGCCCGTCTCCTTGGCGAACGTCAGGAAGTCGCGCGCGGCGGGCGGGAGCCTGCGGTGCGCGTGGACCAGCCCGATCATGCGGGTGATCGGCGGCATGAACGACCGGACGGTCACCCCCTCGGTGTCGTCGATCTGGTTCCGGTACCACAGCAGGGACCCCAGCCCGGCGCGGACCCAGCCGAGCCAGGCGCCGCGCTCGTCGGACTCGACGGCGGCGACCGGGGTGGCGCCGACGCGGCGCAGCACCAGGTCGATCTCGGCGCGGCGGGCGCTGCCGCGGGCGGGCAGCACGAGCCGCATCCCGTTCAGCGCGGCCGGCGACACCGGCTCCCGGACCTTCAGCGCGGGCGGCGAGATCAGCACGACCTCCCGCTGCTCGAACGGATGCGCGGACATGTCGCCGGGGACCGGCAGATCGGTCAGGGCGAGGTCGGCGCGGCCCGTGCGCAGCGCCGCCGCGACCTGGTCGCGGTCCGCGCAGCGGACCACCCGGATCCGGACGGCCGGCTGGTCGCGGGCGAAGCGGGGGATGAGCCGGCCGGTCAGCTCCGGCTCCAGGGACGCGGTGACGGCGATGCGCAGCTCCGCGCCCCGCCCGTTGGCGCGGGTGACCGACAGGGCCTCGATCGCCTCGACGGCGCCCAGCGCGACGCGGGCCTGCCGGACCACCTGCTCGCCCGCGGGGGTAAGCGCGACACCGCGGCCGGAACGCGCGAACAGTTCGACGCCGAGCTCGCGCTCCAGCTCGCGGACGGCCCGCGAGAGCGCGGGCTGGGCCACGTAGAGAGCCTGGGCCGCCGACGTCATGGTGCCGTGGTCGGCGGTCGCCACGACATAGCGCAGCTGCCGCAGATTCATGCCTTGACCGTATGACAACGAACCGTTCCGGTCCTGGACATAGCCGGAATCGGACCGAGAATCAGCGGCGGCGCCCCCCGTCCGGCCAGGTGATCAAGGTGGCGGGCCCGGTGGCGGGGCCTTGCGCGGGCCCGCGGGCGGGTCGGCAGGGACGGTCTCCGGCTCGGGCTGCAGCTGCGGGGCGCCGACGCCGCACTGGCTCCTGCACTCCGGCCGGACCTGCTCCCCGGACGGGGTCCGCAGCGCGTCGTCGCCGATCGTCAGGAGGCTCAGCACCGCCCCGCAGGCCAGGATCGCGGCGCACGTCACCATCGCGATCGCGAACCCGCGGGAGAAGTCGGCGGGGTTCCGGTAGGCGTCGCCGGTCAGCCCGGCCAGCGGCGGGATCGCCGCCACCGCCAGGAGCCCCGCGGCCCGCGCCACCGCGTTGTTGACCCCGCTGGCCACGCCCGCGTGGCGGACCTCAGCGGTGGCGAGCACGGTGGCGGTGAGCGGCGCGACCACCGCCGACAGGCCCAGCCCGAACACGATCACGGCGGGCAGGACGTCGCGCCCGTACGAGGTGTCCGCGCCGATCCGGGAGACCATCAGCATCCCGGCGGCCGCCAGCAGCAGCCCGCCCGCCATCGGCAGCCGCGGGCCGATCCGCTGCGCGAGCGCGCCCGCCCGCGCCGACAGCAGCAGCATCAGCACGGTGACCGGCAGCAGCGCCGACCCCGCGGCGATCGGCGAGAACCCGCCGACGACCTGCAGGTGCAGCACGAACAGGAAGAACATCACGGCCATCCCGCCGTACATGATGAACGTGACGACGTTGACGGCGGAGAACTGCCGGGACGCGAACACCTCCAGCGGCAGCATCGGCTGCGGCGCCTCCGGAGCGCGCGCCTCCCGTCCGGCCGTCCCCTTCGCCCGCCGGCCGGGCGGCCGCTCCCGGCCGCGGCTCCGCTCGACCACCACGAACGCGGCGGCGGCCGCCAGGCCCGCGACGGCGGCGGCCCCGATGACCGCGGGGTTCACGTCACCGCCGGGCGCCTCGGTGAGCGCGTAGGTCGTCCCCGTCAGGGCGAGCGCCGCCAGGGCCGCGCCGAGCACGTCGAAACGCCCGTGGGCCTCGGGGTCGGCGCTCTCGGGGACGTGCCGGGCCGCCACCAGCACCACCACGGCGGTCAGCGGCACGTTCAGCAGGAACACCCACCGCCACCCGGCCGCCTCCACCAGCCAGCCGCCCGCGAACGGCCCGACCGCGGCGGCGACGCCGCCGAGGCCCGACCAGGCGCCCACCGCGCGCGGACGGTCATCGGGGACGAACGACGACTGGATGATCGCCAGCGAGCCGGGGGTGAGCAGCGCACCGCCCACGCCCTGCAGCGCCCGCGACACGATCAGCATCTCGATGTTCAGGGCCAGGCCGCACAGCGCCGACGCGACCGCGAACCACACGACGCCGATGAGGAAGATCCGCCGCCGCCCGAACCGGTCGCCGAGCGAGCCGCCGAGCAGGATGAACCCGGCGAGCGTCAGCGTGTAGGCGTTCACCGTCCACTGCAGCCCGGCCATGTCGGCGCCCAGGTCCCGCGCCAGCGCCGGCAGCGCCACGTTCACGACCGTGGCGTCGAGCATCGCCACGCCCGACCCGAGCACCGTCGCCAGCAGGATCCAGCGCCCGGACCCGGTGCCCAGCCGGACGTCCGGCATCAGACGGTCGGTTCGTCGGCGGCCATGCCTGCATCGTGCCACGACCCGCCCGGTTCACGCCTCCCCGGCGGGACGGATCACCAGTGGTCGGGGCTGAACGGCTCGTCCTCGGGCCGCGCGGACCGCGACAGCAGCCGCAGGTCCGACTCGACCATCATCGTCACGAGCTCCTCGAACGTCACCGCGGGCTCCCAGCCGAGCTGCTCGCGGGCCCTCTTCGGGTCGGCGCACAGCAGGTCGACCTCGGCGGGACGCGTGTAGCGGGCGTCCAGGACGACGTGGTCCTCCCAGTTCAAGCCCGCCGTGCGGAACGCGAACTCGACCAGCTCCCGCACCGACTGCGTCTGGCCCGTTCCGATGACGTAGTCCTCGGGGGCGTCCTGCGTCAGCATCAGCCGCATCGCGCGGGCGTAGTCGCCCGCGTAGCCCCAGTCGCGCCGCGCGTCCAGGTTGCCGAGCCGCAGCTCGGTCGCCAGGCCCAGCTTGATGCGCGCCGCGCCGAGCGTCACCTTCCGGGTCACGAACTCGGCGCCGCGGCGCGGGGACTCGTGGTTGAACAGGATCCCGCTGACGGCGAACATCCCGTAGGACTCGCGGTAGTTCTGCGTGATGTAGTGGCCGTAGCTCTTGGCCACCCCGTACGGGCTGCGCGGGTGGAACGGCGTCTTCTCGTTCTGCGGCGTCTCCCGCACCATCCCGAACATCTCCGACGACGACGCCTGGTAGAACCGGATCTGCTCGCGGGCCGGCGTCCGGGACGGGCTGATGCCCGACACCACGCGGATCGCCTCCAGCATCCGCAGCACGCCCATGCCGGTCACCTCGGCGGTGAGCTCGGCCTGCTGCCACGACATCGGCACGTAAGAGATCGCGCCCAGGTTGTAGACCTCGTCGGGCTGTACTCGCTCCACCGCCGAGATCAGGCTGCCCTGGTCCAGCAGGTCTCCGGTGGTGATCTGAACGTCGCCGATGTGCTTGCGCAGCCGCGACACATGGGGGTTCGCCTGCCCCCGCACCAGGCCCCAGACCTCGTACCCCAGCCCAAGCAGATGCTCGGCCAGATACGAGCCGTCCTGTCCGGTGATGCCGGTGATGAGTGCTCGCCTGGACAGCGGATCCTCCATGGCTGAAATAGGTCCGACGGGGCCCACCACGGGTGAACCCGCAACGAGCGTGAAATATGAGATTACCGACCGCGCCACGTCGATGACGAGGGAGGGCACCGTTTGGACCGAATTCACTTCTGGTTCGCCCGCCGGGCCGCCGATGTGCCACGGTGAGGGGATCATGAGCTCTGCGCTGGTGCCGCCGCTGCGGCTGAACGGCCGCGAGATCGGCCCGCACGCGATCATGGCCGTGGTGAACCGCACACCCGACTCGTTCTTCGACCGGGGCGCCACCTACGGCTTCGACGCCGCCCTCGCCGCCGCGGGCCGGGCCGTCGCCGCCGGCGCCGACATCGTCGACATCGGCGGCGTGAAGGCCGGTCCCGGCGAGGACGTCGGCGTCGACGAGGAGCTGCGCCGGGTCGTCGACCTGGTCGCCGCCGTCCGGGACCGCCATCCCGGTGTGGTGATCAGCGTCGACACCTGGCGCGCCGAGGTCGGCGAGGCGGTCGCGCGGGCGGGCGCCGATCTGCTCAACGACACCTGGGGCGGCCCCGACCCCCGGCTCGCCGAGGTCGCCGCCGCGCACGGCATCGGCCTGGTCTGCTCGCACGCGGGCGCCCTCGGCCCCCGCACCCGCCCGCACCGGATCGGCTACGCCGACGTCGTCGGCGACGTGATCGCGCACATCACGGCCGAGGCCGAGCGCGCCGCCGCCCTCGGGGTACCGCGGGAGGCGATCCTCATCGACCCCGCCCACGACTTCGGCAAGAACACCCGGCACTCCCTGGAGATCACCCGACGGCTCGGCGAACTGACCGCCACCGGCTGGCCGGTACTGGTCGCGGTGTCCAACAAGGACTTCATCGGGGAGACCCTCGGCCGCCCGGTCGGCGCGCGCGGCGTCGGCACGACGGCCGTCCTCGCCGTCTCCGCGCTCCTCGGCGCCCGCGTCTTCCGCGTCCACGACGCCGCCGGCGCGCGCCGCGCCCTCGACGCGGTCACCGCCCTCCGCTCCTGAACGACCGCTCAGTGCGCGGCGGTCTCCTGCCGGGGCGAGTCGGCCCCGGCCTCCCGCTGGCGGGCCCGGTAGGCGGCCACGTGCATGCGGTTGCCGCAGGTGCGGCTGTCGCAGTAGCGGCGGCAGCGGTTGCGCGACAGGTCCACCAGGACCCGGGAGCAGTCCGGTGCCTCGCAGGTGCGCAGCCGGTCCAGCTCGCCGGACGCCACCACGTACGCCAGCGCCATGCCGCAGTCGGCGGCCAGGTGCTCGCCCAGCGGCGCGCCGGGCGCGAAGAAGTGCACGTGCCAGTCGTAGCCGTCGTGGTCGGTCAGGTGCGGGGTGGTGCCGACCTCGCCGACGATCTCGTTGATCTTCCGCACGGCGGACGGGACGCCGTCGGCGCGGAACACCGCGTGGAACCGCGCGCGCAGGTCCAGGACCCGCAGCAGGTCGGTGTCGGTGAGCTCGCCCACGTCGCTGAACGTGTTGCGCTCCACGAACGAGCGCAGGCCGGGCAGGCCGCCGAGCCGCTCGGCCCCGGACGCCGCCGCGCCGGTGTTGATCAGGTCGACGACGACGGCGAGCGCGTGCTCGGTGTCATGAGTGAAGATCACAATGACTCCAGTCTCGGGGACCGGGGCGGTCGTGTGCCCGGCAGCGCCGCCGGGGCCGGAACGCGGCCCGTGGGCCCCAACCATATGACGCGGATCGCGCACGTCCACGCGCACCCCGCCAGGATGCGCTGGCGCGTCGCGCGGCCTGATCCGGCCGGAACGTTCCATGTGCGGCGGGTCCCGCGGGCCCGGCCGCGGCGAGGGATCGCGGCGCCCGTCAGCGCTCGTAGCTGGGGTCGGCGACGACCGGGTAGTAGGCGTCGGTGTGCTGGACCCGCATCGTGACGACCGCGCCCTCCAGCGTGTAGTCGGCCTTCACCTGACGGAACATCGCGTCGCTCGCCCAGGGGTTGTAGAGCCGGCCCACGGTCGCGCCGTAGCGCAGATGGACGACGTCGTAGCCGCCGGACGGCATCGACTCCAGCGTGAGGCCGTCGGCGAGGGAGATGGTGAAACGGAACTCCGAGGGGGCGTCGGGGCCGTGGATCACCGTCAGCAGCCGCACGCCGGCCGCCGTCGTCTGCGCGACGATGTCGGTGTCGACGTCCACGCCCACGAAGACCCGCAGGCTGGGTCGCAGCACCTGCGCGACGGTGTCCGCCGCCGCGACGTCGATGCCGAGGTGGATCCGCTGCCCGTCCCTGGTCGGGACCCACACGCCGTCGCGGGCGCGCTGACCCCAGGCGACTTCCGGATTCTCCATCTCCTGGGGCTCGTTCTTGCCCCGCGCGACCAGAATCCTGGAGGCGGCGCTCATCGCCGCGGCAGCCCCGTCCCGTGCATGCCTCATGGCGGGCCCCCTCGCCTTCTTTCATCACTTGCGTGACTTCGTGCTCATCTTGGGTTTATCACGGGCAAGGCGGGCCGGATGCCGCTTGCCTTGCCGTTGGTCGATTCGTGACGTTCGCCCCGTGCGTCGTTGGACCTTACACCACGCTTATACGTGCCGGTCGGGCCGGACTGTGACCCTCCGCACGGCCGCCCGCGGCGCCGATGACGGTGCGCATCCGGCCCTTCACGCAGAAAACACTTTGTGTCGTGCCGGGAACGCCCGCATCATTGGACGCATCGAACGAGCGAAAGAACGATGGGGTGAGCCACCGGATAGGCGGCCGGTCTCCAAAACCGGCGGAAAGTGGGTTCGACTCCTACCGCCCCAGCTGAGCACGGATCACGGGCTTGTGGTGTAACGGCAGCACACTTCCCTTGCAAGGAAGCGATCAGGGTTCGACTCCCTGCTGGTCCACCGGCGTTTCACGCCGCGGGCCGTCCGGTCGCCCGGACGGCCCGCGATTCGCCCGGAGGGTTGGCCGAACGGTAAGGCAGCAGTTTCGAAAACTGACGTCGAGGTGACACTCGAAGGGGTTCGACTCCCTTACCCTCCGCCATTCCCGCCGACTTTCCCGTCAGGCCGGCACCGGCTCGCCCGCGGTGACCGTCTCGGAGAGGTCGGTGAGGACGTCGGTGAGGTGGTCCAGGGCGCCCGCGATCCACGGCAGCGCCGCCGGGGCGGGGGAGGCCAGGGCCGCGAGCCGCCGCTCGTCGTCGTCCCCGTACAGCAGGCTGGGCGCCACCCGCATCCGCAGGGCCGCCGGAGCGTCCCCGAACGAGCTGCCGGGCAGGACGCCGACCCCGTAACGCTCCAGCAGCAGATGTGTCAGGTCCGCGGCCGTCCGGATGCCGTGGTTCTCCCGCAGCGCCTCCCGGACCGGGCCGAAGTCGGGGTAGACGTAGAAGGCCGCCTCCGGCCGGGTGACCCGGGCGCCCGCGGCGGCGAACCGGTCGGCGACCGCGCAGGTGACCGCGGCGTGCAGCCGCCTGCTGCGGTCGATGTGCTCGACCAGCTCGGGCGGCTCGGCGAACGCGTACGCGGCGGCGTGCTGCATCGGGGCCGGGGCACTGGACCAGATCTCGCTCGCCACGCCCAGCAGGCTGTCGCGCAGCGCACGGCCGAACGGGCCGTCCGGCAGCCGCGCGACGCCGAGCCGCCAGCCGCCCGCGGCCAGGCTCTTGCTCAGCGCGGTCGTCACGACGGTCCGCTCCGGCGCGTGCCGGGCCGGGCTCGGCACCGCGCGGCCCGGCTCATGCACCAGGTCGCGGTAGATCTCGTCCGAGATGATCACAAGGTCGTGCTCGCGCGCCACCGCGCACAGCCGCCGCACGGTTTCGGCGGAGGCGATCGTCCCCGTCGGGTTGTCGGGCAGCGTCACCACCACGGCCCGCACGTCCCGGCCCCGCGCCCTGGCCCGCACGACGGCGTCGGCCAGCAGCGCCGGGCTCGGCACACCGCCCTCGCCGGGCGGGGTGGCGACGCGGATCGGCTCGGCGCCCACCAGCGACGTCTGCGCGGCGTAGGTCACCCAGCTCGGCGCCGGCACGACGACGTCGCCGCCGATCGCGGTGAGCAGGGCGTACAGCAGCGGCTTGCTGCCGGGGCCGGCGACGACCGTGGACGGGTCGGTGGGCAGCCCGCGCCGCGCCCAGTAGCCGGCGGCTGCGGCGCGCAGTGCGGCGGACCCGGCGACCGGGCCGTAGCCGCCACGGCCCGCGGCCGCGCCGAGCTCGCGGGTCAGGGCGGGATGTATCGGTATCCCGGCCTCTCCGAAGCCCAGGGGGAGGACGCGCCGGCCCTCCCTGCGCTTGCGCGCGATGGCCTCGTTCACCGCGAGCGTCGCCGACAGCGGGACCGGACGCGGGGTGAAGGGCAGTGGCCGGACGGGTGCGGGCTCTTTCTGGGCAGGCATCGATACTCCAATGGGCATGGCGAATTAGGCATCGCGAAACAGCCATCGCGAAACAGGCACAGCGAAATAGCGGTGGGTGACTGCAGAATCCCCCTGTGTGACCCGGCCGGGCTCGATTTCATACTTGCCCGCTCCTAGCATCATCACAAGCGAGTCTCATCGATGGTGACCGTAAGGTGGAGTGATGCTAGAGCTGCGCCGCCTCCGCCTTCTCGCCGAATTCGCCCGCCGCGGCAGCATCGCCGCGACCGCCGCCGCCCTCGGCTACACGCCGTCGGCGGTCTCCCAGCAGCTGTCCGCGCTGGAGCGGGAGGCCCGCGTCCCGCTGCTGGACCGGACCGCCCGCAGCGCGGAGCTGACCGATGCGGGGCGCCGCCTGGCCGAGCGCGCCGAGGAGATCCTCGGCCTGGTCGAGACCGCGGAGTCGGAGCTGTCGGCGCATTCGGAGACCCCCACGGGACGCGTCGTCGTCACCGCGTTCCCCACCGCCGCCGTCGCCTTCGCGCCCGCCCTGGCGCACAGCCTCGGCGAGCATCCCGGGCTGGCCTTCGTCCTGCGCCAGACCCGGCGCGGCGACGGCATCCGGCAGGTGCAGAACGGCGAGGTGGACATCGCGCTCATCGACGACTGGACGGGCAAGGTCCCCGACCAGTCGCCGGCCGCGCTGGAGTTCTTCCATCTGCGCCGGGACCCGCTGGTCCTCGTCGTGCCGGCCACCCATCCCATGTCGGACCCGGCCCTGCCCGTGGACCTGCAGCGGCTGCGGGAGGAGCCGTGGATGGCCGCGCCGCCCGGGGAACTGTCCCGGCAGGCCGTCGAGCGGCTCCTGGACACCGTCGGCGGGGCCCGTCCCGTCCCGTGGGAGTTCGAGGGCCTGCACACGATCCTCAGCCTGGTGGCGCGGGGGATCGGCATCACCGCCGTGCCCGCGCTGGCCCTCGCGGCCGGCGACCAGGACGTGGCGGTGCGGCGCATCCCGGAGTGCACGCTGGCCCGCGAGGTCTACGCCGTCACCAGGACCGCGAGCGTGCGCAGGCCGTCGGTGGCGGTGACGCTCCGGGCCATCTACGCCGCGGCTCGCGACGCTCAGCCCGCCCCGCCGGAGAGCTGAGCGAAGGGGCCGCTAAAGTCGGAATCAGGGCCGGGGTCACACGGGTTCGACTCTGGCCGTTTCCGGACGCCACCCGCACCGAACGGGACGCGCAGCCGAACTAAGGAGCGGACGGCCGCGTAGCCCGGGTGATCTCAAAACGGACATACGGGTGCGGATCATCACGTACGGTGGGGCGAATCGTGAGCACATCCGAGTTCATGCACACCGATCGGGGAGCACACCGCTCGATGGATCGACCGGCGACCATGCCCGCACCGCCCCTCGGGGCGGCGGAACCTCCCGCACCCGCGGCGGACGCCCCCGCGGGGCTCACGCGTGCGGCCGAGCCCGAGGACGCGCACGGCGGCGGGAGCGCCGTCTTCGAACTGCCGCGGGTGCCGGCGCTGCTGATGCACGCGCTCCCGCGGTTCGTCGAGGGCGTCATCGCCCCCGTCGTTGTGTTCTACGTCGCACTCGTGCTCCTGGGGCTGACCGGGGCGCTCGTGGCCGCCGTCGTCTGGGTGTACGGCGGCATCGTCTACCGGTACGTGCGCGGGCACCCGGTGTCGGGGATGCTGCTGCTGGCCGCGGTCGGCGTGACCGTCCGCGCGGGACTGGCGGCCGCGACGGGCAGCGCGGTCGTGTACTTCCTGCAGCCGACGCTCGGGACGCTCTGCGTGAGCATGGCCTTTCTCGCCTCGGTGCCGCTGGGGAAGCCGCTGGCCATGAAGCTGGCCAGGGACATGGCGCCGATCCCCGACGCGTTCTACAAGCACGCCAGGGTCCACCGGTTCTTCCTGCGCATCTCGCTGCTCTGGTCGGCGGTCCTGCTCGCGAACGTGGGCGTCAGCCTCTGGATGCTGTTCAGCCAGTCGATCAGCATGTACCTGTGGATCCGCACCGGCATCGTCGCCGGGCTGGGCGCGATCGGCATCGCCGTGTCCGTGTGGGGCTTCAAGCGCGTCGTGCGCCACGTGAACCGCGAGCCCGCCGAGGGCGTGCAAGCCGCCTGAGCGGCCTCATCCGGCCTGAGCAGTGATCACCCGGCCGATGGGCCGAACTTCCGGCCCGTCTGCGGCGTCTCCATTCTCAGATAGTCCGACACGGGGCGATATTTCGAGTTTGGGGGAGTTGTGGCGACTAGGGGCCGTTTCAGGCTGGTGCTGACCGGTACCGCGAGCGCGGTCGCGATGCTCGCGACCGCCTGCACGGTCGGCGGCGGGGGCAAGCTGGCCGCGGGGAACTCGGGCGAGCCCGTGACGATCACCCCGGTCAACGGGACCGCACAGGTCAAGCCGGACGGAAAGATCCAGGTGAAGGCCTCGGACGGCGAGCTGCAGAAGGTCACCGTCCAGGGCGAGGGCGCCACCATCACCGGGACGTTCGGCGACGACCGCAAGACGTGGCACTCCACCCGGACGATGACGCCCGGAACGTCCTACACCGTCACCGCGCAGACCCGCGACGACGGCAAGACCCGCACCGTGACCAGCTCGTTCAGCACGCTGAAGGCCGCCCAGACGCTCTCGATCGCCGATGTGACCCCGAACGTCGAGGGGGAGAAGGTCGGCGTCGGCATGCCGATCATCGTCCGGTTCGACCGGCCCGTCACCGACAAGGCCGCCGTCGAGCGGGCCCTGCGGGTCAAGCCGGCCAAGCCGGTCGAGGGCGCGTGGCGGTGGGTCGCCCCCGACCAGGTCATCTACCGGACGAAGACGCACTGGCAGCCGCACCAGAAGGTCGCCTTCCACGCGGCGCTGGCCGGGGTCGACGCGGGCGGCGGCGTCTACGGGGCGAAGGACGCGCAGGCGACCCTGAACATCGGCGCCGCGCAGATCACCACCGGCGACATCGGCAAGCACGAGATGACCGTCACGCGGGACGGCGAGAAGCTGCGGACCATCCCGTTCAGCGCGGGCAACGGGCAGACGCGGGAGTACACCACGACGAGCGGCGTCCACCTGCTGATGGGCAAGGGCAACCCCGTCACGATGACGGCCCCCGGCCGCAAGCCGGGCGACCCCGGGTACTACAAGACGGTCGTCGACCACGCGGTCCGCTTCTCCAACAGCGGCGAGTTCGTGCACTCGGCGCCCTGGTCGGTCGGATCGCAGGGCTCGGCGAACGTCAGCCACGGCTGCATCAACGTCAGCCCCGCCAACGCGCGCTGGTTCTACGACATCATGCAGCGCGGCGACGTCATCAAGCTGACCGGCACCGACCGCCAGATCGAGTGGGACAACGGCTGGGGCTACTGGCAGATGTCCTTCGACAAGTGGCGGCAGGGCAGCGCGCTGGGCTGACCTTTCACCGCCGCGCCCCCGGTACGGGCCGGGCGGCGCGCCGTTCTGCAACGCTTTGATCTCGGACACCTGCAAAAACCCTGTGACGTGGCATGATCGACGACTTTTGTCGCTAATGTCTCTCTGGTAGTTCGGCGGGGTACTGGAGGTTGAGGTGCAGCGGAGGTTTTCCGCAGGAGTTCGGGCGGGCACGGCACTGGCGGGGGTCGTGTTGCTCCTTACCACGGCCTGCAGCGGGGGAGAGAAGGACAACGGCGTCACCGTCGGTGAGAAGGCCGACGCGAACGCACCGCAGGTGACGATCGACCCCGCAAACGGGAACGCCAAGGCGAAGCCCGAGGACGGTGTCACGGTCACCGCCGCGGGCGGGACGCTCGCCAAGGTCACCGTCACGCTCAAGGGCAAGCAGGTCGACGGGAAGATGGCCGCCGACAAGACCACCTGGAAGTCGCGCACGCTGCGTCCCGGCTCCAAGTACCAGGTCACGGCGGTCGCCACGAGCCCGGAGGGCAAGTCGACCACGGTCAACGCCGCGTTCGCCACGCAGAAGGCGCCACTGGAACTGAAGATCGCCGACGTCACGCCGCAGAAGAACGAGAAGGTCGGCGTCGGCATGCCGATCCGGGTGGTCTTCAACCGCGGGGTGGCCGACAAGGAGGCCGTGGAGAAGGCCCTGGAGGTCAAGTCCACCAAGCCCGCCACCGGGGCGTGGCACTGGGCGAACGACACCACGGTGATCTTCCGTACCAAGAACGGCCAGTACTGGCAGCCCAACCAGAAGGTCCTGTTTCGGGCCAGGCTGTCCGGTGTGAAGTCGGGCAAGAAGACCTACGGCGTCTCCGACTACGCGCGCCCGTTCCGCATCGGCGACTCGCACATCCTCACGGTCAGCACCAAGAGCAAGAAGGCCGTCGCCAAGGAGAACGGCAAGAAGGTCCGTAGCTGGCCGATCAGCGCCGGCAAGGGCGGGCGCGTGGTCAACGGCGTCGACACCTACCTCACCGCCAGCGGCATCCACCTGACCATGGGCAAGGAGAATCCGGCGGTCATGACGTCGGAGTGGATGGGCGTCGATCCGAAGGACAAGAAGAACGGCGGCTACAAGGAGGTCATCCCGTGGGCGGTGCGGATCTCCGCCACCGGCGAGTACGTCCACGAGATGGCCGCGACCGTGTGGGCGCAGGGCGAGCAGAACGTCAGCCACGGCTGCATCAACTCGCCGCCCAAGGACGCCCGCTGGTTCTACAAATGGTCCTACCGCGGCGACCCGGTGATCATCACCGGCAGCAAGCGCGGCCTTGACCCGTTCAACGGCTGGAGCTACTACGAGATGTCCTGGAAGCGCTGGGTCAAGGGCAGTGCGCTCGAGCGCTCCGTGACGACCGGCTGATGTTAACCGGGCTCTCCGCCGGGAAAGAGCAGGCCACGACGGCCGGCTTCGATGGGGGGCCCGGTGAACGAGCCAGTGCGCAAGCTGAGACTGCGGCGCCGCGTCCGGCGCAGGGCACACCGTGTTCTGCGCCGGGCGGCGCTCTGGACGTTGCGTCCGCTGCGATGGAGGCGCGTACCGCCGCCGGGTGAGCGCCTGCGCGTCCGCGTTCTCCTCCAGAACGCGCACGGGACGGGCGGCACGATCCGCACCGTGCTGAACCTGTGCGGGCACCTGACCCGCGACCACGACATCGAGATCGTCAGCGCCCTGAAGGGGAACCCGAAGCCGTTCTTCCCGCTTCCCGCCGGCGCCGCGATCACCTACGCCGACGACCGCTTCGCCGCCAAGGGCAGGGCGGCGCGCCTCCTGGCGCGGTTTCCGAGCCTGCTGATCCCGGCGGAGGAGTCGTCCTTCCGCTTCATGAGCCTCTGGACGGACGTGTGCCTTCTGCGCGCCCTGCACCGCACGCCGTCCGACGTGCTCATCGCGACCCGGCCGTCCCTCATCCTGCTCGCCGCCGAGCTCACGCCGCGCGGTACCGCGACGATCGGGCAGGACCACATGAGCCTGGAGTCCTACCGGCCGCCCCTCCGGCGGCTGGTCGTGCGCGCCTACCGCCGGCTCACCGTGCTCAGCGTCCTCACCGGGCCGGCCCGCGCCGGTTACGAGACGGCCCTCGCCGGATCCGGCGTCCGCATCGTCCGGATCCCCAACGCCTCGCCGCCGCTGCCGGGACGGCCGTCCCGGCGCGAGCACAAGGTCGTGCTTGCCGCCGGCCGCCTCGTCGCCAACAAGGGCTTCGACCTGCTGATCCGCGCCTACGCGCCGATCGCCGCCGAGCATCCCGACTGGACGCTGCGCATCTTCGGCTCCGGGCTGCGCCGGGACCGGCTCGGCGCCCTGATCACCGAGCTGGGCCTGACCGGGCGGGTGGAGCTGAGCGGTTTCACCCGCGACCTGCACGGCGAGATGGCGCGCGCGTCGATCTACGCCCTGTCGTCCCGGCGCGAGGGCATGCCGATGGTCATCATCGAGGCCATGGGCATGGGACTGCCGGTCGTGTCGTTCGACTGCCCGTTCGGCCCCCCGGAGCTGATCACGCACGGAAGCGACGGCCTGCTCGTCCCCACCGGAGACGTGGACGCGCTCACCGCCGCGCTGCGCGAGCTGATCGCGGACCCCGCGCTCCGCGACCGGCTCGGCGAGCGGGCCCGGCGGTCCGCGCGGGCCTACGACCTGGAGCACATCGGCGCGCGGTGGTCGCGCCTCATCTCCGGGCTTCGGCCGTCCGTGCCGCGCGACATCACCCGCAGGCCGGAGAAGCCGCGGAAGATCCCCGCCTGAGCGGCTGCGGCGCGGGCCGGTGGCGTCGGGTGCGGCTCAGCCGCGCAGGAGGAGACCGCGGACGAAGGCCGCCTGGCCTGCGTGCTGCAGGTCATCGGAGATCACGCTGACCAGCCGCACCGCCAGCGTGACCGGCGGGTCCCAGGCGCTGTCCACGACCCGGCCAAGATCGTCGTCGGTCAGCGAACCCACGTACTCGGCGGTCCGGTCGTGCACGGCGTCGTGATAGCCGGTCAGCAGGTCCGCCGAGTCGACCTGGACCGCCGCGACCTCGTCCCCGGTGTGGCCGTAGCCGGTATCGGACGGGTCCAGCGGGAGCCCGAACCGGCCGGCCCAGCCGTCCCGCGTCCACACCTGCGCGGTGCCGGCGGCGTCGGCGATGTGATCGTCCTGGACGCGGGTGAGGTGCCAGACGAGCCAGCCGATCGAGTTGGCCCCGTCTCCGGCGCGGTAGGCGAGCTGCCGTGGGGTGAGCCCGCCGGCCGCGTCGTGGACCGCCTCCCGGATCCGGCCGAACGCGTCGGTGAGCAGTTGCGCGCTGGTCATTGCCCCGACGCTACCCCAACGGGCACCCGACGTGCGGAAGCCCGCCCCCGGGAGGAGAGGGCGGGCTTCCGCGGGGACGGGCGTCTAGGAGCGGACGCCGTAGAGGTGTTCGAGGGCGAGCTGGTCGAGGTGCTCGAACGCGGTGCGGCGGGTCGCGAGGGCCTCGATGTCGGGGGAGGCGTCGCGGACGGAGCGCCAGTCCTCCCCGTCGGCGAGGGTGGGCTGTGCCAGCTCCTCCAGCTTGGCCTCGCGCAGGGCGCTCTGGACGTCCGGATCGGCGCGGAAGGCGCGGGCCTTCTCCCGCAGGATCAGCCAGTTGCGCATGCACGCCGCCGCCGACTCCCACACGCCCTCGTCGTCCTCGGTGCGCGGCGGCTTGAAGTCGAAGTGGACCGGGCCGTCGTAGTCGCTCTGCTCGATCAGGTCGACCACCCAGAACGCGCCGCGCGCGTTGCCGGCGCCGAACCGCAGGTCCTGGTCGTAGCGGGGGCCGTGCTGCCCGTTCAGGTCGATGTGGAACAGCTTGCCCTGCCAGAGCGCCTGCGCCAGCCCGTGCGCGTAGTTCAGCCCCGCCATCTCCTCGTGCCCGACCTCGGGGTTCAGGCCGACGTTGTCGGAGTGCTCCAGGGTCTGGATGAACGCCAGGGCGTGGCCGATCGTGGGCAGCAGGATGTCGCCGCGCGGCTCGTTCGGCTTCGGCTCGATCGCGAACCGCAGGTCGTAGCCCTGGTCGGCGACGTAGGCGCCGAGGACGTCGAACGCCTCCTTGTAGCGGTCCAGCGCCGCCCGCACGTCCTTGGACGCCCCGGACTCGGCGCCCTCGCGGCCGCCCCAGCACACGTAGACGCGGGCGCCGAGCTCGGCGGCCAGGTCCAGGTTGTCCATGACCTTGCGGAGTGCGAACCGGCGCACGTCGCGGTCGTTGGCGGTGAACGCCCCGTCCTTGAAGATCGGGTGGCCGAACAGGTTCGTGGTGGCGGTGGTGACGACCAGGCCGGTCTCGTCCAGCGCCTTGCGGAACGCGTCGATCCTCCCCTGCCGCTCGGCCGGCGTGGCGTCGAAGTCGAACACGTCGTTGTCGTGGAAGTTCACGCCGTAGGCGCCGAGCTCGGCCAGCTTGCGGACGGCGCGGTCGGCGGGCATCGGCGGCCGGGTGCCGGGGCCGAACACGTCGACGCCCTGCCAGCCGACCGTCCAGATGCCGAACGAGAACCGGTCCTCGGGTACGGGTGTGTAGTCGCTCATGGGAGACCTCCTCAGATCTGCGGGGCGGAGTCGCGCAGCGCGGCGTAGCGTCCGCGGATGTCCTGCCCGGTGTGCTCGCCGGTGTGCCCGGTCGCCGGCGGCGCCGGCCATTCGGTCGCCGGCGGCGCCGGCCATTCGGGTGGCTCGGGCGTCCCGGCGAGGGCCCACGCGGCCTGCCGGGCGGCGCCGAGCGCGACGTACTCGGCGGGCTCGGGGACGGTCACGGGCGTCCCGAAGATCGCCGGGGCGAGGGCCCGGACGGCCTCGGAGCGGGCGCCGCCGCCGATCAGGAGGGTGCGGCGGGGCCGGATGCCCTGTGCGGCGAGATGGTCGACGGCGTCGGCGAGGGAGCACAGCAGCGCCTCCACCGCCGCCCGCGCCACGTTCTCCCGCGTCGCGTTGGACGTGGTGAGCCCCGCCAGGACGCCGGTCGCGTCCGGCCGGTCGGGGGTGCGCTCGCCGTCGAGGTAGGGGAGCAGCGTCACCCCGCCGGCGCCCGGTCCGGCCGCGAGGGCGAGCGCGGACAGCTCGTCCAGCGCGGCCCCGGTCATGGCCGCGGCGGCCGACAGGATCCGGGCGGCGTTGAGCGTGGCGACGAGGGGCAGGAACCGGCCGGTGGCGTCGGCGAACCCCGCGACCAGGCCGGACGGGTCGGCGGCGGGCTCGTCCGCGACCGCGAAGGCCGTGCCGGACGTGCCGATCGACACCACGACGTCGCCGGGCCGCAGCCCGAGGCCGAGCGCGGCGCCCATGTTGTCGCCGGTGCCGGGGCCGAGCGCCGCGCCCCATGCCGTCTCGCCGGCGCGCTCGCCGGGGGCGGCGACGCGCGGCGTCTCGGCGTCGTGGCCGAGCGCGGCGCGCAGCAGGTCGGGCAGGTAGGCGCCGGTGGCGGGGGACCAGTAGCCGGTGCCGGACGCGTCGCCGCGGTCGGTGACCGGCTCGGGCGCGCCGAGCCGCAGCGTCAGCCAGTCGTGCGGGAGCATCACCCGCTCGGTGCGCCGCGCGTGGCCCGGCTCGTGCTCGGCCATCCAGCGCAGCTTGGTCACGGTGAACGAGGCGGGCGGCACGCTGCCGGTCCGGTCCGCCCACGCCTTCGCGCCGCCGAACTCCTCGACGAGGGCGCGGGCCTGCGGCGCCGAGCGCGTGTCGTTCCACAGCAGCGCGGGCCGGACGACCTCGCCCGCGCCGTCGAGGGCGACCATGCCGTGCTGCTGCGCGGCGACGGCGACCGCGTCGGCCCGTTCGAGCAGGTCCCGCACCCGCGTCAGCGCGTTCCACCAGTGGTCCGGATGGCATTCGGTCCCGTCGGGGTGCGGGGCCGACGCCTCGGCGACCACGGTGCCGTCCGCGGCGCGGCACAGGACGACCTTCGTCGACTGCGTCGAGGAGTCGACGCCCGCGACCAGGCTCTCGGCCATCCGTCCCACTCCTTCATGCGAAGTCGTTTCGTAAAGAGCGTGGACTAATTAACGTAGCAGAGGGGTACCGTCCTGCCTATACACGTGTTTGATTTAGGGTTCATTCATGACGAAGTCCGCGAACGCCCCCGTCCGGCACGCGACGATGCGCGAGCGGAACCTCGCCGTCGTGCTGGAGCACATCGCGCGGCACCAGCCCGTCACCAGGGCGCGCCTCGCCGAACTGACGGGCTTCACCAAGACGACCGTCTCGAACCTCGTCGCCCTCCTGGAGAGCGCGGGCCTGGTCCGTGGCGGCGCGCCCGTCCACGAGGGGGAGCGCGGGCGTCCGGGTGTCGGGGTGTCCGTCCACGGCGACGGCGCCGCCGGGCTCGGCCTGGAGGTCAACGTCGACTACCTCGCCTCCTGCGTGATCGACCTCGGCAAGCAGGTCCGCTACCGGCACGTGCTCAGCTCCGACAACCGCGGACGCGAACCAGGCGCCGTCCTCGCCGCCCTCTCGGCCCTCGCCGCGGAGGCCGTCTCCGCCGCCGCCGGGCAGGGGCTCACCGTCGCCGGCGCGGCCGTCGCCCTCCCCGGCCTGCTCGACCGCGAGAACGGCGTCGTGCGCCACGCCCCCAACCTCGGCTGGACCGACGTCCCCGTCACCGGCGCGCCCGGCCTCGACGCCGCCCTGCCCGCCGAGTACGACAACGAGGCCAACCTCGCCGCTCTCGGCGAACTGTGGTTCGGCGGCGGGAACCGGTTCGGCGACTTCGTGCACGTCTCCGGCGAGATCGGGATCGGCGCCGGCATCGTCGTGGACCGCCGGGTGTTCCGCGGGGCCCACGGCTTCGCCGGCGAACTCGGGCACCTGGTGGCGGAGCCCGGCGGTCCGCCGTGCTCCTGCGGCGGCCGCGGATGCCTGGAGCAGATCGCCGGTCAGGAGGCGATCCTGCGCGCGGCCGGGCTTCCCGTGACGCGGCCCGCGGCCGGGCCCGGGGGCCCGGTGAGCACGCTCATCGACCGGCTGAACTCCGGCGACGAGACGGCCCTGCACGCGGTGGACCGGGCCGGCCGCGCGCTCGGCGGTGCGCTCGCGTCCGTCGTCAACCTGATCGACCCGGACACCGTCGTGCTCGGCGGGGTCTTCTCCCCGCTGGCCGAATGGGTCCGTCCCCCGCTCCAGGAGGTCCTGGCCGACGGCCCCGGCTCGCTCCGCCGGGGCGTGCCGCCGGTGGAGATCTCCGGCCTCGCCGAGGGCGCCGCCGTCCTCGGCGCCGCCGGCCTCGTCATCGAACGCGTCATCGCCGACCCGGCCCTGCTCCTGTGAACGACCCCATGATCGTTCACAGGAGGCGCGCCGCGGATCAACGGGGGAGCGGGTGGTACTCGAACCAGGCGAAGTCGGCGTGGTTGATGCCGGCCCGTCCGTTCGCGGTGGCGTAGAGGCCGATGTAGGCGCCGGTGAAGCCGCCCGCGACCTGGCTGCTGAGGATGTCGCCGTCCACGGGATCGCCGAGCGGCGTCCAGCCGCCCGCCTCCACGGTGTTCCCCGGCTCCAGTGCGTAGGACGCCTGGTACCAGCGGCCGTGGGCCTCGAAACCGAGCCGGACCCGCCCGGGAGCGGCCGGCGCCTTGGCCAGCACGGTTTCGATCCCCTGCTCACGCTTGATCAGCCGCAGCCCCTGGCTCGTCGAGACGAGCAACACGTGGAAGTCGTTGTTCTGGACCAGTGCGAGGCCCGCCCACTCCTCGTTCGCCGGGACGAAGTCGAGCGAGGTGAAGGCGGCGAAGTCCGGGTGCTGCTGGCGCCGCCCGACGAACGAGGGGTTGGCGACGTCGGCGAGGCTCTCCGGCCGCACGCGCAGCCGCAGATGCCCCGGACGCTCGTCCAGGCTCCACCAGCGTTCCCGCGGAGGCCGCAGCATGTTCCAGACCGGGGCCAGCTCCGGCCCGTCGAACTGGTCGCACATCGGGGCGGCGGGCCAGGGATGCGGAGGCAGCGCCGGAACCGGATGGTCCGGCTCGACCCGGCCGCCGGTGACCGGCCATCCGTCTTCCCAGGTGACGGGCGTCAGGAACGTCTCCCGGCCGAGGACGCACCGGTCGTCGCGATGCGGGCGCATCCCGAGCAGCACCATCCACCACTCGCCGCCGGGCGTCTCCACCAGGTCGGCGTGGCCGGTCCCGACGATGGCCTGGCCCGTCCCGAGGTTGCGGTGGGTCAGTACCGGGTTGCGCGGGTTCCCCTCGTACGGGCCGGTGACGGTGTCGGCCCGCGCGACCATGACGGCGTGCTCCAGCGCGGTGCCGCCCTCGGCCGTGAGCAGGTAGTACCGTCCGCCGATCTTGTAGAGGTGGGAGCCCTCCGACCAGATCGAGCCCTTCAGCGCCCCGTCCCAGAGCACGTGCTCATCGCCCGTCAGCGCCAGGGCGGACGGGTCGAACTCGCGCAGCCAGATCTCCGTGTGCCCCTCGTACCGCCCGGTCAGGCGGGTGCCGGTGCACCAGGCGCGGCCGTCGTCGTCGAAGAACAGGGACGGGTCGATGCCCTCGCCGTCCAGCCGGTGCGCGTCCGACCACGGCCCGGCGGGGTCGGACGCGGTCATCACGAAGTGCCCCGACCACTCCTTGCCGTCCACCAGCGTGCAGACCAGGTAGAAGCGGCCCTCCTGTCCGGGGGGCGCGTGGTAGCGCAGCGTCGGCGCGTACAGGCCCCCGGATGCGGGGACGCCGTCCAGCGGGAGCTGCTCCGGCCGGTCCAGCGCGTGCCCGGCGTGCCGCCAGTGCACCAGGTCGCGGCTGTGGAACACCGGCAGGCCGGGGAACCACTCGAACGTCGACGTCACGAGGTAGAAGTCATCGCCCACCCGGCAGATCGACGGGTCGGGATGGCAACCCGGCAGGATCGGATTGCGGAATCGCGTCATGGCAGCGTGACCTCCACGGGGACGGTCAGCACGCGATCCGGGCCGAGGGTGCGCACGGGCCCGTCCAGGACGAACGACCCCCGCAGCGGCAGATCGGCGCTCGACCGCCCGACGGCGACCTCGATCGCGCCCGGCTCGACGATGCGTCGCAGGTCGGGGCCGGTGAACGAGGTGCGGTCGGCGTGAACGTCGAACACGATCCGCGCCGCGTCGCCCGGCTCCAGCCTGACCCGGGCCCAGCCGGCGAGCCAGCGGACCGGCCGGACCACCGACGCCACGGGGTCCGACAGGTACAGCTGCACGACCTCCGTCCCGGCGTGGTCCCCGGTGTTGCGGACGACGGCGCTGACCTCGACCGACCCGTCCGTGGCCGCCCGCTCGTCCACGTGCAGGGCGTCGTACTCGAACGTCGTCCAGGTCAGGCCGTATCCGAACGGGTACCGGGGGACCGGGTCGACCACGCTCCAGTCGTGCCCGCCGTCCATCTTCGACCGCAGGTAGGTGACGGGCGGGCCGGACGCGCGGCGCGGCACGCTGATCGGCATCCGCCCGGACGGCTCGACCCGCCCCGACAGGATCCCGGCGACCGCCCGGCCGCCCTCCTCGCCCGGGAAGAACGCCTGCACGACGGCCGCGGCGCGGTCGCCGATGCCCTCCAGCGCGTAGGGGCGGCCGGTGAGCATGACGATGACCGTGGGCGTGCCGGTGTCGATCACCGCGGTGGCCAGCTCGGCCTGGCGGCCGGGCAGCGCGAGCGTCTCGACGTCGCAGCCCTCCCCGGAGGTGCCGCGGCCGAAGATCCCGGCCCGGTCGCCGAGCGCCAGCACGCACAGCTCGGCGTCGCGGGCCGCCGCCACGGCCGCCTGGATGTCGGCGTCGTCGGTCACGAGAACGTCCTTGGAGCCCGCCACCCGCACGTCGGGCAGTTCGCCCTGGAGCGCCTCCGCCAGCGTCGGGAACTCCACCCCGAGGGGCAGTTCCGGATGCTGCCTGCCGACATGGCTCGGGAACGTGTAGCAGCCCATCATCGCGAACGGGTCGTCGGCGAGGGGGCCCGCCAGCACGACCCCGGCGCCGGAACGCAGCGGCAGCGTCCCGTCGTTGGCCAGCAGCACGACCGACTCCTCGGCGAGCCGCCGTGCCAGCGCCCGGTGCTCGGGCGGGTCGAAGTCCAGCTCCGCGCCGTCACCGTCGCCCGGTACGCCGTCCAGCAGGCCGAGTTCGGCCTTGAGGGTCAGGACACGGGCGGCGGCCCGGTCCAGGAGCTCTTCGGAGACGGCGCCCCGGCGGATCTCCTCGATCAGGGGAGTGCCGTAGCAGCGCACGGTCGGGAGCTCCATGTCGATGCCGGCGCGCAGGGCGAGCGCGGCGGCCTCGCCCCGGGAGGCGGCCACGCGGTGGCGGGTCTCCAGGAACGAGACGCCGAAGTAGTCGGCGACGACGATGCCCGTCAGACCCAGCTCGTCGCGCAGCAGCCCGGTCAGCAGCCGCTCGTCGGAGGCGGCCGGCATCCCGTCGACGTCGGTGTAGGAGTGCATGACCGAGCGGGCGCCGCCGTCGCGCAGCGCCATCACGAAGGGTTCGACGATGACGTCGGCGAACTCGCGCGGCCCGATCGGCGTGGGGGCCATGTTCCGGCCGGCGCGGGAGGCGGAGTAGCCGGCGAAGTGCTTGAGCGTCGAGACGACCCCGGATCGTTCCAAGCCCCGGACGTATGCGGTGCCGAGAACGCTGACGAGATACGGGTCCTCCCCGATGCACTCCTCCGTCCTGCCCCAGCGCGCGTCGCGGACGACGTCCAGGACGGGCGCGAGGCCCTGGTGGACGCCGGCCGCCCGCATGTTCTCCCCGATCGCGGAGGCCATCTCGCCGACGAGATCGGTGTCGAACGTCGCGCCCCAGGCGGGCGGGCTGGGGAAGACGGTGGCGCCCCACGTCATGAAGCCGTTGAGGCATTCCTCATGCGCGATCGCCGGGATGCCGAAACGGTTTCCGGCGGCGACGCGCCGCTGCAGATCGCGGAGCCGCGCGGCGCCCTCCGCGGCCGGGACGGGAGCGGTCCCGAACACGCGGGTGAGCTGGCCGAGGCCCCGGTCGAGGATCTCGTCCAGGGAGGGGGCGGTCTCGTTCGAGTCGTCTTCCATGGGAGCCACGGGCTCGCCGGGCTCGGCGGGCAGCGCCCAGTATCCGGCGAGCTGGCCCGCCTTCTCCTCCGGCGTCATCCGGGCCAGCAGGTCGGCGACCCGCTCGGCGACCGTCAGCCCGCGGTCCCGCCAGGGCTCACGGGTCGCACTCGCGGCCGGGACGGCTTCGGTCATCGCTCCTCCGATGGTGGTGGTGCGGTGGAGGCGCGGACACGCAGATCGGTGGCCAGCTCCACGCGGGGGGTCAGGGGCGGCCGTCCGTCGAGCAGCTGGAGCAGGGTCCGGGCGGCGACCCGTCCCATCTCCTCCAGCGGCTGCCGGACGGTCGTCAGCGGTGGCGACAGCCACTCGCAGGTCGGCAGGTCGTCGAAACCGACGACGCTCAGGTCCTCGGGAATGCGCAGGCCGGCGAGCCGGGCAGCCTGGTAGGCGCCCATCGCCTGCTCGTCGCTGCCGGCGAAGATCGCCGTCGGCGGATCCGGGAGCTCCAGCAGCTCGCGCGTCCGGGCGAAGCCGCCCTGGTGGTGGAAGTCGCCGTACCGGACGAGGTCCTTGTCGACCTCGACCCCGGCGCGCTCCAGGGCCGTCCGGTAGCCGTCCACCCGGGCCTGGGTGCACAGCATGTCCGCCGGGCCGCCGATCATTCCGATGCGGCGATGGCCGAGCCCGAGCAGATGCTCGGTGGCGGACATCCCGCCGGCCCAGTTGGTGGCGCCGACGCTGGCGATGTCGTTGTCCGGCAGGTTCACCGGATCGACCAGGACGAGCCCCACGCCGGCCCGGGCCAGCTGGTCGCGCTGCCGGCGCGTCATCCGGGACGTCACCAGGATCACCCCGTCGCTGTGGTGCAGCGCGGGCAGGTTCTGCCAGCTCGGCGGGCGGGCGTCGTCCTCGCGGACCAGCGAGACGACGACGCCGGTGCCGTGCTCGGCGCATTCGGCCTCCACGCCGCGCAGGATCTCCACCGCCCACGGGCTGTCGAGCCCGGCCAGGACGAGGTCGATCAGGCCGGACCGGCGGGCGCGCCGCGCACCGCCGGGTCCGGGGTAGTTGTGGGTGCGCAGCAGCGCCTCCACCCGCTCACGGGTCGCGGCGGCGACGTCGGTCCGGCCGTTGAGGACCTTGGACACCGTGGCGGGGGACACCCCCGCCTCGGACGCGATGAGCGCCAGGGTCGGCCGGGACGGCGGATCCGGCATCTCGTCGGTGGTGCGCACGGGCACGCTTCTCTCCTCCCCGAGGAAACGATTGCGAACAGTATCGCAATGTTTCGGCCACTCCTAGCCCCCGACGCCGGTAACTCTTCCGCACTTAATTGCGGTCAACCATCGCTCAGGTCTTGACCGCCGGGGGTCTCGTTCTTAGAGTTCCACGGCAACGGAGCCCGAAGACTTTCGAAATGTTTCGAGCGGAACGGATCTCGTTCCCCCCAGCCAGGCCAACGCCCACCACCCCCGGATCCAGGAGACCACCATGGGCATCCCTCACCGATCGCGACGTTCGTTCCTGACCGCAGTCTCTGCGGGAGCCGTGCTGGTCACGGCCGCGCCCATGCTCACCGCCTGCGGCGGGGACGACTCCGGATCGGGCGGCAAGGTCACGATCGAATGGATGAACATCGCGACCACCGAGCCGTCGCAGAGCCTCTTCCCGAAGATCGCCAAGGCCTATGAGGCGCAGCACCCGAACGTCGACATCAAGGCCACCAGCCTGGAGAACGACGCCTACAAGTCGAAGATGACGGCGCTCGTCGCCTCCGGCGACCTGCCCGACATCTACGTGACCTGGGGCGGCGGCGTCCTCAAGCAGCAGATTGACGCCGGCCTGGTCAAGGACATCACCTCCGACGGCGCCAAGGTGCTCGGGACGATGACCGACGTGTCGAAGAAGGCGTACACCTTCGACGGCAAGACCTACGCCGTCCCGTACGACATGGGCATGGTGGGCTTCTGGTACAACAAGAAGCTCTTCAAGGACGCCGGGGTCAGCGGGCCCCCGAAGACCTGGACCGAGTTCATGGACGCCGTCCAGAAGCTCCAGGGGGCCGACATCACCCCCATCGCGCTCGCCGGCAAGGACAAGTGGCCCGGCCACTACTACTGGGCCTACCTCGCGATGCGCATCGGCGGCATGCAGGCGATGCAGCAGGCCGCCCAGTCCAACGACTTCGGCGGCACCGCGTTCATCCAGGCCGGTGAGAAGCTGAAGCAGCTCGCGGACCTCAAGCCCTTCCAGGAGGGCTACCAGAACGCCGGCTACGACACGCCCGGCGGCCACTCCGCCTCCATGGGCGCCGGCAAGACCGCCATGTCGCTGATGGGCCAGTGGGCGCCCGCCGTCATGAAGGACGCCTCCGGCAAGGACCTCGGCGAGGACCTGGGCTGGTTCCCCTTCCCGACCGTCGAGGGCGGCCCGGGCGCCGTGACCGACGTGTTCGGCGGCGGCAACGGGCACGCGGTGAGCAAGGACGCGCCCCCCGAGGCCGTCGACTTCCTGACGTTCCTCATGAACGAGCAGAACGAGCGCGAGTTCGTGACCTCGGGCGCGTTCATGCCGGTCGTCAAGGGCGCCGAGAGCGCGCTGACCGACGAGAACCGCAAGATGGTCGCCGAGGCGCTGAAGGGCTCCACCGGGTTCCAGCTCTACCTGGACCAGGCGTTCCCGCCCGCCGTCGGCGCGGAGGTCAATGACAGCGTCGCCCTGCTCATCGCGGGCAAGAAGTCGGCCCAGGAGGTCGCGCAGACGGTCACCAAGGTGGCCAAGGACCAATGACGCTTTCCGCCACGACCGATGATCGGCCGCGGCACGCCGAACGGGCCCCGCGCAAGCGGGGCCCCAAGGCGTCGGCGGGGAAGCGGCTGCGCGGCTGGCTGTCGAGCACCTGGTTCCTGACGCCCGCACTGCTGCTGTTCGCCTGCTTCGTCCTGATCCCGATCCTGGTCGCCTTCTTCACCAGCTTCTTCAAGTGGGGCGGCTTCGGCTTCCCCGACGAGTTCATCGGCCTGGACAACTACCGGAAGCTGGCCGGCGACGAGGTCTTCCGCGGCGACCTGTGGCGCGCTCTCGTGCTGGTCGTGATGTCGCTGGTCGTCCAGCTGCCGCTCGCCCTCGGCGCCGCCGTCCTGCTCAACCAGAAGATGCGCGGCAGGGCGGTCTACCGGGCGGTCTTCTTCGCGCCCTACATCCTGGCCGAGGTGATCGCCGGTGTGCTGTTCGGCATCATCTTCCTGCCGGGAAGCGGCCTCGCCGACGCCCTCGTCGAGGACCTGCCGCTGCTCGGCGGACTCGCCGGCAAGTGGTTCTCCGACCCCGACACCGCACTGCCCACCCTGATCGCCGTCATGACGTGGAAGTACTTCGGCTTCCACATGATGATCTACCTCGCCGGGCTGCAGGGGATCCCGAAGGAGATCCTGGAGGCCGCGTCGATCGACGGGGCGGGGGCGTGGCGGCGGTTCCGCAGCGTCACACTGCCGCTGCTGGCGCCGACCCTGCGGATCAGCGTGTTCCTGTCCGTCATCGGCTCGATCCAGCTCTTCGACCTCGTGTGGGTCACCACGACTGGCGGGCCGACTCATGCAACGGAGACGATGGCCGTCACCATGTACGAGTTCGGCTTCAAGCGATACCAGATGGGCTACGCCAGCGCGATCAGCGTGGCCATGTTCCTCATCAGCATGGTCTTCTCACTGATGTACCAGCGCTTCGCGCTCCGCCGCGACCTGCAGGGCTCGGTCACCTCCGCGGGAGGCCGCTGATGAGCCGCCAGGCGATCGCGAAGAGCATGTCGCGGCACACGCTGGTCTGGGTCCTCGGCTCGTTCATCGTCGTCCCGCTGCTGTACGCGGTGCTGTCGGGCCTCAAGACCACCGGCGCCCTCTCGTCCGACCCCTTCGGGCTGCCGGACGAGTGGCAGTTCTCGAACTACACCGGCATCCTGTCGTCCGGCGGCTTCTGGCGGCAGATCGCCAACAGCGTGATGATCGCGGTCGGCACCACGCTGATCGCGGTCGCGGTGTCGGCGATGGCGGCGTTCGCGTTCGCCCGCTACGCCTTCCGGGGACGCGAGATCTTCTTCACGGCGTTCGCGGCGGGCCTGATGTTCCCGCCGGCGGTGGCGGTGCTCCCGCTGTTCGTCCTGCTGCGCTCGCTCGGCCTGCTGGACAATCCGCTCGGCGTGATCCTGCCCCAGGCCGCGTTCGCGCTGCCGATCACGATCATCATCCTGCGCTCCTTCTTCCGGACGATCCCGGCGGAGCTGGAGGAGGCGGCGATCATGGACGGCTGCACCCGGTTCGGCTTCTTCTGGCGCATCCTGCTGCCGATGGCGCGACCCGCCATCGGCACCGTGTCGGTCCTCGCCATCGTGACGAGCTGGAACAACTTCTTCCTGCCGCTGCTGGTGCTGGCCGACGAGAAGTGGCACACGATCCCCGTCGGAATCCAGCAGTACCAGGGGCAGTACTCGACGGACTACGCCCTCGTCCTGGCCTACATCGTGCTGGCGATGATCCCCGCCCTCCTCTTCTACGCGGTGGCCGAACGCCAGCTGATCGGAGGTCTCACGGCCGGCGCGACCAAGGGCTGAGCCACCGGGCCCCGGCGCCGGGGTGATCTCCCGGCCCACGGCCGGGGGACAACCAGGCCGCCGGGGTCCATCCGGGCCGGCGATTCGTCCTCGCCCCGGCCCGGCGGCCACCCGCAGGGCACCCTCGGTGAAAGGGCGAGGTGAAAGGGTGAAAGGGCCGTTCACGGGCCTGACCGGCCGGAGTTAGCGTCCGGTTGGGACAGATGTCTCCCGACCCCGTGAACGGAGGACGATGACCACCCCGAGTCGAACCACCCGAAGACGCGCCCCCCGGAAACGCGCGACCCGGAAACGCAAGGCCCTGGTCGCGGGCGCCGTGCTCGGCCCCGCGATGCTGGCCGGTTCCCTGCTGACGGCCGCGCCGGCCGCGGCGCACGGCGCGATGATGGTGCCCGGCAGCCGCACCTACCTGTGCTGGAAGGACGGACTGACCCCGAACGGGCAGATCATCCCGAACAACCCGGCCTGCGCGGCCGCGGTCGCGCAGAGCGGCACGAGCTCGCTCTACAACTGGTTCGCGGTGCTGCGCTCGGACGGCGCCGGCCGCACCAGCGGCTTCATCCCGGACGGTGAGCTGTGCAGCGGCGGCGCGGTCGTCTACGACTTCGGCGGCTACGACCTGCCCCGCGACGACTGGCCGGTCACGCACCTCACGTCCGGCGCGAACCTGCAATTCAGGTACAACAAGTGGGCGGCCCACCCGGGAACGTTCCGCACCTACATCACCAAGGACTCGTGGAGCCCGACGAGCCCGCTGTCCTGGGACGACCTGGAGGCGGAGCCGTTCTACAGCGCCACCGACCCGCCGAGCGTCGGGTCGCCCGGCAACGAGGACGCCTACTACCACTGGGACGCCCGGCTCCCGTCCGGCAAGAGCGGCCGCCACATCATCTACACCGTGTGGGAACGCTCTGACAGCCTCGAGACCTTCTACGGCTGCTCCGACGTCGTCTTCGACGGCGGCAACGGCGAGGTCACCGGGATCGGCGACGGGGACGGGGAGCCGACCGACCCGCCCACCGATCCCCCCGGCGACCCGGGCATGGTCTGCACTGCCGCCTACCGCTCCGTCAACAGCTGGGACGGCGGCTACCAGGGCGAGATCACCGTCACCAACACCGGCACGCTCCCGATCAACGGCTGGACGGCCCACCTCACCTTCGCCAACGGTGAGACGGTCGCGAGCCTCTGGAACGGCACCTACACCCAGTCCGGCCCCGACGTCACCGTCGGCAACGCCGCCTGGAACGGCGCGCTGGACGTGGGCGACACGGCCACGTTCGGGTTCACGGTGAACACGTCCGGCGCGGCGACCGACCTCGACCCGCACTGCATGACCTCATGACCCCGTGACTCATGACCCCGTGACTCATGACCCCGTGACTCATGACCCCGTGACCTCTGGACCCCCATGACCTCCTGATCCCATGATTGCCTGATACGGCACAGCGCACAGAACGGCATTCCGAGCGAAGGCTCCCGACAACAGAACGTGGCCCGCGGCGTCCGGACAGGGGACGCCGCGGGCCGCTTCGTCTCGCCTCCGATACCCTCCTCTCCCGGGAGTCCCTCCCCGGCTCCCGGGTTCCGCGGACAGGGAGAGGCCCCGTGACCGGAGCAGATCACGGGGCCTTTTCCCGGGGTGGCCGGTTACCGGTTACTGGACGGGCGGGTTGGCGTTCCGGAGCAGCTCCTGGAACTGGGCGGAGAACCAGTGGCCGGAGATCGGCGCGTCCGGCAGGGCACCGCTCGGGTTGCCGCCGTTGCGGGGGTTGCCGCCGTACGCGGGATCGCACATCTCGTCGAAGCCCTTGCCCTCGTCGTTCGGGATCTCCTCGCTGGCCCCGTCCGACTCGCCCGGAGGCTTGATCCAGACATAGGCGTCGATGCCCGGCTCGGGCGCCGCCGTCGGCCGCTCACCGAGACCCGCGCCCGACTGGTTGCACCAGTTGCCGAGGTGGAGGCGCCGGTCGGTGCGGCCGCCGTCGACGTAGGCGTCCACATCCGTCGTCGGGCCGGGACCGGTCGGGCGGTCGGCGCCGCCCCAGCCGTTGCGGCTGGTGTCGATGAGCATCCCGATGCCGTCGTCGAAACCGTTGCCGACGAGCTCCTGCCGGTACGCCTGCGCGTACGAAAGCTCGTCGACGTACCGGTTCCAGTCGACCCACGAGGATTGGCGGACGGACGTGCCGTTGACGGAGTCGCTGATGGAGAAGTACGGCTCCGTCAGCGCCCCGTAGTTGGCGGTGTTGGTGATGAAGCCCGTGATGTTGTCGAGTGAACCGGACATCTGGGCGACCTCGGTGAGCAGGTCGGCGGACGAGGAGAAGTTGTCGTCCCAGCCGAGCCAGCCGTGGTGGCCGATGTCGATGTAGTTGTAGACGTTCGGAATGGCGCCGAGCTCCTGCAGCGCGTAGGCGATGCCCTTCTGGTAGTTGCCGTTCGCCAGCATCTCGTTGCAGTTCTCGGTGGCGACGTCCCCGTCGCCGACGTTGGTGATGAGGTTCGGCAGCGAGTCGAGCTCCACGACCGTGACGATCCGCAGGCCGGCGTACTTCTCGTCGCCGAGGATGTCCGCGATCGGGTCGATGAACTCGGTCTTGTACCTGTCGATCTCGTCCGGGCCGAGCTCGCCGTTGGACGCGAGCGCCGCGCAGTCGCGTCCGGGCAGGTTGTAGACGACGACCTGGACCAGGTCGTCGCCCTGGTCGAGCGCGGTGTCGAGATGGTCGCGCAGGCCCATTTTGCCGCCCGCACCCTCGATCGCCGCGATCCGGTCCATCCACACACCGGTCGGCTCGTCGGCGATCGCGTCGCCGCCGGGCTCGGCGGCGGCGTTGGCCGCCCACTGCGGGTTCACGTACACCTCTGCCCCGGCGTACGGGTTGTCGGCCCGGTCACCGGGCGGGTCGGTCGGCGGGTCGGTGGTCGGCGGGTCGGTCGGTTCCGTCGACCCGGTGCAGAGGACGCCGTTCAGAGTGAACTCGGAGGGCGCCTGGTTGCTGCCCGAATAGGTGGCCTGGAAGCCCGGGCCGGCCGTCGCGCCGGTGCCGAGCGTGCTGCTCCAGCTCGGGTTCGTCACCGTGACGTGGCTGCCGGACTGCGCGAACGTCCCGCTCCAGCCCGAGGTCACCTGCTGGTTGCCGGCGAAGTCCCACTCCAGCGTCCAGCCGCCGGTGATCGGGTCGCCGAGGTTGGTGACCGAGACGGTGGCGGTGAAGCCGCTGTCCCACGAGTTGGCGGTGTAGTCGACCTTGCAGCCGGCGGCGGCGCTGGCCTGGGCCTGGCCCAGCGCGACCGTGCCTGAGGCGAGCAGGAGAGCGGCCGACGCGGCCGCGATGCCGCGGCGGGCGCCGCGTCTCCTGCGCACTGGGGGGTGTTTCATCCGGTGTCCTCCTCTGGTTGGGCGGATGTCTTCCGGTCGGGGCTCTCGCTACTGTGCGTTCGGCCTTGGGAGCGCTCCCACTCCTGGACTGACGGTGAACGTAGAACGCCCCGGCTTAGGAGGAGAAGGCTTGTTTCATTACTTTCACGAATTTTCACCGCCCCTCGCGCGCGCGGTGAGGGACTCGGGGCCCGGGCCGAATCGGTCGCCCGGCGGCCCTTGACACGGCAGGCGTCCGAACGGATTCTTGGGAGCGCTCCCACTACTCCCCGACCCGGCCTCACCCCCCGCACGGCCGGGAACCCCCGAAGGGAGTGCCGAAGCGTGACCGTCACCCACCCCCCAGAAGACCCCGTCCTCCCGAAAGACCCCGCCTACCCGCGAGACGCCGCCTACCCGCGAGACGCCGCCTACCCGCGAGACGCCGCCTACCCGGAAGACCCCGCCTGTCCGAAAGACCCCTCCAAGGACCCCGCCCTCCCCGACCGCCGCCCCCCGACCCTCGCCCACGTCGCGCAGCTCGCCGGAGTCTCCCCGGCGACCGCGTCCCGCGTCCTCAACGGCTCCGCCAGGGTCAGCCGGACCGCCCGGCTCCAGGTCGAGGCGGCCGTCGAACGGCTCGGCTACGTCCGCCGCCGGACCGGCCCCCCCGACCGCGTCTCGTCCGGGACGATCGCCGCCGTCGTGTGCGAGGACGGCTGCCGCGCCATCGGCGACCCGTATTTCGCGCGCCTGCTGTGGGGCGTGCGGCGGGAACTCGCCGGCCGCGCGCCGCTCGTCGTCCTCATGGCCGGCCGCGCGGAGGAGTGGCGCGCCACCACCGGCTACCTGCGCGGCGGGCAGGCCGAGGGCGTCCTGCTCGTCGGCGCCCGCCGCGCCCACCTCGCGCCGCTGGTGCAGGCGGCCGCCGGGGCCCCGGTCGTGCTGGCCGGGCGGCCCCTGGAGGAGGTGGCCCTGCCGTACGTCGACGTCGACAACTTCGGCGGGGCGCAGGCCGCCGTCCGGCATCTGCTCGCCTCCGGCCGCCGCCGGATCGGCACCATCGCCGGCCCCGCCGACATGGGCGCCGGCGTCGACCGGCTGGCCGGCTACCGGCTCGCCGTGCAGGAGGCCGGGATGGGCGTCAACGGGCTGGTCTGCCAGGGCGACTTCGGGCGGCTGTCCGGTGAGCGGGCGATGCGCCGGCTGCTGGAACGCCGCCCGGACCTCGACGCCGTCCTCGCCGCGTCCGACCAGATGGCGGTCGGCGCCCTCAGCGCGCTGCGCCGCGCCGGGCGGCGCGTCCCCGACGACGTCGCCGTCGTCGGGTTCGACGACGCGCCGGTCGCCCGGCAGGTCCGCCCCCGGCTGACGACCGTCCAGCAGCCGGCCGAGGACCTCGGCGCCCGGCTGGCCCGCGAACTGCGGGCCTGCACCGGCGGCCGGCCCGCCGGCGAGCGCGCCGTCGTGCTCCGCACCAAGTTGATCATCCGAGAGTCCGGCTGACACTTCCCGGACCGGTGCGCCCCCGGGCGCGACCACCCGAACGCCATCGCCGGACTCCGCCGGTGGTGGAGCCCGGTATGCCCGGACTCGGGCACGCTAGGAAGGAACGAAGGCGTGAGAAGACGGCAACGATGGCGCGCGTTCACCGCCGTGAGCGCCGCGCTGACCCTCCTCTGCGGCGGCCTGGGCGCCATGGTGCCCGCGCAGGCCGCCGCGGCGTCCTGCAAGGTCGTCTATGAGAAGAACGACTGGGGCAGCGGCTTCACGGCGAACATCGGCATCACCAACCAGGGCGACCCGGTCGACGGCTGGGAACTGGTCTACTCCTACTCCGGGAACCAGCGGCTGACCAGCGGCTGGTCGGGCCGGTGGTCGCAGTCCGGCTCCGAGGTCACCGTCCGGAACGAGAGCTGGAACGGGTCCCTGGCCACGGGCGCGACGGTCAGCGTGGGCGCGCAGTTCACCTACAGCGGGACGAACGCCGACCCCACCTCCTTCACCCTGAACGGCACGCCCTGCAACGAGAGCGCCCCCGCCCCGACGGTCGTGCTGACCAGCCCGTCCGCCGGTGCGACGTACTCCGTGGGCGCCTCGGTGCCGCTGGCGGCGACCGCCGAGGCCGCGGACGGCGGGTCCATCGCCAAGGTCGAGTTCTTCAACCAGGACGGGCTGCTCGCGGAGGCCGACACCTCCGCCCCCTACAGCCTGGACTGGACGCCCTCCGAGGCGGGCGACTACTCGGTCTACGCCAGGGCGACCGACGGCAACGGCGCGACCGCCGAGTCGACGCCGGTCGGCATCACCGTGACCGCGGAGGCGAGCGTCGTGGCGAGCCCGGCGGCGCTGACCGTCGCGCAGGGCGCCACCGCCGCGTACGGCGTGAAGCTCACCGAGGCGCCGTCCGCGAACGTGACCGTGACGACCACCCGCACCGCGGGCAACAGCGGCCTGTCGGTCACCGGCGGCGGGACGCTCACGTTCACGCCGCAGAACTGGTCCACCGCGCAGAACGTGGAGATCACCGCGAACGACACCGGGACCGGCACGGCGACGTTCACCTCGACCGCGCCCGGCTACGCGGACGCCGAGGTGACCGCGACGCAGGTGGAGACCGGCGGCGGCACCTACACCCAGCGGTTCCTCGACCAGTACAACAAGATCAAGGACCCGGCGAACGGGTACTTCAGCCCCGAGGGCATCCCGTACCACTCGGTCGAGACGTTCATGATCGAGGCGCCGGACCACGGGCACGAGACCACGTCGGAGGCCTACAGCTACCTCATCTGGCTGGAGGCCATGTACGGCAAGGTCACGCAGAACTGGGAGCCGTTCAACGACTCCTGGGCGCTGATGGAGAGATACATGATCCCCACCAGCGAGGACCAGCCGACGAACTCCTTCTACGACCCGTCCTCGCCCGCCACGTACGCCTCCGAGCACCCCGAGCCGAGCGACTACCCGTCGGCGATCGACGACGGCGTCCCCACCGGGCAGGACCCGATCGCGGCCGAACTGGAGTCCGCCTACGGGACCGACGACATCTACGGCATGCACTGGCTGCAGGACGTGGACAACGTCTACGGCTACGGCAACACGCCGGGCGGCGGCTGTGAGGAGGGCCCCGGCGCCGACGGTCCCTCGTACATCAACACCTACCAGCGCGGCTCCCAGGAGTCGGTGTTCGAGACCGTCCCGCAGCCGACGTGCGACAGGTTCGCCTACGGCGGCACGAACGGGTTCCTCGACCTGTTCATCGACGACGACTCCTACGCCGAGCAGTGGAAGTTCACCAACGCGCCGGACGCCGACGCGCGCGCCATCCAGGCCGCGTACTGGGCGAACGTCTGGGCGGAGGACCAGGGCAAGACCGGCGAGATCTCGGCCACCGTCGCGAAGGCGGGCAAGATGGGGGACTATCTGCGCTACGCGTTCTTCGACAAGTACTTCAAGCAGATCGGCAACTGCTACCCGGCCTCCTCCTGCCCCGGCGGGACGGGCAAGGACAGCGCGCACTACCTGCTGTCCTGGTACTACGCGTGGGGCGGCGCCCTGGACTCCAGCGCCGGCTGGTCCTGGCGCATCGGTGACGGCGCGTCGCACTTCGGGTACCAGAACCCCCTCGCCGCGTGGGCGCTGGTGAACGACCCGGCCCTCGCACCGGAGGGCGCGACGGCCAAGGCCGACTGGGAGACCAGCCTCACCCGGCAGCTGCAGCTCTACAAGTGGCTGCAGTCCGCCGAGGGCGGGATCGCCGGCGGGGTCACCAACAGCTGGGAGGGCAGCTACAGCGCGCCGCCCTCCGATCTGACGAAGTTCTTCGGCATGGCCTACGACTGGCAGCCCGTCTACCACGACCCGCCGAGCAACCAGTGGTTCGGGTTCCAGGCGTGGTCGATGGAACGCGTCGCCGAGCTGTACCAGGTCACCGGCAACGCCGACGCCAAGGCGATCCTCGACAAGTGGGTCGACTGGGCGCTGTCGGAGACGACGGTCGACCCGTCCACCGGCAGCATCCAGATCCCGTCCACGATGACGTGGTCCGGGACACCGGACGCGAACTGGTCGTCGGCGACGGGCATGCCTCCGGCCAACACCGGGCTGCACGTCACGGTGGAGAACCACACCGACGACGTCGGCGTCAGCGCCGCGTACGCCAAGACCCTGACGTACTATGCGGCCAGGTCCGGTGACGAGGACGCCAGGCGGACCGCCAAGGATCTCCTCGACGCGCTGTGGCGGCACACCGACGGCAAGGGCGTCGCGGTGGAGGAGACCAAGGGCGACTATGACCGCGTCAACGACCCGGTCTACATCCCGCCCGGCTGGACGGGGACCATGCCGAACGGCGACCCCGTCAACTCGGAGTCGACGTTCATGTCCATCCGCTCCTTCTACGAGGACGACCCCGACTTCGAGCGGGTCTGGGCCTACGCCAACGGCACCAGCTCCACCGAGCCGGTGTTCACCTACCACCGGTTCTGGGCGCAGGCCGACATCGCACTCGCGATGGCGGACTACGGCCGGCTCTTCAACGAGTGACCCCCCGGGGCCCGCGGCGGGCGACCCCCGCCGCGGGCCCCTCCAGGGCGGCGAACGCGGAAAGGGCCCCGGCGAGCAGCGCCGGGTCCTCCATCATCGCCATATGTCCCTGACCGGGAAGGACGGCGACGTCCGCGCCCGGGATCAGCTCGGCGATCGCCTCGGCCGCCGGCCGCTGGTACGCCGGACTCCGTTCCCCGACGAGCAGCCGGACGGGCACCCCGATGCCGGCGAACCGGCCGCACTCCTCGATCCGTCCCACGCTCTCCGTCTCCCGCAGGAGCGGGGGCGCGTTCTCCAGGGACGTCCGCCAGAACCGCCGGGCACCCCGCAGCGCGTCCACCTGCTTGGGGGACAGCCGGATCACCTCGCGCAGGACGGTTTCGAGCAGCCGCTCGTAGTCCTCCTCGCCGGCGAAGGCGCGGAGCCGCTCCATCGCCTCCGGTGAGGCGACCTCACGCCACGGCGAAGTGACCGGCGGCTCGTAGAGGATGATCCGCCCGATCGCATCGGTGTGCGGCGCCGCGTTCAGCGAGCACAGCGCACCGTAGGAGTGGCCGACGAGGAACACGTCCCGTCCCGCCGCCTCGACCACGGCCGCGACGTCCTCGCCCTCGCGCGCGAGCGCGTACGGGCCGCCCTCCCGCATGCTGAGGCCCCGCCCGCGCCGGTCCATCACGTGCACGGTGAACCGCTCGGCGAGTTCCGGCACCAGCGGCGCCCAGGAGCGCCCGTCGACCGCGGCGCCGTGGACGAGGACCATGGGCGGCCCCTCGCCGAAGACCCTGAACCCGATGACGCTGCCGTCCGCCGACTCGGCGTACCGCCCTTCGTCCATCCCCGGAGGGTACAGCGACGCACGGCACAGACTATGCGAACATATGTTCGTGTCCGGTAGCGCCACGATCCTTCACGCCGACCTGGACGCGTTCTACGCGTCGGTCGAGCAGCGCGACGATCCCGGCCTGCGGGGACGGCCGGTGATCGTCGGGTCGGGCGTCGTGCTGGCGGCCAGCTACGAGGCCAAGGCGCACGGCGTCCGCACCGCGATGAGCGGCGGCCAGGCCAGGCGGCTCTGCCCGCGCGCGATCGTCGTCCGGCCCCGCATGAGCGCCTACACCGAGGCGAGCAAGGCGGTGTTCGCCGTGTTCCGCGCCACGACGCCGCTGGTGGAGGGCCTGTCGATCGACGAGGCGTTCCTCGACGCGGACGGGCTGCGCCGGCCGCCCGCGGACGTCGCCGCGCGGCTGCGCCGGGAGGTCGCCGAGGAGGTGGGGCTGCCGATCACGGTCGGGGTGGCGCGCACCAAGTTCCTCGCCAAGGTCGCCAGCGGCGTCGCCAAATCCGACGGGCTGCTGGTGGTGCCGCCGGACGGGGAGGCGGAGTTCCTGCGTCCCCTCCCGGTGCGGCGGCTGTGGGGGGTCGGCGGGGCCACCGCCGCCAAGCTCGCCGGGTACGGCGTCACGACGGTCGGGGACGTGGCGGACATGCCGGAGGCCACGCTGGTGTCGCTGCTCGGCCCCGGCGCCGGCCGTCACCTGCACGCGCTGGCGCGCAACCGCGACCCGCGGCCGGTGCGCACCGGGGTCCGGCGCCGCTCGATGGGCGCGCAGCGGGCGCTGGGACGCCGCCGGCGGTCCCCCGAGGAGCTGGACGCGATGCTCGTCGGCCTCGCCGACCGCCTCGGGGGCAGGCTGCGGGCGGCCCGGCGGGTGTGCCGGACGGTCACGCTCCGGCTCCGGTTCGGCGACTTCGCCCGCGCCACCCGCTCGCACACGCTGCCGCAGGCCACCGCCGAGACGCCGCAGATCCTGGCCGCGGCGAGGGCCCTGCTCGCCGCCGCCGCACCCATGATCGAGAGCCGCGGCCTGACCCTGATCGGCGTCTCGCTCGGCAATCTGCACGACGACCGGGCCGTCCAGCTCGCGCTCCCGTTCGAGGGGTCGCCCTTCGTCGAGCAGGGCGGCGCCGTCGACCAGGCGGTCGACGGCGTCCGCGGCCGCTTCGGCTCGGCCGCGATCACCCGCGCCGTCCTGCTCGGCCGCGACCAGGGGGCGTCCGTCCCGATGCTCCCCGACTGACCGGGGCCGGCCCGGCCCCCACCCTGCCCCCGCCCTGCTCCCCGTCTCTTCCTTCCGTTCCCTCCCGTGCTCGCGGTCGGCGAGAATGATGGGCCGGCACGGGGATCGCGAACGACCGGGGGTTCGGCCCAAGGATGAGGAGAACCGGGTGAGTTCCGCGAGGAAGCAGGACCGGACCAGAGAGAGCAAGGTCGAGTTCTGCTACGGACTGCTGCGGTCGCGCATCCTGGAGGGCACCTACGTGCCCGGATACCGGCTGGTCATCAACCAGCTCGCCCAGGAGACCGGGGTCAGCACGATCCCGCTGCGCGAGGCGCTGCGCCGCCTGCAGTCCGACGGGCTCGTGGAACTGGTGCGCAACGTCGGCGCCCGCGTCGCGGTGTTCGACGCCGCGCAGGTGGAGCACACCCTGCAGATCCTGGCCCGGCTGGAGGGCTACGCCACCGCGATCTCCGCCCCGCACATGACCGCCGCGGCGGTCGGCCGCTCCCGCGCGATCAACGAGCGCATGATCGAGGCGCTGGAGGCGTTCGACCCCACCGCGTTCACCGCGCTCAACCGCGAGTTCCACTTCTCGATCTACGAGCACTGCCCGGACGCGCATCTGCGGTCCCTGGTGGAGGCCGAGTGGACGCGCCTGGACCACATGCGCCGCCCCGCGTCCGGCTATGCCCCCGGCCGGGCCCGCCGCTCGGTGGCCGAGCACGGGCGGATCCTCGACCTCATCTCCGGGCACGCCGGCCCGGACGAGATCGAGCGCGCCGCCTGCGCCCACAAGAACGCCACCGCCGGCGCCGTGCACGGCGGCCCCGCCGTATCGCACAAGTGATCGCCGTATCGCACGAGTGATCCGCCGGGGCCTGGCAGGCCCGGTTCGCACTTCATGAGACGATCGTCCCCCGGGGACGAATGGAGTCGCGATGGCCGATGAGGGGTGGTCGCCCGCCGGCGTCGATCTGACGACGCCCAACACGGCACGGATCTACGACTACCTTCTCGGCGGCAAGGACAACTACGCCGCCGACCGCGAGGTCGCCGAACAGCTGATCGAGGTCATCCCGGAGGCGCGGATGGCGGCGCGGGAGAACCACGCCTTCATCGGGCGCGCGGTCCGCTTCCTGGCCGGTGAGGGCGTCCGCCAGTTCATCGACATCGGCACCAAGCTGCCCGCGCGCGGGAACGTCCACGAGGTCGCCGCCGAGGTCGCGCCGGACGCGACGGTCGTGTTCGCCGACGGCGACCCCGTCGTCCTGGCGCACGCCAGGGCACTGCTCGCCGGGACGCCGCGCACGGCCGCCGTCCAGTGCGACCCGCACCGTCCCGAGGCCGTCGCCGCCGACCCGGAGGTCCGCGAGTTCATCGACTTCGAGCGGCCGGTGGCGTGCGTGCTCGACCGGGTCCTGCACTTCATCGGCGACACCGCCGAGGCGGCCGCCGCCGTCCGGCGCCTCCACGACGCGCTGCCGCCGGGCAGCCACCTGGTGTTCACGCACATCACCCAGGACCCGGAACCGGAGTCGGGCGGCGACGTCGGCGAGGTTTTCAAGCCGACCAGCGGTCACTTCTGGGGCCGGAGCCGCGCCGAGATCCTCGAGATCGTCGGATGCTTCGACCTCGTCGAACCGGGCCTGACCTACACCTCGCAGTGGCGGCCCGACCCCTCCCGCCCGGCGGAAGCGCACCCGGAACGCACCTTCACCCTGGCGGGCGTCGGCCGCCGCCGCTGACGGGCGCGCTCACGGCGACGGGCACGTTCACCCGGCGAGCCTGTTCAGCAGCCTTCTCGTCCTGGCGGCCAGCCCGGGGGACGCGCCCGGCCCCTCGGAAGCGAGGCCGGCGGCGTCGTGGACCCAGCCCTGGTGGGTGCGGCCGGTGACCCGCAGGTGCACGACCGGGGTGTAGGAGCCCGCCCGGATGCCCTCGTAGCCGTGCCGCACGATCGAGTGGTAGATGTCGTCGGACACGACCAGCGCCAGCGGGGCGCCGGTGCGCCGCAGCGCGTTCTTCGTCGCCGGCGAGTCCAGCAGCCGGAAGGCGACGTCGAGGGCCTCTCCGAAATTGCCGCGGCCGTCATTGTGCACCTCTCCGGCGTGCACGACGACGCGAATGCGAATTCGCCGGTCGCCGCCCGGAGCGATCATCGGACCCGAATTGTATTCGGCCAGCAGGGCCGACAAGACCGGCACGACCGGATACAGCAGCAGCGTTTTGGGGACCTCGTCGTGAGGATGGACGAGAACGAGCATCCCGTCGCCCCGGTCGACATACGCCTCGCGGTGGCCCTCCTCGATTCCGGACCGGTTGAACGCCTCTTCCAGCAGCCTGTAGAGCACCCGCCTCAGTTCGGCCTTCACCGCGTCGGTGCGGGCGGTCGAGCCCTCGATGTCCACCGCCAGGATGGTGCGGTAGCGCGGCCGGAGCCGGGCCCGTTCGACGACCGGGAGCCGCGGGCCGGAAGCGTCGACGAGCACGGGCGGCCGGGCCGCCGCGCGCGTCCCGCCCGCCGCTCTGCCCGCCGCCGTGCCCGCCGCCGTGGCGACCATCGTGATCGGTGCCGCTTCCGAGGCCGTGCCCGGCTCGGCCCCCGGTCGCGTCCACCCGGCCGTTTCCTGTTTCATTTCCCCCGTGCCCCTTTCCCCGAAGTCCCATCATCGCCGAAACGATCCTTGCAGTGCGCGATCGGATCGGCAATCGAGGTGTTCCCGGTGGCGGCCCCGGGTTTTCCCGGTAAATGTGAATTCCCTTCAGTGGGCGGCGATAGGAGCTTGAAAAGGAGCCGTTCACGGATTCTGCACGCGTGTCAAGGGGAACGCGTCCCGGATGATCCCGGCCGCGCGGGGCGCCCGTCCCGCATGATCGGGACGGAAACGCCCGGGAAGGCCCCGCATCGATCGGATAACGCCACTACAGGTCCGCGGCGCGGTCCGGGAAACTGCCCGTGCGCGAGACGCCGCCGGCCGGGCGCCGGCGCCGCGTCCGGGAAAGCACGGACCGCCGCCCCGTGGGTTCCCGGTGGCAGGACGTGTCCGCAGGTCCGAGCATGGAAAGGGTGGTCGTGGTGATTACCGCCCCGCGGCGGCGCAGGTCGCCGCCGTGGTTCGGCGCGGAAACGAGGCGCGCCCTCGCCGCCGGGGTCGCGGTGGCGGGGCTGGCGCTCCTCGCCGGCTGGCCGTACTGGCGCGACCACCCGGCCGCCGCCGTGATCACGCTGGTGAGCTGCGCCGCGCTCGCGGTGGTGGGCGTCCTGCTGGCGACCGGCGGGCGGACGCGGCGCACCGGGCTGCTGTTCGTCACCGCGTCGGTGTGCTGGGCGGCGAACTGGGCCGCGAGCTGGGACGCGGGCATCGGGCCGATGATGTCGCCGTACGCGCAGGCCGAGTTCTACCTCGCACTCGCCGTGGGCGTCCTGCTGTACCCGAGCGGGCGGCTGGAGTACCTGGCCGACCGGATCTGGACGGTCATGGCATGCGTCATCCTGCTGGGCTGCCCGACGGCGCTGTGGGTGACCTCGGAACCGGAGTGGGCCGCGTTCCGCGGCGAGTCGGTCTGGTGGCCCGCGCCGTTCCCCGACCCCGGCGTGTTCCAGGCCGTCCTGCGGGTCTCCGCGGCGCTGTATCTCCTGCTCGCCCTCTCGTTCGCGGTGGTGCTGCTGCTCCGGCTGCCGCGGATGGACCGGCTGCGGCGGCTGCTCACCCTCCCGGTGACCGGTGCGCTGGCCTTCGTCGGGATCTCCGCCGCGCTGACCCAGAAGCCGGTCATGGAGACCTCGATCCCGCTGGACGACCTGCTGGAGGTGTACGTCGTCCAGGGCGCGGTCGTCGTCCTCGTGCCGCTGACGCTGCTGGCGTCCGGGCTGCGGGTCCGCATCAGCGAGCTGGCCGTCGCGGGCCGGATGCTCCGGCTCACCGCGCCGGTTTCTGTGGAGCGGGTCCGCGACGCCCTGCGGGACGTCCTGCACGACCCGACCCTGGAGCTGTGGTTCTGGGCGCCGATGGAGGAGACCTATGTCGACACCGGCGGACGTCCCGTCGACATCGATCCCGGCGAGGCCGCCGGCGCGGGGGAGGGGGCCGGGGACGAGGGGCGATGGCGGCATCGGGTCCTCAGCGCGTCCGGCGACCCGCTCGCCGTCGTGGAACTCGGCGGCGCGCTCCGCGACCACGGTTCCCTCGTCGGGGCCGCGCTGGCCGCGGGCGGCCGTGCGCTGGAGACCGCGCGGCTGCAGGCCAGCGTGCACGCGGGCCTCGAACAGGTCCGCTCCGCCTACCGCCGCCTCGTCCGGGCCGAGACCGTCGAACGCGAGCGCCTCGCCCGCGACCTGCACGACGGCGCCCAGCAGCGGCTGCTGGCGCTCGGCGCGATGCTCGGGACGCTGGAGGCCGTGACCGGCGACCCCGTGGCGAAGGAGCACGCCCGGACGTGCCGCGCCGAGCTGAAGCTGGCCCTCGCCGAACTGCGGGCGCTCGCCCGCGAGGTCCAGCCGGCGCTGCTCGTCCAGGACGGTCTCGGGCCGGCGCTGGAGGTCGTCGCCGAGCGGCTCGGTACCCGCGTCGTGCTCGACGTCACCCCGCGGCGGTTCTCCCGCGAGATCGAGTCGACGCTTTACTCCGCGCTTTGCGAGACGTTGTCGTACGCTGTCGAGCGTGCGCGTGCGACTCAGGTGTCCGTGCGGGTCGGCGACGAGGACGGCCGGCTGGTCGCGGAGGTGAGCGACGACGGCGGCCACGGTGATCCGGCCGCCGATCCCGCCGCCGACCTGGCCGGGCTGTCCGGCCGGATCAGGGCGCTGCGCGGCCACGTGGAAGTCGACGGCGGCCCCGGACGGGGCACGAGGGTAAGGATGGACCTGCCATGCGAGTAGCCCTGTGATGCGAGTAGCCCTGCGATGCGGATAGCCGTGCCATGCGGATAGCCGTGCCATGCGGGTAGCCGTGGCGGAGGACAGCGGGATCTTCCGGCAGGCGCTGGTCACCCTGCTCACCACGGTCGGCATCGAAGTCGTCGTCTCCGCCGGATCCGGCGAGGAACTCCTCGCCCGTGTCGCCGGTGACCCCCCCGACGTGGCGATCGTCGACCTGCACATGCCCCCGACGTACAGCAACGAGGGCGTCGTCGCCGCGCGCCGCCTCCTGGAGCGCCACCCGGGCCTCGGCGTTCTCGTCCTGTCGGCCTACAACGAGACGCCGCAGGCGATGGAGCTGTTCCGCGACCAGCCGCGCGGCGTCGGCTACCTGCTGAAGGACCACGTCACCGACGTGGAGAACCTGCGGTCCGCGCTGGAGCGGGTCATGCTCGGCGAGGTCGTCATCGACCCGGACGTGGTGAGCAGGCTCGTCGAGGCCCGGCACCGGGAGCACGAGCTGGCACGGCTGTCGGGACGCGAGCGGGAGGTGCTGGCGCTGATGGCCGAGGGCCACTCCAACGCGGGGATCGGCAAGCGGCTGCACCTGTCCGCCCGGACCGTCGAGGACCATGTGCGGGCGATCTTCACCAAGCTCAAGATCACCTCGTCGGGAGGGCCGCCGGGGCCGCAGGACAGCAACAAGCGCGTCCTCGCCGTCCTCACCTGGCTGCGGGCCGCCGAGGCGCGCTGACACCCCGCGCTGACACCCCGCGCTGACACCCCGCGCTGACACCCCGCGCCGGCACCCGCCGGGGGTCGTTCCGCCCGGCCCGCGCATCAATCGGGTAACGGGCCCTCGCGTCCGGTACGTCAGGTGGGGAACACTGACCGGATCGGTCGGGGCGCGTCAGGTGACCCGGTGGCGGCCCCCGCACGTCACCGCGACACTCGCCGGGCCCCGGCGCCCGGGGCCGCGCCCGGCCTACGCCATGCTCCCGGTGCCGCCTCCCCCGCACATCCGGGAAAACCCCGCTCCCGGCCCGCGGTTGCCCGGGACGACACGGAAGGGACAGCGGTGAGGCCCGTCCCCTGGCGGCCGCCCCTGTGGCTCGGCGCGCGGGTCCGCCGTGCCCTGGGCGCGGGCGCCGCCGTCGCCGCGGGCGCGCTCGCGTGCGGCTGGCCGTACTGGCGCGCGGAGCCCGCCGCCGCCGTGGTCACCCTCGCCTGCTGCGGCGGGTTCGCGGCCGCGGGCGGGCTGCTGGCCGCGGGCCGGCTCGGCCGCCGGACGGGCGCGGCGTTCGTCGTGGCCGCGGCCGCGTGGGCGGCGACCTGGGCGGCGGCCTGGAACGCCGGCGCGGGCCCGGTCGTGTCGGTGTTCGCCCAGTCGGTGTTCTTCACCGCGATCGGCATCGGCGTCCTGCTGTACCCGGAGGGACGCCTGGACCGTCCCGCCGCGCGGCTGTGGACGGCCGCCACCGTCGTGGTCATGGTCGGTGGCCAGGCCGTCCTGTGCACCGTCTCGCGACCCGGGTGGAACGGCTTCGCCGCGACCGCGGCGTGGCCCGCGCTGCATCCCGTCCAGGAGACGTTCGAGGCCGTTCAGCGCGCGATGACGGCCCTGACGGCGGTCCTGGCCGGCGCCCTGGTGATCACGCTGCTGGCGCGGCTGCCGCGCATCGGGCGGCTGGACCGGACGCTGACCGTCCCGGTCGCCGCCACCGTGACCATCGGTGTCGCCGGTGCCCTGGCGATGCAGGGCACCCTCGTCGGCGCCGGCGTGGAACTCGACGAGGTCCTGCACGTCTACCTCGTCCAGGGGATCTTCGCGACGATGGTGCCGCTCGCCTTCCTCGGCACCGCGCTGCGCGCCCGGCTGGCCGAGCTGACCGTCGCCGAGCGGATGCAGCGCCTCACCGACCCCGTCTCCGTGGAGAAGGTCCGCGGCGCCCTGCGCAGCGTCCTGCGCGACGACTCCCTCGACCTGTGGCTGTGGGCCGGCGCCGGCTACGTCGACGTGGCCGGGCGGCCGGTGGACGCCGGCTTCGGCGGTACCGGGCCGGGCGACGTCCCCGGACGCTGGCGGCACGAGGTCAGGACGTCCGGCGGCGAGCCCCTCGCCACCGTGGACGCCGCCGCCGTGCTCCGCGACCACGAGCCTCTCGTCGAGGCCGCGCTCGTCGCCGGCGGCCGCGCGCTGGAGACCGCCCGGCTGGAGGCGGCGGCCCAGGCCAACCTCGAACGGGCCCGCGACGCCCGGGAGCTCCTCGTCCGCGTCCAGGCGACCGAGCGCGAGCGGCTCGCGGCCGATCTGCAGCACAGCGCCCAGCAGCGGCTGCGCGTGCTGGAGGGGATGCTCGCGGACCTGGAGTCCGCGGCCGCGGACCCGCGGGCACGGGAGCACGCCCGGACCTGCCGCCGTGAGCTGGCCGAGGCGGTCTCCGAGCTGGACGGCCTCGCCCGCGGGGTGCATCCCGCGATCCTCGCCGACGCGGGCCTGGCCCCGGCCATGGAACTGGTCGCCGCCCGCGCCGCCGGCGCACCGCCGTCGGCCGGCGTCCGGCTCGACCTGCCCGACCGCCGCTTTCCGCCCGAGATCGAGTCGACCCTCTACTTCGCGCTCTGCGAGGCCCTCGCGAACGCCGTCAAGCACGCCCGGGCAGGCTCCATCGAGCTGAGCGTCCGCCCCGGCGCCGGCGGGATCGTCGCCGAGGTCCGCGACGACGGCGTCGGCGGCGCCGCACCGTCCCCCCGCGGCGGCCTCGCCGGCCTCACCGACCGCGTCCGCGCCCTCCGCGGCGACGTCACCGTGGCCAGCCCGCCCGGCGAAGGCACCACACTCAGGATCACCCTCCCGGACCCCGGTCCGCCCGGCTGCTGACCATGGGCAGGAGGTAGCTGCGGGCGAAGGCGCGGGCGCCCTCGTCGTCGAGGGGGATGTGGCCGTCCGGGGTCAGCATCAGCGAGTGCGTGAGGCGGATGAGGATCTCGGCGACGACCTCCGGGTCGACGTGCGTCGGTGCGGCGCCGATGCGCTGCGCGGTGCGCAGCCGCCCGGCGAGGTAGCCGCGGGCGGCGGCCAGCAGCGGCCCGGCCTTGACCGTGGCGTGCGGGAGGGCCAGCTCGGGCTCGACGACCATGAGCCGGGTCATCAGGCGCTGCTCGCGGCTGATCCGCAGGGTGACGGCGAACCCCTCGACCAGGCGCTCCTCCAGGGTGGGCAGTGCCGCTACGGCGTCGTCCAGCTCGGCGAAGAAGCGCCGCGCCTCCCGCAGCAGGACGCCCGTCACCAGGTCGCCCTTGGTGGGGAACCGGCGGTAGATGGTGGCGCGGCCGAGCCCGGACTCGCGGGCGACGTCGTCCATGGTGGTGCGGCGCGGCCCGAAGGTCTCGAACGACCGGAGGGCGGCGTCCAGGATCCGGTCGGTCTGGGGTTCGCTCTGCGCGGTGCCGGTGAGCAGGCTGCGCAGGAGTTCGCCGCCCCCCGGCCGTTCGTGCTCGCTCGCCGGTTCGTCGCCCCTGGCCGGTTCGTCGCTCGTCATGGTGCCGCCGACTCTAGTCCGGTGCGCGCCGCGCGGAGCGCATGGCCCGGGCGGCGATGGGGGACTGGAGCAGCCGGTCGGGCGCCACGGCGCCGGCGGCGCGCACGGTCCGCGCGAAGACCTCGAAGCGGAGCCGGTCCGCGGCCGTCCAGCGCAGCCCGAACCGTTCCCGCAGGACGGGCGGGAGCGTGGCGATGCCCGTCTCACGCAGCAGGCGGGTGGGCGGGAGCGCGAGGCCCGTCCAGGCCGCCTTCGGCAGCGGCCACTTCGGGGGCGGCGGCAGCGGCGTGCGGTCGAGCCGGATGAGCAGTTCCACGGTCTCGTTGTTCTCGAGGCGGTTCTCGACCATGTCGTCGAAGTAGTCGCGGAAGGCGGCGGGCCCGGCCGGCAGGTGGCGTTCGGTGATGCCGAGGGCGAGCGCGAGGTCGCGCCACTCCCGGAAGAGGGCCTTCTCCCTGGCGGGGCCGAGGGCGCGGCCGAACACGCGCTGCGTGTGCAGCATGCCGTGGAGGAGCGTCGCGTGCACCCAGAGGTACGCCTCGGGGTTCAGCGCGTGGTAGCGGCGGCCTTCGGCGTCCACGCCCTTGATGTCCTTGTGGATCTCGCGGAGCCGGGCGGCCTCGTCCCGGCCGCGTGCTTCACCGCGGTAGCCGAGGAAGTCGTTCGCCGACTCCAGGGTGCGGCGCAGGCGCCCCCAGCGGTCCTCCACGAACTCGGAGTGGTCGGCGACGCCCGCGCCGACCATCGGGTGCGCGACCTGCAGCAGCAGTGTCGACCGGCCGGTGAACACGCCGCGCCAGTCGCCCGCGTACCGCCAGGTGAGCGAGGACGGCCCCGGGATCGCGCCCGCCGGCGGGTGCACGGTGCCCGGCGCCGGCCGGGCGTGGTCCGCGGGGGTGGTGCGGGTGTTGAGGCGTTCCATGGGAACCCCGCCCTCGTGAGACGTTAATACGGAATGCGTATCATCATCCGGGTGAGGCGGCAAGCGGGCATCCGGCCGTCAGGGGCTCGATGAGGGCGGCTCTGTGGGGGCGGCTCGGTCAGGGCGGCGGCTCGGTCAGGGCGGCGATCGCCGTTTCCCGCGTCGGGTGCGCGATCAGATGGCGGTCGAGGCCGCTGCGTTCGATGATGGTGCGGAACCGCCGCTCCGGGCGGGCGAGGACGAACTCGCCGCCGGCCCGGTGCGCGCTCTTCCAGATGACGATCAGCGCGTTGAGGCCCGAGGAGTCGCAGAAGTCGACCTCTCCGACGTCCAGGACGACCCGCGGGGGGCCGCCGAGGCCGCGCATGTCCGCCAGGACGTGTTCGCGCAGCCGGTCGGCGGTGAGGATCGTGAGTTCCCCCTCCGCCACCACGACGAGGCAGTCTTCACGGACACCGCTGCGGAGCCGCAGCGGTTCGAGTGGGACCCTGTTCGGCCGCCCGTCCGGTCCGAGAGACATTCCGATCACCTTCCGTCATCGCAGGCACCTCGCGTACCCGCGAACGGGCAGGTCATGCCACCGGTTCGCGGGGGAGGGCCGGGCGGCGCCCACCTACCTCCCCACCGGCATCCCCGCCGGCATCCCCACTGTCAGCGCAGCCGGACGAACTCGATGGCCTCGTCGGCGAGACGGCGGGCGGGGGCCCGGTAGCGGTCGCGCAGCTCCATCAGAACCTGCTGCCCCCGGACGGCGGGCCAGCCCGCCGGCAGGTGCTCGACGGGAAGCCGGGGGTCGGCGCGGACGAGCTGCAGCCACTCGGTGGTCATCCACAGGTAGCGCGCGAGGTCGTCGGGGGCGTGGGGCAGCGGGTCCGGGCGGTCCCAGCGGTCGAGGAACGCGCGGTAGCCGCTCGCCAGGCCGTCCAGGTCGAACGCCTCCCGCAGCATGCCGGCGACGTCGGTGGGCTCCTCGGCCCGGCCGGCGAAGACCTTGAGGCGCCCGTTCAGGCCGAGGCCCGCGATGATCGGGCGGACGTCCATCCGGGCCGGCGCGATCCACGTGCCGTTGCCGAGCGACCCGAAGCCGGCCCAGGTGAGCCGTGCGCGCAGGTCGTGCCGGACGCGCTGCCACGACTCCGGCATGGAGAACGCGAGCACGGTCCAGTCGCCGTCCCAGTCGGTGTTGAGCACGCCGCGGCGCCACACGCGGTCGTCACCGTCGTGCAGGATGCCCTCCGACCGCGGGGTGAGCCCGAAGTGCATGCGGCGGCCCTCCCGGTGCCGCTCCAGCAGGCCGCGGCCGACCATGCGGGTGAGCGTCGACCGGACGGCGTGCTCGCCGACGCCGAGCCGCGCGAAGGTGTCGATGAAGCTGCCGGAGAACACGGCGATGTCGCGGCCGAGCACGTAGTTGCCGAGGTAGGTCAGCATCAGCGACTGGGGCCGGAGCCTCGGGGAGGGCTCACCGGCGGCCTTCGGCGCGGCCGCACCGGGTTCGCTCACCCGTGAGTTCAGCCGTGCGCTCCCCCGTGCGCTCCCCCGTGCGCTCCCCCGTGCGCTCCCCCGTGCGTTCACCCGTGCGTTCACCTGTTCGGCCACCCGTCCGGCTCCCGTCGTTGCGTCAGCGCTACGACGGCGCGGGCGCCTCCCGCCCCGCCGCCACGCCTGCCAGCCCTTGATGTTCGGCAAAACATTGACCACTGTGAAGAATAAGCCTAACTTCGGCCGTACGCCCACCCTGGGAGAGGACAGCCCCGAATGCGCAACGAAGGACTCGGGTCGTGGCCGGCGCGCCGTGCCCGCAAGACCCCCCGAACGGCCGCCCTGATCCACGAGGGACGGACGCTCACCTACGCCGGCCTGCTCGACCGCGTCGCGCGTCTCGCGCATGCCCTGCGCGACCTCGGGATCGGGCCGGGCGACCGGGTCGCCTACCTCGGCCCCAATCATCCGTCCTTCGCGGAGGCGTTCTTCGCCACCGGCATGCTCGGCGGCGTGTTCGTCCCGCTCAACACCCGGCTCACCGGCCCGGAGATCGCCTACCAGCTGGACGACTCGGGCGCCTCGGCCCTGGTGTACGGGCCGTCCCACGCCGGGCTGGTGGACGGTATCCGCGGCCGCACCCCGGTCCGGGAGCACATCGCGCTCGACGACCCGGGGGAGCGCGGGTACGAGGCGCTCCTCGCCGCCGCGGACGACACCCCGCTCGACCTGCCCGTCGCGCTCGACGACCCGTGCATGATCATGTACACGTCCGGGACGACCGGGTCGCCCAAGGGCGCGACCCTCACCCACGGCAACATCACCTGGAACGCGATCAACGTCCTGATCGACCACGATCTGGTGGCGGGCGAGGTGGCGCTGGTGTCCGCGCCGCTGTTCCACACCGCCGGGCTCAACATGCTCACGCTGCCGGTGCTGCTCAAGGGCGGGACGTGCGTGCTCGTCGCCGCGTTCGATCCCGCCGAGACCCTCGATATGATCGCCGAGCACAGGGTCACGTTCATGTTCGGGGTGCCGACGATGTTCCAGCGGGTCGCCCGCGAACCGGGCTGGGCCGACGCGGACCTGTCGTCGCTGCGCATCCTCACCTGCGGCGGCGCCCCGGTGCCGCCGTCACTGATCGAGACCTACCAGAAGCGGGGCCTGACGTTCCTGCAGGGATACGGGATGACCGAGGCCGCCCCCGGTGTGCTGTTCCTCGACGCCTCGCACGCGCTGTCCAAGGCGGGTTCGGCCGGAGTGCCGCACTTCTTCAGCGACGTGCGCGTCGTCGGCCCCGACATGGTGGACGCCGCGCCCGGCGAGACCGGTGAGGTCGTCGTCCAGGGCCCGCACGTGATGCGCGGCTACTGGGGACGCCCCGACGACACCGCCGCGGTGCTCGCCGACGGCTGGTTCCGCAGCGGCGACGCGGCGCGGCTCGACGAGGACGGCTACGCCTTCATCGTCGACCGGATCAAGGACATGATCATCTCCGGTGGCGAGAACGTGTATCCGGCCGAGGTGGAGAACGCGATCCTCGCCGATCCCGACGTGCTGGAATGCGCGGTCATCGGCGTTCCGGACGACACGTGGGGCGAGGTCGGCCGCGCCGTCCTGGTCCCGCGTCCGGGCGCCGACGTGGACCCCGGCAAGGTCCTGGACGCGCTGTCGGGACGGCTCGCCCGCTACAAGATCCCCAAGTCGGCGGTGCTGGCCGACGAGATCCCGCGCAACGCCGCCGGCAAGATCCTCAAGACGCGGCTGCGGGAGGAGCACGGCATGCCATGACGGCGTCCGGCCGGGCGCCGGACGGAGGCGGGCGGCCCACCGTCACCAGCCGCGTCCTGGACATCCTCGAGGCGTTCTCCGCCGAGCGCACCGCGCTGAACATCACCCAGATCAGCAGGCACGCCGGCCTGCCGCTGTCCACCGCGCACCGGCTGGTCGGCGAGCTGACCCGGTGGGGCGCCCTCGAACGCGAACCCGGCGGCCTGTACCGGATCGGGCTGCGGCTCTTCGAGGTCGCCGCGCTCGCCCCCCGCGGGCCCGCCCTGCGCGGCGCCGCGATGCCGTTCCTGGAGGACCTGTACGAGGCGACGCACGAGAACGTGCACCTCGCCGTCCTGGACGGACTGGACGTCGTCTACATCGAGCGGATCTCCGCCCGCGACGCCGTTCACGTCCTGTCCCGCGTCGGGGGGCGCTGGCCCGCCCACGCGACGGGAGTCGGCCTCGCGATGCTCGCGCACGCCGGCGCCGAACTCCAGGAGCGCGCCATCGCCGGGCCGCTCCGCCGCTTCACCGACAAGACGATCACGTCCGGTCCCGAGCTGCGCCGCGTCCTCGCCGAGGTCCGCCGGACCGGCGTGGCGATCAGCGACGGCCAGGTCGAGACGTTCGCGCTGTCGGTCGGCGCGCCGGTCTTCGGCCCGGACGACGCCGTCGTCGCCGCCGTCGCGATCGTCGTCCCGTCCGACGGCTGGGAGGCGCGGGCGCTCATCCCCGTCGTCCGCGCCAGTGCCCGCGGCATCTCCCGCGCACTCGGCGCGCCCCGCGCCCTGCGCCCTCCGGAGACCGCGCTGCACAACCGCTGACGGGCGCGTTCTTCCGTTGGACGGAATCGGTGTGGCCCACCTCACCGCGACGCCGGGATGGTCGAGAGGATCCGCCGCCCACTCATCGTTCACCGGAGGAACGGCCCATGGTCTTCGCACGCAACCAGTGGTACGTAGCCGCCTACGGCCAGGAGGTCGGCGACGACCTGCTCGCCCGGACCATCTGCGGGGAACCCCTCGTCATGTACCGGACTCAGGCCGGGGAGGCGGTCGCCCTGACCGACCGCTGTGTGCACCGGCGCTTCCCCCTGTCGGAGAGCAACCGCGACGGTGACCGCATCGTCTGCGGCTACCACGGCTTCACCTACGCGCCCGACGGGGTGTGCGTCGCCGTGCCGGGGCAGACCCGCATCCCGCGCACCGCCCGCGTCCCCGCCTTCCAGGTCGTCGAGCAGGACTCGCTCATCTGGGTGTGGATCGGCGACGGGGAGGGCGACGCCACCGCCATCCCGCGCGCCCCCTGGCTGGACTCGCCCGGCTATGTGACCGTCCGCGGCATGGAGCCCCTCGCCGCCCGCTACGAGCTGCTCGTCGACAACCTTCTGGACCTGTCCCACGAGACGTACCTGCACGCCGGGTACATCGGCACCCCGGAGGTGGCGCAGACGCCCATCACCACCGAGGTGGACGACGAGGCCGGCGTCGTCTACGTCAGCCGGCGGATGAAGGACGTCGAGTGCCCGGCCTTCTACGCCGAGTCCACCGGCATCGAGGGCCGCATCGACCGCTGGCAGGACATCGAGTACCACCCGCCGTGCCTCTACCTCCTGCACAGCCGCATCGCCCCCACCGGCGTCGAGCCCGGCCCGGACGGCGACGACTCCGGGGCCTGCCACGCCGAGATCGTCTACGCCATCACCCCCGAGACGGAGACGACCACGCACGACTTCTGGATGGTCGCCCGCGACTTCGCCCTGGACGACGAGAACGTCTCGGCGTTCCTCGCCGAGAGCAACCGCACGGTCGTCCTCCAGGACGTGGAGGCGCTGAACACCCTGGAGAAGGTCATCGCCGCCGAACCCGAGGGCTACCAGGAGCTGTCCATCAACATCGACACCGGCGGCCTCGCCGCCCGCCGCCTCCTCCAGCGGCAGACCGCCCGATGACGCCGGCCCGTCCGGCCGGCACCGCCCGTCCGGCCGGCACGGCCGGTCACGTCAGAGCGGCCGGTCCGGTGACGGGGGGCCGCCTGCGCGTCGAATGGTCCCCGGGCTCGGACCGCCTCACCGGCATCTGCCACTGCGGCGCCCATCACACCGCCGAGGACCCGGCCGAGATCTGGACCTGGCTGCTCGCCCACCCCGACCACGCGGGCGGGGCTTCACCGGGTTGTTAGCTTAGGCTAGCCTCATATTGTGTTGTCCCCCGCGCGGATTCTGCCGCTGAGAGCCCCGGCGCAGGCGGACGGGCCGCGCGGTGCAGGCCGTGCCGGCCGTGGTGCCGGCCGCCGTGCGCACGGGTGGTGGCTGGCGCTGCTCGCGGCCGTGCTGCTGGCGACGGTCGTGGCCAGCCTCATGATCGGTGCCGGCGACGTCCCGGTCGGGCGGGTGCTGCCCGGGGTGTTCTCCCCGGACGACGAGTCGCGGCCCGAGCTGATCGTGCACGAGCTGCGGCTGCCCCGCACGCTCCTCGGGATCGTGGTCGGGATGGCGCTCGGGCTCGCCGGCGCGGTGATGCAGGCGCTCACCCGCAACCCGCTCGCCGAGCCGGGGCTGCTCGGCGTGAACGGCGGGGCGGCGCTCGCGGTGGTCATCGTCATCGGCACGTTCCAGGTGGACGAGCCGCTCGTGTACGTCTGGGCGGCGTTCGCGGGAGCGGCCGGCGCGGCGGCGATCGTCTACGTGATCGGCGCGCGGGGGAGGGGCGGCGCGTCGCCCGCGCGGCTGGTCCTCGCCGGGGCCGCGGTCAACGCCGTGTTCAGCGCGCTTACGGCCGGCCTGATGCTGCTCAGCCCGCAGAGCTTCAACGGCTTCCGGTTCTGGCAGGTCGGTTCCCTCGGCGGACGGGAGATGTTGGTCTTCATCCGGATCCTCCCGTTCGTCGTCGCCGGCATCGTGCTGGCCCTGGTGCTCGCCCGCCCGCTGAACGCGCTCGCCATGGGCGACGACGCGGGCCGGGCCCTCGGCTCGAACCCCGGGCGGACCCGGGCGTTCGGGGCCCTCGCGATCGTGGTGCTGTGCGGCGCCGCGACGGCGTCGGCCGGGCCGATCGCGTTCCTCGGGCTGGCCGTCCCGTTCATCGTCCGGACGCTGGTCGGCCCCGACCTGCGGCTCGTCCTGCCCTACTCGCTGCTGCTCGCACCCGTGCTGCTGCTCGGCGCCGACGTCATCGGCCGCGTCATCACCCCCGGCGAGCTGGAGACCGGCATCGTCACCGCGTTCCTCGGGGCGCCGCTGTTCGCGGTGATGGTCCGGCGGGGGAGGACGCGCGACCTGTGAAGGGCATGAAGGCGAGGGTCCTGCGTACGGGCGCGCTCTCGGTGCGGTGGGAGCCGCGCGCCGCCATGGTGTGCGGGGTCCTGTCGGCGGTCGCCGTCTGCGCCGCGGTCCTCGTCGTCGGCTCCGGGGAGTTCCCCATGTCGCCGCCGGAGGTGGTGCGCGCCCTCATCGGGCAGGGCGACCGCGCCACCGAGTTCATCGTCACGACGCTGCGGCTGCCGCGCGCCGTCACCGGGCTGCTCGCGGGCCTGGCCCTCGGGCTCAGCGGCGCGATCTTCCAGAGCATCTCCCGCAACCCGCTCGGCAGCCCCGACATCATCGGTTTCACCACCGGCTCCGCGACCGGCGCGCTGCTGCAGATCCTGGTGTTCGGCGGCGGCGCCGTCGCCATCACCACCAGCTCGGTGGCGGGCGCGGTGCTGACCGCGCTGGCCGTCTACCTGGTCGCCTACCGCCCGGGCGGCGGCGTGCACGGCGTCCGCCTGGTGCTGATCGGCGTCGCCGCCGCGGCGATGCTGCAGGCGCTGAACTTCTACCTCATCACCCGCGCCGAGCTGCGCGAGGGCTACGAGGCCGCGTTCTGGCTGACCGGCAGCCTGAACGGGCGGGACTGGGACCAGGCCGTCCCGCTCGCCCTCGCGCTGGCCGTGCTCGTCCCGGCGGCGCTGCTGCTCGCCCGGCCCCTCGGCATGGGGGAGCTGGGCGACGACGCCGCGCAGGCGCTCGGCGTGCCCGTCCAGCGGACCCGGGCGCTGGTCACCGTCGCCGGGGTGGGCCTCGTCGCCGCCGCGACCGCCGCGGCCGGGCCGATCCCGTTCATCGCGCTCGCCGCGCCGCAGCTCGCCCGGCGGCTGACCCGCCGGCCCGGCGCGCAGCTGCTGCCCGCCGCGCTGACCGGCGCCGCGCTGCTGGCCGCGTCCGATCTCATTTCGCTTCACCTGCCGGTCGCGATGCCGGTGGGCGTCGTCACCGGCGTCCTCGGCGGCGTGTACCTGGCCTGGCTGCTGTCGACCACCGCACGGAAGGGGACGACGTGACGAGGTTGAGCGCTGAGAACCTCACGCTGGCGTACGAGAGGCGCGTCGTCGCCGAACGGCTCGGGGTGCGGATCCCGGACGAGTCCTTCACCGTCATCGTCGGGCCCAACGCGTGCGGGAAGTCGACCCTGCTGCGCGCCCTCGCCCGCCTGCTGCGTCCCAGGGAGGGAACCGTCCTCCTGGACGGCGAACCGATCGGCGCCCTGCCCGCCAAGCGCCTCGCGCGGCGGCTCGGGCTGCTGCCCCAGTCGCCGCTCACCCCGGAGGGCATCACGGTCGGCGACCTCGTCGCGCGCGGCCGCTACCCGTACCAGGGGCTGCTGCGGCAGTGGTCGCGCGAGGACGAGGCCGCCGTCGAGGACGCGATGGCCGCCGTCGGCGTCACCGACCTCGCGGACCGCGTCGTGGACGAACTGTCCGGCGGGCAGCGCCAGCGGGCCTGGCTCGCGCTCGTCCTGGCCCAGCAGACCGGCATCATGCTGCTGGACGAGCCGACGACGTTCCTGGACATCGCGCACCAGATCGAGGTGCTCGACCTGTGCGCGCGCCTCCACGATGAGGGACGCACGCTCGTCGCGGTCCTGCACGACCTCAACCACGCCTGCCGGTACGCCACGCACCTGATCGCGATGCGGGGCGGCGAGGTCCTCGCCGAGGGCCCGCCCACCGAGATCGTCACCGCCGAACTCGTAGAGCGCGTCTTCGGACTGCCGTGCCGCGTCATCCCCGACCCGGAGACCGACACGCCGCTGATCGTCCCGGCCGACCGGCGGCGGGCGTTGACGGTGAAAACCCCTTGAATTAGGTTAGCCTTACCTAATTTGAGGGGAGTGGCGTGTCCGATTCAGGGCTGACCTGGGAAGATCTGCACACCGCGCTGGCCGAGGTGCTGGGCGAGCGCGCGGCGGCGGACGACAACCTCATCGAGCTCGGGATGGACTCGATCCGGCTCATGCAGCTGACCGGCCGGCTGCGCCGCCGCGGCGTCGAGATCCGCTTCGCCGAGCTGGCCGAACGCCCCACCCTCGCCGGATGGTGGGACCTGTTCGCGGAGAAGGGCCAGGTCGAGCCATCGGCGGGGCCTGCCGCCACCGCTGCCGGTGCCGCTGCCGGTGCTGCTGTTGGCGGTGCTGTTGGCGGTGCTGTTGGCGGTGCTGCTGATGGAGGTGCCGCCGGCCTCGACCCAGGGGACGTCGAGCCGGGAGATGTCAGTCCGGGGGATGTTGAGCCGGGGGACGTTGAGCCGGACGGGCCGTTCGCGCTGGCGCTGATGCAGCACGCGTACTGGATCGGCCGTGACTCAGGCCAGTCGCTCGGCTCCGTCGCCGCGCACCTGTACGTCGAACTGGACGGCCGCGCGATCGACCCCGTCCGGTTCGAGCAGGCCGTCCGCGCCCTGGTGAAGCGGCACCCCATGCTGCGCGTCGCCGTGTCCGACGGCGGCACGCAGCGCATCCTGCCCGAACGCCCCGAGCCCGCCGTGACCGTCCACGACCTCCGCGGCGTCACCGACCCCGGCGCCGAACTGGAGGCGATCCGCGCGGAGATGTCGGAGCAGCGGCTCCCGATCGAGGACGGCCGCGTGTTCGACGCCCGGCTCAGCCTGCTGCCCGCCGGGACCGCCCGCCTCCACCTGGACGTCGACATGGTCGCGGCCGACGCGATGAGCTACCGCGTCATGCTCGCCGACCTCGCCGCACTGTACGAGGGCGAGACCCTCGCGCCGATCCGCTACGGCTACGCCCGCTACCTCGCCGACGACCCCCGCGCGGCAGCACGCGAGCAGGACCGGCGGTGGTGGGCCGACCGGCTCGCCGGCCTTCCCGGCCCGCCCGAGCTGCCGGTCGTCCCCGAACCCGGCGACCGCGTCGAGCGCAAGCACCATTGGCTCCCGCCGGACGACAAGGACCGCCTCCTCGCCCGCGCCCACGCCGAAGGCGTCACCCCGGCGATGGCCCTCGCGGCGGTGTTCGCCGAGGTGATCGGCGCATGGTCGGCGGCGCCCCGCTTCCTGCTGAACCTGCCGCTGTTCCACCGCGAACCCGTCCACCTCGACGTGGACCGCATCGTCGGCGACTTCACCGGATCCATCATGCTGGAGGCCGACCTCACCGCCGACCTCCCGTTCGCCGAGCGCGCCCGCGCCGTCCAGGCGAACCTGCACACCGCCGGCGCGCACAGCGACTACTCCGGCCTGGAAGTGCTGCGCGACCTGTCCAGGCTGCGCGGCGAGCAGGTCCTCGCGCCGATCGTCTACACCAGCGCGCTCAGCCTCGGCGAGTTGTTCGGCGGCGCCGTCCGCGAACGCTTCGGCGAACCGGAGTGGATCATCTCGCAGGGCCCGCAGGTGCTGCTGGACGCGCAGGTGACCGAGGTGTCCGGCGGACTGCTGCTGAACTGGGACGTCCGCCGTCCCGCGTTCCCCGAGGGTGTCGCCGGGGCGATGTTCGACGCCTACACGGCCGCCATCACCCGTCTCGGCGCGCCCGGCGCCGACTGGGACGTGCCGCTGGGCATCGCCGCGACGCCGTCCCAGCTCCGCGTCCGGCACCGCCTCAACGCCGTCCCGGCACCGCCGCCCCGGACGCTGACCGAGGGCTTCTTCGACCACGCCCGCCGCCGCCCGGACGCCCCCGCCCTGCACTGGGGCGACGACGGGACGCTCACCTACCGTGACCTGGCCGGCCGCGCCCTGGGCATCGCCTCCGCGCTGGCCGCCGAGGGCGTGCGACCGGGCGACCGCGTCTCCATCGAACTCCCGAAAGGCCCGGACCAGGCCGCCGCGGCGCTCGGCGTCCTGGCCGCCGGCGCCGCCTACGTCCCCATCGGCCCCGAACAGCCCGAGGCCCGCCGCGCGAAGATCCGCGCCACGGCCAGGGTCGCGGCGTCCCTCACGCCGGACGGAATCGCCGATGCCGAGCCCCTGGCCGAGCCGGTCGCGGCCCGTCCCGACCAGGTGGCCTACGTCCTGTTCACCTCCGGTTCGACGGGTGAGCCCAAGGGTGTCGAGGTATCGCACGGTGCGGCGATGAACACCATCGGCGACCTCGTCGAGCGGTTCGGGATCGGCCCGGACGACGTCACGTTCGGGATTTCGGCCCTCGACTTCGACCTGTCGGTGTTCGATCTGTTCGCGCCCTGGTCGGCGGGCGGCGCGGTCGTCGTTCCCGGCGAGGACGAGCGGCGCGACGCCGCCCGCTGGAGCGAACTGGTCCGGAGCCGGTCGGTGACCGTGCTGAACTGCGTTCCTTCGGTGCTGGAGATGCTGCTGCGGACGGGCCCGGCGGAGAGCCTGCGGCTGGTCCTGCTCGGCGGCGACTGGGTCGGCACGCACCTGCCCGCGCTGCTGGAGGAACGCGCGCCCGGATGTCGTTTCGCGGCCCTCGGCGGCACGACCGAGACCGCGATCCACTCCACCGTGCAGGAGGTCGCCGGGGAGGTGCCGTCCGACTGGCACGCCGTCCCGTACGGGGTTCCGCTGCGCGGCGTCGCGTGCCGGGTCGTGGACGAGCTGGGCCGGGACCGTCCCGACTGGGTGACGGGCGAGCTGTGGATCGGCGGCGGCGGCGTCGCCGACGGCTACGCCGCCGACCCCGCGCGCACCGCGGACCGCTTCGTCGTCCGCGACGGCACCCGCTGGTACCGGACCGGCGACCTGGCCCGCTACCGCCCGGACGGGACGCTGGAGTTCCTCGGCCGCCGCGACCACCAGGTCAAGGTGCGCGGCTTCCGGATCGAACTCGGCGAAGTCGAGGCGGCGCTCCTCACCCATCCCGCCGTGGGACGTGCCGTCGCGCTCATCGCGAACGGCCGCCTGGCCGCCGTCGCGGCGGCGTCCCCGGGTCTGGACCGCGACGCGGTGCTCGCCCATGTCCGCGGCCTCCTGCCGCCGCACATGGTCCCCGAACTGCTCGTCCGCGTGAACGAGCTGCCGCTCACCGCCAACGGCAAGGTCGACCGCAGAGCCCTCACGGCCCTGGCCGCCGCCGAGGCGGGGGAGGCCGCCGGCGCCTACGCCGAGCCGAAGACGTCACTGGAGCGGGTGCTGGCCCGGATCGTCGCCGAGGTGCTGGGGAGGGACCGCGTCGGCGCGGACGCCGACTTCTTCGCGCTCGGCGGCGACTCCGTCCTCGCCACCACCGTGATCGCGCGGCTGCGCGAGGCGCTCGACACCACCGCGCTGCCCGTCCGGGTGCTGTTCGCCGAGCGGACCGTCGCGCGCGTCTCCCGGCGCTTCACCGAACTGGAGGAGGAGCCGGGACGGCTTGAGGCCGTCGCGGAGATCTGGCTGGAGGTCGACGCCATGACGGAGGAGGAACTGGCCGCCCGCCTCGGATGACGGCCGCGCGGAGCGGAGCCGGATCAGCCCCGCTCCGGCTCCGGCTTCTTTTTCGGCTCCGGCTTCTTTATTGGTCCCGATCCCGGTCCCGGTCCCGCTTCCGGGACGGTTTGCGGTTCGCGCTTCGGGCGGATGGTCGCGGTGCGGAGCCCGGTGAGGGTCAGCGCCAGCACGAGCGCGAGAACGGCGCTGACCGTCCCGTAGACCACGATCGCCGCACCCGGCGCCAGGTAGCGGCCGAGGGCCCCGGCGCCCAGCGACCCGATGGCGCCGCCACCCGTCTCCTGCGCGGCCCACAGCGCGTTGACCCGCCCCAGATGCGAGTCGGGCGTGTGCGACTGGATCAGCCCGTACCGCAGGATCTCCTCCACCGACTCGACGAACCCGTACGCGAACAGGATCGCGACGGCGAGCGCCGGGTGGCGGGCCAGGCCCAGGCAGGCGAGCGAGGCGAAACCCGTGACGGAAGCGACGAGCAGGGCGAGCCCCGGCCGCCGGAACGTCCCGGCCCAGCCGCTCGTCACGGACGCCAGGACCGCGCCGCAGGCCGGCGCGGCGAACAGCAGCCCGACCGTGGTGGGCCCGCCGTCCAGGCTCCGCGTCGCGAACGCGGGCATCAGAACCGGGATGCCGCCCGCGACCATGAACAGCAGCCCGAGAAGCATGAGGGAACCGACCACACGATGCGACGCGACGAAGCGGAAACCGTCCCCGACGGCTCTCAGCGGGTTCGTCTCCGGCTCGTCGCCGACGGCGGGTTTGAGCGGCGGCAGCCTGGTCAGTAGCGCGATCGTGCCGAGGGTCCCCGCCGCCGCGGCGGCGTAGTTCCAGCCGACGCCGAACGCCGACACGACCAGCCCGCCGAGCGCGGGCGACACCATCGACCCGAGCCGGACGGTCAGCGCGTTCAGCGCCCCCGCCGCCACCAGCTTGTCCGGCGCGACCAGGGACGGCGTTGCGGCCAGCAGCGCGGTGACGCTGACACCGGTCGCGAGGCCGTCCCACGCCGCCAGCACGTACAGGGCGGTGACCGACGGGGACGGCAGGAAGGCGTTGACAGCCAGCAGGACGAAGCCCACACCGGCGGCCGTCCGCGCGCGCAGCATCAGCCGCCGCCGGTCGTACCGGTCGGCCAGCACCCCGCCCCACAGGAATCCCGCGAGAAGCGCGAAACCCTCGGCGGCGGCCACCGCGCCGACATGCACGGTCGACCCGGTCAGCGCATAGACCTGCACGGGCAGCGCGACGGCCAGCATGCCGATCCCGAAGACCGAGACGGTGCGGGCGATGAACACGTTGCGGAACGGCCTGCTGTCGCGCAGCGGACCGATGTCCATGACCACGCGGCGGGCCAGTCGCCGGAGCATCGTCGGGGTTCTCCTCTGCCGGGGGAGTGGCTAAGGTAAGCCTAGCCTTAGTTGTTCTTGAGGAAGAGGGCGAACCGGTGCAGCGCATGCTGATGAACGGAAAGATCCACCGTGCGACCGTCACCCAGGCGGACCTGCACTACGTGGGCTCCCTGACGATCGACGCGGACCTGATGGAGGCCGCGGACATCGTCGAGGGCGAACAGGTCCACGTCGTCGACATCACCAACGGCTCTCGTCTCGTCACCTACGCCATCCCCGGGGACGCGGGCAGCGGAGTCATCGGCATCAACGGCGCGGCGGCCCGCCAGGTCCAGCCCGGCGACATGGTCATCATCATCACCTACACGTCCGTGGACGACACCGGCCGCGACGGCCACGAGCCCCGCGTCGTCCACGTGGACGCCGCCAACCGCATCGTCGCCCTCGGCTCCGACCCGGCCGAACCGGTCCCCGGCGCCCCGGCCCAGCTCGCCGGGCGGTGAGCCCGCCGATGGACACCGACGGCTTCACTCCCTGGCCGGCCGACCTCGAAGCACGCTACAAGGCCGAGGGCTACTGGACCGGCCGGCTCCTGGGCGACGTCCTGCGCGGCGACCCGGACAAGACCGCCCTGATCGCCGGCGACGACCGCCTCACCTACGCGGACCTGGACGACCGCGCCTCCCGCACCGCCGCCGGCTTCCTGCGCCTCGGCATCCGCCGCGGCGACCGCGTCGTCGTCCAGCTCCCGAACACCACGGGCTTCGTCGTCACGTTCCTCGCCCTGGTCCGGATCGGCGCCTCCCCCGTCCTCGCCCTCCCGGCCCACCGGGACAGCGAAATCCGCTACCTGTGCGAGCTGTCCGAGGCCCGCGCCTACATCTGCGCCGACCGCGACGGCGACTTCGACTACCGCCCGATGGCCCGCACCCTCCCCGTAGAGCACGTGATCGTGGACGGCGACGCAGCTGAGTTCACCGCACTCTCCTCGCTCTCCTCACTCGCCGCGGTGGGCGCGGTGGCCGCGGCCGATGCCGATCCGATGGAGATCGACGGACCCGTTGCGGCCGACGTCGGCGTCTTCCTGCTCTCCGGCGGCACGACGGGCCTGCCGAAGCTCATCCCGCGGACCCACCGCGACTACGTCTACAACCTGGAGGCCAGTGCCGAAGTCTGCGGTTTCACCCGCGACACCGTCTACCTGGTCGTCCTCCCCGCCGCCCACAACTTCGCGCTCGCCTGCCCCGGCATCCTCGGCGTCTTCGCCACCGGCGGCACGGTCGTCCTGTCCCCGTCCGGCTCCCCGGACGAGGCGTTCCCCCTGATCGAGCGCGAACGGGCGACGGTGTGCGCGATGGTCCCGCCGATCGCCCTGCTGTGGCTGGACGCGGTGACGTGGTCGGACGAGGACGTGTTTTCGCTCGAACTCCTCCAGGTCGGCGGCGCCAAATTCGCCGCCGAACGGGCCGCCGAGGTGCCGGACGTCCTGGGCTGCCAGGTCCAGCAGGTCTTCGGCATGGCCGAGGGCCTCCTCAACTACACGCGGCTGGACGACCCTCGCGAACTGGTGGAACGGACTCAAGGCCGCCCTCTCTCACCGGCCGACGAGATCCGCGTCGTGGATGGCGACGGCGAACAAGTCGCCCCCGGTGAGGTGGGCGAACTCCTCACCCGCGGCCCGTACACCCTCCGCGGCTACTACCGCGCCCCCGAGCACAACGCCCGCTCGTTCACCCCGGACGGTTTCTACCGCACCGGCGACCTCGTCCGCGAACTCCCGACGGGTCACCTCGTCGTGGAGGGCCGCGAAAAGGACCAGATCAACCGAGGCGGCGACAAGATCTCCGCCGAGGAACTGGAGAACCACCTCCTGGCCCACCCGGCGATCCACGACGCCGCCGTCGTCGGGCTCCCCGACCCGATGATGGGGGAACGGACATGCGCGTTCCTCATCGTCAGGGAGAGCGAAAAGGCGCCGGTCCTCCGCGAGGTCAAGGAATTCCTGCGCGAGCGAGGCGTCGCCGCGTACAAATTCCCGGATCGGATCGAGGTGGTGGATTCCTTTCCGCGCACCCCTGTCGGCAAGGTCAGCAAGAAAGTGCTTGCCGTCGGCATCGGTTGACAGTATCCGGCCTGGCCTGTCCCCTCGACATCGGCTGCGGCTCACCTTTGCTCGGCTCACCTTTGTTTGGATCACCTTTGTTTGGATCACCTTTGCTCGGGGTCACTTTCACTTGGATCGGCTTTAAGGGAATTGTTCATTGGGCGGCGGAGGCGGCGCAGCGTAAGGGGCCGCCCCTCCGAAGTCAAGGGCGCTTCGCGTCGCTTCGCGATGGGACTCCGTCCCACCCTTGGCTTCGGAGCCTCTGCGACCCCTCATGCAGCGTTCAAACGGGCAGGCTCCGCCTGCCCCACCTGGTCGCGCCGCCCCCACCGCCCAGCCAAGACCCTGCAAGGGAAAAGGCCACTTTGCGGCTTATGGTCGCTCTATGCGTCACTCTGGCTATCCATATGGTGACAATAATCGAACTCTAATCTGAGTCGTTGGGGCCGTATCGCGATGCCGGGCGCGATAGCATTCGTACATGCGTTCGATGACGATCGACCTCGATGAGGCGTCCACCATGGAATTGGTGAACGCTCTTTCGGAGATCGCCGCCGAACTCGCCGAGCGTGCCGCCCCGGAATCTGCGGCGGCGTGCCTGGAACTCACCGAAGCGCTTGCGGTCGCCACCGACAAGCAGGAGGCGGCCCTCGCCGGATTCATCGGAGTGGTGGACGGCGCCCGCGAAGTTCAGCGCTGGGGATTTCCGTCAACGCAGTCCTGGTTGCGGAATCGGCTCGGCATGCGCGACGCCCGCGCCAAGGAACGTCTCACCCTGGCCCGCCAGCGGCACCGCCTGACCGAGATGACCGGCCGGTGGACGTCGGGGTCGCTGTCGTCCGGGTACGCCGCCACCATCGCCGGTGCGGTCGCACGCCTGGACGACACCGACTGCGCCGCGGCCGAGGCGATCCTGCTCGGCATGGTCGATCAGGACTTCTCCGCCGGGAAAGTCGCCTCGTTCGGCCGCCGGATCCGTGACGTCATCGCCGAGCGCGACGGTACCGAGACTCCCGACGCCGACTCCCGGCGCGGGTATGAGCGGTCCTGGATCGACTCCACCCGGTCGCTGGACGGCGGCCGGTACATCAAGGGCTGGCTGAACGCTGAGGACACCGCCATCTGGGACGGGACACTCGGCCCGCTGGCCAAGCCGGCCGGGGCCGACGACCGCCGTGACCTGTCCGAGCGGACGGCCGCCGCGCTGTCGAGCGTGCTGTCGGGCGGGCACAAGGCCACCAAGGTCACCGTCATCTGCGACCTGGACACCCTCACCGGCGGCACCACGCCCGCGCGGTTGACGGACGGAACACCGATCCCCGCCGAGCAGGCCCGCCGCATCGCCCTGTCCGCCGGGGTCTCGCCGCTGTTGCTGGGACGCGGCCACCTGCCCCTCTACCTCGGGTACCGGGAGCGGTTCGCCACCCCAGGCCAGCGCCGCGTCCTGGAGACCCTTTACCCGACGTGTGCGGTGCAGGGCTGCGAGGTTCCCGGGACGTTGAGCGAGGTCGACCACGTCAAGGGCTGGGCGTTGGGCGACAGCCCCACCGACATCGACCAACTCGCCCTCGTTTGCGGGTGGCACAACCGCTGGAAGGCCGGTCACCCGTCCCGGCTCACCATCACCAAGGAACAGGACGGCCGCTACAGCTACCGCGCACTGCCTCCCGGCCGGACGGTTCCCACCGCTCAGCCGTCGGCCGACGTTCCCCGCCCCGTTGCATCACACATGCCATTGGACCCGCGACCGGAGCCGAGCATCCCGAACCTGTGGGAGCAGGCTCCGAGCTCGACCGCGGCCCTCATACCCGACCGGAACCGTCCCCGCCGTCGGCGCAACTACCCGAAGGCCCGGCCCGCCCGCCAACTTCGCCTCCGCGGCCAACGCCAAACCGGTGGCCCCTGACCGGCCAAGTCCCAACCCCCGTCACCACGCGCCTGTGGCGACGCCCTGCCCAGGGTTCAGCTCCCGATGGTTCGCCCGTGCTGCTGGTCACGGATCGGCGACCTCGGCTATCAGCGCCATCACGGCGTCGAGGTGATCCGGAGTGGTCAGGTGGCCCATGCCGGGCAGGATCCGCAGGTCGAGGTCCATGGTCCGGCGCACTGCCGGTGCCAGGCGACGAGGTGGGAGGAACCGGTCGTGCTCTCCCGTACCGACGATGCAGGGCCTGTCGGTGCGGCGGGCGAGCAGGTCGGCGGGCAGGGGCGGCGGGGCCAGGGTGGTGCGGCAACTGGCGGCCATGAGAGTCATCCACTCGACTTCGTTCCCGGGCGGATCCTCACCGGGGGCGACGAACAACCGCAGCATGCCGCGGGTGTGTCCGGGCGTGGGACGCGGCAACCACAGGGCAGAAGCCACCGCCAGTGCCGGGTCCACCGTGAGACGGATGAACCCGGCCGGAGAGACGAGTGCCCGCGCCGCGATCCGGGGGGAGTCGGCGGCCAGGGCCACCGCCGCCCCCAGCGAATCGCCCACCAGCACGACGCGGTCCAGGTCCGCGGCCGCCAGGACCTCGTCCAGGACCCGGCCGTACCAGGCCGCCCGGCCCCGCCGGGGCCGGTGCGACCGCCGCGTTGAAGCCGGTGCCGGGTACCAGGACGATCCGCGGCCCTTGGTGTCCGGCCGACACGAGCGCCACCCGGCCGCCGCTGGTGTCCACCGTCGCATGGGTGAGCGGGAAGCCGGCCCGCGACAGAGCATCCGAACACCACTGCCGGACGGCGCGCCGGCCCCGTGAACTCTTGTACACGCCGGACACTGCGCCAGCGTGCCCGCCGACACGAGATCCGTCCACTCCGCCCGACTCCACCAGCACTACCCGACCTTCCCGGACGCGGACATCAGATCCTCCCGCAGCGTCCCGCTCGCCGTGTCGGGGCAGGAGCAGGAGGTCGTGGCTTCACCGGATCGCGCCCTGCTCGCTGAGGAAGTCCCGCAGCGCGGCCTCGCGGCGGGCGGTGTCGGAGATGTGGTATTTGATCAGGCGGATGCCTACGTTCCGCCTGGAGTAGGGCCTCGGGACGAGCGGCCGGAACCTGCGGCATGACGACCACTTCGGCGCGGTGCGGAAACAACCGCCCGCGAGCCGGAAGTCCCGGCGGCCGGTCGCGTCCAGCCGCCACTCGACGATCTCGTGGACGTTGCCGCAGCAGTCCTGGACGCCGTGCGGCGACTTCCCGCGCTCCCGCCAGCCGACGGGCTCGACCTCATGCCTGCCTCGCAGGTCGCCGTAGCCGAGATTCGCCCGTTCGGGGGTGGGCGGGGTCTGGCCCCAGGGATAGTCGGTGTCCTCGCAGCCGGCGAGGGCCAGCCATTCCGGGGCGGTCGGGACCGCCCACAGTTCCTCGGAATCGGGATCGTCGCGCATGCAGGCCCCGATCAGCCGGCTCAGGCAGTTGACCAGGTCGGTGCCCGAGCCCTTCTCGGGAGGCCTGGGAAGATCGATGACGTAGGGGTGGTCGACGTTGTCCGGGACCTCGTCCGCCAGCAGGACCCCGACCTCGCCGATCGTCAGGGGGAACAGCATCGCCTTGAACTCGTAGGGGCACAGGCGGCCGCCCGGAACGGGCGTGATGGCCGGGGCGAAGGAGGCCGGCCGCCGGGAGCCGATGCGGCGCGACGCCAGGCTCTGGGCCTTCTTGACTCGCAGGCGCAGCTCCCAGGGCGCCACCTCCGGGAGATCCGCCTCGTAGTCCCGGAGCGCCTTGTGGATGCCGGCCCACAGTGCCGGGTCGTCAGGGACGACCTCCAGCAGCCAGACCATGAAATGGTAGAACCAGTTGGCGCGGCCGCCCGCCCACGCCGTGATGTCGGCCACCATCTGCTCGATCGGCCATGCGGGGTCGTCCGCTCCGCCGGTCAGAAACCTCTCGAAGAGCACCTTCCAGGTCAGCCGCAGCTGCGCCACGTGTTCCGGCTTGTTCCTGCGCCTGAGGATCTCGCCGCTCTCCTTGACGAGCCACCGCCGGTGCCCCGCGGTCCCGCGGTGCAGCGTCATGTCCGCGGCCAGCACCGCCCAGAACTCGGAGGCCGACCCGACCGGCACATGGATGCCGCGGAAGCAGGTGACCACCTCGGCGGTCACGCCGCTGGAGCGCAGCGCCCCGAGCGCCGAGGGCAGGGCCGCCAGGTCGTTCGTGTTCACCGCCGGCCCTTCGCCGCGGAGGATCTCCTCGGGGGACGACCTGTGCGGCTGGTCGAACTCGGCCACCCACCGCGCCAGTTCGACGCACACGTCCGGCCGGGTGCCGGTGTCGGCCTGAGCCCGGCTCTCCTCCGTGGTCGCGATGCGTTCCCATGCCTGCGTCCAAGGGGCCAGGCGGGAGGCCGGGGTCCCGCAGGCGTGGACGAATGCCGACAGCAGTGCCTTGCGGGGGAACCGGCTGCCCTTGAGCATGTCGCTCACCGAGGACTTGGTCAGCCGCACCGGATCCCCGCGGTCGACCGAGTCCCTGTCGAGCGTGCGCAGCGACGGGCTGTCCGCCCGCCGGTGCAACTCGCGCAGCAGCGCGGCCAGTTCCACCCGGGTGGCGACCGCCGCGAGTCTCTCCTCCAGGTCGTGCGTGTGCGGAACGTCGTCCACGCCTCACCCTTCTCCGAGTGTCCAACGCTGTCCGAGACAGTACGACGCGAGGACGACCGTGGCCGCCGGCCGTCCCGATGGCCGAGCGCCTGTCCGGTTCCGGCACCCGGGTGGACGGGCCGGGCACCGCGTCGTCCGGCGCCCTGCAGGACACCCGCCCGCGGATGTTTCCTGGATTCACGCCGCGAGGGATCGGCGCGGGGACCCGGCCGCCCCCGGGCCGTGAAAGGGGAACGCAGATCATGGACGACGGCGTGAACGACGTCATCGAGGGCAGGCGGGCCGACCGCCGGCATGCCGCCCGCTACTGGCGGGTCCGCACCGCGCTGGAGGTCGCCAAGTTCATCGCCTGGGCGGTGGTCTTCACCCTGTGGCCCCCCGGCTCGGACATCGCCGCCTGGCTCATGTGACCCGTCGCCGGCCCGGGCCTGCCGGTTCAAGGGGAGCGGACCGGCTCGGGCCGGCCGCGGCGCCGCTCATGGTGTGTCGACGAGCCGGTTCTCCCATGCCCACGTGACGATTCCGACCCGGTTGCGCACCCCCAGTTTGGTCTGGATGCCCGACAGGTGGCTTTTGACGGTGCTGACCGAGATGAACAGCTCGGCGGCGATCTCCTGGTTGGTGCGGCCGCGCGCCAGCGCCCGGACGACCTGGAGTTCGCGGTCCGACAGGGGTGGGGGCCGCGCGGCGCCGGACGGTGCCGAGGCGGCCGTCAGGTGCCGCAGCAGCCTCACGGTGACCGACGGTGAGACCAGCGCCTCGCCGTTGTGGGCGGCGCGGACCGCCTCGGCGAGCAGGGCGGGCCCGGCGTCCTTGAGGAGGAACCCCGCCGCACCTCCGCGCAACGCCCCGTACACGTACTCGTCGAGGTCGAAGGTGGTGACCACGACGACCCGTATCGGGTCGGGCACCCGCGGGCCGGCCAGCGCCCGGGTCACCTCGATGCCGTCGAGCCGGGGCATCCTGATGTCCACCAGGCACACGTCCGGGCGCAGCCGCCGGGCCATGGCGACCGCCTCGGCCCCGTCGGCGGCCTCTCCGACGACGGTGATGTCGGGCTGGTCCTCCAGGATCAGCCGCAGCCCGCGGCGGACCATCGCCTGGTCGTCGGCGAGCAGGACCGAAATGGTCATCGGGGCTCCCTGGTGGGGACGGGCAGGGTCGCCCGCACGGACCAGCCGGCGCCGGGCCGCGGCCCGGCGCGCAGCGAGCCGCCGAGCGTCTCGACGCGTTCGCGCATGCCGATCAGACCGTATCCGCCACGATGGGGGTGCCGGGGCGGGGCGGCGGGGGCGTCGTCGGCGACCTCGACGGCGACGCCCTGCGCGTCCTGCTCGACCGTGACCGTGACGGACCGGGCCTTGGGTGCGTGCCGCGACACGTTCGTCAACGCCTCCTGGACGACGCGGTACACGGTGGTGGTCACCTCCGGCGGCCACCCGGTGTCCCCGTCCGGCATGTCCAGCCGCACCTCCGGGCCCTGCCGGCCGAAACGCTCCACCAGCGCGCCGAGCCGCTCCGGCCCGGGGGACGCCGGTGCCGCGTCGCCGGCGTCGCGCAGCAGCCCGACGACGCGCCGCATCGCCGCCAGGGCGTCGGTGCCGGCGGCCTCCAGGTCGGCGAGGTACTCGCCCACCTGCTCCGGATTCCGCCGCGCGACCACCTGTGCGCCCTGCGCCTGGACCACCATTCCCGTGATGTGGTGGGCGACGACGTCGTGCAGTTCCCGGGCGAGTGCCAGCCGCTCGTCCCGGCGCACCCGCTCGGCGGCCGCGTGCGCACGGGCGTCCAGGAACCGCAGCGACAGCCCCGCCCCGACGGCGGTCAGCCAGATCAGGCCGTCCAGCGCCGTCACCGCCGCGAGGTCGGCGGACGGCGGCCCGGCGGCCAGCTGGCCGGCGATGATCACCGCCGGCCCGGCGCCCGCGATGACGCCCGCCTGGACCGGCGCGAGGGCCCGGAGCGCGGAGCCGGTCAGCACCGCCAGACCCAGCGTCATGGCGGGGCTGGGTTCGGCGGGAAGATCGGGTCCGGCCATGCGGGTGGCCACGATGGCCGACACCGCGAGGCCGAAGCCCGCGATCGCCGGCCGGAGCGGCCGGCGCAGCCCCGGCAGCGCCGGCAGGCAGACCGCCGCCGCGGAGACGCTGCCCGGCACCCAGTACCAGGCGCCCCAGCTCTGCGCGATGGCGGTGGCCTGCACGGCGATGGCCGTGAGGAACACGGCGCCGAGTCCGGTCACGGAGACGCCCCGGACCCATCCCCCCGGAACGGTCACACCGGACAGGTTATCGATGTGCCGTCCGGCGGATCCGTGCCCGGCGGATTCCGGTCGCTCGTCACGAGACCCGCCTGACGCGTCGCAGGGCGATGGCGGTGAGGAGTGCGCCGGCCACCAGGTAGAGCCCGGTTTCCGCGAACTGGAACGGCCAGTAGCGGCTGCCGGGCTGGTACTCGATGTCGACATGGAGGCCGAGTCCGGACAGGCAGACCGCGGCGTCGCCGAACGTGCCGCCCGCGCCGCTCTTCGGCGGGGTGTCGAGGCAGTCGTTGAACGTGCTCTCGCTGAGCGTCTGCCCGTCCGCGGTGCGCAGCGGGCTGGTCTCGCTGATCCACGCGCCGGGTGCGCCGGGCACCCGCAGGCCGCCGATGACGGGGGCGCCGGTGATGCTGCCCAGGTTCTTGGCCTGGTTGATGGTCTGCACGGTCATCGGCAGGGTCGTCTTCTCCGGCGGTATGAGGTGCGGACGCACCAGGTTCGGCACGGTGAACTGGACGACGAGGAAGACGACGCCCGTGATGGCCATCGCCGGAAGCGTCCGGCGCACGAACAGGCCGATGGCGGTGCCGAGGGTGAAGGCGAGGAAGGCGTAGCCGATCGGGGCGATGTTGCGGGCGCCGAACTCCACCGCGCCGAACCGGTCGGAGGCGACCGAATCGTACGGGGAGGCCGCCCAGGTGAGCAGTAGGGCGGCCAGGCCCGTCAGGGCCATCGCGGCCAGGCCGACGAACGCCATCCTGCCGATCAGCCAGCGGCGACGGGTCACGCTCTGGTTCCACACCAGCCGGTGGGTACCGAGCTCCATTTCCCGCGCGATCAGCGGTGCCCCCCAGAACACGCCGATGACGACGGGGATCAGCCCGAGCCCGGCGGCCAGGAACAGCAACGTGTTCTTGTAGGAGCTCTGGAACTGGCTCGCGGCCTGCGCGCAGCCGGCGGGGTCGGCGCACCGGGACCGGTAGGCGTCATGGGCGTCCCGGATGTCCATGCCCAGGAACAGCAGGTACCCGGCGATCAGGGCGAGCCCGATGGCGCCGGCGAGCGACTGGAGGCGGAACTGCCGCCAGTTCAGCCAGATCATCGCACTCCCTCCCCGGCCGCGGCGCCGGCGCGGGCGGCGGGCGTGTTCGCCCGCGACATGTAGGCGAGCACCAGCTCTTCGAGCGTGACGGGCCCGGCCCGGAACGGGATCTCCGACGGCGGGAGGCCGGTGCGCACCACCGCGCCGGCGTGCGGGGCGCCGTGGTCCACGCGGACGACCTCGACACCGGCGGGGAGCCGGCCGAGTTCGCCGTGGGGCGCGAACAGCCGGTGATGGCCGGCCAGCAGGTCGCGGACTTCGCCGGCGATCTGGATCCGCGAGTCGCACAGCACGATGAGGTAGTCGCAGACCCGCTCGATGTCCCCGAGCAGGTGCGACGACAGCACGGCGCCGGCGTCGAGCTCCGCGACGAACTCCATCAGGTTCGCCAGGAACCCCTGGCGCGCCAGCGGGTCCAGCGCGGCGGCCGGCTCGTCGAAGATCAGCAGTTCGGGGCGCTTGGCGGCGGCGATCGTCAGCGCCAGCTGCGCGCGCTGACCACCCGACAGCCGTCCCGCCTTCTGGCCCGGGTTCAGCCCGACCTGCGCGATGCGCCGCTCGGCCAGCCCCCGGTCCCAGGACGGGTTGAGGCGCGCGCCCAGACGCAGGTGGTCGGCCACACTGAACGACGGGTACACCGGGGTGTTCTGCGCCACGAACCCGACCCGGGCCAGGTGCGCGGCGTCCGCCGCCGGCCGGGACCCCAGGACGCGCAGTGTGCCCGACGTCGGCTGCAGCAGGCCGCAGGCCAGATTCAGCAACGTCGACTTGCCGGCCCCGTTCGGACCTACCAGACCCACGACGCGACCGGCCGGAACACGCAGATCGACTTCGCTCAACGCCTCGCGGCGGCCATACCTTTTCGTCAATCCCTCGGCGTGCAGCACCGGGATCGGATTCTCATGAGACATGACAGCATCGTCGGCAACGGCGCCACTCCAGATCACCGGCCCAAAGGACGGTTCGCGCCGGCGACGGCCGTACTTTCGGCTGGTTCGACGCCGAGCCCCACCCCGCCGGGGACTTCGGGTATCAGCGCGACGAGGTTTCCGGACCCGTGGCCTCGTCCAGGTCCGCCGGCATCGTTCCCGGGGGGGCGAGGTTGACGTTGCCCAGTTCGGTGGTCACGGCCTCGAACAGGTCCATGTCGGGCCCGTGCATGCCTCAACGTTCCCAGCGGGCAGGTGGTCACACGAGCGGGACGACGTGGGGGGCGATGCTGGAGAGTTTCTCGCAGGTCTCCTCGTATTCGCGGTCCGGGGTGGAGGCGCCGACTATGCCGGCGCCTGCGCGGAGCCATGCGCGGCCGTCCTCGCTGTAGAGGGCGCGCAGGACGAGGGCCGAGTCGAGGGCGCCGTCGTGGGAGACGGTGACGACGGCGCCCGAGTAGAGGCCGCGGCGCCCCTCCAGGCGGGTGATGGCCTCGATCGCGTCGGGCTTCGGGATGCCGGACGCGGTGACGCCGGGGAACAGGGCGTCCAGGGCGTCCCACGAGGTGCGGCCGGGGGCGAGGACGCCGCTGACGCTGGAGCCGAGGTGCTGGACGCTGCCCCGTTCCTTCACGGTCATGAAGTCGGTGACCTGGACGGTCCCGGGGTCGCAGACCCGGTTCAGCTCGTCCTGTGAGGTGCGGACGGAGACGGCGTGCTCGTAGATCTCCTTGGGGTCGGTTTCCAGGTCGCGGCGGGTGCGCGCGTCGGTGTCGGTGCCGAGGCCGAAGGCGCGGGTGCCGGCGAGGGGCTGCGTCATGACGCGGCCGCCGGCGTCGACGCTCGCGAGGACTTCGGGGCTGAACCCGGTGGCCTGGAAGCCGTCCAGGTCGAGCAGGAACGAGCGCGCCGGAGTGTTCGCGCGGCGGCCCCGGACGTAGGTCGACACGACGTCGACGGGGTAAGGGATGTCCAGCCGGCGGGACACGATGACCTTCTGGTAGCGGTCCGCGCCGATCTCGGCCAAGGCTTCGGCGACCTGTGCGCGGTAGCGATCGCCGCCGGCTCGGACGTCGACCGGTGAGGGGATTCCCGCGGACGGCGCGGCGGCGGCGGTGAGCAGCTTGGCGACCTGCTCGGCCTCGGCCTCGTCGACGCCCGTGATGGTGGCGCGGCCGTCGCGGGCCCGGACCTCGGTGCGGGGGACGATCAGGTGGGCGAGGCGCCCGGCGGGACGGGGCGCGGCGAACTCGAACGCGATCCAGCCGCAGGCGGTCCAGGTGGGGAGCGGTGCGCCGGCGAACGTGTCGCGGAGTGCGTCGGCGGGGCGGCCCGTCCAGGCGCGGGTCGTCGGGGGCCGGCCGGGCCAGTGCGCGCGGACCGTGGCCGCGTCCAGGACGACCTCGCCGAGGGCGCCGCCCGCGAACGTCCACGCCCCGGGTCTCTCGTAGACGACGTAGTCGTCGAACAGCCCGGATCCGGCCAGCCGGGTCATGAGCGTGAGGGGGTCCGAGGTGTACTCGACCACCAGCTCGGTGAGTGTCGCATCAGTGCTCAGAGCAGACGACAAGGCAGCCAACTCCCTTTCGCGGGCCGGAACGTCCCAAACTTAGGTAAGGCTAACCTTGTGTGATTTTCATAGGCAAGGCTAACCTAACCGGCGGTGGCGATGCCGACAGCGAAGAAGCCGACAGCGAAAGAGTTGAGCGTGCAGGAGCAGACGACGACGGCACGGCGGCGCGAACTGATGCGGCGGATGATGGCCGAGGCCGGACTCGGCCCGGACACCGCCGGGCTCACCCCGCGGGAATCCGGCGGACCGGCGCCCCTGTCGTACGCGCAGCAGAGCATGTGGCTGCACCACAACACGTTCCCGGGCAGCCCCGCCTACAACGTCTGCCTGCTCATCCGCATGTCGGGGCCGCTCGATACGGGCGCGTTCCGTGCGGCGCTGCGCGGGTTGATCCGGCGGCACGCCGTCCTCCGCACCACCTACGCGGACGGGGAGGACGGCGGTGCCGTGCAGGTCGTCGGCGACGACGCTTCGCTGGACCTGGAGCCGGCCGACCGCCCGGACGCGGGGGCGCGGGCGGCGGAGCTGGCGGCGGTGCCGTTCGACCTGCGGAACGAGCGGCCCATCCGGCTGGAGCTGCTCCGGCTCGGCGAGGACGAGCACGCGCTCGTCCTCGTGGTGCATCACATCGCGTGGGACGGCATGACGTGGGGCACGCTGTCGCGTGACCTGTCGGCCCTTTACCGCGCGGCGGTGACGGGGGAGCCGGACGGGCTGCCCCGGCTGGACGTCCAGTACGCCGACTACGCCGAGTGGGAGCAGCGGCGGCCGGTCGCCGAGGACGATCTCGCGTACTGGCGTGCCCGCCTCGATCCGCCGCCCGCGCCGCTCGACCTGCCCGCCGACCGTCCGCGCGGCGCCGTGCTCTCCGAGCGGGGAGGACGCCGGGCGCGGCTGTTCGACGACGCCGTGGCGGAGGGGATGAGGAGGCTCGCCGCCGAGGAGAACGTCACCTCGTTCGCGGTGATGCTCGCCGCCTACGCCGTCCTTCTGCACCGCTACACCGGCGCCGGCGATGTGGCGATCGGGTCGGCGGTGATGAACCGGGAGCACGCCGGGATCGAGCGGCTCATCGGCAATTTCGGCAACACGCTGGTGCTGCGGACGGACCTGTCGGGAGCGCCGACGTTCCGGGAGGCCCTGCGCCGCACCGGCCGGACCTGCGCGGAGGGTTTCGCGCATCAGGCCCTGCCCTACGACCGCATCGTCCAGGATCTGCGGCCGGCTCGGGAAAGGGGGCGTTCCGCGTTCTTCGACACGATGCTGCTGTTCCTCGCCCAGGAGATCGGCGAGCTGGACCTGCCCGGTGTCACGTCCGGCTGGACGCATGTCCACAACGGCACCGCCCACTTCGACCTGTCGCTGGAGGCGTTCGTCAGGCCGCAGGGCATGACGGTCGAGGCCACGTTCCGCCGCGAACTGTTCGACGACGAGCGCATCGACGCGCTGCTCGGCCACCTCGAGACGCTCCTGAAGGACGCGCTGGCCGATCCCGACCGCCCGATCGGCGCGCTGGAGGTCATGGACGCCGGCGAGCGTGCCCTGATCGAGGACGCGAACGCCACCGGTCATCCCGTTCCGGACACGAACGTGGTCGCGTTGTTCGAGGAGCAGGCGGCGCGCACACCGGACGTCCCCGCGATCGAGAGCGGGAACGCGTCCCTCACCTACGCCGAGCTGGACGTGCGGTCGTCGGCGCTCGCGGCGGAGCTCCGCGCGCGGGGCGCCGGGCCGGAGGGCATCGTCGCGCTCGCTCTGCCCCGCACGCCCGATCTGGCGGTGGCCCTGCTCGGCGTCCTGAAGGCGGGCGCCGCGTACCTGCCGCTCGACCTCGACCATCCCGCCGACCGGATCGCCGGCATGCTGGACGACGCCGCGCCCCTCTGCGCGATCGTCACCGGCGAGACCGCGCACCTGCTGCCGGACACGACGAGCCTCCTGGTTCTCGATGGCGGGAGAAAGGGCGGGAGAACGGGCGAGAGAAACGGCGGGAGACAGGCCGCCCCGGCGGCGCCGTCCGCCGAACCGCGCGGTGACGATCTCGCCTACGTCATCTTCACCTCCGGTTCGACCGGGCGCCCCAAGGGCGTGGCCGTCCCGCACGGCGCGCTCACGAACTTCCTGCTCACCACGCGCTCCCAGCTGAACCTCGGGGCGGGCGACCGGCTCGTCGCGGTGACGACGATCGCGTTCGACATCGCCGCCCTGGAGCTGTTCGCTCCGCTGATCAGCGGAGCGACGGTCGTGCTCGCCGGCCGGCGGGACGTCCGCGACCCGGCCGCGCTCGCCGCGCTGCTGGAGGGCGCCACGGTCGTGCAGGGCACCCCGTCGCTGCTCGGGACGCTCGATCCCGCCGCGCTGAAGGGGCTGCGGGTGCTGGTCGGAGGTGAGGCGCTGCCCGCCGCGCTCGCCGAGTCGCTGGAGGCGTCGGCCTCGCTCGCGACCAACATGTACGGGCCGACGGAGGCGACGATCTGGGCGACGTCCGCGGACCTGCCCGCGTCCGGCATCGGCGACCCGCTCTGGAACACGCGCGCGCACATCCTGGACGGGGCGCTGCGTCCCGTCCCGCCCGGTGTGCCCGGCGAGCTGTACCTGGCGGGCGCGCAGCTCGCCCGCGGCTACGTCGGCCGCCCCGACCTGACGGCGGAGCGGTTCGTCGCCGACCCCTGCGGCCCGCCCGGCTCCCGCATGTACCGGACGGGCGACCTGGCGCGGCGCGGCCGGGACGGGTCCATCGAGTATCTCGGCCGCACCGACGACCAGGTGAAGATCCGCGGGTTCCGGATCGAGCCCGCCGAGGCGCAGGCCGTCCTCGCCGCGCGGCCGGGCGTCGCGCACGCCGCCGTCGTGGTGCGCGAGGACCGCCCCGGCGAGCCCCGGCTCGTCGGCTACTACGTCCCCGAAGGCGACCTGGACGAGGCCGCTCTGCGCGACGCGCTCGCCAAGGCGCTCCCCGAGTACCTCCCTGAGTACATGGTGCCGTCCGCCCTCGTCGCCTTGGACGCGCTGCCCCGCACGGTCAACGGCAAGCTCGACCGTGCCGCGCTCCCGGCGCCCGGAGCCGAGATCTCCGGACGGGCCCCGCGCGACGCCCGCGAGGCGGCGCTCTGCGCGATCTTCGCCGAGTTGCTCGGCGTCGAAGGGGTCGGCATCGACGACGACTTCTTCGCCCTCGGCGGGCATTCGCTGCTGGCGGCCCGCGTCGCGGCCAAGGCCCGCGCCGTCCTGGGCGCGGCGCCGTCCATCGCGGACGTGTTCGAGGCGCCGACCGTCGCCGCGCTCGCGCCCAGGCTGGTGGAGGCCGGCGGGGTGCGCGTCCGCGACGTCGAACGGCCGGACGTCGTCCCGGCGTCGGCCGCGCAGCGGGGGCTCTGGCTGGAGGAGCGTCTGCGCGGCCCCTCCGCCTCGTATGCGCTGCCGCTCGGGCTCCGCCTCCGCGGCGCCGTGGACGAGGCCGCGCTGGACGCCGCGTTCGGCGATGTCGTCGCGCGTCATGAGGCGCTGCGCACGCTGCTCGTCGAAGGGCCGGACGGCCTGCCCGTCCAGCGCGTTCTCGAACCGGCCGTCCCCGTGCGCCTCGCCGTGATCGACGCGCGGGCCGAGACGCCGCAGCGGCGCGCGGCCATCGAGCGGGACGCCACCGCGCACGTCTTCGACATCGGCCGGGACCTGCCGGTCCGGGGCACCCTCGTCCGGACGGGCGACGCGGCATGGTCGCTGCTGCTCCTGCTGCACCACGCCGCCGCCGACGAATGGTCGTTCACACCCCTGCTGGCCGACCTCGCACGCGCCTACGAGGCCCGGCGGGACGGCCGCGAACCCGGCTGGGAGCCGCTGCCCGTCCAATACGCCGACTACGCGGCCTGGCAGCGGGAGGCGGCACCGGGAATGTCCGCCCAGCTCGACTACTGGGAGAGGGCCCTCACCGGGCTGCCCGAGGAGACCGTTCTCCCGTTCGACCGGCCGCGTCCGGCGGAGGCGAGCCACCGGGGCGGGCTCGTGCCGTTCCGGCTCCCGGCCGCCGGGGCGCGGCGGCTGGCGCGCGACACCGGCACCAGCGTGTTCATGGTCCTGCACGCCGCCGTCGCGGCCCTGCTCCAGCGGTCCGGCGCGGGCGACGACGTGGCGCTCGGGTCGCCGATCGCGGGACGCGCCGACGAGGACCTCTCCGGCCTGGTCGGCGTCTTCGTCAACCCGCTCGTCCTGCGCACCGATCTGTCCGGCGACCCCACGTTCGCCGAGCTGCTCGACCGGGTGCGCGGCACCGACCTCGCCGCGTTCTCCCACGCCGACGTCCCGTTCGAGCGGGTCGTGGACCGGCTCGCCCCGGAGCGTTCGCTGGCGCGCAGCCCCCTGTTCCAGGTGATGATCGTCCACCAGCGGCTGGACGACGTGCGGCTCGCGCTGCCGGGCGTGCGCGCCGAGCCGTTCCTGCCGGAGACCGGCGGCGTGAAGTTCGACCTCGACCTGTACTTCGCCGAGGGCCCCGCCGGTGAGGGGGACGAGGAGATCGAGGGCTTCGCCGCGTTCGCGGCCGACCTCTTCGACGCCGCGACCGTCGAGCGGCTCCTGGACGGCCTGGACGAGCTGCTCGGCCAGGTCACCGCCGATCCGGAGCGGAGGCTGTCGACGCTGGGCGCCCCCGTCGAGCATCCCGTCACCGCCCGCGACTTCCCCGTGCGGACGGTCGCCGCCCTCGTCGAGGAGCAGGTCGCGCGCACACCCGGCAGGACCGCCGTCGTCTTCGAGGGCACCGAACCCGCCTCCACCGAACCCGCCTCCACCGAACCCACCCACACCGAACTCACCTATGCCGAACTCGACCGGCGCGCCGAGGCGCTCGCCGACCGGCTCGCCGCCGCCGGCGCCGGGCCCGAGCAGGTCGTCGCGCTCGCGCTGCCGCGCTCGGCCGAGTTCGCCGTCGCGCTGCTCGCCGTGCTGAAGACGGGCGCGGCCTACCTGCCGGTCGACCTGGCCCATCCGCCCGCCCGGGTGGACATGATGCTGGACGCCGTCCAGCCGCTGCTGGTCCTCGGCCGGGACGAACCACCGCTGGACGCACCGCGCCGCGCACGGCCGGACATCCGGCCCGACCATCCGTCCTACGTCGTCTTCACGTCCGGGTCGACCGGGACGCCCAAGGCCGTCGCCGGCACGCAGCGGGCCCTCGCCAACCGGCTGGCCTGGGGCGCGGACCTCGCCGCGCCGGGCGTCCGCGTCGCCAAGAGCTCGCCCGCGTTCATCGACGGCACGACCGAGCTGCTCGGCGGCCTCGTCGCGGGCGACACCGTCGCCATCGCCGGCGACGCGACCGCCACCGACGCCGTCGCGCTCGCCGCCTTCATCGAACGGCACGGCGCCGCGCTCGTCACGCTCGTCCCGAGCCTCCTGTCGGCGCTGGTGGACAACGGCCTGCCCGCGTCGGTCACGACCTGGGTCAGCAGCGGCGAGGCACTGCCCGCCGCGCTGGCCGGGCGGGTCCCGGCCCGGCTGGTCGACCTGTACGGGTGCTCCGAGGCCGCCGGGGACAGCCTGATGGCCGTGCCCGGGGAAGACGCCGTGCCGGGGGAGGGGGCCGGGGGACTGCTCCCCATCGCGAACACCCGTGCGCACGTCCTGGACTCCGCGCTGCGCGAGGTTCCCGCCGGGGAGCTGTACCTCGCGGGCGACGGGCTGGCCCGCGGCTACCTCGGCGACCCGGCCCGCACCGCCGAGCGGTTCGTCGCGAACCCGTTCGGCCCGCCCGGCTCCCGCCTGTACCGCACCGGCGACCGGGTGCGGCGCCGCCCGGACGGCGGACTCGACTTCCTCGGCCGCGCCGACGCGCAGATCAAGATCCGCGGCTTCCGGATCGAGCCGGGCGAGGTCGAGGCGGTCCTCGCCGCCCAGCCCGGCGTCCGGTCCGCCGCCGTCGCCGCGCACGGCTCCCGGCTCGTCGGGTACGTCGTGGGCGACACCGACGCGGAGATCGACGCGGAGGTGGACGCGGGGGTGGACGCGGGGGTGCTGGACGGCCGGCTCCGCGGCCTGCTGCCCGACTACCTCGTCCCCGCCGAGCTGATCGTCCTGGACGAGCTTCCGCTCAACCCGAACGGCAAGGTCGACCGGCGCGCCCTGCCCGAGCCGGGACGGCCCGCCGCGGGGCGGGCGCCGGCGACCGGACCGGAACGCGTCCTCGCCAGGCTGGCCGCGACCGTCCTCGGCCGCGACGCCGTCGGCGCCGACGACGACTTCTTCCGCACCGGCGGCGACAGCATCAGCGCGGCGCTCCTCGTCGCCCGCGCCCGCCGCGCCGGGCTGTCGTTCACCGTCCGGGACGTCTTCCGGCTGCGGACGGTCGAGGCGCTCGCCGCGGCGGCCGCCCCCGCCTCCGCCCCCGGACGCGCCGCCGTGGAGGCCGGCACACCCGGTGAACTGCCGCTGTCGCCGCTCCAGGAGGGGCTGCTCTTCCACCTCATGCTGGCGGGCGAGGGCCGCGACATCTACGTGCAGCAGGCCGTGGTGACGCTGTCGGGGCCCGTCGACCCGGACCGGATGGCGGACGCGGTGCGCACCGTCCTGGACAAGTTCCCCAACCTGCGCGCCGGGTTCCGGACGGACGGCGACCGCGCGGTGCAGTTCGTCCCCGACGACGTCGAGGTCCCGTGGACGCACGCCGGAATCGCCCCGGACGAACTGGACGCGTTCGTCGACGCGCAGCGCGCCAAGCCGTTCGACCCCGGCGAACCGCCGCTCATCCGGTTCGCCCTCGCCAGCCTCGGAGCCGGCGACCACCGGCTGATTCTCACCTCCGAACTGATCCTGCTGGACGGCTGGTCCGGCGGCCTCCTCGTCACCTCCCTCCTCGACGCCTACACCGACGCCGCCGCCGAGGCGGCCCGTCCCGTCCCGCCGTTCCGCGCGTTCCTCGACTGGGTGAGCGGACGCGACAGGCCCGCCGCCGTGGAGGCGTGGCGCCGCGCCCTCGACGGCTTCGACGAGCCCGCCCTGGTCCGCCCGGGACTGGCCGGCCGCCCCGCCGACCCCGCGGCGGCGGGGGAGGTGCACCGGACGCTGCCGCCGGAGCTCGCGGAACGCCTCGACGCCGTCGCCCGGGACCGGGGCGTCACGCCCGGCACGCTGTTCGAGACCGCGTGGGGCCTGGTCCTGATGGGCCTCACCGGACGCGACGACGTCGTCTTCGGCTCCTCCGTGTCCGGCCGCCACCCGGACGTGGACGGTGTCGAGTCCATGGTCGGCCTGCTGTTCAACACCATCCCGGTGCGAGTGCAGGCCGGCCCGGCGGACGCGCTCACGACCGTCCTCGACCGCGTCCAGGCCGCCCGGTCGGAACTGTTCGACCACTCGTTCGTCGCGCTCGCCGACGTCCAGCGCGCCACCGGCCTCGGCACGCTCTTCGACACGCTGTTCGTCTTCCAGAACTTCCCCGGCATGCCCACCGGCCGCGGGTTCGGCCCGGACGGCGACCTGCGCGTCCTCGGACGCGAAGTCCGCGACGCCACCCACTACCCGATCACCATGGTGGTCGAGCCGGGCGCGGCGCTGCGCGTCATGTACCGGGGCGACGCGTTCACCGAGGCCGGCGCCGGACGCGTCACCGACCGGTACGTGCAGGTGCTCCGGGCGCTCGCGGAGTCGCCCGGGACGCCATGGCACGGCCTCGACCTGCTCCTTCCCGAGGAACACGAGCGCCTGCGCCGCGAATGGGACGAGGCGCGCCGTCCCGTCCCGGAACTGACGGTCGCCGAACTGCTCGCGGAACGCGCGGCGGAACGTCCGGGCGACCCGGCCCTGGTGTCCCTCCCCGACGTCCGCCTCACTTACGGGGAGCTGAACGCCGAGGTCAACCGCCTCGCCCGGCTCCTGCTCGCGCACGGCGCCGGCCCCGAACGCGTCGTCGCGCTCGCGCTGCCGCGCTCCGCGCAGATGGTCGTCGCGCTGTTCGCCGTCCTGCGCACGGGCGCCGCCTACCTGCCGCTCGAACTCGACCACCCGGCCGACCGGCTCGACCACATGCTCCGGGACGCCGCCCCGGCCTGCCTCGTCTCGCACCGCGGCATCGCCGCCGGACTCACCCACTCCGGCACGACCCTCGCGCTGGACGACCCGGAAACCGCCCGGACCCTCGCCGGCCTGCCGGGCACGGACCCGGCCCCGGACGAGCTGCCCGGCTTCGCCCCGGGCACACCGGGGCGCCTCGACCACCCCGCCTACGTCATCTACACGTCGGGCTCCACGGGACTTCCCAAGGGCGTGGTGACGCCCTACCGGGGTCTCACGAACATGCAGTTCAACCACCGCGCCAACATCTTCGACCCGGTGGTGGAAGCCGCGGGCCGCCGGCTGCGGATCGCGCACACCGTGTCGTTCTCCTTCGACATGTCGTGGGAGGAGCTGCTCTGGCTGATCGAAGGCCACGAGGTGCACGTCTGCGACGAGGAACTGCGCCGCGACGCCGAGGCGCTCACCGCCTACCTCCGGCGGCACCGCATCGACGTCATCAACGTGACCCCGACGTACGCGCAGCAGCTCCTGGACGAGGGGCTCCTGGACGGCGGGCACCGCCCGCCGCTCGTCCTGCTCGGCGGCGAGGCCGTCCCGGCGTCGGTGTGGGACCGGCTCGCCCGGGCCGACGGCGTCCTCGGCTACAACCTGTACGGCCCGACCGAGTACACGATCAACACGCTCGGCGGCGGCACCGGGGACAGCGCCACCCCGACCGTCGGCAAGCCGATCTGGAACACCCGCGGCCACGTCCTCGACGGCCGGCTGCGGCCCGTCCCGCCCGGCGCGCCCGGCGAGCTGTACATCGCGGGCGCCGGCCTGGCCCGCGGCTACCTCGGCCGCGCCGACCTCACCGCGGAACGCTTCGTCGCGGACCCGTACGGCCCGCCGGGGTCGCGCATGTACCGGACCGGCGACCTCGTGCGGGTCCGCGACGACGGCAACATCGACTTCCTCGGCCGCACCGACGACCAGGTCAAGATCCGCGGCTACCGCGTCGAGCCGGGGGAGATCGAGACCGCGCTCGCCGCCGAACCCGGCGTCGGGCAGGCCGCCGTCGTGGCCGCGGACACCGGCGTCGCCGGCGTGAAGCGCCTCATCGGCTACATCGTCCCCGACGGGACGCGGGAGGGCGCCGCCGTCGAGCAGCTCGCCGAATGGCGGCAGATCTACGACGCCGAGTACACCGAGGTCGGCACCGTCGTCCACCGGGAGGAGTTCGCCGGCTGGGACAGCAGCTACGACGGCGCCCCGATCCCGCTGGACGACATGCGCGAGTGGCGGGAGACGACCGTCGAGCGCGTCCGTGCCCTGCGTCCCCGCCGCGTCCTGGAGATCGGGGTGGGCGCGGGCCTGATCCTCACGCGCCTGGCCCCCGAGAGCGAGGAGTACTGGGGCACCGACTTCTCCGAGCCGGTCATCGCGAAGCTGCGAGCCGATCTGGGCCCGGACTCGCCGGTGCGGCTGAGCCACCGTCCCGCCCACGACACCGATGGCCTGCCGGAGGGGCATTTCGACACGATCGTCGTCAACTCGGTCGCGCAGTACTTCCCGGGCCCCGGCTACCTCCAGGACGTCATCGGCAAGGCGATGGCGCTGCTCGCACCGGGCGGGGCGCTGTTCCTCGGCGACGTCCGCGACCTGCGGACCGTCCGGTGCCTGCACGCGGCGATCCGGCTCGGACGCGGCGGCGGCGACCTGGACGCGGTCGAGCGCGCCGTCCGGATGGAGAAGGAACTGCTGCTCGACCCCGCGTTCTTCACCGCCTTGGACGGTCCCGCACGCGTCGATGTGCTCACCAAGCGCGGCACCCGCCACAACGAGCTGACCCGGCACCGCTACGACGTCGTCCTCTGGAAGTCCGTGCCGCCCGCACCGGAGACGCCGGTCGTCGACTGGAGCAGCCTGGGGGAACTGGAGGAACAGGTGGAACAGGTGGAACCGGGCGAACCGGGGGCGGGGCCGGCGGGCCCGCTGCGGGTCCGGGGGATTCCGGACCCGAGGCTCTTCGGCGAGGTCGCCGCCCTGCGGACCCTGCGGGACGGCGGATCCCCGGACGAGGCCCGCGAGGCGCTGGCCGCGGCGCCGGAGGGAATCGAACCGGAGACGCTGCACGCGCGGTACCCGGGCGTGGTCCTCACACCGTCCGACCGGATCGGGTACTACGACGCCGTCTTCGGCGGGGGAGCGGCGGGACCGCCGGCCGAGCCCGGACGGGCGCCCGCGTCCTACGCCAACGACCCGGTCGCCGCGCGCGACCACGGTGTTCTGGCCGGGCGGGTCCGCGAGGCGCTCAAGCGGCGGCTGCCCGGCTACATGGTGCCGAGCGCGATCATGACCCTCGACGCGCTGCCGCTGACGGTGAACGGCAAGCTCGACCGCCGCGCCCTCCCCGACCCGGGGCGGGGCGGCCCTCGCGGGGAAGGGCGCGGCGGCGGGAGCCGGGCCCCCCGCACACCCGTCGAGCGGCTCCTGTGCACGCTGTTCGCCGAGGTCCTGGACGTCCCCGGGGCCGGCGTCGACGACGACTTCTTCGACCTCGGCGGCCACTCGCTGCTGGCGACCCGGCTCGTCGGCCGGGCCCGCAAGGTGCTCGGCGCCGAACTGGCGATCCGCGACCTGTTCGAGGCGCCGACCGTCGCGGAACTCGCCGGGCGCGTCCACCGCGACGCCGGCGCGGACGCCGCGGCACGGCCCGCCCTGGGACCGAGGGAACGCCCCGCGCGCATCCCGCTGTCGTCCGCGCAGCGCCGCCTGTGGATGCTCGACCAGCTCCTCCGCGAGGACGACGGGCCGCGCGGCGCCTACCATCTGCCGCTCGCCGTCCGGCTCCGCGGCGATCTCGACCTCGCGGCCCTCGAAGCCGCGATCGCCGACGTCACCGCCAGGCACGAGAGCCTGCGGACGGTCTTCACCGAGCATGACGGCGTCCCTTACCAGCGGATCCTCGCCCCGGAGGAGGCGCGTCCCGTCCTGGAGGTGGCGGCGTGCGCGCCCGAGGACGTCATCGCCAGGCCGTTCGATCTCGGCACGGAGATCCCGCTGCGGGTCGCGGTGTTCCCCGAGGGGGAGCGCGAGCACCTGCTGCTCGCCGTGTTCCACCACATCGCGTTCGACGAGTGGTCGTTCGGGCCGTTCGCCCGCGACGTCGCCGAGGCGTACACGGCGCGGCTGGACGGGGCGCCGCCCGCGTGGGAGCCGCCTCCCGTCCAGTACGCCGACCACACGCTGTGGCAGCGGGAGCTGCTCGGCGACCCGCTCGACCCGGGCGGCGTCCACGCCCGGCAGCTCGACCACTGGGCGCGCGCACTGGCGGGAGTCCCGGAGGAGATCCCGCTGCCGGTGGACCGGCCGCGCCCCGGCACCGCCGGGCAGCGCGGCGGGACCCTGGCCGCCACCCTGCCGCCCGGCCTGACACGTCGGCTGCGCGGCGTCGCGCGGGACGCCGGCGCCAGCATGTTCATGGTCTGCCAGGCCGCCGTCGCCGCCCTCATGCACCGCATGGGCGCCGGAGACGACATCCCCCTCGGCAGCCCCGTCGCCGGACGCACCGAGGAGGCCGCGCGGGATCTGGTCGGCTTCTTCGTCAACACGCTCGTCCTGCGCGCCGACGTGTCCGGCGACCCCGCGTTCACCGAGCTGCTCGCCCGCGTCCGGGAGGCCGACCTCGCGGGCCTCGCCAACCAGGACCTTCCGTTCGAGGCCGTCGTCGAGGCGCTGCGTCCGCGCCGGGTTCCCGGCCGCAACCCGCTCTTCCAGGTGATGGTCGGGTACGAGAACCAGGGCGTCGGCGACGTCCGGTTCCCCGGGCTCGAGCAGCGGGAGGCGTCGTTCGGGCCGGGCGCGGCGAAGTTCGACCTCGACTTCATCTTCCGGGACGGGGCGGACGCGCGTGGCGGGACGGACACGCTCGGCCTGGTCGTCGACTACTCCGCCGACCTGTTCGACCGGGACACGGTCGCCGCGATGGCGGACGGCCTGATCGCCCTGCTGGAGGCGGTCGCGGCCGACCCGGGCATCAGGGTCGGCGCCCTCCCCTCCGTCTTGACGGCCCGTGCGGTCACGGCCCGTGCGGTCACGGCCCGTGCGGTGACGGCCCGTGCGGTATCGGCCGGGGGCGTGACCGCCGGTACGGCTCCGCCGGCGGCCGGGGCGGACGGGACGGACGCGGGGCGGGGCAGCGAACTGGAGGCGCTCCTGTGCCGGATCTTCGCCGAGGAGCTCGGTGTCCCCGAGGCCGGCCCGGCCGACGACTTCTTCGACCTCGGCGGCCATTCGCTGCTCGCCATGAAACTCGTCCGGCGGATCAGGAGGGAGCCCGGATGCCAATCCCTGAAGATCGCGACCCTGATGGAGGCGCCCACCGTGGCGGGGCTCCTCGCCCGGTTGCGGTGAGGCCGCTCATACCCCTGCACCCATTGCGTAGTTAGGTGAGGCTAACCTAATATTCGGTCGAAAACCCCTGCAATCCCGCCCCCTGAGAAATGTGGAAGGACACCGGTCCTCTATGCGCACCATGATGCGGCGTGCGGCCGTCACTGCGGCACTCGTCCTGAGCCTGGGCATGGTCGCCGCCTGCGGCGACGACGAGCCGTCGGGCGGTACGTCCGGCGGCGGCGAGTCCGCCGGGGCGTTCCCCGTCACGGTCACCCACAAGCTCGGCACCGCCACGATCGAGTCCCGGCCGGAGCGGATCGTCGCGCTCGGCGAGGTCGACCAGGACGCGCTGCTCGCCCTCGGCGTCACGCCCGTCGGCATGGCCGAGCTGACCGGCGTCCAGGCCGACGGCCTCGCCCCCTGGACCGCCCCCAGGATCACCGGCGAGAAGCCCAAGCTGCTCAAGGCCGGCGAGGCCGGATTCAACCTGGAGGAGATCGCGGCGCTGCGCCCCGACCTCATCCTCGCCGCCGGCGACTTCTTCATCGACAAGGAGTACGAGAAGCTCTCCAAGCTCGCCCCGACCGTCGCGTACCAGACCGGCCCCGCCGAGGACGCCTGGCAGCAGATCACCCGGCAGGTCGCCACCGCCATCGGCCGCCCCGAGGACGGGAAGGCCCTGGTCGGCAAGGTGGATGCCCAGATCGCCCAGGTGAAGGAGAAGCACCCCGCGCTGAAGGGCAGGACGTTCGCGTTCACCAGCGTCTTCCCGAACGGGAACATCGGCGTGATGAAGTCCGGGGAGGACACCAGCGTCAAGCTGCTCAGCGAGTTCGGCATGGTGCTGCCCGAGTCGCTGAAGAACCTTCCGGGTGAGGGCTTCGCCGCCGAGCTCAGCATGGAGAAGATCTCGGTGCTGGACGTGGACGTGCTGATGAGCCACTACAACGACGACCCCGCCACGCAGAAGAAGGTCGAGGGCAACAAGCTGTTCTCCGGCCTCGCCGTCGTCGAGCGCGGCTCGTACGTGCCGCTCGACCTGGAGGCGTTCTGGCCGCTGCGCACCCCCACCCCGCTGGCGGTCCCCTACGTCATCGAGCAGGTCGTCCCGAAGATCGCCGAGGCCGCGGCCAAGGCCGAGTCCGCCTGATGCCGGAGGTGCGCGTGCAGACCCCCGTCCATGACGTGGTGGGCATCGGGTTCGGCCCGTCCAATCTCGCCCTCGCCGTCGCCCTCGACGAGGAGCGCGGCGCGGAGCACGGGCGGGGCGTGGACGCGGTGTTCTTCGAGAAGCAGCCGGAGTTCGGCTGGCACCGGGGCATGCTGATCGACGGCGCCACCATGCAGGTCCACTTCCTCAAGGACCTGGTGACGCTGCGCAACCCCGCCAGCCCGTACTCGTTCCTGTCCTACCTGCACGCGAGGGGCCGGCTGGTCGACTTCGTCAACCACAAGACGATGTTCCCCACCCGGGTCGAGTTCCACGACTACCTCGAATGGACCGCGGCCGCGTTCGCCGACCGCGTCCGCTACCGGTCGGAGGTGGTCGCGCTGCGGCCGCGCGACGACGAGACCCTCGAAGTCGTCGTGCGCCGCGACGACGAACTGGAGACCCACCTCGCCCGCAACGTGGTCGTCGGCGCCGGGCTCGAACCCGTCCTGCCCGGGGGCGTCCGGCCGGGCGAGCGGATCTGGCACACCGAGGACCTGCTCACCCGGCTGGACGAGCGGCCCGGCTGGACCCCGAAGCGGCTCGTGGTGGTGGGGGCCGGGCAGAGCGCCGCCGAGGCCGTCGAGTACCTGCACCGCACCTTCACCGAGACCGAGATCTGCGCGGTCTTCGCCCGGTACGGGTACTCGCCCGCCGACGACAGCGCGTTCGCCAACCGCATCTTCGACCCGCAGGCCGTCGACCACTACTACGCGGCCTCCGGCGACGTGAAGCGGATGCTGTTCGAGTACTCGCGCAACACCAACTACTCGGTGGTGGACCTCGACCTCATCGACGAGCTGTACCGGCGCGCCTACGCCGAGAAGGTCGCGGGCGCCGAACGGCTCCGCATCCTCAACGTCTCCCGTGTACTGGACGTCCAGGACGACGCGGGAGGGCTGCGGGTGCGGGTCGGGTTCCTGCCCACCGCCGAGGCGGCGGACCTGGACGCCGACGCGCTCGTCTACGCCACCGGCTACCGCGAACGCGACCCGTTCGCCCTGCTCGGCGAGGCGGGCGCGCACTGCCTCACCGGGCCGGACGGGCACCCGGTGATGGAGCGCGACTACCGCATCGCCACCGAGCCCGGCCGGGAGTGGTCGGTCTACCTGCAGGGCGCCACCGAGCACAGCCACGGCATCGCGTCGTCGCTGCTGTCCATGACCGCCGTGCGCACCGGCGAGATCGTCCGCTCCATCGCCCGCCGGTCCGCCCGCGTCGCGCCCGGCGTCCTTCAGAAGGGGGCATGATGACCAACCCGTTCGACGACGCCGGCGGGACGTTCCTGGTCCTCGTCAACGACGAGGGCCAGCACTCCCTGTGGCCGGCGTTCGCCGACGTCCCGCCGGGCTGGACGACGGCGTTCGGCCCCGCGCCGCGGCCCGGCTGCCTCGACCACATCACCGCGAACTGGACGGACCTGCGCCCCCGGAGCCTCACCTCCTGACGCGCGCGGCGGGCGGCGTGCCCCCGCGCCGCCCGCCGCCCGTCAGGTCTCCTTCGGCAGCGAGGGGCGGGCGGTGAAGAACTCCGCTATCAGCTCGCTGGCGTAGGGGGGCCATTCGTGGCCGCCCTGCTGTTCGGTGCAGAGCGCGACGAGGAGGGGCCCCGGGCCGGTGCCGACGCAGCCGTCCGGTCCGCCGGGCACCGGCCACGACAGCGCGGGCAGCTTGTTCAGCCACCTCCAGTACTCCATGGTGATCTGGACGGAGAAGAACGGGAAGTCGACGTCCGCGTCCATGTTCCCGCCGCCGTGGTAGGGGACGGACGGATCCCACGTGCCGTGGAACGCCAGGACGGACGTGGGATGGTCGGGCGTGCAGCCGATGGCGAGGGCGCCCGACACCACGGCGATCCCGGCGACCTTCGCCGAGCGCTCGCACGCGTACCGGTAGGCCATGCCGCCGCCGTTGGAGAAGCCGGTCACGAAGACCCGGCGCGGATCGGCGACGCCCTGCAGCACCAGCGTGTCGATGAGCTCGTCGAGGAACGCGACGTCGTCGACGCCCGTCCAGCGGGCGAACCAGCAGCACGCTCCGGCGTTCCACGTGCCGAGGAGGCCCTCGGGGTAGGCGACGGCGTAGCCGGCCTCGTCGGCGACCTCGTCGAGCCCGCTCTGCTCGCGGACGTACTCGGGATCGTTCAGGCCGCCGTGCAGCGCGACGATGAGCGGCAGCGGCCGGCCGGGCTCGCCTTCGTCCGCCGCACGTTCCGGGGGGACGTGCAGGAGGTAGGGGCGATTCCAGTCGCCCATGGCGATGGTGTGCTCGGAGGTTCCTGGGGCGGGGGTGTTCTCGGGGGCGGGGTCGGACGCCCCGGCGGGCAGGGGGTGGGCGATGAGCGTCGCGATGAGGGTCACGACGACCATCGCCGCCCGCGCGGCGATCTTCATAGCGCAGATCCAACGCCCGGGACCGCATCCTGGCAATATCCCCGGGCGCTAAAAGATCGCCGCGTTTTGGTGGCCGGGCGCACACTCGGTGACCGTTCCGCGAATCTTGTCCAGGCATGCCCGCTCTGTGTTCGTCTCCCCCTGCTCGGGGGTGTGGCCGAGACGCTGGACCCGGAAACCGGCGTCGGCGCATATGCCCTGGTGGACCATGTGTACTCGTCGGTAACTGTGGGGTGTGTGACGCATTACGGCGCGTAGGCGCTGTGCATGGTGAGAGCCGGATCGCGATGGCGCCGGCGGGCCGTGAGCAGGAGGGGGGCCCGCGCGTCAGCCGAAGCGCCGGCCACCTGCCGGCGGGCTGGACGGTCCCGCGGTGCCGGGGCGGACGCCGCGGGGCCGTCCCGCCCGCCGGCCGGAACGACTCCCGGACCCGAGCCGGTCCGTCGCGGGGATTGCATACCAACCGGTCGGTATGTTGTCATCGTCCCGTTCACGGAACAGTCGTTGCACGGAGGTCACGACCGCATGCGCACGTTCAGCGGAGTCGACGAGTACGAAAAGGCCGTCGGAAGCCACCTCGGCCACAGCGAGTGGCACACGATCACACAGGAGCAGGTCGACCTGTTCGCCGACGCGACCGGCGACCACCAGTGGATCCACGTCGACCCGGAGCGGGCGGCGCGCGGCCCGTTCGGCGGGACGATCGCGCACGGCTACCTCACCCTGTCGCTGCTGCCCATGCTCGCCGCGGAGATCTACCGCGTCGAGGGCCTGAAGATGGGCGTGAACTACGGCGCCGACAAGGTCCGCTTCCCGGCGCCGGTGCCGGTGGGCTCGCGGATCCGCGCCGGAGCCGAACTGCTGTCGCTGCAACGCGGTCCCTCGGGCGCGCGGGCCGCGGTGCGCGTGACGATCGAACGCGAGGGCGGCGACAAGCCGGTCTGCGTGGCCGAGACCCTTTCCGTCCTGGTCGACTGACCGGCGGGCCGGAGAATCGGAGAATTGCCATGATCCCCAGCACGATGCAGGACTTTCCGCTGTCGGTCGCCGCGATCCTGCGGCACGGCGCGCGCGTGTACGGGCGCAGCGAATGCGTCACCTGGACGGGCGGCGGGGCACCGAGGCGCGCCACGTTCGCGCAGGTCGCCGAGAACGCCGAGCGCCTCGCGTCCGCCCTGGCCAGGCTCGGCGTCCGCCGCGGCGACCGGGTGGCGACCTTCTGCTGGAACAACCAGGAGCACCTGGAGGCGTACTTCGCGGTGCCGGCCATGGGCGCGGTGCTGCACACGCTGAACATCCGGCTGTTCCCCGAGCAGCTCTCGCACATCATCAACCACGCCGACGACCAGGTCGTCATCGTCGACGACTCCCTCGTTCCGCTGCTGGCCAGGGTCGTGCACGAACTGCCCGCCGTCGAGGCGTTCGTGGTCGTCGGCGACGGCGACACCGCACCGCTGCGCGACAACGGCAACGGCGCGCCCGTCCTGCGCTACGGCGAACTGCTCGACGCGGAGGAGCCCGGCTACGACTGGCCCGACGTCGACGAGCGCGCCGCCGCGTCGATGTGCTACACCAGCGGCACCACGGGCGACCCCAAAGGCGTCGTGTACTCGCACCGCTCGACGTTCCTGCACGCCATGGCCGTGCAGTCGGCATCGCTGATCGGCATCACCGAGGCGGACCGGGTGCTGACCATCGTCCCCATGTTCCACGTGAACGCGTGGGGCCTGCCGTACGGGGCGTTCCTGTCCGGCGCGACCCTGCACATGCCCGGCCCGTTCATGCAGCCCGAGCACCTCACGGCGTTCATCGCCGAGGAGCGCAGCACGCTGTCGTCCGCCGTCCCCACCATCTGGAACGCGATCCTCGCCTACGGGGAGCGGCACGAGCTCGACCTCTCCTCCCTGCGCGCCGGCACCTCGGGCGGAGCCGCCGCTCCGCGCGTCCTTCTGGAGCGGTTCGAGGAGCGCTACGGGCTGCGCATCGTCCAGGGCTGGGGGATGACGGAGACCAGCCCGCTCGGCGGCATGGCGTTCCCGCCGCCGGGCGTCGAACCCGGCACCGCCGAGGACCTGGACTGGCGGCTGAAGTCCGGCCGCGTCGCCGCCGGCGTCGAGATGCGCATCGTCGACGAGTCGGGCGCGGAACTCCCGTGGGACGGCCGGGCCGTCGGCGAGATCGAGGTCCGCGGCCCGTGGATCACCGGCGCCTACCACCGCGACCCCGCGCCGGAGAAGTTCGACGGCGGCTGGCTGCGCACCGGCGACATCGGCACCGTCGACGACCGCGGCTTCTTCCAGATCACCGACCGGGCGAAGGACGTCATCAAGTCGGGCGGCGAATGGATCTCCTCCGTCGAGCTGGAGAACCACCTCATGGCGCACCCCGCGGTGGCGGAGGCCGCCGTCATCGGCGTCCCCGACGCCCGGTGGGACGAGCGTCCGCTGGCCTGCGTCGTCCTCCGCCCCGACGCGACCGCCACCGCGGCCGGCCTCGCGTCCTTCCTCGCCGGCAAGGTGGCGCGCTGGCAGGTCCCCGAGTACTGGACGTTCCTGGACGAGATCCCGAAGACCACCGTCGGCAAGTTCGACAAGAAGCCCCTCCGCGCCCGCCACCGGGACGCCGCCCTCGAGATCGAGCACGTGGAGAAGGCGGCGTCGGCCGGCTAGTCCCTCAGGCCGTTCGCGAACTCTTCAGGCCGTTCAAGGGTTCTTCAGGCCGTTCAAGAAGAGGTCGACGTAGTGCTCGCTGATGGCGGCCGGTTCGAGGCGGCCGCCGGGGCGGTACCAGGCGCCGATCTGGTGGACGGTGCCGAAGAAGAAGTGGACGGCGATGTCGGCAGAGGCGCGGTCGCGGAAGGTGCCTTCGCGCCTGCCCTCCTCGACCAGGCCGCGGAAGCGCTCGTGGTAGCGGCGGCGTTCGGCGCGGACGGCCTCGCGGCGGTCGCGGGGGAGCAGGTGGGTGGAGCGGAAGAAGACGGTGAAGTCGTCCAGGTAGCGGAACGAGGTGTCGAGGACGTCGACGGCGGCGGCGCGGAGCCGTTCCTCGGCGGTGCCGGGGCCGTCCGCGATCTGCTCCAGGCGCGACATCTGCAGGCCGATGAGCCGGTGGTAGATCTCGTAGAGAAGGTCGTCCTTGGAGCCGAAGTAGTGGTACATCGCGCCCTTGGTGACTCCGGCGGCGTTGACGATCTCCTGGACCGAGGTGTTCTCGAAGCCCTTGTCGGCGAACAGGCGCGTCGCGACGGCCAGCAGCCGGTCGGGGAGGGGGAGGGCGCCGGGGGCCCGGCCCGCGGGCGCCTGCGTCATCACTCCACCTCCGTCCGGGATCGGCCGGGGTGTCCCGCCGCCCCGGCGCGGCGCGGTCAGCCTACCGGGCCGGACGGCGGGCCGCCGACGCGCGGCGGCGTCAGGCGCGGACGATCTCGGGGCCCTCGGCGGCGAGGTCGGCGGCGAGGTCGGTGTCCAGGCCGGTGTCGGTGATCAGCACGTCGATGTCGGACAGGTCACCGAACCGCACCAGATGGTCGTGCCCGATCTTGGTGCGGTCGGTGAGCAGCACCCGCCGCCGCGACGAGGCGATCATCGCCCGCTTCACCGCGGCCTCGGCCTGGTCGGACGTGGTCAGCCCGCGCTCGACGGAGCAGCCGTTGGTCGCCATGAACGCCACGTCCACCCACAGGTCGGCCAGCGGGCGCAGCACCCACTCGTCCACCGTGGCCAGCGTCCGGCCCCGGACCCGCCCGCCCAGGATGATCACGGTCAGGTTGGGGCGGGTGGCCAGCACCGAGGCGTGCGGCGGCGAGTTCACGATCACGGTCAGCTCGCGGTCGGTGGGCAGGAGCTGGACGAACCGGGCGGTGGTCGTCCCGGCGTCCACGATGATCGAGCCGTCGGCGGGCAGCTCCTCCAGCGCCGCCTTGGCGATGCGCTGCTTCTCCTCGGTCATCACCGCGTCCCGCGCCGCCAGCTCGGGCTCGAAACCGAGCCGCTCGACCGGCATGGCGCCGCCGTGGACGCGGCGGATCGTCCCGGCGCGTTCGAGGACGGTCAGGTCGCGGCGGATGGTCTCGGTGGTGACCGAGAACTCCTCGGCCAGCGCGACCACGTCCACGCGGCCCTTCGAGCGCGCCAGCGCGAGGATCGCCTGCTGTCGTTCTTCGGCGTACATGACCCTCGCCTCACCCGTCCCGAGTCCGTTCCCGTTCACCCGCCATTGTGGTGCGTCCGGGCCGCGTTGCGCTCCCTCACGCCGGGCCGTGCGGCTCAGGCATGGCCGGGTTCCTCCGCGTCCAGGTCGGCGGCGAGCAGTTCGGCCAGCTCGTCCAGCGCCGTGTCGGCCCCGTCGCCGTCGGCGGACAGGATCACCTCCGTTCCCCGGGCCGCGCCGAGCGACAGCACGCCGAGGATGCTGCTCGCCGGGACCGCCGCGCGGTCACCGACCCGGATGGTCACCGGGACGGGCTGCTGCGCGGCCGTGTGCACGAAGATCTTCGCGGGGCGCGCGTGCAGCCCCTGCGCCGAGCCGATGACGACGGTGCGTTCGGGCACGGCTGCCTCCTTCTGGTCAGGGTTCGCCTCGGGTCCGGCTCGCCTCGGGGTCAGGGTTCGATCGTCACTTTGATCGCGGCGCCCCGGGTCACGAGGTCGAGGGCCTCGTGCAGGTCGTCCAGGGGAAGGCGGTGGGTGATGAGGTCCTCGACGGGCACCCGGCCGGAGCCGATCAGCTCCAGCGCGCGGGCGTTGTGGGCGGGGCTCGACCCGTTGGCGCCGACCAGGGACAGCTCCCGGTAGTGGACGCGGTTGGCGTCGACGGAGATGACCGGATCGTCCTTGGGCAGCCCGCCGAACAGGCTGACCCGGCCGCCGGGCGCGACGAGCCGCTGCGCCTGCTCCTGCGCGGCGCCCGACGCGGCGGCCGTGATCGCGACGTCGGCGCCGCGGCCGCCGGTGCGTTCGAGGATCTCCTCGACGACGTCGGTGGCGCCCGCGTCGATCGAGGCGTCCGGCTTCACGATCGCCGCCGCCTGGCCGAGCCGCTCGGCGTTGACCTCCACGAGGAACACGCGGGCGGCGCCGCGCGCGCGGGCGACCCGCACGTGCAGGCAGCCGACCGGCCCGGAGCCGAACACCACGACGTCGTCGCCCTCGCCGACGCCCGCCAGCTCCTGGCCGTTCAGGACGCAGGCGAGCGGCTCGGCCACCGACGCCTCGGCGAACGAGACGCCGTCCGGGATCCGGTTCACCCCCCGCACCGCCAGGACCTTCGCCGGGACGATCATGTATTCGGCGAACGCGCCGTCGTAGTGGTATCCCATCGACTCCTGCGCGGTGCAGACCGTCATCCGGCCGCGGCGGCACTCCGGGCACGTCCCGTCCGGGATCGCGGCGATGACCTGGACGCGGTCGCCCGCCGTCCAGTCCCCGGCGCCGGGGCCGGCCTCGGTGACCTCGCCGGCGATCTCGTGTCCCATCACCCTCGGCGGGACGATGTGGTGGTGCCCGAACCGGGAGATCTTGACGTCGGTGCCGCACGTCGAGCAGTTGCGGACGCGGATCTTCAGCTCGCCGGGGCCGGGCGTGGGCTCCGGCGCGTCCTCCAGGCGGATGTCGCCGGGTGCGTAGAAACGGGCGACCTTCATACGGCGTGTCCCTGTCCTGTCTGTAGCGGATCCGTCTGCAGCGGGTCCGTCGGTTGCTGTTCTTCTGCCCGCGGGTCGAGCAGGGCGAGGATTTTGTCCGGCTCGGCGGCCTCGCGCAGCTCGCGTGCCTTGTCCGGGTCCATGAGCACCTCGGCCAGCTCGGCGAGGATCTCCATGTGCCCGTCGCCGCGCGCCGCGATGGCGATGCAGACGGTGACGGGGTCGCCGTTCCAGTCCGCGCCCTCGGGGAATCTCACGAAGGCGAGCGCGTCCCGGTGGATGAGGTCACGGCCTCCGGACGTGCCGTGCGGGATGGCCACCCCTTCGCCGAGGTAGGTGGAGATCGACCGCTCCCGCTCCAGCATCGCGTCGATGTAGCCGGGTTCGACGGCACCGATGTCCACCAGCACCTGCCCGCAGGTCCGGACGGCGTCGTCGCGGCCGCCGGCGCGGGCGTCCAGCCGGATCGCCCCGGGGGCGAGCAGACCGGTGGCCCGGTCAGGCACCGACCTCACCCCCGTCCTTGATCGCCTTGACCAGGCGGTCGACGGCGGGGTCGCCGATGTAGACCTCGAACGCGATGACGGGAGCGTCGCCGGCGCCGCGGCGGGCGCGGTCGGCCAGCCCGGTGTGGGTGACGACCACGTCGGCGTCGGCCGGGATGTCGTCGACGGGCGTGTGCACGACCGTCACGTCGGTCTTCTTCAGCGACTTGCGCAGCCGGCCGGCGAGCATGACGCTGCTGCCCATGCCGGCGTCGCAGGCGATGACGAGCTTGCGGATGTCCTTGCCGTTCATCGTGGGTGTGCCTTTCGGACTGGGTGGTTCGGCCGTGTGATCTCGTGCGCGGTCAGCGGGCGCTGGTCTCCTTGGCGGTGCCGTCGGCGGCGCCCTCGCCCTCCGCGCCGGCCCCCTCCGCACCGGCCTCATCCGCGCCGACCTCATCCCCTGCGTCGTCGCCGCCCTCGGCGGCCGGCTCGGCGAGCCTGCCGAAGCCGAGCAGTGCGGCGCCGACCCCGAAGGAGACGGCCGCGGACGCGAGCATGCCGGTGTAGACGCCGATCCAGTTGCCGGCGCCGCGCGGCGTCTGCGCGAGGTAGGCGAAGATGCTCCCCGGCGACGGGGTCGCGACCAGGCCGGTGCCCGAGGCCATGAAGATCGCGACGCCGGTCATGCCGCCCGCGATCGCGGCGAGGATCATCCGCGGCTTCATCAGGATGTAGGGGAAGTAGATCTCGTGGATGCCGCCGAAGAAGTGGATGATCGCGGCGGCCGGAACGGTCGGGCGCAGCCGCTTCGGCCCGAAGAACCAGTAGGCGAGCAGGACGCCGAGGCCCGGCCCGGGGTTGGACTCCAGCATGAACAGTACGGACTTGCCGGTCTCGGCGGCCTGCTGCACGCCGAGCGGGCCGAGCACCCCGTGGTTGATGGCGTTGTTGAGGAAGAGCACCTTCGCGGGCTCGATGAGCAGGGACGTGAGCGGCAGCACGTCGTGGTCGACCAGCCATCCGACGCCGTCTCCGGCCCACTCGGTGAAGGTGTTCATGACCGGGCCGATTCCCCGGTTGCCCGCGACCGCCATGGCGCCGCCGATGATCCCGGCGGAGAAGTTGTCGACGAGCATCTCGAACCCGGGCCGGACGCGGTCCTGGACGAGGTCGTCGAACAGCTTCAGCAGGTACGCGGTGAGCGGCCCGATGATCATCGCGCCGAGGAACATCGGCACGTCGGAGCCGACGACGATGCCGACGGTGGCGACCGCGCCGACGACCGCGCCGCGCTGGCCGTGCACCATCCGGCCGCCGGTGTAGCCGATCAGCATCGGCAGCAGGAACTTGATCATCGGGTCGACCAGCTCGGCCAGGTCCTCGTTGGGCAGCCAGCCGGTGGGGATGAACAGGGCGGTGATCAGGCCCCAGGCGATGAACGCGCCGATGTTCGGCATGACCATCCCGGCCAGCTTGCCGCCGAACCGCTGGACCTGCGCTCGGAGCCCGCTTCCCGCGGGTTCTGGGGTGTAGTCGGTGGCCATCTCGGGCCTCCTGTCGATCGGGGGTGGGTGCTAACAGGGGGTGTTGGTGACCGTGGCTTGAGTGGACGGGGCTTGAGTGGGGTGCGGGGCTCGGGTGGACGGGGTCAGGTGACGAGGGGCCGGGTGAGGTCCGGCCGGGGATGGATGCGGACGATGTCGCGCCGGACGTCGGCGGTGCCCGGCATCCGGCTGGCGGGCAGCCGGACGGCCGCGGCGCCCCAGGCGAGCGCCTCGGTGAGGGCGCCGGGGCCGCGGGCGCCCGCGGCGAGGAACCCGGCGAGCAGGGCGTCGCCGGCGCCGACCGTGCTGCGCGCCCGGGCGACCGGCGCCTCGCCGGTGAGGACGCCGTCGTCGTCGACGAGCACCGCGCCCTCGGCGCCGAGGCTGACCAGGACGGCGCGGGCTCCGCGCGCCCGCAGCTCCCCGGCGGCCTCGACGACGTCGGCGACCGTGTCGACCGGGCCGCCGACGGCCTCGGCGAGTTCCTCGCGGTTCGGCTTGATCAGGTCGGGCCCGGCGGGGACGGCGGCGCGCAGGGCGGCGCCGCTGGAGTCGACCGCGACCCGGATGCCGTCCGGCCCGAACCTGCGGCACAGCTCGGCGTAGGTGCCGTCCGGGACGCCGGGCGGCAGGCTCCCGCAGCCGACCACCCAGCTCGCGGTGCCCGCCTCGGCCGCCACGACGGCGCCGATCTCGTCCAGCTCGCCCGGCGCCAGCGGGCCGCCGGGCTCGTTCAGCTTGGTGGTGACGCCGCCCGGCTCGACGATGGTCACGTTGGACCGGGTGCGGCCCGCGACGCGGACGGCGCGGACCCGCATGCCCTCGCCCTTCAGCAGCCGCCGCAGCTGGTCGCCGTCGGCGCCGCCGACCGCGACCACGGCGGTGGACGCGACGCCGTTGGCGAGCAGGGCCCGCGAGACGTTGACGCCCTTGCCCCCGGGGTCCAGCCGCGCCGACCGCGCCCGGATGACCGCGCCGCGGGTCAGCACGTCCACCTCGATCGTCCGGTCGAGGCTCGGATTGAGCGTCACCGTGACGATCATGCGGGTGCCGTTCCCCGATGCATGTGGTTTCCCTCCCGTTTATCTTTGTTTCCCTCGTATTTATGCCCGTTTGGCGCGCGAGGTCAAGGGTTTCGAGCGAGTTTTCGCAGGAAAAACCGTGTGAACCCCCGGAGCTCAGCGCGGCGCATGTGGAAATGCAGGTTCGGAGGGCATCCGCGGGCGTCGCGATCGTGCCGCGAAGCCGGTCCCCGCCTTGGGGCGAACCGGCCGAATCGTGGGAAGGATGATCGGGAAGGCGGCGCGTTGCACGAGGACGCGGGAGGCGTGGTGATCCGGTCCGAAGCGGTCGCGGCCGGTGGCGCGGAAGGCCGGCGGGGAACGGATCGCGCCGGCGGCGCGCGGGCCGGAACGCCCTGATGGCGTGGTCGGTCGCGTTCAGCCTGCTCGCCGCTTTCCTGTTCGCGGCGGCCGCCGCCCTGCAGTACCGCGCCGCCAGGCGCGCCGCGCACGGCGGCATGGACGCCACGGCCGCGCACGGCCTGATCCGCAAACTGCTCCGCGACCCGGTGTGGCTCACCGGGTGGGGCGTGAACATGGCCGGGTTCTTCACCCAGGCCGCCGCCCTGCACTTCGGGTCGACCGCCGTCGTCCAGCCGCTGCTGGTCACCCAGCTCGTCTTCACCATCCTGCTCGGCGCCGCCGGCACGGGGCGCCGCCCGGCCCGGATGGACGTGCTCGGCGGCATGGCCGTCTCGGCGGGCCTCGCCGTCCTGTTCACGGTTCCGGGCGCGATCCCGCCCGCGGGCGAGCCGTCCCGGTCGCGGCTGCTGATCGCCGGGCTGATCGCCGCGCCGCTCATCGCCGTGCTGTCCCGGGCGGCGTGGCTGCGGAGGGGACCGGTGCGGGCGGCGCTGCTCGGCGTCTGCGCCGGTCTGTGCTTCGCGGCGACCGCGGTCCTGATCAAGCTCACCACGGCGAGCCTCGTCGACCACGGCGTCGCGGCCACCGCCGCGGACTGGCCGGGCTACGCCCTGGCGGGCAGCACGCTCCTCGGGCTCGTGATCGAGCAGCGGGCGTTCGCCGCCGGATCGCTGCCCGCCGCGATGACCGCGATGACGATGACCAACCCCATCGCCTCCTACCTGGTGGCCGTCCTCGCCTTCCGGACGCTGCCGCCCCGGACGGCGGCGGCGTTGACCGCCGTCTCGGTCAGCGCGGTCCTCCTCACCGCCGGGGTGGCCCTGCTGTCGCGCTCCGCGGCCGCCGCCCGGGGCGACGGGCCGTCCGATCCGCTCCCGCCGGAACGGACCCCCACATGATCACCCGGGCTGCCTCACACGGCCCGGAAATGTCGGTGGCACCAGGCAGGATGGCCTCATGACCGAGACACCGGCCCGTACCGAGATCGGCGACCAGGCCGCCTACGCCGCCGCCGTCCAGACCGCCGTCACCGCCTCCGCCGCCTACTACGGCGAGGGCGACTCGCCGCTCGACGACGACGCCTTCGACCGGCTGGTGCGGGGCATCGCCGCCTACGAGGCCGAGAACCCGGAGCACGTGCTGCCCGGCTCCCCGACGGGCAAGGTCGCCGGGGGAGCGGTCATCGGGGACGTCCCGCACACCGTCCCGATGCTCAGCCTCGACAACGTGTTCTCCGCCGAGGGCCTGGAGGCGTGGGCCGCGGGCCTGGTCCGCAGGCTCGGCCGCGAGGTCGCCGCCTGGAGCGTGGAGCCGAAGCTGGACGGCCTGGCGATCTCGGCGCGCTACCGGGACGGGCGCCTCGTCCAGCTGGTGACGCGCGGCGACGGCGCCGCCGGCGAGGACGTCTCCCGCGGCATCGGCCTGATCAGCGGCCTGCCGGGGCGGCTCGCCGAGCCGCTCACCGTCGAGCTGCGCGGCGAGGTCCTGATGACCCGCGCCCAGTTCGAGGCCGCCAACACGGCCCGCACGGCCGCCGGGGGAGCGGCCTTCGCCAACCCGCGCAGCGCCGCCGCCGGGTCGCTGCGCACCAAGGACCGCGCCTACCGGGTGGAGATGACGTTCTTCGCCTACGGCGCCCTCCCTCTCGAAGGCACCGACGACGCGACGGCCGCGCGGCTGCGCGAGCTGCCGCACAGCGGGATCATGGAGCTCGTCGCCGGACTCGGCGCGCACACCACCGCGGCGACGCCGGTGCCCGCGGTCACCGCGACCTCGGTCGAGCACCTCCACAAGCGGGTCGGGGAGATCGCGGCGCTGCGCGCCGAGCTGGACTTCGGCATCGACGGCATCGTGATCAAAGCGGACGCCGCGGCCGACCAGGCCGACGCCGGGATCTCCTCCCGCGCGCCCCGCTGGGCCATCGCCTACAAGCTGCCCGCGGTCGAGAAGATCACCCGGCTGCTGGACGTCGAGTGGAACGTCGGCCGCACCGGGGTCATCGCGCCGCGCGCCGTGCTGGAGCCCGTCGAGGTGGACGGTTCGGTCGTCACCTACGCGACCCTGCACAACGCGGCCGACATCGAACGGCGCGGTCTGAGGATCGGCGACCACGTCACCGTCTACAAGGCCGGTGACGTGATCCCCCGCGTGGAGGCCCCCGTCGTGCACCTGCGCACCGGCGAGGAGCGGCCGATCGGCGTGCCGTCCGCGTGCCCGCGCTGCGGCGACGGCATCGACGCGTCCCAGCAGCGCTGGCGGTGCGTGCGCGGCCGGTCCTGCCATGCCGTGGCGTCCGTCCGGTACGCCGTCGGCCGCGACCAGCTCGACATCGAGGGCCTCGGCGAGAACCGCATCGACCAGCTCGTCGACGCCGGGCTGATCACCGACTTCGCCGACCTGTTCGTCCTCACCCACGAGCAGGTCATCGCCCTGGACCGGATGGGCGAGACCAGCACCGCCGCGCTCCTCGCCGCGATCGGGGCCGCGAAGGCCAAGCCGCTGAACAAGGTGTTCTGCGCGCTCGGCGTGCGCGGCACCGGCCGGTCCATGTCCCGCCGCATCGCCCGCCACTTCGGCGCGATGGACGCGATCCGCGCCGCCGACGCCGAGGCGTTCCAGGAGGTCGAGGGAGTCGGCCCGGAACGCGCCACGGTGCTGGTCGCCGAGATCGCCGAGCTGGCCCCGCTGATCGACAAGCTCGTCGCCGCGGGCGTGACCATGACCGAGCCGGGCGCCGCCGCGCCGGACGAGGCCGGCGAGGAGGCGGGCGCGCCCGGCCTGCCGCTGAGCGGCCTGTCCGTCGTCGCGACCGGAGCGATGTCCGGGCCGCTCGGCGGGCTGTCCCGCAACGAGGTGAACGAACTGATCGAACGCGCCGGCGGCAGGGCGTCCTCGTCGGTCTCGGCCCGCACGTCCCTCCTCGTCGCCGGGGGCAAGGCCGGCTCCAAGAAGGACAAGGCGGAGAAGCTCGGCGTCGAGATCGTCACTCCCGAGGAGTTCGCCGCCCGCGTCGCCGCGTTCCTGTAGGGCCGGCCCGGCTACGCCCGCTGCTCTGCGTGGGCGGACCGCACCAGCCAGCTCAGCATCAGCATCATGTCGAGCCGGCCGTCCAGTTCGGTGAACCGCCCGTCGGTCAGCTCGGCGATGCGGCGCAGCCGGTACCGGACGGTCTGCTCGTGGATGTGGAGCCGTTCCGCCGCGATCACCGCGTTGTCGCCGCACTGCAGATAGGTCAGCAGGGTCTCGGCGAGCGGCCGGCGGCGCGCCGGGGCGAGATCGAGCAGCGGCCCGAGGACGGTGGCGGCGGTCGCGTCGACCAGCTCGTCCGCCGCCAGCGTCGCCAGCGAAGCGATGTGGTCCACGCACCGGACCGGGGCGCCGCCGGGCAGCAGCCCCCGGTCCACCAGGGTCAGAGCGTGCCGGGCCCAGCGCAGCGAGACACCGCCCCGCCCGAGCGGGACGGTCGGCCCGATCGCGGCCGTCCCGAGCCTGCGCAGCGCCGGGCACAGCCTGTCCTGGCCGGGGCCCTCCGGGTCGGGCACGACGAGGAAGGGGATCGGCGCCTCCCAGTCGGCCAGCACCCCGGGCGGCAGGATCCGCGCCCCGGCGGGCGCCCCCGCGGGCAGCGCGACCAGGCCGATGCTCTTCGGCAGGTCCCAGCGGGCCGCCACCGCCAGGTCGGAGATCGCCTCCTGCGCGGGCGGCGGCTCGGCGATCAGCAGGTCCCGCAGCCTGTCCCGGCGGCGCTCCCGCTCGGTCGCGAGCTGCCCCTGCTCCCGTGCGTACCCCTGCGCGGCCGCGTCGGCGACCCGCGCCAGCAGCATGAACAGCGAGTCGGTCAGCCGGCCCAGCGTCTCGCGCGACCAGCCGAGCCGGTAGGCGTCCTTGATGAAGCGGCGGCACGCGACCTGGCTGCTCACCCGCATCGCGTTCTGCAGCGCGTCCAGGCTCCGGCCCTGCCTGGCCTCCTGCTCGCCGAGCTGCATGTAGAGCTCGGTGAGCAGGTGCGCGTCGGCGTTCGGATGATCGACGGAGTCGACGAAGAACGCGACGGTGTCACTGACCGTCCGCTCCACCCGCTTGGCGTACTCGCCGCCGTCGTCGCCCGCGTACTCGGGCACCTGGTCGCGGATCTCCCGCTCCATCTCTGCCACGGCGGACTGGAGGTGCTGGCGCAGCAGGTCGGGCAGCTCGGCGGGCATGGGCCCTTGTGTCATCCGCTATCCGTTCCGCCGGGAGGCTGGCTGGGGGTGAATCGGCCTCACCTTAGGCAGGAAGGGGAAACGCTGTCATCACCCCCCCGGCCGTCGCGTCCGGGGGATCAGGTCCGGGCGGGCCGGGGGGCCGTGCCGCGCGGTGACGCCCGCCGGTCGGTCAGGCGGCGTCCGAGGCGCTGGGCCGGGCGCTCGACGAAGCGGTGCGCCAGCGCGGCGGAGCCGAGCACGGCCGCGACCAGCACCACCCCCCAGCCCAGCCGCACGACGGCGGGAAGCTCGCTCGGGTCGCGTCCGGCGGCGTACCAGACCCCCTGGATGACCAGCGGATGCAGCAGGTAGACGGAGTAGCTGACCAGCCCGGACCACACCAGGACCCGGGGCATCCGGTGGCGGCGCAGCGCGAGGCCGCCCAGGAACGTCAGCCAGGCGGCGCCGACGGCGATGGACCAGTCCGGGCCGAGCGGGTTCGGGTTGGCGTTCAGGGCCCACTCGGTCGGGGCGCGCATGCCCGCCGCCAGCGTGAAGACCGCGACGACCGTGATCATCCCCGCCGCCGGCCGGGTGCGCAGCCGCCCGTCCTGGACGCCCCGGACGGCCGTTCCGGCGAACATCGTGGCGATGATGCACAGGCTCTCGATCGCGCCGATGCGGCTGTTGAGGAGCAGCAGGGTGAGCGCCAGCGTCGCCACGACCGCGACCCCCGCCCGGCGCATCCCGCGCCGTCGGCCGATCATCGCCGCGAGCCCGCCGGCCAGCAGCAGCACGGTGACGAGGACGGTTCCGTCCGGCCAGCGGGAGGCCAGCAGCCCTGACGGCAGCGCCACGCCCAGCATCGCCGCGCCCACGCCGAACCCCAGCGCCACCCGGGCGCTGGAGCGGTGGACGCCGGCGACGAACATCGCCGTCACCAGGAGGTAGAAGACCATCTCGTAGGAGAGCGTCCAGAAGACGTTGAGGGCGTTCGGCACGCCCATGAGGTCCTGAAGCATGGTCAGGTGCGCGATGGCGGCCGCCCAGGGGCGGTCGCCGAGGGCTGCGGGCAGCCCGTAGGACACGCCGCCCGCGCCGACCGCCAGCGTGAGCGCGGCGGCCACGGACCAGGCCGGATACAGCCGGAAGAACCGCCCTGCCCAGAACTGCCGGACGCTTCCGCGCCGCTCCAGGGAGAACGGCACGACATAGCCGCTGACGAGGAAGAACACGAACACCCCGTAGCGGCCGAAGTCGAACCACGGGCTGGCCGTCCGGCGCACCTCGGGCAGCAGCACGTCCAGGGAATGCTCGAACACCACCACAAGGGCGGCGAGACCGCGCAGGGCGTCGAGCCAGCCCATCCGTGGCGCCTTCTCCTCGCGGGAGCCGATCCGGGTTCGCGGTGGAGTCAGGGTGTTCGCCGCCATCCGGGCCACCATAGGTGCCGGGAGTCGACGTTCTCCAACGGGCGGACGTGATTCGCGTGACGCGGTGCTCCGGCGGCTGACTCAGCGTGACGGCCGCGGAGGCCCCCGCGACCGGCGGGGGCGGTGCTGCGGCGAGGTGGACGCCGGGCACGCGTACCGGGCCGTAGCGCGACTCATTGTGACCAACCCCACACCCATCGGACGTCGCGGGCGGGCCCGCCGGGAGGGTCAGCGGACGGCCACGGCGCCGTACATGATCGGCTCGCGGCCCGGCCGGGGCATCCCGCACGGATGCCCGCTGGGGATCGGCGTCAGGCCGGGGAACAGCGGGCGGAACGGTCCGAGGAGCCGCGCGATCTCACCGGCGCCGCGCGGGATCATCGGGACGCCGCTCGCCTCCCGGTAGCGCCGCGCGGCCTCGGCGAGCGCCGCCGGGGCGAAGTCGGCCGTGGCGTGCGAGACGACCACGGCGCTGCCCGGCGGGGCCGTTCCCGCGAGGCCGGCGACGAGGTCCGCGGCGCCCGGCAGGAAGTGCAGGACGGAGGAGAACACCAGCGCGACCGGCTCGGCCGGGTCGATGAGGCGGCGGACCTCCGGGCTGTCCACGATCGAGGCCGGGTCGCGGATGTCGGCGTTCAGCGCCGCGATGTTGCCGCCGTCGATCAGCAGCGCGCGGGCGTGCGCGAGGACGAGCGGGTCGTCGTCGACGTAGACGACGCGGGTGCCGGCGATGTGCCGGGCGGCCATCTGGTGCAGGTTGTCGGCCTTGGGCAGCCCGCATCCGAGATCGAGGAACTGCCGTACGCCGCGGGCGGCGAGCAGCCGGACGGCGCGGGCGAGGAAGGCGCGGGCGGCGCGGGCCGCGTCCGCCGACTGCGGCAGGACCTCCAGGATCCGGTGGGCGAGGTCGCGGTCCGGGGCGTAGTTGTCCTTGCCGCCGAGGAGGTAGTCCTGGACCCTGGCCGGTCCGGGCCGGTGCAGGACAAGCCGCGCCTCCGGTGCGCGCGTCGCGGCCGTCGTCATGTCGCTTCACCTGTCGCCTTCACCAGAGGGAGCGGTGTGGTGACTCACCTCCGACGGTAGGCGGACGGGGGCGGTCAGCGGAAAGGGCATTCCGTGGTCCGTCCGAAAGGCGCCTCGCCGCGTGGCCGCATCGGGCCAATCGTGTTTCGCGGTGTCCCGCCGGTTCCGGAGCCGCCGGTGGCGGGCAGCAGGAACGCGACGCGGGCGCGGACGGCCGCCGTCCGCGCACCGGCCGCCCGGCGCCCCGGCATCGATGGCCGGATCCGGCCATGACACGGACTTAACCGCATGGCCGTAACCCCTGTCGGGACCCTCAGGGGCGTTGCCCGGGCGCCCGCCACATGAGCCAGACCGGCGGGCAGCCCTTGCCCGGCAGGGCGAGTTCGCGCGTCACGGTGAACCCGAACCGCTCGTAATAAGGGACGTTCCGCTCCTTGGACGACTCCAGGTAGGCGGGGACCCCCTCGGCGTCGCAGCGGTCGAGGCGGGACCGCAGCAGCGCGCCGCCCAGCCCGCCGCCCTGCGCCGGAGGATCGGTGCCGAGCACCGCCAGGTACCAGTGCGGCTCGCGCGGGTGCTGCTCCTCGATCGCGCCGAGCGTGCGCAGGGTGGCGGGCACCCGAGTGCCGAGAACCCGCAGCAGCGGTACCGCCTGGGCCGCCTGCGTGCGGACGGGCACATGCCACCGTCCGGGCGGGTCCCACAGGGCCGCCGCTTCGGCCGTTCCGTCCCGTCCCGTGGCCTCCGTGGTGCCGTGCGGAAGGTGCACCCGGCGCAGCATGATCGCGAACAGCCCGGTCAGCCGCCGCACGCGGGACGCGTCGTCGGGCAGCAGCCACCGCCAGACCGGGTCGTCGTCGAAGGCGCGGCCGAGAACGGCGGCGACCGCCGCGGTGTCGGAGGCCGTCACCGGACGCACGCTCAACGGCCCGGGCGGGGACGGCTGGGGCTGGGACGTCATGGTGCGGCCTCCTCGGGGACGCGCCGATCCTCACCGGGCGGGCCGCGCCGCGTCAAGCGGCCGTCTCAGCGGCGGCGGGCGCAGCGTTCCGCCCGGGCGCGGCCGATCTCCTCCAGGACGAGGCCGGTGCCGATCCCGAAGAGCCAGGAGTCCTTGGCGAGGCCGATGCCCTGCTGGGTGGGACGCAGGTCGCCGGGCTCCCGCATGCCGGGCACCCGCAGGTACAGCCCGGTCAGCCCGCTCGAGAACGCGGCGAGGGCGGCGCCCGCGACCACCGAGGGGACCAGCGGCACAAGGAGCGCGGTGCCGAGGGCGACCTCGGCCGTGCCGAGCATGCGGGTGAACTCCTGCGGGTTGCGCGACTCCAGGAACGGATAGGCGGTCTTGGCCATGGCATGGGTCTGCTCGGCCGCCTCGTCGCCGCCCTTGAGCTTCGACATGCCGGAGTTCACGATGAACGCTCCGACGATCATCCGCATGGGCATCTGGTGAGCGCGGGCAAGAAAACGCATCGTTCCCCACAAGGATCGTGCTGACATCGGCCGCACGGGTCATTCCCGTCGTGCGTCCGGTACACCTGGTGCAAGGTCAAGTCTCGGCATCGCCGGATTGCGGCGGCGCCGGCCCTCACTTGCGCATGCCGGCCCTCACTTGCGCATGTAGACGCGGATCGCGGTGCCGTCCGGGCCCGTGTGGACGCGGACGAGGTCGGCCAGATGGTTGACCATGAGGATGCCGCGGCCGCCGTTGGGGCTCATGTCGGCGGGGTGGCGGCCGGCGAGCGGGTCGGTGATCGTCCCGGCGTCGCGGACCTCGCAGAGGACATGGCCGTCCTCCGCCCACAGCCGCGCGACGCCCGAACCGCCGCCGTGCAGGCAGGAGTTGGCGGCCAGTTCGCTGACGGCGAGTTCCAGGTCGCCCACCGCGTCGGGACCGAGACCGAAGCGTGCCGCCCACCGGCACGCGAACTTGCGGACGAGGGGCAGCGCGTCGAGGTCGAAGCTCATCGAGACCGCGCCGCGCGGCTCCGGCAGCGGCCGGTTGTAGGCGCGGATGACGCGGTGGGGCGCGTAGTCGCCGCTCCTGCGCTCGCCCCGCCGGTCGATCACCACCGGGTGGGTGGCGCGGGCGTCGGCGATCGCGACGGGGTCCAGGCCGGACACGTCGTAGGGGCACAGGATCGACACCTCGCGCCCCTCGAACGCCAGGTTGATCAGCGCCTCGTGCTGCGCGCAGGCGGGGTACTCGGCGGCCGACCGGCCGGGCCAGACCGGCTCGCCGATGATCCGCACGCGCCCGGCGGTGTGCAGGTCGGCGAAGCCGCGCAGCACACCCGGGATGATGCGGCCCGGGTTGCGTCCCGCCTCGGACATGTCGAGCCACGTCACCTCGGCCGCGGCCGGGCCCAGCGCCGCGCGCAGCAGGATCAGCCGCGCGTGCGGCACCGCGACGGCGACGGGTTCGCCGGACTCGTGTCCCGCGCGGATGAACGGGACGGTGCCGGCGAGGTACTCCCCGTCGTCACGGTAGAAGAGGGCCGGGTGGACGAACGGGCCGCGCGACACCGTGCCCGGCCCCCCGGGCATGAGGCTCATCGCGCGGTCACTCCGTTCGGGACGATGGTCGCGTGCACGTGCATCGGTTCGAGCGTACGTGGCGGGGGACGGCCGCGCGAAACGGACCCGTGCACATGTCCCCCGAGGTCAGGCGGTCACGGCGGCCGTAGAACGGCCAAGTTCACGAGTACCCGCTGAGGACCACCGAAAAACGGGCGAAGACCGTAAAGTTACACGCCGAGATCATCGAATCGCTTCCGCGGACCGTCGAATCGCTTCCGTCGCGATCACCGATCCCGCAGGATCGCGGCGTCGACCACATCGGTCAGACGGCCGCGCCTGCGGTACGCGTCCCGCTGCCGCTCGGCGCCGGTCCCGCCCGTCAGGAGGCGGCGGACGCCGCGGACGACGGCGCCGAGGTCCCCGCTGTCGCGCAGCGCGGGCAGCACATGCGCCAGCAGGTCCGCCGCCAGCTCCCGGAAACCGGCGGGACGGCCCGTGCACACGTCCACTCCCGTCCCGGCCAGGCCGTCCCGCGCGGCCAGCCAGTACGCCGCGCGCAGCATCTCCTGCGACGGGTCGGGCGCCCGCTCACCCGCGTCGACCGCCGCGGCCGAGACCTGCACGAGCGCCCGGATCAGTGCGGCGAACACGGCGGCGTCCTCGGCGGTCGGGGCGACGTCCGCGAGCCGGATCTCCACGGTGGGCAGCCGCGCCGACGGCCTGACGTCCCAGAAGATCGTGCCGGTGTCCATCAGGGCGCCGCAGCCCAGCAGCGTCCCGACGAGGTCGTCGTAGTGCGCCGACGACTCGAAGAACGGCGGCGGGCCCGCCACCGGCCATCGCGCCCAGGCCATCACGCGCCAGCAGGCGTGGCCGGTGTCGCGGCCCGCCCAGTACGGCGAGTTCGCCGCCAGGGCCACCAGCGTCGGCAGCCAGGGACGCAGATGGTTGCCGACCTGGATCGCGCGCTCGCGGTCGGGCATCTCGACGTGGACGTGACACGAGCAGATGCTCTGCTCGTCGTCCAGGCCCCGGTACACCGCGAGGCTCTCGGCGTAGCGGGCGCCCGCGCTGATGGGGGCGGGGATCACCTCGCCCAGCACGGGCGTGCCGGTCGCGGCGAGCCGGACGCCCTCGGCGGCGGCGGCGGCCGCCATCGCCGACCGCATCGAGCGGATCTGCTCGCCGAGCTTGTCGAGGTCGTCGCACGGCGGCGTCTTGGCCTCGGCGAGGAAGTCGACCAGCTCGGTGGAGGTGCGCTCGCCCAGGGCCGCGGTGGCCCGCCGCACGACGGCCGCGGCGCGGGGGACGACCTCCCGTGAGACGGGATCGACGACGAAGTACTCTTCCTCGATTCCGAATCGCAGGGCCATCCCACCACCTCTGGCTCGGGGGCGACGCAGGCGGCCACATCACTTCGACCGTACGTTGCCGCCGCCCCGTTCGCACCCGCCGGACGGGCCTGGAGCGGTCCCGGGAATCTTCTTGACGCGCTTTTGACCCGCCTTAACCAGAGACGGGGCCTATTCGAAGAAGTACAGCGACAGCGCGATGAGGTGGGTGACCACGACCACGCCGATGCTGAAGAAGAACAGCATCTTGGCGGGGGCGTGCGGGAACACGGTGCCCGGCTCGAGCGGCCCGCGTTCGCGCTGCCGGGCGGCGATCCGCTCCTCGATGGGAGGGCGGCCGAACATCCTGCTACCGCCTGGGCTCGTCGACGACGACGTCGGTCATGATGTCGACGGCCAGCGCGAAGATGCCGCCGATCGCGACCAGGGCCGCCCCGACCCCGAACACGATCCAGTCGGGGCCCATGACGATGCCCACGCCGCCGACGACGAAACCGGTGAAGATGATGGCCACGGCGACCCAGGACTTGGGGCGCCCGGCGTGGCTGCCTGTCGACATGCGTTCGTCTTCCTCACAGGTTCCGTTGGGGGCTGACGACGCCGAACTCTAGCAACGCCCATCGCCAGGTGCCCCTTCGGGGTATGCCGTAGACCCGTCCCGGAGGGGGCGGTCAGACGAACGCGCCGAGCCCCGTCGCCGCGCGCCCGACGATCAGCGTGTTGATCTCCCGGGTGCCCTCGTAGGAGTACAGCGCCTCCGCGTCGGCGACGAACCGGCCGATGCCGTAGTCGAGCACGATCCCGTTGCCGGCCATCAGCTCGCGCGCCCAGCCGACGACCTCCCGCATCCGGGTGGTGCAGTGGGCCTTGGCGAGCGCCGAGTGCTCGTCGCGGTAGAGGCCCTCGTCCTGGAGCTGGGCGAGCCGCACCACCATGCCGAGCGAGGCGGTGGTGTTCCCCAGCATCTTGACCAGCAGGTCCTGGACGAGCTGGAACTTGGCGATCGGACGGCCGAACTGCTCGCGCTCCAGCGCGTAGACGCGGGCGATCTCGTAGGCGGCGAGCATGACGCCGACGGCCTGCCAGGCGACACCGCTGCGCGTCCGGCGCAGGATCGCCGCCGTGTCCTTGAAGCCGTTCGCGCCCGCGAGCCGGTCGGCCTCCGGGACGCGGCAGTCCGCCAGCACGATGTCGGCGTTCTCCACGGTCCGCAGCGCGATCTTGTTCTCGATCCGGGTGGCGGTGAAGCCGGGTGTGTCCTTGCCGACGACGAACCCCTTGACCTGGTCGTCCGCCTCGTCCCTGGCCCAGACGACGGTGTGGTCGGCGAACGTCGCGTTGCCGATCCACCGCTTCGCGCCGTTCAGCACCCAGGTGTCGCCGTCGCGGCGCGCGGTGGTGCGCAGCCCGAGCGCCACGTCCGATCCGCCCTCCGGTTCGGTGAGCGCGAACGCGCCGATCTTCTCCATCCGCCCCATCGCGGGCAGCCACCGCTCGCGCTGCTCGGGCGAGCCGCACCGGCCGATGCTGCCCATGGCGAGGCCGGAGTGGACGCCGAAGAACGTGGCCATGGACGGGTCGACGCGGGCCATGTCCATCGCAAGGAACCCGGTGAGCAGGCTGCTCGGCTTCTCGCCGGGGCACTCGTCGTGGGGGAGCCCGGCGATGCCGAGCTCCCCGTACTGGGGGATCAGGTCGAACGGGAACCTCGCCCGCGCCCAGCAGTCGTTCGCGATCGGCGCGACCTTCGACTCCAGGAAGGCGCGCACCCGCCCGACGATCTCCTTCTCGCGCTCGTCGAGGAGTTCCTGCATGTGGTAGAGGTCACCGGGGAGGGAATCCAAGGTCATGGGCTGCCCCTTCCCGTGCGCCGCACCGCTAACCGGCGCACCGGTCCGGCGCGCCCGGTCCCGCGCGCAGGTTCTGGTCACCGGGACCCGCTTCAGAGCCGGATTCGGTCGCTCGCCTACGATCCAGGGCATGACGGTGCCGCCTGAGGAACTCGAACTGGCAGCCGCCTTCCCCCTGGCCGAACGCGACCGGTGGCGGGAGATGGTGAAGGGGGTGCTGCGCAAGTCCGGCGCGGCGACGGAGGACACCCCCCTCGACGACATCGAGGGTCTGCTGACCCGCGAGTCGTACGACGGAGTGCCGATCGCCGCGCTCTACGCGCGGGGCGACGCCCCGCCGGGGCGCCCCGGCCTCGCCCCCTTCGTCCGCGAGGTGCGGCCGGACGGCGAGGGCATCGCCGGATGGGACGTCCGGCAGCGGCACGCGCACCCCGATCCGGCGGTCACCCGGGAGGCGGTCCTCGCCGACCTGGAGAACGGCGCGACCTCCGTCTGGCTGCGGCTCGGCGACGGAGGGCTGCCGGTCGCCGGGCTCCCCGAGGCGCTGCGCGGCGTGCTGCTGGACCTCGCGCCGGTCGTCCTGGAAGCGGGCGAGCGCACGGCCGAGGCCGCGGAGGCGTTCCTCTCCCTGGCCGCCGAGCGCGGGAACGCGGCGGACGTGTCCGGCAACCTCGGCGCCGACCCGCTCGGGCAGGCCGCGCGCACCGGCACGCCCGGCTCGCCGGACGAGGCCGCCGCGCTCGCCGTCCGCTGCGTCCGCGAGTTCCCGAGGCTGCGCGCCGTCGTCGCCGACGGCACGCCGTATCACGACGCGGGCGGCGGCGACGCGGAGGAACTGGGCGCCGCCGTCGCGGCGGGCGTCGCCCACCTGCGCACGCTGACCGGCGCGGGCCTGAGCGTGGACGAGGCGTTCGGGCAGATCGAGTTCCGCCTCGCCGTGACCGCCGACCAGTTCTCCTCGATGGCCAAGCTCCGCGCCGCCCGCCGCCTGTGGGCGCGGGTCGCGGAGGTCAGCGGGGCGGCCGAGGGGACGGCCGCGCGCGTCCACGCCGTGACGTCGTCGGCGATGATGACGCGGCGCGACCCGTGGGTGAACATGCTCCGCACCACGATCGCGGCGTTCGCCGCCGGGACGGGCGGCGCCGACGCGGTCACCGTCCAGCCGTTCGACGCCCGGTTCGGGCTGCCGGACGACTTCGCCCGCCGCATCGCCCGCAACACCCAGACGCTGCTGCTGGAGGAGTCGAGCCTCGCCCGCGTCGTCGACCCGGCCGGCGGCTCCTGGTACGCCGAGAGCCTCACCGAGGGACTCGCCCAGGCCGCCTGGACCTGGTTCACCGAGATCGAGAAGGCGGGGGGCCTCGCCGCCGCCCTCGAATCGGGGCTCGTCGCCGACCGGCTCGCCGCGACGTGGGCGCGGCGCCGCGCCGACATCGCCCGGCGCAAGGCGCCGCTCACCGGCATCAGCGAGTTCCCCAACCTCGCCGAGACCCTGCCCGAACGGGCGCCGGCGCCCCGGGAACCGCGCGGCGGGCTCCCCGCCGTCACGTACGCGCAGGACTTCGAGGCCCTCCGCGACCGCTCCGACGCCCACGCCGAGGCGACCGGCGCCCGTCCCCGGGTCTTCCTCGCCACGCTCGGGCCCATCGCCGTCCACACGGCGCGCGCGTCGTTCGCGGCGAACCTCTTCCAGGCGGGCGGGATCGAGACGGTCACCGGCGCACCCGAGGAGTTCGGGACGTCCGGGACGTCCGTCGCCTGCATCTGCTCCAGCGACCGGCTGTACGAGGAGCAGGCCGCGGAGGCGGCGCGGGTTCTGCGCGAAGCGGGTGCGGTGAAGGTCTGGCTCGCGGGTAAGGGAAGTCATGAGGGGGTCGACGCCGTCGTGTACGCGGGATGCGACGCGATCGAGGCGCTGGAGACCACCCTCCACGATCTGGGAGTGAACGAATGATCCCCGACTTCACCGAGATCGAGCTCGGGACGGCGCCCTCCGCCGACGAGGCCGCCAAGCGGTGGCGCGCCGCGGTCGCCGGCACGATCGGCACGGACCCCGAGGCCCAGACCTGGGAGACTCCGGAGGGCATCGGCGTCCGGCCCCTCTACACCGGCGACGACCTGGCCGGGCTCGACTTCCTCGACACCTACCCGGGCGTCGCGCCGTACCTGCGCGGCCCCTACCCGGCGATGTACGCGACGCAGCCGTGGACGATCCGGCAATACGCCGGGTTCTCCACCGCCGAGGAGTCCAACGCCTTCTACCGGCGCAACCTCGCGGCCGGGCAGAAGGGCCTGTCGGTCGCGTTCGACCTCGCCACCCACCGCGGCTACGACTCCGACCACCCGCGCGTCTCCGGCGACGTCGGCATGGCGGGCGTGGCGATCGACTCCATCTACGACATGCGGCAGCTCTTCGACGGCATCCCGCTGGACAGGATGAGCGTGTCGATGACCATGAACGGCGCGGTCCTGCCCGTCCTCGCGCTCTACATCGCCGCCGCGGAGGAACAGGGGGTGAAGCCGGAGGCGCTGGCCGGGACCATCCAGAACGACATCCTCAAGGAGTTCATGGTCCGCAACACCTACATCTACCCGCCGCAGCCGTCGATGCGGATCATCTCCGACATCTTCGCGTTCACCTCGCAGCGGATGCCGAAGTACAACTCCATCTCCATCTCCGGCTACCACATCCAGGAGGCCGGGGCCACGGCCGACCTGGAGCTGGCCTACACCCTCGCCGACGGCGTCGAGTACATCCGCGCCGGACGCGACGCGGGCCTGGACATCGACGCGTTCGCGCCCCGCCTGTCGTTCTTCTGGGCGATCGGGATGAACTTCTTCATGGAGGTCGCCAAGCTCCGCGCCGCCCGGCTGCTGTGGGCGCGGCTGGTGAAGACGTTCGACCCGCGGAACCCCAAGTCAATGTCGCTGCGGACGCACTCCCAGACGTCCGGCTGGTCCCTCACCGCGCAGGACGTCTACAACAACGTCGCCCGCACCTGCATCGAGGCGATGGCCGCCACGCAGGGTCACACCCAGTCCCTGCACACGAACGCGCTGGACGAGGCCCTCGCCCTGCCGACCGACTTCTCGGCGCGCATCGCCCGCAACACCCAGCTCGTCCTCCAGCAGGAGTCCGGGACGACCCGCACCATCGACCCGTGGGGCGGCAGCGCCTACGTCGAGCGGCTCACCTACGACCTCGCCCGCCGCGCCTGGGGCCACATCACCGAGGTCGAGGACGCCGGCGGCATGGCCAGGGCGATCGACGAGGGGCTGCCCAAGCTCCGCATCGAGGAGGCCGCCGCCCGCACCCAGGCCCGCATCGACTCCGGCCGGCAGCCCGTCATCGGCGTCAACAAGTACCGCCCGGACACCGAGCAGGAGATCGAGGTCCTCAAGGTCGACAACGCGTCCGTCCGCGCGCAGCAGATCGACAAGCTGCGCCGCCTGCGCGAGGAGCGCGACGAGCCCGCGGCGCTGGCCGCGCTGGACGCGCTGACCCGCGCCGCCGACGCCGCGGAGAAGGGGGCCCGGGAGCCCGGCCTGGAGCACAACCTCCTGGCCCTCGCCATCGACGCCGCCCGCGCCAAGGCGACCGTGGGCGAGATCTCGGACGCGCTGGAGAAGGCGTACGGCCGGCATGCCGCGCAGATCCGCACGATCTCGGGGGTGTACAGGGAGGAAGCGGGCCAGGTGACCGCGATCGAGAAGGCCCGTGAGGCGACCGCCGCGTTCGAGGACGCCGAGGGGCGCCGCCCCCGCATCCTCGTCGCGAAGATGGGCCAGGACGGCCACGACCGCGGCCAGAAGGTGATCGCGACCGGTTTCGCCGACCTGGGCTTCGACGTCGACGTGGGCCCGCTGTTCCAGACCCCGGCCGAGGTCGCCCGGCAGGCCGTCGAGGCCGACGTGCACATCGTCGGGGTCAACTCCCTCGCCGCCGGCCACCTCACGCTGGTGCCGGCGCTGCGCGAGGAGCTGGCCGCGCTCGGCCGCGGCGACATCATGATCGTCGTCGGCGGGGTCATCCCGCCGGGCGACTTCGACGAGCTGCGCGCCGCCGGCGCCGCGGCGATCTTCCCGCCCGGCACGGTCCTGGCGGACGCGGCGATCGGCCTGCTGGACGAGCTGACCGCCGCGCTGGGCCACGCGAACAAGTGAAGCCGGGCCTCGACGACTACGCGGCCGGGGTCCTGGACGGGTCGCGGGCGTGGATCGCGCGGGCGATCACGCTCGTGGAGTCGAGCCGCCCCGACCACCGGGACCTCGCGCAGAAGCTGCTGGTCGAGCTGACCCCGCACGCGGGGAACGCCCGCCGTGTCGGGATCACCGGGGTCCCGGGCGTCGGCAAGTCCACGTTCATCGACGCGCTCGGCACCCGCCTGACGGGCGAGGGGCACAAGGTCGCGGTCCTGGCCGTGGACCCGTCCTCGACCCGGACGGGCGGCAGCATCCTCGGCGACAAGACCCGCATGCAGCGCCTCGCCACCGACCCGGAGGCGTTCATCCGCCCCTCGCCCACCGCGGGGACCCTCGGCGGCGTCGCCAAGGCCACCCGCGAGGCGATGGTCGTCATGGAGGCCGCGGGGTACGACGTCGTCCTCGTCGAGACCGTCGGCGTCGGCCAGTCCGAGACCACCGTGGCCGACATGGTCGACTCGTTCCTGTTCCTCACCCTCGCCCGCACCGGCGACCAGCTGCAGGGCATCAAGAAGGGCGTCCTGGAGCTGGCCGACGTCATCGCCGTCAACAAGGCCGACGGCGAGCACAAGATGGAGGCCAAGCGCGCCGCCCGCGAACTGTCGGGTGCGCTGCGGCTGCTGCGCAGCGACGAGCGGATCCGCGACACCCCCGTCCTGACCTGCAGCGCCAAGGAGGGCACCGGGCTGGACGAGGTGTGGGGCAGGCTCGTCGAGCGCCAGGAGCGGCTGCGCGAATCCGGCGAGCTGGAGACCAGGCGGCGGCGGCAGCAGGTCGGCTGGACCTGGGCGATGGTCCGCGAGCGGCTCCTCACCGAACTGGACGCGCATCCCGACGTCCGGAAGCTCGCGCCGCGGCTGGAACGCGAGGTCGCCGACGGCGCCCTCACCCCCGCCCTCGCCGCCGAGCGCATCCTGGAGGTGTTCTCGCGCGGCTGCTGACCGCCGTTCCCGCCGACCGAAACCCCCGGTTGCCGAGGGTCCCGGCCACGCCGCGCGACGATCAGGTACAACAGTCGGATGGACGTCATCGCGCTCGATGATCCGGCGGACGTGCAGATCCGGGAGTGGCACGGCGTGCTCACGGCCGTCCACGCCGCCGACCCCGCGGCGGAGCCCGCCCCCGACCCGGAACGCACGGCCCGGCTGCTGCTCGGCTCCGAGCCCGGGGCACGGCGGCGGCTGTGGGCCGTGACCGACGGCGAGCACATGGCCGCGGTGGCGGCGCTCCGGCTGCCGGGCGAGCCCGGTACCGGCCGTCCCGCCGAGATCGACATCCGGGTCCGGCCCGAACATCGCCGCCGCGGTCTCGGCGGCCGCCTCCTCGCCGCCGCCGCCGGAGGGCTGCGCGCCGACGGACGCACCAGCGTGATCGCGCAGGTGCTGGCGGGCACCCCGGCCGTCCCGTTCCTGGAGTCGCACGGCTTCGAATGCGTCCTGACCCTGCGCGGCATGCTGCTGCGGCTGGACGACGTCCCGGCCGGGCACGTCGCCCGCCTCCTGGCCGAGGAGCACGCCGGCTACGACCTGGTCCGCTGGCAGGGCGTGGTGCCGGACGGGCACGCCACCGCGCTGGCCCGCGCCAAACACGCCATGGCGGACCTCGCCGAGTACGAGGGGACCCCCTGGGACGCGCACCGCGTCCGCGAGATGGCCGAGGTCGTCGCCAAGCGCGGCGACGACCTGTACACCGTCGCCGCCCTCTCCGGCGGCGTCATCGCGGGGTTCACCGAGGTCGTCGTCCCGGACGGCTGCACCGGCCGCGCCGCCCAGTACGACACCGCCGTCGTCCCCGAGCACCGCGGCAGGCGCCTCGGCATCTGGGTGAAGGCTGCCATGCTCGAATGGCTGGCCGAGGCGCGCCCCGGCGTCCGCGAGATCGAGACCGACAACGCCGGCGACAACGTCCACATGCTCGCCGTCAACGAGGAACTCGGCTTCCGGATGGAACGCGAGTCCATGGAATACCAGGCGGCCGCCTCCGCCCTCCCCACCGTGCCGTGACCACCGTGCCGTGACCACCGTGCCCTGACGGCCCGCCGGGCGGGTCCGGCGGGCGCCGGGACCTAAAACACCTTGCCTCCGCGGCCCCGCGTCGGCACTCTTATGGAGGCTTCCGGGAATGCCCGGAGGCCTCCAGAATTGCCGAAGCATTCCCTTGTTGTTCAACGGCAGAACGCCGCACCGTTAATGCGGATATCCAGGTTCGAATCCTGGCGGGGGAGCGGCACATGGGGTTGGGAGGTGACCCGGTGAACGTGCTCGTCCTGAACGCGTCGTACGAGCCCTTACAAAGGGTGGACCTGCGGCACGCCATCCGCATGCTGGTGCGCGAGGTGGCGGTCGTCGAGGAGGCCGAGGAGGGCCGGACTTTCGGCCGGTTCCCGGTGCCGCGGGTCCTGCGGCTCGTCCGATACGTGGCGATGCGCTGGCGGCACGGCAGGCGCCCGCCGTGGAGCAAGCGCGGCGTGTACCTGCGCGACCGGGGTCGCTGCTGCTACTGCGGCAAGCGCGGCAACACCATCGACCACGTCCACCCGCAGTCGCGCGGAGGCGGGGACACCTGGGAGAACACCGTCCTGGCCTGCGGCCGGTGCAACAACCGCAAGGGGGACCGGACGGTCGCCGAGGCGGGTCTGCGGCTGCTGTCCCGGCCGCGGATCCCGCGCTGGGAGGAACTCGCCGGGCCGTGACCGGAGGTGCCCCTCCAACCCGAGGGCGAGGGGGCCTTCCGGCGACGCCGGGGCAGGGGGCCGGGCCGCCGCACGGCGGTCCGGCCCTCGGCCTTTGCGCGGTGCCGGCCCTTCGTGGCGGGGCCCTCCGGGCGCGTGGCCGACCGGTAGCCCGGGGGTGACTCCATGTGTTTACTGAAGCTTCTGAGGCTAAATGGGCGATTGTGGTAACGTGCCGCCAATCTTGAGCTTTGTTATCTAGGAGTGATCTGTGGCGGCCTTCGATCCCCCCGGCAGGACGGCTCGCGCGACGGGCGGGCGCACAACGTCGCGGCGCCTGGCGGCGCTGGCCCTCGCGGCGGGCGTCGCGGTGGCGCTGCCTCCGGCCTCCGGGAGCGCCGCGAGCGCCGCGAGCCTCCCCCAGGCACCGGACGACGACCTGAAGAAGAAGTACGCCAAGCTCAAGGCGGAGTCCGAGAAGCTGTCCAAGGAGTACCGCGGCGAGCTCGTCACGCTGGAGGAGGCGAAGAAGGCCGCCGAGCGCGCCGGCGCGGACGCCGCCCGCGTCGACCGGGAGTACGACGAGGCCCGCGCCGCCGTCGCCCGCCTCGCCTCCACCTCCTACATGACCGGCCGGCTCGACGTGATCCCGATCATCTCCTCGGCCGAGCCGGGCGCCGCCGTCCACGACGCCGCCGTCATCGAGCACATCAGCCGCAACAACGACCGCCGCCTGGAGAACCTGCAGACCCTCACCGCCAAGGCGGAGCAGTCGAAGGAGACGGCCGGCAAGAAGCTCGACGCGGTCGAGAAGGAGATCAAGGACCTGAAGAGCCAGCGCACCCGCGTCAAGAAGCTGCTGGCCAAGTACAAGCCCCAGGTGACGCGGACGCAGGCGCCCGCGGGCGGCGGGAGCGGCCGTCCCGACGGGGCGAGCGGCACCAAGTCCCCGATCGTCGGCAACTCCATGACCGCGCGCATGCGCAGCGTCCTCGTGGAGATCGACGGCAGGTTCGGCGCGTTCCCCACGATCGGCTGCTCGCGTCCCGGCGACCCGCAGGACCACGGCTCGGGCACCGCCTGCGACTTCATGGAGAGCACCGGCGGCAGTATGCCGAGCGCCTCCGCCCAGGCGCACGGCGACAGTGTCGCCCAGTACCTGATCAACAACGCCTCGCGGATGGGCCTCAAGTACATCATCTGGAAGCAGCGCATCTACGACTTCCGCAGCAGCGGCGGCTGGCGCCAGATGGAGGACCGCGGAAGCATCACGCAGAACCACTACGACCACATCCACGTCTCCGTCCTCTGATCCCCGGCCGCGATCCTGGCGGCCCGGCGCACGCACTGAGACGCTCGCGTCATGCCTTATGACATCGAGCAGCCGTACGGCCCGCAGATCGAGACCACGGTCCGGGTCGCCACCTGGAACGTCTGGGACCGCCACGGCCCCTGGCGCGAACGCGAGGCGGCGATCATCGCGACCCTCCGGGACGCCGAGCCCGACATCGTCGTCCTGGCCGAGGCGTGGGAGGACGACGACGAGGCGCAGGCCGACCGGCTCGCGGAGGCGCTCGGCCTGCCGCACACCGTGTTCCGCGGCGCCCCGTCCGCCGCCGGACCGGGCAGGTCGGGGATCGCGCTGCTGTCCCGCTGGCCCCTCGGCCAGGTCGGACGCCAGCAGCTCGGCTTCCAGCAGGACCAGTTCGACTCCGGCCACGCCCTGCACGCCAGGGCGGAAGGGCCGCGCGGCCCCGTGCACGTCTTCGGCACCGTCCTCGGGTGGAAGCTCGGCCACAGCGCGCAGCGCCAGGAGCAGGTCCGCGCCCTCGGCGGCTTCGTCCGCCAGGCGGGGCGGACCGACGCGCCGGTCGTGGTGTGCGGGGACTTCAACGCGGCACCCGACTCCGACGAGATCCGCATGCTGACCGGGCGTGCGGCCGCCGCGGCGCCCGGGGTGGTCTTCTACGACGCCTGGGAGATGGCGGGGGACGGCACCGCCGGGCACACCTGGAGCCGGGCCAACCACTGGACGAGGCCCGTGCTGTGGCCCGACCGGCGGATCGACTACGTCTTCTCGGCGTGGCCGCGCGCGGGCGGCGCCGGCCATCCCGTCCGCTGCGAGCTGATCGGCGAGCGGCCCGTGGACGGCGTCGTCCCGTCCGACCACTACGGGGTGCTGGCCGACCTGCGCTACTGATCGTCGAGAGCGGCGACGGCGTTCTCGCCGGCGGAGCGGGCCGCCGCCTCGATGACCTCCAGGCCGGTGATCGCGTCGGCGAGGGTCACCGGAGGGGGAGCGCCGTCGCGGAGGGCGCGGACGACGCCCGCGTAGAAGTCGTGGTAGGCACCGGGCTCGGTCGGTTCGGCGGCCTCCTCGCCGGGGACGCCGAGCATGCCGTGCGCATCCGGGGGTGCGATGCCGTAGCCGGGTTCTTTGGGAGTGAGGCCCCCGCGGAGCTGTTCCTCCTGCGGGTCCATGCCGGACACCGTGTAGGACCCGCGGCTTCCGAGCACCCGGAACCGCGGGCCGAACTGCGCGGCCGTCGCGCTCATCCACAGGTGGGAGCGGGTTCCGCCCGGGTGGGCCAGGGCCACGAACACGTCGTCGGGGGTGTGCGCGCCCTGGCGGCGCGTGTCGATCTCGGCGTACACCCGTTCCGGGCGGCCGAACAGCGTGACCGCCTGGTCGATGAGGTGGGAGCCGAGGTCGAACAGGATGCCGCCCGCGTCGCGGGGGTCGGTGCTCTCCTTCCAGCCCGCCTTCACCCCGGGACGCCAGCGCTCGAACCGCGACTCCAGCCGCCGGACGTCGCCGAGGGCGCCCGAGGTGATCAGCCGCCGGGCGGTCCGGTAGTCGCCGTCCCAGCGCCGGTTGTGGAACGGGAACACCGGCAGCCCCCGCACCGCGCTCAGCGCCGCCAGCGACCGGGCGTCCGCCGCCGAGGCCGCCACCGGCTTGTCCACCACGACCGGGAGACCCGAGGTCAGCGCCGACCGCACCAGCGGGACGTGCTGCCGGTTCGGCGCCGTGACCACGACCAGGTCATAGCCTTCCGGCGCGCTCCAGAGGCGGTCGGCGCTGCCGAGCACCTCCGCCTCCGGGTACCGCTCGCGGACGGCCTCCTGCCGGCCCGGGTTCCCCGTCACGACCGCGGCCAGCCGCATTCCCGGCACCGACGAGATCAGCGGGGCGTGGAACACCGAGCCGCCGGTGCCGTATCCGATCAGCGCAACACGCAGGTCCATGCCCCCGATGATGACCGATCGCGCGGCGCCGCCCCGCGCCGGGTCCGCGGGTCACTCGAACAGGTCGGGCTGCTCCCGGGTGATCTGGTCGTAGAGGGGCTGGTAGTTGATCCAGCCGACGAGGTCGTTGCCGATCTGCCCGTGGGTGAGGACGGCGTTGTCGTGTTCGATGGGGACGACCTGCCCGGCGGCCTTGGCGAGGAGCTGCACCTGGCACGAGCGTTCCATGGTGATGAACCACCAGGCGGCGGCGTCCACGGTGTCGCCGACGGTGAGCAGGCCGTGGTTGCGGAGGATGACGGCCTTGGTGTCGCCGAGGGCGGCGGCGATGCGCTTGCCCTCCTCCAGGTCGGTGACGACGCCGGTGTAGTCGTCGAACAGGCCGTGGTCCTGGTAGAACGCGCAGACGTCCTGCGTGATCGGCTCCAGCTTCTGGCCGAGCGCGGAGATCGCCCGCCCGTGCGTGGAGTGGCTGTGCGCGGCGGCCACGACGTCCGGCCGGGCCTGGTGCACCTGCGAGTGGATCGCGAACGCCGCCTCGTTGACGGGGTAGCGGCCCTCGACGACCTGGCCCTGGTGGTTCACCAGGATGAGGTCGCTGACCTTGATGTGCTTGAACGACATGCCGAACGGGTTGACCCAGAAGTGGTCGGTGCGCTCGGGGTCGCGGGCGGTGATGTGGCCGGCGACGCCCTCCTCGAACCCGAACTTGCCGAAGATGCGCAGCGCGGCGGTCAGGCGCTCCTTGCGATGGCGGCGCTCGCCCTCGGCGTCGTCGAACGACGGAGGCAGCCGGAAGATCAAGTCGGTCGGCAGCTTCTCCAGGAACTCGTCTTCCTCGGACATCGGAGCACTCCTTGAGGTCGTTTGCACCACCGAACACCAACGTCCGGCGGTTCGGCTAGACCGGGGCCGTCCAAATGCTGCACGGCCGGTTGTCCGGCCGGGACAACCAGGGCGCAGAATGGGGGGATGGAGGCCAGTGCGGGCGACCGGTTCCTGCGGTTGCTGACCGACCGCACCGACGATCCGGCGGTGATCGAGGCGACCGTCCGCGCCGCGCGGAGCAAGTCGGAGATGGTGGCCGCGCTGCCCGAGGAGGAGACCAGGCGGCACACCCGCGCGCTCGTGCGGGGCGTGCTCGCGGCGGTGCGGAGCGGCAGGCCCGGCGAGGACGTCCTGGCCGCGGCGGAGCGGCTCGGCTCGGACCGGGCCCGGCAGGGCGTGCCGGTCGCGGCGTTCCTGGACGGCTTCCAGGCGGGCCGCGCCCATCTCGTCCGGACGCTCGTCGCCGACGGCCGCCGGAGCGGCGTGCCGGACGCCGTGCTGCTCGACGGCGTCACCCGCATCGACGAGATCACCACGGCGCTCGTCCACCGGATGGTCCACGCGCACCGGGTCGCGGAGCTGGAGATGGCCCGCACCGTGCGGGAGGGCCGCGTGCAGATGCTCCGGCAGCTCCTGCACGGCGAGTCCGTCCCGGTGCTCGCTCCGCTCGACCCGTCCTGCGCCTACCACTGCGTGGTCTCCGACGTCAGCGACCCGGCGGTCGCGGCGCGGCTGGAGGCGGAGCTCCTCGCCGCGGGGCCGGGGCTGTGCGGGCTGGTCGACGGGCGGCTCGTGGCGCTGGTCGAGCGGCTCCCCGACCCGCGGGGCACGACCGGCGGGCCGGCCGGTCCGCTCCTGGTGGCGGCGCCGCCCGCCCGCCCCACCGCGATCGCGCCGATGTACGCGCTGGGGCGGCGGGCGCTGCGGGCGGGCGCGTCCGCCCGACTGGCCGGGATGCGGGAGCTCACCGACCTCGCGCTGCTCACCGCCACCGACGCGGAACCGGAACTCGGCGGGCTGCTCGCCGCCGCGCTGCCGGCCGGTCTCGACCCCGACGACCCGTTCCATGTCGAACTGGCCGAGACCGGGCTCGCCTACCTCGACCACGGCGGGCGGATCGAGCCGACCGCCGCCGTCCTCCACGTCCACGGCAACACGGTCAAGTACCGTATCCGGCGCCTGCAGGAGCTGACGGGGCGGCCGCTGCTGGACCCGTCGTCGGGGGCGGCGGTGTCCCGCGCCGCGAACTGGTGGTGGGCGCTGCACCGCTGGCTCGCGCAGGCCCGGTCGTGATCTATTGGGACGGTGTGATCAGCCCGGGGGACGTCCCGGGGAGTCGGGGAGAGGGGAGGGGCCGGTGACCGGCACACCGAGGATCGGTACGGTGATGTGGCCGATGCGGTCCTGGCCGGAGGCCGGGGAACTGTGGCGGCGCGCCGAGGATCTCGGGTTCCGGCACGCCTGGGTGTACGACCATCTCGCGTGGCGCGGCGCGACGCCCTGGTACGACGCCTACACGACGCTCGCCGCGGCGGCCGCGGTCACCTCCCGGGTCCGGCTCGGCACACTGGTCACCTCGCCGAACTTCCGCCATCCCGTGCCCACCGCGCACGCGATCAAGACGATCGACCATGTGAGCGGCGGGCGGCTGTCGGTGGCCATCGGGTCGGGCGGCGTCAGACGCACCTCCGACGCCGGCGTCCTCGGCGGGGACGCGTGGACGCCGGGCGAGCGCGCCTCCCGGTTCGCCGAGTGGGTCGAGCTGCTCGACCTGCTCCTGCGGGGGCCGGAGACGACGTTCGAGGGGACGTACTACACGGCCCGGGAGGTCGTCTCTGAGCCGGGCTGCGTGCAGCGTCCGCGCGTGCCGTTCGTGATCGCCGGGGACGGGCCGCGGGGCATGCGGGTCGCCGCCAGGTACGGCACCGGGTGGGTGACCGGCGGCCACGCCGAGGGCAGGGAGCCGCAGGACGTCGTGCGCTCCCGGCTGGCGGCGCTCGACGCGGCCTGCGAGGCGGAGGGCCGCAGGATCGACGACCGCATCCTGATGACGGGGTTCAGCGGGGAGCCGTGGCTGGACTCGCCCGGCTCGTTCGCCGACCTGGCGGGCCGCTACGCGGAACTCGGCATCACCGAGATAGCGCTGCACTGGCCGCGTCCCGGCACGCAGTTCGAAGCGGACATGAGGGTCTTCGAGGCGGTCGCCGCCGAGCACGGTGAGAGCCGCTGATGCCGTTCGTGCTGCTCGCCTTCGCGATCGCGTTCGAGGTCACGGCGACGCTGGCGATGCGCGCCTCGGAGGGGTTCACGAGGCTCGTGCCGTCCATCGTGGTGGTGGCCGGATACCTGATCTCGTTCGTGTTCATGGCCAAGGCGCTGGTGTCGCTGAACGTCGGTCCCGTCTATGCGATCTGGTCCGCGCTCGGCACGGTCGGGGCGTTCGCCGGCGGCGTGGTGCTGTTCAAGGAGCCGGTCAAACCGGTGACGATCACCGGTGCGGCGATCATCGTGGTGGGCGTGATCGTGATGAACCTCGGCGGGGGAGTGCGCCAGCAGTAGGAGGAGCCGTCCCCCCCCGGCGGCGCCCGACCCTCCTCCGCCGGGGGCCGCGGCCACCCCCCGCGGCGCCCGTCAGGCGGGTTCGGCGAGGGTGCTGACGCGCTGCTGCTCCAGCCGCCCGCCGATGAGCTCGGTGGGGGTGCACCCCGAGAGCGCGCGGAACTCGCGGTTCAGGTGGGCCTGGTCGTAGTAGCCGCAGGCGAACGCGGCCTCGGCGAACCCGGCACCGCCGGCCAGCACCTCGACGGCTCGCTGGAAGCGCAGCACCCGCGCCATCACCTTGGGCGGCAGGCCGGCCTGCTCGCGGAACCGGTGCGTCAGATGCTTGCGGCTCCAGCCGACGTCGGCGGCGATGTCGGCGACGGTCACCGCGAGGTCGCCGTTCAGCAGCCGCCACGCCCTGGTGACCTCCGGGTCGGGAACGGGACCGGCCTCCAGGCGGCGCAGCAGGAAGCCGTCGAGGACGTCGAACCGCTCGCCCCAGGACGCGGCGGCGCCGAGCCGCTCGACGAGGGCGTACGCGCCGCGGCCGAGCAGGTCGGGCAGGTCGACGGCGGCGTTGGTCAGGCGGGCCATCGGGACGCCGAACAGCGTGTACGCGCCGAGCGGGGTCACGTCGAGCTGGATGCCGCGCTGCCCGCCGGGGCTGACGTACATGCCGTGCCCGTCGTGCATCCCGGCGACGAACGACCCGTACTCGCGGCTGCGGACGCCGGAGTCGGGGACCTCCAGGTAGAGCGGCGGCCCCAGGTTGATGATCACGACGGCGGTGCGGGTCGGCAGGGTGCGCGTCCGGGTCGGGACGGCGACGGTCTCCCAGTAGCCGTCGTAGGAGCCCAGGAAGGGGCGCAGCGCGGGATGCGGCCGCGCCCGCGCCAGCCACCAGCCGTCCCGGTCGCTGAACTGGACCGGCCTGTCGCTCATGTTCCCAGTCCTACCAGACGGGCCCGACGGATCCGGCTACTCGTACATCTGGCCGCACACGGCGATGCGGGCCAGGTCGTCCCACGTCATGGTGGTGATCGTGCGGACGTAGGAGCGGGCCGGCGGCTCCCCGGGCCGGGTGGGCAGCGGCACGCGGGCGCCGTCGGCGGCGTCCCAGCCGCCGAGGCTTCCCGCGACGGCGCACTCCAGGTAGGTCGCGGGGTCGAAGTTGTACCAGCGGGCCGGGGTGGCGCGGGCGCCGGAGCCCGGCGGGCGGGGCGCGTCCACGCCGAACCTGGCCTGCGGGCCCGGGGGAGTGGTCAGGAAGTCCTCGAGATCGGCGATCTGGGAGAGCAGCACCCGTTCCCAGTCGGCGTACCCGTCCGGCTCGTCGCCGGGCAGGGACAGGTCCTTGCCGCTCCACGCCGGGTCGAAGTCGACGGGCGGGGTGATGGACGCCGCGGCGAACATCGCCGCCACGTCGTCGGGCTCCAGCCGCGGCCGGTCGGCGAGCGGGGCGCTGACCTTCCAGAGCGCCCGCAGGAACCCCGACAGCGACCAGGACGCCGCCCTGGCCTCCTGCCCCAGTTGCAGGAACACCAGGTACAGGTCGCGGTTGGTGCGGACGGCGGGCCCGGGCGGGCCCTCGACCCAGTACTCCTGCCTGTGCCGGACGCCGCTCTCGAAGACCAGGATCTGCGCCAGCGCCGAGATCCGCGAGTCGTGCGCGGCCACGTGGAACGTGTTGCCGATGTCGTCTTGGCGCATGACGTCCCAGGTCTGCATCCGGGCCTCCACGGTCGGCGGTGCGGTGGCACGACCCCCGCCCCAGAAAGTGTGCCATCGCGGTGGCCGACCGCCAGTAGTGGCCATGTCACTTTCGGGCCTCGAAGTCGTGACCTCTCGCAGATGCGAGACGGGGCGGAAACGGGTAGGGGCCCGGCGTCCCGGCGCCGGGCCCCCGCCGGATGGGCCGGTCAGTGCTTGGAGCGGTGGACGACCTGCATCTCGGTGAACCCGTACAGGCCCCAGGGGCCGTTCTCGACGCCGATGCCGCTCCACTTGAACCCGCCGAACGGCTGGTTCGGGGCGAGCGCCAGGTGCGTGTTGACCCAGGCGGTGCCGCACTCCAGCCGCCCGGCGATCTCGGCGGCCCGGTCGGCGTCGGCGCCCCACACCGAGCCGGACAGCCCGAAGTGGGTGCCGTTGGCGCGGGCGAGGGCCTGCTCGACGTCGGTGTACTTCACGATCGGCAGCGCGGGGCCGAACTGCTCCTCGTCCACGATGCGGGCGCCGTCCTCGATGTCGGCGAGGATCGTGGGCTCGAAGAAGTAGCCCGGCCCGTCGATGGGCTTGCCGCCCGCCGCCGCCCGGGCGCCGCCGGCGAGCGCGTCGGCGACCAGCTCGCTCACCCGCTCGAACTGCGCCCTGTTGTTGATCGGCCCGTACTGGACGCCCTCCTCCATGCCGTTGCCGACCCTGGCGGCCTTCGCCCGCTCGGCGAGGGCGTCCACCACGTCGCCGTAGAGGGCGTCCGGGACGTACACGCGCTTGATCGCCGAGCAGACCTGCCCGTTGTTCTGGAACGCGCCGCCGAAGACCCTGTCGGCGATGGCGGCCGGGTCGGCGTCGTCCAGCACGATCGCCGGGTCGTTGCCGCCGAGTTCCAGCGTGACGCGCTTGAGGTCGGGCGCCGCGGCCGCGGCGACCCGCTTGCCGGTGGCGACGCTGCCGGTGAAGCTGATCTTGCGGGGGACGTCGTGCGAGGTCATCCAGGCGCCGAGCTCGTCGCCGCCGGTGACGACGTTCAGCACGCCGGGCGGCAGGACGTCGCGGAGCACCTCACCGAGCTTGAGGCTGGACAGCGGGGTGAACGGCGACGGCTTGAGCACCATCGTGTTGCCCGCGAGCAGCGCCGGGGCGAGCTTCCAGATCCCCAGCAGCAGCGGGAAGTTCCACGGGGTGATCGCGGCGACGACGCCCATCGGGCGGCGGACGACCTCGACCAGCGCGTTGTCGTCGTCCTGGATGACCTCGCGGGGCAGTTCCAGCTCGGCGAAGTACTTCAGCCACACGCCGGCGCCGACGACCTCCATGGTCGCGTCGGCCAGCGGCTTGCCCTGCTCCAGGGTCAGGATGCGGCCGATCTCCTCCGACCTGGCGAACATGAGGTCGGCCGCCGCGAGCAGCGCCTTGCGCCGTACGGACTCGTCGCGGCGCCACTCCGCGTAGGCGGCCTGCGCCGACGCCATCGCCGCGTCCAGCTGCTCCCGGGAGGCATCGGGCGCCTGCTCGGCCACCTCCCCGGTCGCCGGGTCGATCACACCGAAGGTCGCGGGCGCGTCCACGGCCTGGCCGTCGATGGTCATGGAGAATTTCTCGGACACCGTTGATCCTCCGCTCACGGGATTACCGAACGGCATTCAGTATTCACCCTCGCCGGCCGTTTTGACGAGACGGGCGCGCGACGGGACGCCAGGTCCCTGGCCGGTCCGGCGCCCATCGCCGGCGCTCGGACCGGGCGCCGCTCAGGCGGCGAAGATGCGGTCCAGGAGGTCGCGGTAGCCGCGCAGCGCCAGCCGGAGCTGCTCGGTGTCGGCGCGCTCCCGGTGCTTCAGCCCGTCCGAGAGCGTCCGCCGGTGCTCGGCGATCGCGCGCCCGAGCGCGTCGACGGCCTCGGACGCGAGGTCGTCCGCCTTGCGCACGGACCGGCCGGGGTCGTCGACGAACGCGGACTGCACCTCGCGCCAGCGTTCCCTCAACCGCTCGGACTCCGCCGGATCGAGCAGCTTCGCCGGGGTCCCGGCGGGAGCCGGATCCGGGACGGCGGCGGCCACCCTCCCGCGGTCGCCGCCCGCCGCGGGGATCGGATCGGGTGCGGTGTCGGGGACGGGTTCGGGCGCGTCCATGACGGGTTGCCCCGGTGCCGTCCCGGCGACGCGGGTGTCACCGGCCACGCCGGGATCGGCCGTCCCGGCCGCCCGGGCGCGCTCGTCGGCGGTGAACCCGGCGCCGGTGCCCGGCGCCATGTCGTCGGGTCGCCTGTGCTCCATCGGGGGTCAGCTCCTCGGTGCCTGGTCGTCGCGGTGCCCGGCCGGTCCGGCGGTCGCCGCCGGGGCGGCCGCACCCGTCCCGCCGGCGGGCGGCCGCTCGCCGGGGGCGGACAGCAGCTCGTCGAACAGGGCGCGGTAGTGCACCATGGCCTGCCGCAGGTCCTCGGTGGAGGCCTGCTTGTCCGCCGCCCGGCCGCTGATCGCGTGGGCGCTGCGGTAGTGCTCCATCGTGCGGCCGTGCTCCACCGACAGGTGGGCGACCTTGTCCTCGAACCCGTGCGTCGGGTAGCCGCGCTCGCCCATCACCACGGTGACGAGGCCGTCGGCCTGCTCGACCGCCGCCTCCGGGGTGTCGACGAAGCGCTCCTGGACTCGGACCCACTGTTCGCGGTACTGCTCGCGCCGCCGCGGGTCGAGATCGTGCAGTTCGAGTTCGTCATGGCGCTGCTCGCGGGAGCGCAGCTCGCGCTCGGCGGCCGTGCGGCCGCCCTCGCTCTCCAGCGTCCGGTCGTATTCGGGGCCGAATCGCCGCCTCAGCCGCTGCGTCCGCGCCCGGGTCCGGGCGAGGAACACGGCCGCGATCAGCGCGGCGACGACGACAACGGCGATGACGACCCATATCGCGGTCGACATTGTTTCCTCCAACGTGCGTCGGATCGAATGGAACGCCGATGCCCGCAGCAGGACACTTAAAACGAAACACCACAGATCGACCACGTGGTGGTCAGCGCCCCGTACCGTGTCACCAGCGGAAGATCGCCACTCTCGGTTATCAGTACGGATTTACTGCGCCATGCCCGATGTGCATGTTCTGATTGAGGCGCTACGGAACCTCCCGCGCCCGGTGGGCGCGTGCGAATGGATGTGATGCGCGGTGCGCCATGCGTTCGGCTTCGTCCTCGGCGTCCTGCTGACACCCGCTCTGGTGTACGGCGCCGCATGGGGCTACGTCCAGGCCGGCCAGTCCTTCGACGGCACCGGGCAGGAGATCACCGATCGCACCCGCATCTACGGGGCGTTCGCCCTCCTCGCCGCCGTGGGCCTGGTGATGGGCGTGATCATCGTTGCGCGGTGGGCGTCGCCGCTGGTCTCGCTCATCCCGGCGCTGGCGCTGCTCGGCTTCTCGGCCTACTTCCTGATCGACCCGGACCGCGTCCTCGACCTGCCGGGCAAGGTGCCGCCGGCCGGCGACATGGACTTCGGGCTGCGCATGCTGCTCGGCTCGGGCGTGTTCGGCATGATGGGGCTCGCGCTGCTGATGCCGAGCTGGGCGCCGCGCCGCTGGAGTCCCCACCGCGACGAGGACGCCGCCGACATCGACTTCTACACCGCCCTGGAACGCCGGACCTCGAGAAACGAGCCCTGACCCGCCGGACACGGGCCCACCGGACACGGGCCACCGGACACGGGCCGACGGACATGGCTAGGGCGCGACCGGGCGGCCGGGATGCCGGTATGCGTGCTCGCCACGGTAGAGCCCGGCGAGGACCTCCTCGATGCCCGCCTCCCGCAGCGAGATGTCGCGTATCTCGTGGCCCCGCGCCAGTTCGGCCACGACCGCCGCGGCGTTCACCGCGTTCGGCAGCCGCAGCCACTGCCGGGGCCCCTCCACCCGCTCCGCCTCGATCCCGTCCAGCCTGATCGGCGGGCTCGGCCGCGCCAGCTCGACGATCAGCAGCCGGTCGGCGTCCACGGTCCGGCGCAGCTCGTCCAGCCCGCCGTCGTAGGCCAGCCGCCCATGGTCGATGATCATGACGCGGCGGCAGAGCCGTTCGATGTCGCCGAGGTCGTGCGTGGTCAGCAGAATCGTGGTGCCCCGCTCGGCGTTGACCCGCTCCAGGAAGTCGCGGACGGTCGCCTTGCTCACCACGTCCAGGCCGATCGTCGGCTCGTCCAGCACCAGCAGCTCGGGATCGTGCAGGAGGGCCGCGGCCAGGTCGCCGCGCATCCGCTGGCCGAGGCTGAGCTGGCGGACAGGGATGTCCAGGAACGGCTCCAGCTCCAGCAGCGCGGTCAGCTCGGCGAGCCGCACCCGGTGCGCGGCCGCCTCGACCCGGTAGAGCCGCCGGACGAGGGCCAGGCTGTCGCGCAGCGGCAGGTCCCACCACAGCGTCGTCCGCTGCCCGAACACCACGCCGATCCGGCGCGCGAGCGACGTGCGCCGCCGCGACGGGTCCAGCCCGCACACCCGCAGCTCGCCGGACGACGCGGTGAGGATGCCGGTCAGCATCTTGATCGTCGTGGACTTCCCGGCGCCGTTCGGGCCGAGGTAGCCGACGAACTCGCCGGGCTCGACGGTGAACGACACCCCGTCCACGGCGCGCAGGGTCGTGCGCGACCGCCGCAGGACGGCCGCCCGCTTGCGGATGGTGAAGGACTTGACGAGGTTCCCGGCCTCGATCATCGGCACCCGCATCAGCTCCCTGTCGATCGGTAGCGCCGCATCCCCGCCCGCCACGCCAGCGCCGCGGCCGCGCACAGTACGGCCGCCACCGCCGGGGACGCGAACCGCGCCGCGTCCGGCAGCCCGAGCGGGTCGCGGCGGTCGAGGACGTACAGCGCGGGCTGCCAGTTCACGAACGCCAGCGGCACGACGAACGTCACGCCGCGGACGAAGTCCCGCCCGAACATGGTCATCGGGTACTGCGTCAGGAAGGCGCCCCCGTAGGTGACGGACTTGCTCGCGCCGTGGCTGTCGATCAGCACGAACTGCACCGCGCCCGCCAGCACCCACAGCGCCGCGAAGATCACCGTCCCGGACAGCACCATGACCGGGACCATCGCCGCCCGGCCCGGCGTCCAGGCCACCTCCACCCGGCTCAGCGCGAACGCGAGCACCGCCACCGCGGGGACCAGCTTGCCGAAGCGCCGGGGCGAGAAGTCCTCCGTCGCGACCTGGACGAGCGGGCTGACCGGACGCACCAGCATCGCGTCCAGCGTCCCCTGCCGCACATGCTGGCCCAGCCGCTCGGTGGTGCCGAGCAGGATGTCGGAGATCCCGAACGACAGCGCCGACGTCCCGTACAGGAACAGCACCTCCGAGGCGCCGAACCCGGCGATGCGCGGGGCCTGGGAGAACAGCAGCCCGATCGCGGCGGCGTCCAGCCCGGTGACGACCGCCGTGGCGAGCGCCAGCAGCACCATCGACACCGGGTACTGGGCCGCCGCCCGGATCCACGTCCAGGCGAGCAGCCCGTACATGCGGACGGCCCCGGCCGGCGTGTCACCCACCGTGCACCACCAGCTTGCGCCGGGCCGCCCGTGTCAGCAGCGCGCCGGCCCCGAGCAGCGCCGCGGCCCACGCCGCCTGGAAGGCCAGTGCGCCGATCAGCCCGGCGCCGGTGTGGCGGCCGAGGAACACGTCCGCGGGCACCTGGATCTGCGCCGACCACGGCAGCGCCTGCGCGACCGTGCCGAGCGCCCCCGGGAACACGACCAGCGGCAGGATCATCCCGGAGAAGAACAGGGACATCACGAGCGTGACGGCGTGCAGGCCGCGGTCGTCGTGCAGCCAGAACATCCCCAGCGCGACCAGGTAGCGCAGCCCGAAGCCCACCATCACGGCCAGCGGCAGCGCCACCGCGAAAGCGGCGAGGCCCTCCGGTCCCGGCCAGCGGAACGGGAAGACCATCGCCCCGGCCACCAGCGGCGGGCCGCCGCGCAGGAGCAGCGAGGCGGCCGCGCGGCCGAGGTCGTCGGCGAGCCACCAGCCCTGCAGTCCGACGGGCCGGTGCAGGTCGATCGCCACGTCGCCGTTGCGGATGCGCTCGGTGAGGTCCATCCCGCCGAAGATCTGGACGGGGCCGATCAGCGCCTGGGTGATGAAGCAGAAGGTGACGGCGTCGGCGGCGTCGTAGCCGCCGAGGGAGGGACGCACCTCCCAGAGCGCGAGCAGGACGTACGCCCGCATGAAGCCGAAGGCGGTGTTGGTCACCGATTCGGTGAGGGAACCGAGCGGATACGCCGTGTGGCGGCGGAAGCCGTACCACCACACCCATGGAAGAACGCCCACTTGCCGGGAGCCTAGGCACGCGGGCGGCGCCTCACCACGTAATTTCGCACAGAACCCGTGCCGTCCCGGGTGAGGACGCCAGAAGGCCCCCGCGGGTGTAGGGACGCGGGGGCCTCCGGGGTCCTGGGGATCAGACCGGAAGGTGGAGCCGGCTCAGTGGAACTGGCCCTCTTCCGTCGAGCCCTTCAGCGCCGTGGTCGACGAGTCCGGGCTGATCGCGGTGCTGACCATGTCGAAGTAGCCGGTGCCGGCCTCGCGCTGGTGCTTGACCGCGGTGAAGCCCTTCTCGGCCGCCGCGAACTCGCGCTCCTGCAGGTCGACGTAGGCGGTCATGCCGTCGCGGGCGTAGCCGTGGGCCAGGTCGAACATGCCGTAGTTGAGCGCGTGGAAACCGGCCAGGGTGATGAACTGGAACTTGAAGCCCATGTGGCCGAGCTCGCGCTGGAACTTGGCGATGGTCGCGTCGTCCAGGTGCGCCTTCCAGTTGAAGGACGGCGAGCAGTTGTAGGCCAGCATCTGGTCCGGGTACTCGGCCTTGACGGCCTCGGCGAACTTGCGGGCCACTTCCAGGTCCGGGGTGCCGGTCTCCATCCAGATCAGGTCGGAGTGCGGCGCGTAGGCCTTGGCGCGGGCGATGCAGGGCTCGATGCCGTTGCGGACCCGGTAGAAGCCCTCGGCGGTGCGCTCGCCGGTGATGAACTCGCGGTCGCGCTCGTCCACGTCCGTCGTGATCAGGGTCGCGGCCTCGGCGTCGGTCCGCGCGATGATCAGGGAGGGCACGTTGGAGATGTCGGCCGCGAGGCGGGCGGTGTTCAGCGTCTTGACGTGCTGCGAGGTCGGGATCAGCACCTTGCCGCCGAGGTGGCCGCACTTCTTCTCGGAGGCCAGCTGGTCCTCCCAGTGCACGCCCGCGGCGCCTGCGGCGATCATGCCCTTCATCAGCTCGAAGGCGTTCAGCACGCCGCCGAAGCCGGCCTCGGCGTCGGCCACGATCGGGGCGAGGAAGTGCGTGTCGCCCTGGCCCTCGGCCCACTGGACCTGGTCGGCGCGCAGGAGCGCGTTGTTGATGCGGCGGACGACGGCCGGGACCGAGTTCGCCGGGTAGATGCTCTGGTCCGGGTAGGTCTGGCCCGCCAGGTTGGCGTCGGCGGCGACCTGCCAGCCCGACAGGTAGATGGCCTTGAGGCCGGCCTTCACCTGCTGGACGGCCTGCAGCCCGGTCAGCGCGCCGAGGGAGTGGACGTAGTCCTCCTCGTGCAGGAGGCTCCACAGGCGCTCGGCGCCGAGGCGCGCGAGGGTGTGCTCCTCCTGGACCGAGCCGCGGATCCGCACGACGTCCTCGGCCGAGTAGGTCCGCTCGACGTCCTTCCAGCGAGGGTCGGTCTCCCACTGTCGCTGCAGCTCTTCGGCTGCGCCCTTGAGGCGACTATCACTCATCGTCTCGCCCTTCCGTGTCGTCCCCTGGGTGCTTGGCTCGACTATGCCCCGGCTGCAACCCCTTAATGAACTCGCAAGTAACAGAAGAACTGCGAAATTTCCGGTACTATCAAGCCGTGACGACCTTGCGGCCAGAAGAACCCCTCAACTTGACGAGTGACGTAGATCTCGTCACCTTCGGGCAGCGGCTCCGCCATCTGCGGCGCGGCCGTGGCTTGACGCTGTCGGAGCTCGGCGAGCGCGTGGGCCGCGCCCCGTCCCAGCTGTCGCTGCTGGAGAACGGGCGGCGCGAGCCCAAGCTGTCGCTGCTGCAGGCCCTCGCCGCCGCGCTGGAGTGCCCGGTGGAGGAGCTGCTGCGGCGCCAGCCGCCCAGCCGGCGCGCCCAGCTGGAGATCCAGCTGGAGGAGGCGCAGCGCGACCCGCTCTACCGGACGCTCGGGCTGTCGCACCTCAAGGTCGGCAAGCGGATGCCGAACGAGGTGATCGAGCACATCCTCGCGCTGTACGGCGAGCTGAAGCGCAGCCGGACCAAGCCGACCGCGAGCCCGGAGGAGGCGCGCAAGGCCAACGCCGAACTGCGCCGCCAGATGCACGAGCGCGGCAACCACTTCGCCGAGATCGAGGCGATCGCCTCGCAGACACTCGACTCCGTCGGCTACCGGCGCGGCGCGGTGTCGCAGGGCCTGCTGATGACGCTCGTCGGCCACTTCGGCTTCAGCCTGCAGTACGTCCAGGACCTGCCGCGCTCCGTCCGGTCCATCACCGACCTGCGCAACCGGCGGATCTACCTGGAGCGCGAGCAGCTCGGCATGCACACGCCGCGGACGATCCTGCTGCAGACCCTCGGGCACATCGCGCTCGACCACGACCAGCCGCGCGACTTCGCCGACTTCCTGCGCCAGCGCGTCGAGGCCAACTACTTCGGCGCCGCGATCCTGATGCCCGAGCGCAGCGTCGTCCCGTTCCTGCAGGAGGCGAAGGCGGCGCGCGAGCTGTCGGTGGAGGACCTCGCGGACGTCTTCTCCGTCTCCTACGAGATGGCCGCGCACCGCTTCACCAACGTCGCGACCCACCATCTGGACCTGCAGCTCCACTTCACCAAGAACGACGAGAACGGCACCATCTACAAGGCGTACGCCAACGACGGCCTCGCGTTCCCGCAGGACGAGGACGGCGCGATCGAGGGTCAGCGGATGTGCCGCGACTGGGCCGGGCGGCACGTGTTCGGCGCCGAGGACCGCTTCTCGGTCTACTACCAGTACACCGACACCCCCAAGGGCACGTACTGGTGCCTGTCGCACATAGACCCCAGCCATGAGCGCGACTTCGCGATCACGCTGGGCGTGCGGTTCGAGGACTCGCGCTGGTTCCGCGGCCGGGAGACGACCCGGCGCCGCAAGTCGTCCTGCCCGGACGGCGACTGCTGCCAGCGGCCCCCGAAGGCGCTCTCGGACCGGTGGGAGGGTATGGCCTGGCCGTCCGCCCGTGCGCACTCGCACGTCCTGTCCGTCCTCCCGCCCGGCGCCTTCCCCGGCGTGGACGACGCCGACGTCTACGAGTTCCTGGACAAGCACGCCGCCGAATGACCGGCGTGTTGTGCTCGTGTTAACTCTTCGGGTCGGTCCGCCTTGTCCCGTGCCAACGGTGAATGATCTGGGAGGATCTGGCGTTTCCTGTAGGTGAGGGGGACGCCCGGTCCGGGACGTCCCGTCCGGACGTCCGTCCGGGACGGTCCGCACGGAGGGAGAGCGCGTGCTGCCTGAGGTCGCTTCGTGGTTGCGCCGCCGCACCAGCGCGGCGGCGGACTGGGCGCCGCGCCGGCTGCTCGCCGCCAAGGGTGACGCCAGGATCAGCGTCGTGCTGCCCGCGCGCGACGAGGAGGCGACGGTCGGCGCGATCGTGGCGGCCGTCCGCACCGACCTCGTCGAGCGGATGCCGCTGGTGGACGAGATCGTGGTGGTCGACTCCCGCTCCGGGGACAGGACCGCCGCCGTGGCCGCCGCCGCGGGCGCCGAGGTGGTCGCCCAGGACGCCGTCCTGCCCGGCCAGGGCCGCATGTCCGGCAAGGGCGAGGCGCTGTGGAAGTCCCTGGCCGCGACGTCCGGCGACCTGATCGTGTTCGTCGACGCCGACCTGCGCGAGTTCACCTCCTCCTACGTGACCGGGCTGCTCGGGCCGCTGCTGACCGACCCGTCCGTCGGCTACGTCAAGGGCTGCTATGACCGCCCTCTCGTCGACGGCGACCGGCGCGTCGAGGGCGGCGGGGGCCGGGTGACCGAGCTGGTCGCGCGCCCCCTGATCAACCTGCACTGGCCGATGCTCGCCGGCGTCATGCAGCCGCTCGGCGGCGAGTACGCGGGACGCCGCGCGCTGCTGGAGCGGCTGCCGTTCGTCACCGGCTACGGCGTGGAGCTCGGCCTCCTGCTCGACGTCTACCAGGACTCCGGGCTGGACGCGATCGCGCAGGTCGATCTCGGCCGGAGGGTGCACGCGCACCAGTCGACCGAGGCGCTCGGCGCGATGTCGGGGCAGATCATGCTGACGGCCTGGTCGCGGCTGGAGCGGCACGGCCGGATGATGCCCCTGGAGGCCCCGGCGACCGCGCTGACGCGGTTCCGCCGCGGCCCGGACGGGCACGACGCCCGGACCACCGACGTGGCGGTGGGGGAGCGGCCCCCGATGATCGAGGTCTCCGGCTATGCCGCCGCGCGGTCGTTCTCGCCCGGCCGCAGGTAGCCCTCGGCCGGGGGGCCGCCCTCGCGCTGTGACTCACGCCACGGTGTTACCCACGGTAACGTCAGATGGTGCTACCGTTGGTAACACGATATTGGAGAGAGGGTCTATTAATCATGACGAGCGCGGAGCCGACACCGTTCTCGCTGGAGCCCAGTGAGGACGTTCGCCAGGTCAGGGACTGGGTGCACGAGTTCGCCAGGGACATCATCCGTCCCGCGGCCGAGGAGTGGGACGAACGCGAAGAGACGCCCTGGCCGCTGATCCAGGAGGCGTCCAAGGTCGGTCTCTACTCGCTGGACTTCTTCGCCACCCAGTGGCTGGAGCCGACCGGGCTCGGCATCCCGGTGGCGTTCGAGGAGATCTTCTGGGGCGACGCGGGCATCGGGCTCTCCATCGTCGGCACCGGTCTCGCCGCCGCGTCGGTCGCCGCCGTCGGTACCCAGGAGCAGGCCGCCGAGTGGGTGCCGCAGATGTTCGGCACCCCCGACGACGTCAAGCTCGGCGCGTTCTGCGCCTCCGAGCCCGACGCCGGCAGCGACGTCGGCGCCATCCGCGCCCGCGCCGTCTTCGACGAGGCGAAGGACGAGTGGGTGCTGAACGGCACCAAGACCTGGGCCACCAACGGCGGCATCGCCGACGTCCACATCATCGTGGCGTCCGTGCACCCCGACCTCGGCAGCCGCGGCCAGGGCAGCTTCATCGTCCCGCCGAACACCCCGGGGCTGCGGCAGGGCCAGAAGTTCAAGAAGCACGGCATCCGCGCCTCGCACACCGCCGAGGTCATCCTCGAGGACGTGCGCATCCCGAGCCACCTCATCATCGGCGGCAAGGACAAGTTCGACGAGCGCATCGCGCGGACCCGCGAGGGCAAGCGCTCCAAGGGCCAGGCCGCGCTGAAGACGTTCGAGACCACCCGCCCGTCGGTCGGCGCGATGGCGCTCGGCGTCGGCCGTGCAGCCTACGACTACGCGCTGCAGTACGCGCAGGAGCGCGAGCAGTTCGGCAAGAAGATCGGCGACTTCCAGGCCGTCGCGTTCAAGCTCGCCGACATGAAGTGCCGGCTGGACGCGGCCCGGCTGATGGTGTGGCGCGCCGGGTGGATGGCCCGCACCGGCAAGGACTTCGACAACGCCGAGGGCTCGATGGCCAAGCTGATGGCGAGCGAGATGGCGGTGAACGTCACCGAGGAGGCCATCCAGATCCTCGGCGGCAACGGCTACACCCGCGAGTACCCGGTCGAGCGGATGCACCGGGACGCCAAGATCTTCACGATCTTCGAGGGCACCAGCGAGATCCAGCGCCTGGTCATCGGCCGCACCGTCACCGGCCTCCCCGTCCGGTAGCGCCCCCCGGCCGGGGCCACCGCCATCACGATCCCGCCTCGCCGATGGCGGCCCGCCTCGGCCCCCCCGGGCCCGGCGTCCAGCAAGGACGCCGGGCCCGGTCTCACGTCCCACCGGTGACATCGAGGTGTTACCGCGGAAGACTCCCGGAAAAGATCTTCTGGTCGGTACCGTTACCCTCGTCGGAACCGCGAAGGAGATCCGGGATGCCTGAAGTGAGCGACCTGGCCGCCGTGATCTCGCAGATGGTCGCCGAGGCACTGGGGCGTCCCGCCCTGCCGGAGGAGAACTTCTTCGAGGCGGGGATGGACTCGCTCGCCCTGGTCGAGATGCACGACCGGATCACCGAACGGCTGGGCCTGGAGTTCCCGATCACCGAGCTGTTCGCCAATCCCAATCTGGCGGCGCTGCTCGGGTTCGTGGGCGCCACGGCGGGACGGCCGGACGCCCCGCGGCGCGGCGACGCGGCGGCGCGGCGCAGGCGGGCGCCGTCGTCGCAACGGGTGCGGTCGCGGAGCCGCCGCGGGGACGCACGCTGAGGGCGGGGACCATGGACGATCATGTGCCGGAACCGATCGCCGTGGTGGGCGCGGCCTGCCGGCTGCCCGGCGCCCCCGGGCTGGGGGAGTTCTGGGACGGGCTGAGCGGCGAGCGCGAGGCCGTGACCGCACTGGCCGACGGCGACCTGCTGCGCGCCGGGGTGAGCCCGGAGGAACTGGCCGATCCGTCCTACGTGCGGGCGGCGGCGCTCATGCCGGACGCCGCCGGGTTCGACGCCGCGTTCTTCGGCCTGACGGACGAGGAGGCGCGGCGCTGCGACCCGCAGGCGCGGGTCCTCACCGAACTGGCGCATTCCGCCCTCGAAGGCGCCGGCCTGGACGTCTCGGCGATGGGCGGGCACACGGGGGTGTTCGCGGCCTCCGGCGCGGGCCGCTACCGGGACCTGAACCTGCGCGACGATTCACCGGGACCCGACCCGGCCGCCTCCGTGGCGGCGATGCTCGGGCTGCGGGGGCCCTGCGTCGGCATCTCGACCGGGTCCCTGGCGGCCGTGCATCTGGCGTGCGAGGCACTGCGGTCGGGCGACTGCGACATCGCCGTCGCGGGCGGCGGCCACATCCGCATGCCCTACGGTCACGGCTACCGGTGGGCGCCGGGCTCGCGGTACGCGCCCGACGGCCGGTGCCGCCCCTTCGACGCCCGTGGCGCGGGGACGGTCCCCGGCAGCGGCGCCGGGGTCGTGGTGCTGCGGCGCCTCTCGGAGGCGATCCTGGACGGCGCCCGCGTTCTCGGCGTCGTCCGCGGCGGCGCCACGTCGCACGATCCGGCCGGGTCCTCCCGGTGCGCCGCCGAAGCGCTGGACGCGGCCGGCGTCGAGGCGGACGCCATCGGCTACGTGGAGGCCCGCGGGTCGGGCGTCCCGGCCGAGGACCTCGCGGAACTGGCCGCGCTCGGTGAGGTCATCGGAGGGCCGGTACCGCTGGGGTCGGTGACGTCCGCGGTGGGCGACCTCGCCTCGGCCGCGGGTGTGGCGGAGCTCCTCAAGGTCCTGCTGTCGCTGGAACGGGGCAGGATCCCGGCGACCGTCAACGCCCGCACCCCGCATCCCGCGATCCGGTCGGGCCCGTTCGACATCGTCGGCGAGAGCCGCGCCTGGCCGCGCGGGGAAGGCACGTCCCGGCAGGCCCTGGTGTGCGACCGGGCCACCGGCGACGTGCACGCCTGCCTGGTCGTGGCGGAGGGGCCGCCCGCCCCGCCGCCCCTGCCGGATCGCAGGCCGCGGCTGGTGGTCTGGTCCGGGCACGACGCAGGCGCGGCGGCCGCGGTGCGCGCGGGCCTGGCCCGGCACTTCGCCTCCGGCGCCGGGGACTTCGAGGACACGGTCGCGACACTGCAGCAGGGCCGGGCGGCCCGCTCCCACCGCGGCGCGGCGGTCTGCTCCGACGCCGCCGAAGCCGCCGCGGCGCTCGGCGGGGAGGCGCTCGGCGGGGAGGCGCCGGCGACCGAGGCGGGCGCCCCGAAAGTGGCCTTCGCCTTTCCCGGTGCCTTCACCGGGCGGCTCCCGCAGGGCCTCTACGGCACCGAGCGCACCTTCACCGAGACCGCCGACGTCGTGCTGGAACGATTCGAAGACGAGGGCCTGGACGTCTACGACCTCTGGACGTCGGGAGAGATGCCGGAGACCGGCCCGGAGGCCGGGGCGCTGCTGTTCACCTTCGAGTACGCCCTCGCACGGATGTGGCGGGCATGGGGCCTGCATCCGCACGCGCTGGTGGGTCACGGCGTCGGCGGGATCGTCGCGGACGTGCTGCGGGGAACGCGCGAACTCGGCGACGCGGCGGCCGCCGCCCTGCCCGGCCCGGTCGCGCCGTCCGTGGACGGCCACCTGCGGGAGCTGCGCGCGACCGGGGCCGATGTGGTCCTGGAAGCGGGGCCGGGAGACGATCTCACCCGGCTGTGCCGGGACGGCGGTCCCGCGGCGGCCCTGGCGTCGTTCGAGGCCGGCGGCCAGGGCGGCGTACGTCCCGTCCTCGAAACCCTGGGGCGGTTGTGGACGATGGGCCAGCCGGTCGACTGGGCGGCACTGGACCCCGACCGCCCGCCGCGCCGCGTCCCGCTGCCCGCCTACCCCTACCGGCGCGAACGGCACTGGGCCGTCCCCGTCACCGGCCCGGCGGCCCCGAAGACCGGCGGCGCCCCGCCGGTGCGGGAGACCGCGGCGGCGCCGGAGAACACGCGGGTCGCGGGCCTGCCCGACCCGGCCGAGCCGCTGCGCCCGCTGTCGCGCACCCAGCACGCGTTCTGGATGCTGGAGCGGCTCGCCCCCGGCACCGGCGTCTCCAACATCGGCATCGCGTTCCGCACCGCCCGTCCCCTGCGCTGGTACCCGCTGCAGACCGCGGTGGAGCGGCTGGTCGCCCGGCAGCCCGCGCTGCGCCTGCGGTTCCCCGAGGTGGACGGCGTCCCGCTGCGCCACCTCACCGGCCCCGGCGACGCGCGGATCGAGGTGCCGACCGACACCACCACCGAGGAGGCGCTGGTCGGCGATCTCCAGGCGTTCCTGGACGAGCCGTTCGACCTCGGCCGCGACCTGCTGTTCCGGGCCGGGCACTTCGTCCTCCCGGACGGCTCCAGCGTGGTGTGCCTGGCCGCCCACCACATCGTGATCGACGCGCCGGCCGTCCAGCTCCTGGTCGAGGAGATCGGGAGGCTGTACGACGCCGTCGCCGAGGGGCGCGCCGTCCCCGGGGAGCTGGACGGGCCCGCGCCGCTGCTGGCCGAGCCGGAGCCCGACCCCGTCTCCCTGCGCTACTGGACGGACCGGCTGCGCGGCGCCGAACCCGAGGCGATGGTGCTGCCGGGCACCCGTCCGGCGCCGCGGCGCCCGACGTTCGCCGGGCACACCTGCAGCTGGGAGATGACGGCGTCCGCGCGGGACGCGCTGGAACGGCTGCGCGGCCTGCTCCAGGTGACGGACAACATCATCCTGATGAGCGCGTTCGCGCTGATGCTGCTGCGCCACGGAGCGGGCCCCGACCTGGTGATCGGGGTACCGGTCACCACCCGGCGCCCCGCCACCCGCCGCAGCGTCGGCTACGGGGTCAGCACCCTGCCGCTCCGGGTCCGCCCCGACCCGGGCGCCGGGTTCGCCGACCTGGTGCGGCAGGTGGCGGAGGCGTTCTTCGAAGGCGTGGAACACGCGGACGTCTCGGTGGAGACGGTGATCACCGAGCGCGGACACGGCACCGGCGACTGGCGCGTCCCGCTGTTCCGGCACATGTTCAACTACCGGCCCTGGACCGACGAGCAGATCGCGATCACCGGCGAGGTCCCCGCCTACATCGAGGACCTGTTCGATCGCAGCCGGCTCGACCTGCAGTGCGTCGCCGTCCCCGAGCCGGGCCGCTTCACGCTGCGCGCGTGGCACAGCACCGAGGTGCACGACGAGGCGGAGATCGCGTCGTACATCGCGCGGATGCAGGTGCTGCTGGAGGAGGCGGCCGAGGACGCCGGCCGCCCGGTCGCCGAGCTGGGCCTGGCCTCGGCCGGCGACCGCGAGGTGCTCGACGCGCTCAACGGCACGGACCGGGCATGGGACGGGCCGGGAACGCTCGTGCGGCGCATCGCCGGGCGGGCCACCGAGTCGCCCGACGCCGTCGCGGTCGTGGACGGCGACGACACCGTCACCTACGCGCAACTGATCGCGCGGGCCGTCGCGGTGCGCGACCTGCTGCGCGCGCACGGCACCGGGCCGGGAGAGGTCGTGGCGCTGGCGCTGGGCCGGTCGGCGGCCATGGCGGCGTCGGTGCTCGGGGTGTGGGCGGCGGGCGCGGCGTACCTGCCGCTGGACGCGCGGCAACCGGAGGCGCGGCTGACCTACCAGGTCGAGGACGCGGGCGCGCGCGTCGTGCTGGTGCACCCCGGCGAGAGCGCCGGATGGGCCGGCCGGCGGCCGGTCCTCCCGGTTCCGGCCGAGGCCGGGCCGGGTGAGCTGCTGGACCGGGGCGCCCCCGAGCCGGGGGCCGCCGCCTACGTGATCCACACCTCGGGATCGACGGGCCGGCCCAAGGGCGTCGCGGTCTCCCACCGCAACCTGCTCAACCTGGTCTGCGATTTCGCCGACCGGCTCGGGTGCGGGCCGGGCGATCCCGTGCTCTGGGCGACCACCACGTCCTTCGACATCTCCTGGCTGGAGTTGCTCCTGCCGCTGCTGTGCGGGGCGCCGCTGGTCGTGGCGCCGGACGAGGCGCAGCTGAAGCCGTCCGCCTTCCTGGGCCTGATCGAGCGGCACGACGTCGCCGTGATCCAGGCCACGCCGACCGCGTGGCGGCTGGTCGCGGCCGAGGCCGGAGAGGAACTCCGGGGCCGGACGGTGCTGTGCGGCGGGGAGCCGATGCCCGCCGCGCTCGCCCGGCGGCTGCTGGCGGCCGGGTGCCGCCTGTTCAACGTGTACGGCCCGACCGAGACCACGATCTGGTCGACCGCCGCCGAGATCACCGGAGCGCCGGAGGATCCCGTCCCGGTCGGCGCCCCCCTCGCCAACACGCGGGTCTTCGTCCTGGACGCGGCGGGCCGGGAACTGCCGCCGGGCGTGCCGGGGGAGCTGTGCATCGCGGGCGACGGGGTGAGCCTGGGCTACCCGGCCCGGCCCGGCCTGACCGCCGAGCGCTTCGGCGACCATCCCCGGCACGGCCGGTTCTACCGGACCGGCGACCGGGCCCGGGTGCGGCACGACGGCGCCCTGGAGCTGCTCGGACGGGCCGACCGGCAGGTGAAGCTGCGCGGCCACCGCATCGAGCCGGGCGAGGTCGAGGCGGTGCTGCACGAGCACCGCGGGGTCCGGGCCGCCGCCGTCACCCTGGTGGGCGACCCGCAGGGCGACGGGCGGCTGGTCGCCTACGTCGAGCCGGACGCCGCCGCGCCCGGCGGCGGGCTGGCCGAGGAGCTGTGGCGGCACGCCCGCGCCCGGCTGCCCGACTACGCCGTGCCCTCGGGGTTCACGCTGCTGGACGGCCTCCCGGCGACCCCCAACGGCAAGATCGACTACGCCCGCCTCCCGGCGCCGCAGGACGCTCCGGCCGCACCCGCCGCCGCGCCGTCCCCGGGCGAACCCGAGCTGGTGGAGCGCCTGGTCGGGCTGTGGCGGGAGACGCTGAAACGCCCCGGCCTGGGCGCGCGCGACAACTTCTTCCTGCACGGCGGGCACTCGATCCTCGCGGTGCGGCTGGTGAGCGCCCTGGAGGAGATCGCGGGCACCGAGGTGGACGTGCGGACGGTGTTCGAGCATCCGACGCCCGCCGAGCTGGCCGCGCATCTGGGAGGGCCGGCATGAGCGCACCGCTGTTCGTCCCGGTCGAGGCGCGCCCCGGGGCGCGGATCCGGCTGGTGATCTTCCCGCATGCCGGTGGCGGGCCCGCGTCGGCCGGCTCGCTGGCCGGCCGCCTCCCCGGCGACGTGGAGGTCTGGTCGGTCAGCCCGCCGGGACGGCAGGCACGCCTGGCCGAACCGCCCCGCACCGACCTGGACCCGTTCGCGGCGGACCTCGCGGCCGACCTCACCCGGCTCGTCCCGGAGCCGTTCGCGCTGTTCGGGTACTGCAGCGGCGCCCTGCTGGCCTACCTGACGTGCCGGGCGCTGGAGCGCCCCGCGGCACGGCTGATCGTCGGTTCGTTCGCCGCCCCGGACGTCGCGGTCCTGCCGCGCGGGCTGCACGCGCTGCCTTCGGACCTGTTCTGGGACGAGCTGATCGGCATGGGCGGCGTCCCGGACGAGATCGCCGCACGGGAGTCGCTGCGGCCGGTCCTGGAACCCGCGCTGCGCGCCGACTTCGGCATGCTCGCCGGGTACCGGCACCGCCCGGCGGCCGCCCCGCTCGGCACGCCGATCACCGTCCTGTACGGGCGGCGCGACACCACCCTGACGCGGGGCGGGCTGCTGGGCTGGCGGCGGCAGACCGCGCACCGCCCCGTCCTGCGGGGGCTGGACGCCTCCCACTGGCTGGCCGAGACCGCCCCGGACGAGCTGGCCGCCGTCATCGCCGAAGAACTGGGGAGCGCCGGATGCGTCTCGGATACAGCCTGAGCTACTGGGGCAACACGGGGCTGCGGCCCGCCCACCATCTGGAGCTGGTCGCCGAGGCCGAACGGCTCGGCTACGACTCGGTGTGGGCGGCGGAGACCTACGGCACCGACCCCGCCGCCCTGATGGCGTGGCTGGCGGGACGCACCGAGCGGATCGGGCTGGGCACCGCGATCCTCCAGATGCCCGCGCGCCGTCCCGTCGCCGCGGCGATGACCGCGGCGACGATCGACCAGATCTCCGGGGGCCGGTTCCGCCTGGGGCTCGGATTCTCCGGGCCGCAGCTGGTGGAGGGATGGCACGGGCTGCCCTACGGCCGTCCGCTGGCGGAGTCCCGCGACTACATCGCGGTCGTCCGCAAGGCGCTGGCCCGCGAGCCGGTCGTGCACCGGGGCGAGACGCTGACCGTTCCGCTGCCGGGCGGGCAGGGCAAGGAGATGTCGCTGGCCGTCTCGCCCGTCCAGGAGGACCTGCCCGTCTACCTGGCGACGATCGGGCCGAAGGCGGTCGCGCTGACCGGTGAGATCGCCGACGGCTGGCTCCCGCTCAACGTCCCGCCCGAGTATCTGGCCGGCTGCCGCACGCTGCTGGAGGAGGGCGCCGCCCGCTCCGGCCGGTCCCTGGACGGCTTCGACACCGCCCCGATGGTCCTCACCCTGGTCGAGGACGACCTCGACATCGCCTACGACATGATGCGCCCGATGCTGGCCCTGTACCTGGGCGGCATGGGCTCGCGGAAGACGAACTTCCACAACCGGCTCGCGCAGCGGCTCGGCTTCGCCGACGAGGCCAGGGCGATGCAGGAGGCGTTCCTGGCCGGACGGCAGGCCGAGGCCGTCGCGGCGATGTCGGACGAGCTGGTCGACGCGATGACCGTCTGCGGGCCGCCCGAGCACGTCCGCGACCGCATCGCCGCCTACCGCGAGGCGGGCGCCACCACCCTGATCGTCGGCCTGGTCCATCCGACGCTGCGGCTCCGGATGGAGCAGCTACGCCTGATCGCCGAGCTCGCCGGGATCTAGCCGGGCCCGCGCCTCCTCGTCGGTGAGCCGGTCGATCTCCTCGGCGAGCAGCCGCTCCACCTCGGCGGCGAGTTCCCGCAGGGTGCGGTGCGAGAAGACGGTCCGGACCGGGACGTCCAGTTCGAGGGTCGCGGCCAGCCGGGCGGTCACCTTGGTGGCCAGCAGCGAGTGCCCGCCGAGATCGAAGAAGTCGTCCGAGGTCCCGGCGCGGTCGATGCCCAGCACCTCGCACCAGATCCCGGCGACCAGTTCCTCGGCGGCCGTCTCGGGCGGCGCGTGCCCGCGCTCCCCGCCGCCCCGCGGGGGCTCGGGCAGCCCCGCCCGGTCGAGCTTGCCGTTGGGGGTGAGCGGCAGGCGGTCCAGGGGGACGAACGCGGCCGGGACCATGTAGGGAGGCAGCGCCCGGCCCAGATGCCCGCGCAGATCGTCCGCCCCCGGCCGCGCACCGTCCCGGGGGACGACGTAGGCGGTCAGCCTCGCGTCGCCGGGACGGTCCTCGCGCACGACCACCGCCGCTCCGGCCACCCCCGGATGCTCCAGCAGGACGGCCTCGACCTCCGCCGGCTCGATCCGGTACCCGCGCAGCTTCACCTGGTCGTCGGCGCGGCCCAGGAACTCCAGCGCGCCGTCGGGCCGGTACCGGGCCAGGTCGCCGGTCCGGTAGAGGCGGCCGCCCGGCGCCCCGTGCGGGTCGGCGACGAAGCGCTCGGCGGTCGCGGCGGGAAGGCCGCGGTAGCCCCGGGCCACCCCGTCCCCGCCGACGCAGACCTCCCCGGCCGCGCCGATCGGCACCGGGTCGAGCCGGCCGTCCAGCAGGTGCACGCGGGTGCCGGGCAGCGGACGCCCGATCGGGGGACGCCACTGCGCCCGGCCGGGATCCATGTCGGCCGACGTGGCGATGATCGTCGCCTCGGTCGGGCCGTAGGTGTTCACCAGCCGCACGCCGCCGCGGCCGAGGCGCGCCCAGTCGGCCAGCGCCGCGCCCGGCAGCGGGTCCGCGCCGAGGATCAGCAGCCGCAGGCCCTCCGGCCAGCGGATCCGCTCCCCGTGCGAGACCAGCTCCCGCCAGTAGGACGTCGGCAGGTCGAGGACGGTGAGCGCGGCACCTTCGGGCGTGCCGAAGAAGTCCGGGAGCGGCATGCCCGCGGGAGGCAGGACGAGCGCCGCCCCGGAGGCGAGCGCCGGGTAGATCTCCTCGGCGTGCGTGTCGAAGCCGATCGAGGCGAACTGCAGCACGCGGTCTCCCGCGCCGAGCCCGTAGTCCTCGCGCATCCAGCGCACGCGGGACGCCAGCGCGCGGCGCTCGACCTCCACGCCCTTCGGACGTCCGGTGGTTCCGGAGGTGTAGCAGACGTAGGCCAGATCGGCCGCCGCGGCGGCGGTGGGCGGCGCGGGGCCCGTCGCGTCCTCCGCGTCCAGTGGCAGCGTGGCGACTCCCGGGACGTGCGCCGACCCGTCGGTGAGCAGCAGCGCGGCGCCGCCGTCGCGGACCATGTACTCCAGCCGTGCGGACGGGAGGGCGGGGTCGAGCGGCAGGTACGCGGCGCCCGAGCGCTGCACCGCGAACAGGGCCGCGACCAGTTCGGGCGAACGCGGCCCGCAGACCGCCACGACCGTGCCGGGGCCCGCACCGGCCGCGCGCAGGGCACCGGCGAGCCGGCCGGCCCGCGCGTCCAGCTCGGCGTAGGTGAGGGTGCGCCCGCCGTGGCGCACCGCGACCGCGCCGGGGGTACGGGCGGCCTGCCGGGACAGCGACTCGTCCGGAACCTCCGGAGCGTCCGGCGCGTCCGAGGCGGCCGGGGCGCTCGCGGGGCCGGGGCCCGAGGCGAACGCGAGCAGCGTGCGGCGCTCCTCGTCCCCGAGCATCTCCCGGTACAGGGTGGACAGGGACGGGTCGCCGCCATCGGCCACGAGCTCCAGCAGGCGCCGGAAACGGCCCGCCATCCGCTCCATGGTGGCGCGCTCCCACAGGTCGCGGTTGTAGGACAGGAAGGCGAGCATGTCATCCGGCCGCCGGGTGACGTCCAGCATGAGGTCGAACTTGGCCTGGCGGACCCCCGGCTCGAACGGCTCGCAGGCCAGGCCGGGCAGGTCCGCGGTCGCCGCCTCCGCGTCCTGCATGGCGAACATCGCCTGGAACAGCGGCGTGCGGCTGGTGTCGCGCCGCGCCCCGACGGCGGTGATCAGCTCCTCGAAGGGGACGTCCTGGTGGGCGAAGGCGTCCAGCACGGTGCCCCGGGTCCGGTCGAGCAGCTCGCCGAAGGAGGGATCGCCGGACAGGTCGCCGCGCAGCACGATCGTGTTGGGGAAGAAGCCGATCAGCGGTCCCAGTTCGGGACGGTCCCGGCCCGCCACGACGGAGCCGACGCAGACGTCGTCCTGGCCGGCGTGCCGCGACAGCAGCACCTGGAACGCGGCGAGCACGGTCATGAACAGCGTGGCCCGCCGGGTGCGTCCCAGCCGCTCCAGCCGGCCGGCCAGCTCCGCGGGCAGGACCAGCGCGACGTGGTCGCCCGCCGAGGTGCGCACCGCGGGGCGCGGGCGGTCGGCGGGGACCTCCAGCGTCGGCGCTCCGGCCAGCGCGTCCGTCCAGAACGCGAGCCGGTCGCCGTCGGAGTCCCGCTCCCGCCGGGCGCGCCGCCAGGCCGCGAAGTCGCCGTACTGGATCGGCAGGGGCGGCAGCGGCGACGGCCGCCCGTCCAGGGCCGCCCCGTACAGCTCGGACAGCTCGGACAGGAACACCTTCAGCGACCAGCCGTCGGCGATGATGTGGTGCAGCACCACGCACAGCACGTGGTCGTCGTCTCCGAGCCGCAGCAGGTGCGTTCTCAGCAGGGGTCCCCGCTCCAGGTCGAACGGGAGGCCGGTGCGCCCGGCCACGAGTTCGCGGGCGCGGGCCTCGCGTTCACCGGCGGGCAGCCCGGTCAGGTCGAGCCGCTCCGGCTCGACCCGCGCGTCCGCGTCCGCCACCTGGACGGGGCGCCCGTCGCGGCCGGCGGGGAAGCGGGTGCGCAGGATCTCGTGCCGCCGGACGATCTCGCCGACCGCGTGCCGCAGCGCCGGCTCGACCAGCCTGCCCCGCAGCCGCAGGACGATGAACATGTTGTACGACGCGTCGCCCGGGTCGAACTTCTGGAGGAACCACAACCGCTCCTGGCCCGCGGACAGCGGGACCGGGGCGCCGTCGTCCGCCCGCCGGGGGATGCCCGGCTCCCGCGCCCCGGGCGCGGCGGCGCCCAGCCGCCGTTCGAGCGCGGCCCGCTGCCGCGGGGTCAGCCTGGCCAGGCGCTCGCTCAGATCGCTCACGATTCGGGCTCCCCGGTGACGGCGTCCAGCAGCCGGTCCAGGTCCTGCCCGCCGAGCCGATGTTCCAGGATCTCCAGGGCGTACCCCTCCACAGTGGTGATCTCGAAGCAGCGGCGAAGGGGGAGTTCCACGCCGAAGGCCGCGCTGACGCGGTTGATCAGCTCCACGACCAGCATGGAGTGGCCGCCCAGCTCGAAGAAGTCGTCCAGCGCCCCGACCCGGTCCCGGCCGAGCAGGTCCTGCCAGATCCCGCACAGCTCCTCCTCAACGGGGGTGCCGGGGGCCCGGTAGCCGGTCGCGAGCGTCCGGCGCCCGGCGCCCGCCGGGGACGGGAGCGCCGCCCGGTCGAGCTTGCCGCTGGACCCCGCGGGCAGCTCCTCCACCGCCACGAACGCCTGCGGCATCACGGTCGGGGGCAGCCTGCGGGACAGGTGGTCGCGCAGCATCCCGGTGATGTCGGCCGGGTCGCCGGTCCACACCGCGTAGGCGACCAGGCCGGGCCCGCCGGGGGCGTCATCGCGGAGCGCCGCCGCCGCCCGCTCCACCCGCGGGTGCGCCTCCAGCGCCGCCTCGATCTCGCCCAGCTCCACGCGGACGCCGTGCACCTTGACCTGGGTGTCGATGCGGCCGAGGAACTCGATCGCGCCGTCGGCCCGCCGCCGGGCCAGGTCGCCGGTCCGGTAGAGCCGGGAGCCCGGCGGGCCGAACGGGTCCGGGACGAACGACGCCGCCGTGCGTCCGGGCCGCCCGTGATAGCCGCGGGCGAGCTGGACGCCCCCGATGTGCAGTTCACCCGGTATCCCGTCCGGGACCGGCGCCATCCGCTCGTCCAGCACGTACAGAGCGGTGTTGGGCACGGGACGGCCGATCGGGACGGGCCCGGACGCCCCCGGTTCGCACCGCCAGGCGCTGACGTCGATGGCGGCCTCGGTCGGCCCGTACAGGTTGTGGAGTGCGGCGTCCGGCAGCCGGCCGGCGAAGCGGGCCGCCAGGTCGCGGGACAGCTCCTCGCCGCTGCAGATCACCTGGCGCAGCGACCGGCACTCCTCGACGCCCTCGGCGGCCAGGAACGACGCCAGCATCGACGGCACGAAATGCGCGGTCGTCACCCGCCGCTCCTTGATGAGGTCGCGCAGGTAGGACGGGTCCCGGTGGCCTCCGGGCGCGGCGAGGGCGAGGGCCGCGCCGCACGCCGCCGGAAGGCACAGCTCCCACACCGACACGTCGAAGCTGATCGGGGTCTTGTGCAGGACGACCGGGCCCGGCGGGTGGGAGCGCCGCATCCACTCCAGCCGGTTGACGATCGCCTCGTGGGCGGTGACGACGCCCTTCGGCCTGCCGGTCGTCCCCGACGTGTAGAGGAGGTAGGCGGCGTCGCCGGGGCGGTTGACGCGTGCGGGCTCGTCGTCGGACAGGCCGCGCCACGCGCCGTCCTCGTCGAGCGGCACGAGCCGGGCGGGCAGGTTGCTCAGGCGGCCGGCCAGGTGCGACTGGGTGAGCACCAGGCGGGCCCCGCTGTCGGCCACGAGGGCGCCGAGCCGCTGCCAGGGATGGTCCGGGTCGAGCGGCGTGTAGACGCCGCCGGCCTTGAGCACCGCCAGCACGCCGACGACGAGTTCGGGCGAGCGTTCGGCGCAGATCGCGACGGGCGTCCCGGGGCCGACGCGCTGGGAGCGCAGCCAGTGCGCCAGCCGGTTGGCGCGGGCGTGCAGTTCGCCGAAGGCGAGCGTGCCGCCGTCCGGCGCGACGACGGCCACGTCGTCGTCGCGTGCGGCACCGGTGAACAGGTCGGCGAGGACCGTGCCGGCGCCGAGCGGCATCGAGGGGCCGCGGGAGGCCGCCAGGATCCGCTCGCGTTCCCGCTCGTCCATCAGCGGGAGCGCGGAGATCGGCCGGTCGGGATCCCGCACCGCCGCGGACAGGAACGTCTGGAACCAGCTCGCGAGCCGTTCGATCGTCCCCGCGTCGAACAGGTCGGTGGCGTACTCCAGGCGCCCGTGCATCCTGCCGTCGCGGACGTTGAGGTCCAGGCTCAGGTCGACCTTGGTGGTGCCGTTGGCGATCTGCCCCCGGGTGTCGGACGGGACGAGGTTGAACGCCACCTGGAACAGCGGGGGCCGGCTGAGGTCCCGCTGCGGTTGCAGGGCCTCGACCAGCCGCTCGAAGGGCATCTCCTGGTGGTCGATCGCGTCCAGCAGGGTGCCCCGCACCCGCCGCGCCGCCTCCCGGAACGACGGGTCGCCGGACAGGTCCGTGCGGACGAGGACGGCGTTGACGAACATCCCGATCAGGGGTTCGAGCTCCGGCAGCACCCGCCCGGCCATCGGGCAGCCGACGGTGATGTCGTACCGCCCGGCCCAGCGCGCCAGCACCGCCTTGAACGCGCCCAGCAGCGCCATGAACGGGGTCACGCCCAGCGTCCTGGCCAGCCGGTCGACCTCCGCGGTCAGCTCGGGCGACAGCGCGAACCGGTGCAGCCCGCCGCCGTAGGTGCGGACGGCGGGGCGGGGGCGGTCGGCCGGCAGGCCGAGGTCGGCGGGCAGCTCCTCCAGGCGCCGGCGCCAGTACCGCAGTTCCCCGGCCAGGAAGTCGTCGGTGAGCCGGCCGCGCTGCCACGCGGCGTAGTCGGCGTACTGGATCCGCAGTTCGGGCAGGTCCGGGGGGCGCCCGCCGGCCGCCGCGGCCAGCACCTCGTACAGCTCGTCGACGAAGATCGCCGAGGAGGCGCCGTCGAAGATCGTGTGATCGCAGATCCACACCAGCCGCAGATCCTCCTCGTCCAGCCGGACCAGCCTCGCCCGCCACAGCGGCGCGGTGTCCAGCGGGAACGGCCGGCTCGCGTCGCCGCGGGCGAGCCGGTCGAACTCGGCCTCCCGCTCCGGCTCGGGCAGCGCACTGAGATCGGTGGAGGCGAGGGCCGCCGGCAGCCCGGCATGGACGAGCTGGACGACCTGCCCGTCCCGGAAGTCGAACGTGGTGCGCAGCGGTTCGTGCCGCTCCGCCAGCGCCGCCAGCGCATCCCCGACCGCCGCCGGCTCCGTGTCCCGCGGCATCGGCATCCACAGGCAGACGTTGTAGACCGCGAGGTCGGGCTCGAACCGGCTGAGGAACCACATCCGCTCCTGACCGGACGAGACGGGAAAGACGTCGACGCTCATAGGTGTCCTTTCCTGGGGGTGGTCCCCCCGGCCCCCCCCAACGGCTCCGCCGCTCATAGGTGTCCTTTCTTGAGAGCCGCCGCGCCCCCGCGCTCGCGGAGGGCCTGCCGTCCGACGAGGTCGTCGGGCGGCGCGTCGGGGACGTCCCGGTCGAACCGGCCCAGCACCCTGGTCCGCATGGCCACCGCGACGGCCAGCCCCATGAGCAGGCCCAGCACGAGGTACATCAGCCCCAGCCCGCGTCCCGTACCGGTGCCGATCACCTGCCCGACGGTCGGGGCCAGCGCGCCGTCCGCCGCCATCAGCGGCTCCAGCAGCCGCTCGCTCAGCGGCACGGCGACGGCGAACCCCAGCGGCAGCGTCGACCAGGCGATCATCTGGTTGACCGCCAGGATCCTGCCGTGGAAGCGCTGCGGGAACTTGAGGTGGATCAGCGTGACGTAGATGCCGTTGTGGATCGCCAGCCAGAAGTACAGGAAGAAAGCGCACACCGCCACGAACACCGGGTCCGGCCGCATCCCGGTGAGCGTCGCGGACGCCGCCAGCAGCAGCCCGGTCACCATCACGCCGTGGACGCGGCGCTCCCTGGGGCCGCCCCACACCGCGATCGCCAGACCGCCCGCCGCCACCCCGGCGCCGCCCACGACCGCCACCTGCCCGGCGGCCGACAGCGACCCGAATCCGAGCACCAGAGGCGCGAGCGACATCAGCAGCGGGGACAGCAGGATGTTGAACACCGCGAAGAAGCAGAGCAGCGCCCGGATCGGCCGGTTCCTCCACACCAGGCGGAACCCGTTGACCAGCTCCTCCCACAGGGTCTCCCGGCGCACCCGCCCCAGCCGTTCCGGGAACCGGACGAACGCCAGCACGGCGACGGCCACGAAGAAGCCGGCCACGTCCAGCGCCAGGACGCCGCCCAGCCCGACCGTGGACAGTAGCCACACCGCCGCCAGCGGAGCGCCGAACTGCGCGATGCCGTTCACCATCTGCGCCAGCCCGTTGGCGTGCCCGAGGAAATGCTTCGGCACCAGCTGCGGGATCGCGGTGGTGTAGGCGAGCCGCTGGAAGACGAACACCACCGAAAGGCAGGCGATCAGCGGGTAGACGTGCCAGATCCGCAGGGCGCCGGTCCACACCAGCGTGCCCAGGCACAGCTGCACCGTCCCGGCCGCGCCGGTGCTCCACAGCAGCACGGTCCGGCGGCTCAGCCGGTCCACGACCGCCCCGGCCAGCGGGCCCGCCAGCACGCCGGGGACGATGGCCAGCGTGGCGAACAGCGCGAACCGGGCCAGCGACCCGGTGGTCAGGTAGATCCAGATCGGCAGGGCGAAGTCGGTGACGGCGGAACCGGTGACCGCCGCGAGCTGCGCCGACGTGACCGCCAGGAAGCGGCGCAGGCCGGGCTCCGGTGCGGCGCGTCCGGCCGGTTCGCCGGGCCCGCCGCCGGACCGGGCGCCGTCGTCGGCGTCCTCCAGCCACCAGGTGGCGGCGGGTCCGCGCGCCTCCCGCCGCAGCGCGCCCGTGGTCCCGGCGGCCAGCGCGTCATGCGTCCCGGCGACGATCTCGGCCGTCTCCTCGGCCCGGTACCGGACGAAGTAGTGCCCGGCCTCGTCCAGCACCACCAGCGCCACCGAGCCGGAGAGGAACCGCCACTCCAGGTAGCGCTCCTGGTACATGTCGGTGACGCCGTCCTGCGCGCCGACCAGCGAGATGATCGGCGCGCGCAGCGGCGCCACCCGCTCGTGCAGCAACCGGGTGAAGTACTCCTCGGCGAGCACGCTGTCGCGGCGCATCGCCCTGGCCATGAACCGGACCTGCGCGTCCTCCAGGCCCGCCACGTCCGTGCCCAGCGCCCGCATCCGGACCTCGTACAACCGGTCGCCCAGGACGCGCTCGCGCAGCCGCAGCACCGGATCGGCGATCCGGCCGCGGGGACGGGCGAACGGGAAGATCGCGGCGAGGTAGACCGCCGTCACCTCGCGGCCCGCCGCCTCCAGCAGCCGCGCCAGCTCGACGGCCAGCGCGCCGCCGGCGCAGTGCCCGTACAGCGCGAGCGGGCCGTCGACGCGGTCCAGGATCTCCGCCGCGCAGCGCCGGGCGAGTTCCTCGACGGATTCTCCGGGCCGCTCACCGGCCGGGGACGGATCGCCGGCCAGGGACGGATCGCTGCCGGGGACGGCGACGGAGTACACCGCGCGGTCCTCCGGGAGGGCGTCGGCGAGGTCCCGGAAGGCCAGCGCCTGCCCGCCCGCGTACGGGACGCAGACGTAGCTGAGCGCGCACCGGCCGGGAGGCGGCGCCTTCAGCGCGTGCAGGAGGCCGGAACCGCGCTCGCGCGGGTCCTCCAGGAGCCGCGCGAACCGCCGCACGGTCGGGTTCTGGAAGAGGTCCATGACGCTCACCGACCAGTCACCGCCGCCGAGGAGGCGGCGCAGCCGGGTCAGCGCCTTGATCGCGGCCAGTGAGTGTCCGCCGCTCTGGAAGAAGTCGTCGTCGGCGCCGAGGCCGGGGTCGCCCAGGACGTCCCGCCATACCCCCGCGACCGTCCGCTCCAGCTCCGTCGCGGGTTCGGCGGACGGCTCCGGGGACGTGGGCAGGGAACCGGTGGGCTCCGCCGAGGGGACGGCCAGGGCCTTGCGGTCGACCTTGCCGTTGCGGCTGAGCGGCAGCCGCGGCAGCAGCCGGTACCGGCCGGGGACCATGTGGCGTGGCAGGGCCCGGTCCAGGTGGGAGCGCAGCGCCGCCGCGGCGGGTCCGGCTCCGGGCTCGGCGACGACGTGCGCCACCAGCTCGCCGTCCTGCGCGGTGACGACGCATTCGGCCACGTCCGGGTGGGCGGCCAGGTGCGCCTCGATCTCACCGAGCTCGACCCGGTGGCCGCGGATCTTGACCTGCGCGTCCCGCCGGCCGCGGAACTCGATGACCCCGTCGGGGCCGAACCGTCCCAGGTCGCCGGTCCGGTACAGCCGCTCCCCGCTGGACGGACGGCGCACGAAGAGGGCCGCGGTGAGTTCGGGGTCCCGCCAGTAGCCGCGGGCGACGCCGGCGCCGCCGACGTACTGCTCCCCGGTGACGCCGACCGGCACCGGCGCGCCGTCCTCGTCCAGGATGTGGACGGTGTGGTTGGCCAGCGGCCGCCCGTACGGGATGGACCGCCACTCCGGATCGACCTCGCCGACCGTGTGATGGACGCACCAGATGGAGATCTCGGTGGGCCCGCCCAGGCTGATCACCTCGGCGTTCGGCGCCACCGCCCGGATCCGGCCGGGCAGGCCGACGGGGATCCGGTCGCCCGACAGCAGCACCAGGCGCAGCGAGCCGAGGTCGGCGTCCTCGTGCTCGGCGTGCTCCACCAGCAGCTCCATCAGCGCCGGGACGGAGTTCCACACGGTGATCCGCGCGCGCTCGACCCAGCGGGCCCAGGCGGCCGGGTCCCTGGCGGCGGCGGGCTCGGGCATCACCAGGGCCGCGCCCGCGGCCGGCGCGCCGAACACGTCGTACACCGAAAGGTCGAAGCCGAGCTCGGCCAGGGACAGCACCCGGTCGTCCGGCCCGACACCGAACCGCCGGTTGACCTCCAGGCAGGTGTTGGCCGCGTTCCGGTGCTCGATCATCACGCCCTTGGGCGTCCCGGTGGAGCCGGAGGTGAACAGCACGTAGGCGAGATCTCCGGGACGCGAGGGGCCGAGTGCGCCGGCCGGCTCCGGTTCGCCGCCGGGCGGCGGGACGACCTGGCGCACGTCCAGTCCGGGCGGCCACGGGACGGATTCCGCCAGCCGGGGCTGGGTGAGCGCGATCCGGCATTCGCCGCGCTCGATGACGTGCCGCAGCCGCCGCCCGGGCAGGTCGGGACCCACCGGCAGGTAGGCGCCGCCCGCCCGCTGGATCGCCTGGACCGCGACGATCTGCTCCCAGCCGCGCTCCATGACGACGGCCACGAGTTCTTCGCGTTCCACTCCGGCCCCGGCGAGTTCCCGGGTGAGGTGCCGTACCCTGCGCTCGACCTCCGCACGGGTGAGCTCGCCGCCGGGGTGCACGACGGCGACCTCGCCCGGACGGGTCCTTGCCCGCCGGGCGAGGAGCCCGTGCAGCGTCGCGGGCGGGCCGAGGTCGGCGGCGGTGTCGTTCCACCGTGCCCGTTCCGCCCGCTCGTCCTCGGTGAGCATCTCCAGCTCGCTGAGCCGCGCGCCGGGACGCTCCGCGATCGAGCCGAGCAGCGTCTCCAGGTGCCCGGCCATCCGCGCGATGGTGGCGGCGTCGAACAGCTCGCGGTCGTAGACCAGCAGCCCGTCCAGCCCGCCCGACGGGCGGGCGGCGACGTGCAGCTCCAGGTCGAAGCGGGTCGCATGCTGCGCGACCGGGAACGGTTCGGCCGCCGGGCCGCCGGGCGGCCCGTCCGGGGGCGGGTCCGGATCGTGGAAGGTGAAGGTCACCTGGAACACCGGTGACCTGGCGGCGTCGCGCTCCGGCCGCAGGTCCCGCACGAGCCGCTCGAACGGCAGGCCCTGGTGGGCCAGGGCGTCCAGGGTGGTGTCCCGGGTGCGGGCGAGCAGCTCGGTGAACACGGGGTCGCCGGTCAGGTCCGCGCGCAGCGTCACCATGTTCACGAACAGGCCGACCAGGCCCTCCAGCTCCGGCAGCGGGCGGCCGCCCACCGGCGTCCCCACGGCCGGGTCGCGGCGGCCCGAGTGCCGCGCCAGCACGATCTGGTAGGCGGCCAGCAGCGTCATGAACGGTGTCGCGCCGTGCGCCCGCCCGATCTCCCCGAGCCGGCCGGCCAGGCCGGGGGACACCCGGAACGGGTGCGACGCCCCGGCGGAGGACGGCCCGGCGCCGCGCGGCCGGTCGGCCGGCAGCTCGATGGGCTCCAGGCCGTCCAGCCGCTCCCGCCAGTACTCCAGGTCGCGGTCCAGCGCGCCCTGCGACAGGTGATCCCGCTGCCAGGCCGCGTAGTCGCCGTACCGGACGGGCGGGTCGGGCGCGGGCGGCGCGTCCGGGCCGGCGGCGTAGCGCTCCCGGATCTCCCGGGCCAGCAGTCCCGCCGAGACGCCGTCGATCACCAGGTGGTGCGCGGTGACCAGCAGGACGTGGTCGTCACCGGCGATGCGCACGAGCAGGGCGCGCAGCAGCGGCCCCCGGGCCACGTCGAACGGCCGTGCCGCCGCACGGGCCACCAGTCCGTGCGCCTCCTCCACGCCTCCCGAGGCGTCCGCGCGTTCCATCGGCACCGGGGACGGGTCCGCGACGACGACCAGCGGCGAGCCGTCCGGGCCGGCGGGGAACCGCATCCGCAGGCTCTCGTGCCGGGCCGCGGCGCCGTCCAGGGCGGCGCGCAGCCGTGCCTCGTCCAGCGGCCCGCGCAGGCGCAGCGCCATGGGGACGTTGTAGGCCGCGGTGCCCGGCGCGAACTGCTCCATGAACCACAGCCGCTCCTGCGCGAACGACAGGGGCGGCGCCACGCCGTCCGGCAGGCGCCCGATCACCGGGCGCGCCGCAGCGGGTGCCCGGCGCCGCAGGCGCTGCTCCAGCAGCGCCCGCTTCGCCGGGCTCAGCCCCTGCGTGTCGCTCACGCGCCGACGCCTCCCGTGCCGGAGTCGGTGCTGCGCGGCAGGCGCGGGATGGTGGTGCCCCCGTCGCCGGACTCCCCGGGTTCCGGCGGGGACGCCTCGTCCGCGGCCACCAGCGCGGCGAACGCGGCGATGGTCGGCGCCTCGAACAGGGTGCGCATCGGCAGCCGCACGCCGATCTGCTTGCGCAGCAGCGCCAGGAACTGCACGCCGATGAGCGAGTTTCCGCCGAGCTCGAAGAAGTCGTCCTCGACCCCGATCTCCTCACCGCCCAGGACCTCGCCCCACAGCCGGGCCAGGGTGGCCTCCATCTCGGTGCGCGGCGCGACGAAACCGTCGGACGCGCGGCGGGCGGCCGCGGACGCGGCCCCCTCGCCCACCGCGGTCTCGACGGTCTCCTGGGTGAGCGCGCGGGTCTCCTCCAGGATCGCGGGCAGCGGCGTCGCGGTGACCGCCACCTGCGGGCCGAGCGGGGTGGCGAGCATCCGGGTGAACGCCTCGGCGCCGTCCGCGGGCCGGATCCCGGGCCCCCGGTCGGCGCCCGCCCCCTCCTGCTGGGCGGGCGCGCCCGCCGGGCCGGCGCCGGCGGGGTCCTTGCGGGTGACGACGCCCATGACCCGGTCGGGGTCGACGCGGCGCAGCACGTAGTCGGTGATGGCCACGACCTCCCGGCCGTCCTCGTCGTACAGCGTCACGTCGGCGACGATCACCTCGTCCGTGCCGCTGTCGCGGAACACCAGGTGGCTCCACATCTTGGCGGGCATCGCCCCGCGCACCACCACGCGCCCGTAGCTGAGCGGCAGGTAGTGCCCCTCCACGCTGATGCGGGCGAAGGAGGTGGCCTCGTCCAGCATTCCGGGATGCAGCACCCAGCGGTCCAGGTCGGCGGCCACGATGCCCTCGGCGTGCAGGAACGCCAGCGCCTCGCCCTCGCCCATGTACCAGCTGCGCAGGTTGCGCCAGTGCGGCCCGTAGCTGAGCAGGCTGGACAGCGGGACGCCGCCGCGCCCGTCGGCCTGATCGCAGCGCGCCCGGACGGCGGCGATGTCGGCGACCGGCGCGGTACCGGGGTCGATCCGGCCCGCGCCGCCCCGGACGTGGTCGCGGACCTCCCCGCCGACGCGGCTGGAGATCCGCATGTCGATCCCGTCCGCCTCGGGCGTGAGGGTGACGCGGATCTGGGCCGCCTCGCCGTCCGGGACGGGCATGGGCTCGGTGAACGTCAGGTCGCGCAGCTCGATGACGGTGCCGTCGCCGTCCGCCGCGGGCAGCGCCGTGGCGGCGGCGCGGTGCGCGGTCTCGACGTATCCGGTGCCGGGCATGACCGGGACGGGGGTCATCCGGTGCTCGTCCAGCACCCAGTGGGTCTGCGCGGACACCTCGCCCGCGGCCCACGCGGCGCCCGCCTCGCCCGACAGCATCTCGGTGACGATCGGGTGGTCGACGGGCGTGGACCGCATCCCGCGCTGCAGGGCGCGGAACGCGGACGGGGCCTCGGCCTCGGCGGCCATGCCGACCTCCAGCCACCCGCCCCAGTCCAGCGAGACCACCCGGCACGGCCAGCCGTGCTCGCCGGACGCGTGCGCGTCCATGAAGGCGTTCGCGGCGCAGTAGTCGACCTGGCCGAACCCGCCCGCGACGGCGGTGACGGACGAGCACAGCACCACCGCGCGCAGGTCCAGGTCGCCGAACGCGTCGCGGAGCGCGAGCGTGCCGCCGATCTTGGGCGCCAGCACCCGTTCGGCGGCGGCGCGCTCCTTGACCTCGGCCATGCCGCCGCCGGCCACACCGGCGGCGTGCACGATCACGTCCAGCCGGCCGAAGCGGGCGAGGGTCTCCTCGCGGGCCCGGCGCAGCGCCGCCGCGTCGGTGACGTCGGCGGCGGCCACCATGACCTCGGTGCCCGAGTCCCGCATCCGGCGGACGGCGGCGATGGCCCGCGCGGCGGGTCCGCCGTCGGCGGCGCGGGCGTCCCATTCGCTCTCGGGCGGGAGGCCGGAGCGGGACGCCAGCACCAGCCGGGCTCCCGCGCGCCGGGCGAGGTCCTCGGCGAGGGTGATGCCGATGCCGCCGAGGCCGCCGGTGACGAGGACGACGTCGTCCGGGCCGATCGGCGGCGGCGCGCCGCCGTCCGCGCCGGGGACGGTCACGCGCTCCCATTCCTCGATCCAGCGGCGTCCCCCGCGCAGCGCGACATCGGCGTCCCCGCCCAGTTCGGCCAGGACGGCGGCCGGGTCGGCGAGCGGCTCGACGGGGTCGAGGTCCACGTGCCGGACGGTCAGCCAGGGCGCCTCCAGCGGCACCACCCGGGCGATGCCGGCGACGGTGGCGTGCTCGGGCCGGGTCACGTCCCGCCCGGTGACGGCCCGCGTCCCGGCGGTGAGCACGTCGAGCCGGGTCTCGGGCGGCTCCGCCGCGGACAGCGCCTGGACGAGGGTCAGCAGGCTGAAGAAGCCCCGGTCCTGAGCCTGCAGGGCAGCCTCGGGGCCCGCGGCCGGTGAACCGGACAGCGCCCAGGCGTGGACGATGCGGCCGGGGACGTCCCCGAGGTCGGAGATGAGCGCCTCGTAGTCGGCGGGCTCGGCCGGGCGGACGGTGTGGACTCCGTCGCCGGCCCTGCCGTAGGCGTCGCCGGGACGGACCTCGACGACCTCGGCGCCCGCTTCCCGCAATGCCGCGACGAGCCCGGCGGTGCCGTCGTCCACGAACGCCAGGCAGCGGCCGATCGGCTCCGGCGAGCCCGGTGCCCGCGGCGCCTGCCGCCAGGCGGGGACGGTGAACCACTCCTCCAGGGGCAGGTTCGCCTCGCCGCCGATGTGCGGGACGACGGCCAGCGGCCCGACGCCCTCCGCGGGCTCGATCCAGGCGCGCTTGCGCTCCCAGGGGTAGCCGGGCAGTGAGACGCGGCGGCCTTCGGCGGCCGGTCCGGTGAGGTCGATGCCCCGCGTCCAGAGCGCCCCGGCGGCGGCGTAGAGGGTGTGCAGGTCGGAGCCCTTGTCGCGCGGACCCGGCAGGCTCGGCGCCGGGCGGGCCGCGTCGCGGCCCAGTTGCATCCGGACCAGGCTCGACAGCTGGCGGCCCGGCCCGCACTCGACGAACAGCCACTCGCCCTCGTTCAGCAGCGTCTCCACGCCCGCGCCGAACCGGACCGCCTCGCGCAGGTGCCGCGCCCAGTAGGACGGGTCGGTCGCCTCCTCGGCGGTGATCCAGGTGCCCGAGACGTTCGAGACGAACGGCATCCGGGGCGCGGACCGGGGCGTCTCCTCCACCAGCTGCCGGAACCGGCCCAGGATCGGCTCCATCATCGGTGAGTGGAACGCGTGGGAGGTGCGCAGCGGCGTACCGGCGACGCCCTCCGCCGCCAGTTCGGACGCGAACGCGTCCACGGCCTCGGCCGGCCCGGCGACGACGCAGGTGCCGGGCGCGTTGACGGTGGCGACCGCCAGGTCGGCGGGGAGCCGCGTGCGGACCTCCTCCTCGTCCAGCGGCACCGCGAGCATCGCTCCCGGCGGCATCTCCTGCATCAGCGCGCCGCGGGCGGCGACGAGCCTGAGGGCGCCGGGCAGGTCGAACACCCCCGCGACGGTCGCGGCGGCGTACTCGCCGATGCTGTGCCCGATCATCGCGGCCGGTTCCAGGCCCCACGACAGCCACAGCCGCGCCAGCGCGTACTCGACCGTGAACAGGGCGGGCTGGGTCAGCCGGGTCTGCCGGAGCCGCTCGTCGCCGTCCCCGCCGCGGGTGAGGACGGTCTCGCGGATGTCCTCGCCGAGTTCGCCGGCGAGGATCGCGGCGCACTCGTCGACGGCGTCCCGGAACACCTGCTCGGCCTCGTAGAGCTGCGCGCCCATGCCCGCGTACTGCGCGCCCTGCCCGGAGAACAGCAGCGCGACCTGCGGGGTGCGGCGGGGCACGGCGCCGGTGACGAGGCGCCGCGGGTCGCGGAGCGCGGCGACGGCCTCGTCGATGTCGGCGGCCACGACCACGGCGCGGCGGCCCATCCTGCGCCGTCCCTCGCGCAGGGTGAAGGCGACGTCGGCGAGGTCCAGGTCGCGGTCGCCGTCCAGATGCGCGGCGAGCCGCTCGCATGACGCCTCCAGCGCGGTCTCCGTGCGGGCGGAGACGTGCAGCAGATGCAGCGGGCGCGGCTCCCGGGCGGGGCGGTCCCGGGCCGGCGCCTCCTCCAGGACGAGGTGCGCGTTGGTCCCGCCGATGCCGAAGGAGCTGACGCCCGCCCGCCTCGGGGCGCCGTTCGCCTCCCACTTCGCGAGGGAGGCGTTGACGTAGAACGGGTTCTCGCCGAAGTCGATCCTGGGGTTGGGGGACTCGTAGTGCAGGCTCGGCGGGATCGTCCCGTGCTCCAGCGCCAGCACCGTCTTGATCACCCCGGCGATCCCGGCTGACTGCCCCAGATGCCCGATGTTGGTCTTGACCGAGCCGATCGCGCACCAGCCGGTGTCCGGACTGGCCTGGCCGAACACGTTCGACAGCGCGCCGACCTCGATCGGGTCGCCCAGCGCCGTCCCGGTTCCGTGCGCCTCCACGTAGGACACGGTGCGGGCGTCCACCCCGGCGACGCCGAGGGCCTGCGCCACCACCGCCGACTGGCCCTCCACGCTCGGTGCGGAGAACCCCACCTTGTTGGCGCCGTCGTTGTTGATCGCGTTGCCGAGGATCACCGCGCGGACGTTGTCGCCGTCCTCCAGCGCGTCCGCCAGCCGCTTCAGCACCACGATCCCGCCGCCGCTGCCCCAGATCGTGCCCTTGCCCCCGGCGTCGAAGGCGCGGCAGTGCCCGTCCGGCGAGGTGATGCCGTCGTCGTCGTAGATGTAGCCGTGGCCGGCGGGCACCTCGATGGTCGCGCCGCCGGTCAGCGCCATGTCGCACTCGCCGTTGCGCAGCGCCTCGCAGGCGGTGTGCACGGCGACCAGCGAGGTGGAGCAGGCGGTGTGCAGCGTGATGCTGGGCCCGCGCAGGTCGAGCTTGTAGGACGCGAGCGTGGCGCAGTAGTCGGCGTGGTTGCTGACCATCACCGCGAGCCAGCCCGCGTTGGCGTACGCCTTGGGATTGCTGCGGATGTTGATCCATTGGTAGACGTCCGGACCCACCCCGCCGTACACGCCGATCTCGCCCGGGTAGCGGGTCGAGTCGTAGCCGGCGTCCTCCAGCGCGGTGTGCGCCAGCTCCAGGAACAGCCGGTGCTGCGGGTCGCGGATCTCCGCCTCGCGGATCGACATGCCGAAGAACGCGGCGTCGATGGAGTCGTGGTCGTCCAGCACCATCGCGGCCGGCACGAAGTTCGGGTCGTTCAGGACGTGCTCGGCCACGCCCAGCTCGCGCTGCTCGTCCGGGGAGTAGTAGCGGATCGCCTCCGCGCCCTCGGCGAGGTTGTCCCAGAACCGCCGGGCGTCGCCGGCGCCGGGGACCCGGCAGGCCAGCCCGATGATCGCGATCGGTTCCACGGCCTGCCCGCCGTGCTCGTCGTGTTCTCCGTGGTCGTCCTGGCGGTCAGCCGGGGAGGCCGTGTGGGGGGTCGTCATGGTCCGCGTCCTTCTGGTTGCCGTGCGCCGGTCGCGTGGGTGAAGAGGGGCGGTCGCGCCGCCGGGAGCGGGAGCGACGGGCGGCGGCCCGCCGGGTCGCCCGGTCGAGGCCGGGGCTGTGGCGGGCGCCGCCTTCGAGGAAGGCGGCCAGTTCCCGGACGGTGGGGTGGCGGAACAGCTCGACCACCGGGACGCGGCGGCCGAGGGCCTGGTCCAGGCGGGCCTGCACGGCCATGATCGCCAGCGAGTGGCCGCCGATGTCGAAGAAGTTGTCGCGCGGGCCGACCCGCAGCCGCCCCAGCACCGCGCCCCACGCCTCGGCCACGACCCGTTCGGTGGGGGTCAGGGGCCCGCCGGACGCGGGCGGGAGCGGACGCCGCCGCTGCCGGGGCAGCGCGGAGCGGTCCACCTTGCCGCCGCGGGTCAGCGGGATCGCCGGGACCAGGCGCACGTCCGCCGGGACGGCCGCGTCCGGCAGCTTCGCGCGCAGGTGGGCCAGCAGGCCGGCCGGGGTGAGTTCGGGATGCTCGGGCACCGCGTAGCCGTGGACGACGCGCGCGCCGGCCGCGTCCACGGCCGTGGCGGCGGCGGCCGCCCTGACGCCGGGATGGTCCAGCATCGCGGCCTCGACCGCGCCGAGCTCCACCCGGTACCCGCGGATCTTCACCTGGTCGTCGGCGCGTCCCGCGAGCTCGACCGCGCCGTCCGGCGCGTACCGTCCGAGGTCGCCGGTGCGGAAGATCCGGTCGCCGGGGTCGGCGGCGCCGGGCGTGGCGCCGAAGCCCCGCCCGGTCAGGGACGGGTCGAGGTACCCGTCGGCGAGATGGCGGCTGCGGATCACCACCTCGCCCAGCTCGCCGGTCCCGCAGACGCGGTCCGCGGGGTCGACGACCAGCAGGCGGCTGCCGGGGATGCCGCGTCCGACGGGGACCGGGTGCGCCGTCGCGGTCAGCCGGGCCGGATCGACCTCGTGGCGGGAGTGGCCCTGCGGGGTCTCGGTGGTGCCGTACAGGTTCAGCATCCGGGCGTTCGGGGCGAGGACGGCCAGGCGGAGCGCGTCGTCCTCGGTGAGGCGGTCGCCCGCGAGCGCGATCAGCCGCAGGCCGGGGATCGGCTCGGCGGCGGCCGCGCAGAGCATCCGGGCCAAGGGCGGGGTGAGGTGGGCGACCGTGACCTCCTGCGCGCGCAGCCATTCCGCAAGGGGTCCCGGGTCGCGCACCATCGGCCCGCCGGGCACGCACAACCGGGCCCCGGCGGCGAGCGGGACGAACATGTCGCGCAGCGCGGGGTCGTGGGACAGGCCGGACAGCAGCGCGACGCGGTCGCCGGGGCCGATCCCGTGCGCGGTCGTGTACCAGTCGACGAAGCGGGCCAGCGGGCGGTCCGACGTGACGACCGCCTTGGGCCCGGACGTGGTGCCCGAGGTGAGGGAGATGTAGCCGCGCGGCGACTCGGTGCCGTCGGCGGGCCCGCCGTCCTCGACGAGGACGGCCGGGAGGTCGCGGAGGGCGCCGTCGTCCTCGGCGGCGCCGGGGCCGCGCAGCCGGGCGCGGGCTCCGGCGGCGGCGGCCTGCGCCCGCCGTACGGCCGGTGGATCGGACGGGTCGAGGATCGCCCAGCGCGCCCCGGAGGCCAGGACGCCCAGCAGCAGGCCGGGCAGGGCCACGTCCCTGATCGCCGGTACCGCCACCGTCTCGCCGGGGCGGACGCCCGCCGCGCGCACGGCGGCGGACGTGCGGCGGCTCAGGAGGGCGAGCTCGCCGTAGGTCAGCTCGCCCCCGGCCCCGGAGGCCGCGACGGCGTCCGGCGCCGCCCGGCGCACCCGTTCCAGGACTCCCGGCCCCGTCCATTCCGGGAGCGGCTCGTCCCAGCCCGGCGCGGCCGGGTCGCGCAGCGACGCCTCGCGCACCGGCTCGTGCGGGCGGGCGACGAGGTCCCCGAGCAGCCGCAGGTAGCCCGCGAGCAGCGCCTCGACGCGGTCGCCGTCGAACAGGTCGGGGTTGTGGACGACCTGGAACGCCAGCCCGCCCGGGGTCCGGTCGGCGTACATGGTCAGGTCGAACAGGGACCCGGGCAGCCCCGCCTCGACCGGTTCGGCGGTGCAGCCGGGAAGGCGGAGCCGGGGCCCGGCGAACCCGAACATGTTGAAGGCGACCTGCGCGAGCGGCCCCCGTCCCAGGTCGCGCGGGACGCCCAGCGTCTCGACGATCCGCTCGAACGGCAGGTCGCCGTGGGCGCTCGCCTGGGCGAGTTCGTCCTGGCAGCGCCGCACGTGGCAAGCGAAGTCCGCGCCGCCGTCGACCCGCAGCCGCAGCGGCAGGATCCGCAGGCAGCACCCGACCAGGTTCTCGAACGCGGCGTCCGGGCGGTCGGCGTACGGGGTGGCGACGACCAGGTCGTCCTGGCCGGTGAGCCGGTGCAGCAGCACCCCGAAGGCCGCCAGCAGCACGGCGTACGGGGTGGCGCCGAGCGAGACGCCGAGGGCGTCGACGGCGGCGGCGAGCTCCGGGCCGGTCCGGGCGGCGGTGCGTTCGCCGCGGAAGGTCTGCACGGGCGGGCGGGCGCGGTCGCGGGGGAGGTCGAGCACCGCCGGCGCGCCGGCCAGGTGGTCCTTCCACCACGCCGCCTGGTCCGTCCCGTGGCGCCTCGCCCGCTCCAGCGACCACGCGACGTAGTCCGCGAAGCCCGCCCGTGCCGGCGCGGCGGGCGTCCCGGCGTACGCGGCGGCGAGGTCGCCGGCGAGCACGCCCTGGGACCAGCCGTCGAAGACGATGTGGTGGACGGTCAGCGCCAGGACGTGGTCGTCGTCGCCGAGCCGGAGCAGCCGGGCGCGCAGCAGCGGCCCGGCGGCCAGGTCGAACGGCGTGGACGCCTCGTCCGCGAGGGCCCCGGCCAGCCGGGACTCGCCGACCTCGTCGACGGGCAGCGGCACCTTGCCGGGCGGGTCCACGACCACGTAGGGGACGCCGGACCGCTGCCGGACGCGCCAGCGCAGCACGTCGTGCCGGGCGACCACGGCGGTCAGCGCCGCGCGCAGCGCGTCCGCCGAGAGCGGGCCGCGCAGCCGCTCCGCGATCGCCACGTTGTGCACGGGGGTGCCCGGCGCGAGCTGCTCGACGAACCAGAGCCTCCGCTGCATGGCCGACAGCACCGGTCCGTCCGGCGCGGCGCGTACCGGGCCGCGGAGGAGCGGGGGAGCCGCGGCCACCCGGGCCTGCAGGCCGGCCAGCGTCCGCCCGGCGAAGACGTCCTCGACGGTGACGTCGCGGCCCAGCTCGGCGCGCAGCGCGGAGACGATCCGCATGGCCCGCAGCGAGTGGCCGCCGGACTCCAGGAACCCGTCGCCGGGCCCGGGAGCCGGTGACCGCAGGACTCGAGCCCAGATCCCGGCGACCGTCCCGTTCCCGCTCGCGGACGGCGCCGGTTCCGGGACCGCCCGGCCGCGCAGCTCCTCCAGGTCGACCTTGCCCGCGGTGTTGAGCGGCAGCGCGTCGAGCCGGACGAGGCGGGTCGGCAGCATGTAGGCGGGCAGCCGGCCGGCGCAGTGGGCGCGCAGCTCGTCCAGGTCCGGCGCCCCGCGAGGCGTGACGTAGGCGACCAGCTCGTCCGCCGCGACGCCGGCGACCGCCTGGAGCACGCCGGGATGGCCGCGCAGGACGGTCTCGACCTCGCCGGTCTCGACCCGCTGGCCCCGGATCTTCACCTGCCGGTCCAGCCGTCCGAGGAAGGCGATCCGCCCCTCCGCGTCCAGGACGACCCGGTCGCCCGTGCGGTACAGCCGCGCGCCCGGTTCGCCTCCGAACGGGTCGGGGACGAAGCGTTCGGCGGTGAGGGCGGGCCGCCCCAGATAGCCGCGCGCCACCTGCGGGCCGCCGATCCACAGCTCGCCCGGGACGCCCGGCGGGCAGGGGCCGCCCCGCTCGTCCAGGATGTGGGCCCGGCAGCCGGGGAGCGCGCGGCCGATCGGGAGCGGGCGGTCCCAGTGGCCGGTCAGCTCCGTGCCGACCACGCACACGGTCGTCTCGGTCGGGCCGTACCAGTTGTGGAACCTCCGCTCCGGCGGCTTCGACCAGCGCTCCACCTGTTCCGGGCCGGCCGGCTCGCCCGCGGTGACCAGGTCGCGCAGGTTCGGCATCCCCTCGGGGTCGAGCAGCGGCAGAAGGGCCGGGGGCAGGAAGCCCCACGTCACGTCGTGCTCGCCCAGGAAGCGCTGGAGCCGGCCGGGGTCGTCGCGGTCGCCGTCGCCGACGAGTTGCACGCTGCCGCCTCTGGTCAGCGGTGCCAGCATGTCCAGGACGGACACGTCGAAGCCCAGCGCGGAGAACGCGATCGAGCGGCACGTCCCGTCCAGCCCGAACCAGTCGGCCGCCATGGTCACGAACGCCACGGCGCTGCGGTGGGCGACGGTCACGCCCTTGGGCTCGCCGGTCGACCCGGACGTGTAGAGGACGTAGGCGGCGTTCTCGGGCGCGGCCGCGTTCGGCGGCGGATCGTCCGGGTCATCTGGATTGTCCAGGTCGTCCGGCGACGGTACGAGCAGGCGCGGGCCGAGGCCGTCCAGGAGTTCCCGGCCCGTCTCGTCGGCGACGACCACGTCGATGGCGGCGTCCGCGATGACGCCGGCCAGCCGTCCCCGCGGATGGGACGGGTCGAGCGGCACGTAGGCGCCGCCCGAGAGCAGGACGCCGAGGACGGCGACGGGCATGAGCGGCGTCCGCCGGAGGCACACCCCGACCCGCTGCTCCGGGCCGATGCCGAGCCGTCGGAGGTCCCGGGCCAGCGCCGCGGCGGCTCCGGCCAGGGCCCGGTAGGTGAGGGTGTCGTTCCACTGCCTGACGGCGATGGCGTCGGGGGTCCGCGCGGCCTGGGCCGTGATCAGGTCTCCCAGGAGCGGGGGCGGTGGGGCGGCCGGCGCCTCGGTCACCGGGCCTCCCCGGGGATCTCGAAGCGGAGCCGCCATCCGTCACGTGCGACGGCCACGGCCGCGAGCCCTCCCGGTACGGGGAAGTGAGTGACCCGCCACGCCTCCAGCCGTTCCATCCCCGGGGCCGCGCCGGGACGCCACGGCTCGCCCGCGTCGCGCCGGACGAACCCGAAACCGGCGGGGTCGCAGGCCGGGGCGTTCCCGGCCGCCCGCAGGACGGCCTTCTTCGCGACGTGGATGCTCACCGCGGACAGCAGCCGCGTCTCCGCGGGCTCGGCGTCGAGGTCGGCCCGCTCCGCCGGATCGAAGAGGCTCTCGTCGACGCCCTCCGGGGGCGGCAGGCGTTCCACGGCGATGCCGGCGCGCAGGCCCCGCGTGACCGCGGTGACGGTGAGACCTCCCGATTCTGCGGCGCCGATCCGGAGGCCGGGCCGTGCGCCGTCGTACCGGCGCAGGATCTCCGGCCGCGTCGCGAGCCAGACGTGGACCTCGTCGTCCTCCGGCGGTCCGGGAGCGCGGCCGCTCCCGCCGGTCAGGTCCGCCGCGATGATCGCGGCCATGCGCTCGGCCTGCCCGTGCAGGAACATGTGCCCGCCCGCCAGGGTGTGCAGCCGGAACCCCGCCGTGGTGTGCCTGGCCCAGCCCGCCATCTTCGCCGGGGGGAACTCCCTGTCGTCCGACCCCGCGAACGCCGTGACGGGGACGTCCAGAGCCGGTTCCGGCCGGTACCGGTACGCCCTGATCCAGGCGAAGTCCGCGCGCAGCGCCGGCAGCGCCAGGGCGCGCAGTTCGGGCTCGTGGCGCAGGTCCGGCGGTGCTCCCGCGCGGTCGATCAGCTGCTCGATGAAGTCGGCCTCGGGCAGGTTCGCCAACCGGGCCAGCGGCTCGGGAAGGTGGGGCGGGAGGGCCGCGCCGACGAAGAGCCGGACCGGCATCGGCGCGCCCGTCCGGCGGAGCTCGCGCACCACCTCGAAGGAGAGGCGGGCGCCCATGCTGTGCCCGTACAGCGCGTAGGGGCCCCGCGCCCGGCACGCCACCGCCGCGGCGATCTCGGGGACGGACGGCGCCTCCGCCGGCTCGCCGGCCTGCCCGTCCCGGCCGGGGACCTTGAGGGGCTGCAGGTCGATGGCGGCCGGGAACCCGCGCCGCCACGACCAGTACGCGGTCGCGCCGCCGCCTGCGTAGGGCAGGCACAGAAGCGCGCACTCGGCGTCTTTCCGGGGTGGGCCGAACCAGCGTTCTTCCGTTACCGGACGAGCGATGCCTGCTCACCCCATTCCACCCGGACGGCGGTGCGGCACCCGACCGCGTGAGGGGTGTCACAACCTCGGCTGGCTGAATTTTGCCGATTTCCTGGTGATATGTCGAGACCCGAACGATCAAGAGATCGGCGGCACCGCGGAACGGGCGCCCAGGCTCCCGGCCGGGCCGCCGCCGGCCTGCCGGTTCGCCGGATGATCGCTAGATGATCGCCACGTCGTAGAGGATCCGCTTCATCGACGCCTCGGGGAGGCCGGGGTTGCGCGCCGCGCTCCCGGCCGCCTCCGGGTCGTCGAGCAGTTCCAGCAGCCGGGCGACCGGGAGCCGCGCGTCCCGGGCCGCCGCCGCGCGCACTTCCGGGTCGCCGTCCCGGCTGAGCCGCTCGACGGCCCGGATCCCGAGCGCGGGATCGCGCAGGGCCAGGGTGCGGGCGACCGGGTCGTCCGCGCCGGCGAGCCGGGCGAGGCCCGCGCACGGGAAGTTGGGATGCCCGACGCGGTCCAGCCTGGTGATGTACGGCGACTCCAGCGCCACCGCGAGCAGCAGGTCGCCGGGCGGGTCGGGATGGCACTCCGACAGCAGCATCCGGACGACGAAGTCCTCGTCGGCCGCCAGGAGGGCGACGAGGTCGGCGGGCAGGTGCGGGCTGTAGGCGGCGAAGCGGCGCAGTCCCACATGCGCGGACGTGGCGTACCGGCGCATCAGGACGAGGTCGTCCAGCCGCGTCCAGAACCACTCGGGCGGGTGGAGCCGGTCGTGCGGCCCGACGTGGCAGTCGATGGCCGCGCGCTGCTCCTCGGGCAGCTCCGGGCGCAGTGACACCGCGAGCCGCACCTCGTGTTCGGGGTCGGCGGCGAGGACCTCGACGAGGCCGGGCGGCAGATGGGGGTTCGCGGCGACCGCGGCGCGCGTCGCGGTGTTCTCGTGCCGGCACAGCTCACGCGCCTGCTCGTCGTCCAGGGGGAGGGTGGACACCGCCGACGCCTGGCCGGTGGCCAGCAGCGGCGCGGCGAACTCGGGGCGGCGGTGGCACGCGAGCCGCATCGCCAGCCGCCGGACGGCCGGGTCGGCGTCCTCCAGCGCCGCGTCGACGACCTCGTCGGGCGGCTCCGGCCAGGTCAGCAGCGCCCTCATCCGGACCTTCGCGTCCGGGTCGGCGGCGAGCGCGGCCCGGACGCCGTCGGGCAGGGCCGCGTTGTCGCACAGGGCGTCGCGCACCCGCGCGTCGGGGTCGGCCGCGAGCCGCGCGAGGACGTCGCGGGGCAGCGGCATCGCGGGCTCCCACTGCTCGGGGGCCGAGGCCACCGCCCGGCGGACGACGGGATCGGGGTCGTCGGCGAGGCGGGCGCGGAGCGCGACCGGTGCGTGGCCCGTCGTGGCGACCAGCCGCCGGGTGCGCGGGTCGGGGTGCCGGGCGGCGGCCTCGTACACGGCGTCCGGCACACCGGCGCGGCGCAGCAGCGCGTTCCCCATCCGGGGTTCGGCGCGCTCCAGGATCAGCAGCAGGAGATCGGCCGGGGCGGCGGGGTTGGCGGCCAGGCCCTCCAGCCGCACCGAATAGAGCGTCCGCACCCTGGTCACGGTAGCCGCTCGGGCCGCGCGGCGGGAGGCTCGCCGCCGCGCGAGTTCCGCGCAGGCCAGGCGGTGTTGTCACCGGGTAACACCCCCGGATACCTTTGCGGGCATGACACGTGCGCAGGGCGGCCCGGCAACGGGGTCGCGGCGCGATCCCGGGCGCCGCCGCGCGCTGCTCGAGGCCGCCGACCGGGTGATCCAGCGGGAGGGCCCGGAGGCGTCGATGGCCGCGATCGCCGCCGAAGCGGAGATCAGCAAGCCGATCCTCTACCGCCACTTCGGCGACAAGAGCGGCCTCTACCAGGCGCTGGCCGAGCGGCACACGCGCAAGCTGATCGAGGGGATCCGGGAGGAGTTCTCCAGCGGCGGCCCGATCCGCGACCGCACCCGCTCCACCATCGACACCTACCTGTCGACGATCTCCAAGAACCTCAACCTCTACCGCTTCCTGATGCACCGGGCGAGCGCCGAGGACACCGCCACGCACAGCGCGATGAGCACGATGATCCGCGACGTGAGCCGGGAACTGGCCGAGGTGATGATCGCCGACGGCGAGATGGCGGACCGGACCCGCGCCTACGTGTGGGGCCACGCGATCGTCGGCATGGTGCAGACGGCCGGCGACTGGTGGCTCGACCACGACGACGAGGTTCCGCGGGAGGCCGTCGTGGACGGCCTCGTCGACCTCGTCCTGGGCGGGCTGCCGGCGGCGGCGTCCGGCGCCCGCGCCCCGCAGATGTCCGACGAACCACGATCCCCGAGGTGACTGTGCAGACCGACGCGCGCGTGCAGACCGACGTGCGGCCCGAGCCGGCCGCGGAGACCGAGCCCGCGGTGGAGACGGAACCCGCGGTGGAGACGGAGCGGCGGCCCTGGGGGAGCTTCGAGCGCTTCACGCTCAACGAGCCGTCCACCGTGAAGATCATCCACGTGGAGCCGGGACAGCGGCTCAGCCTGCAGCGGCACCGCGACCGCGACGAGCTGTGGGTGGCGCTCGACCCCGGCGCGGTGTTCGAGGTCGCCGGCCGCCGCATCGTGCCCGGTGTGGGGGAGCGGGTGCTGATCCGGGCCGGCGACACGCACCGGCTGAGCTCGGACGGCCCTGCGGTGCGCGTCATGGAGATCGCCTTCGGGCACTTCGACGAGGACGACATCGAGCGCCTTGAGGACCAGTACGGGCGCGCCTGACCCGCGGGAGAACGGCCCGGCCGCCCGGTCGAGCGGGCGGCCGGGCCGTTCCCTGAATCACCGTGTCCCGCGGTTACCGGAGAAGCGTCCAGTGGCCGCCGGCGATGCCGGGCTCCCGGCCGCCGCCGGGGCGGGCCGCGCGGTGGCGTGAGTGAACCCCTGCTTCCGGCCCGTGGTAATCTCGCGGCATGCGAACCGCAGCCTCCCAGTGGTGGTGGCGCCGCTAAGGCGGCGCCGGTTCGTGCACGTTCACACCCAGGCGACCGCCCTCACCCGGCGGTCGTTTTCGCGTCCCTCCGCCTGGGTGCAGGGCCCGGACAATGAGGGGCCACCGCGGTGGAGACCGTCTCACAGCAGCCGCTGACCAGCGAGTTCGTCACGGCCGGAGGCGTACGGGTGACCCGTACCGCCACCCCGGTCGACTCCGAGCGCAAGTCCGACGTGCTGAACGCCCTCGTCGCCGCCGTGGGGGAGCGGCGCGGCGGCGTGCTCAGCTCCGGCATGGAGTACCCGGGCCGCTACAGCCGCTGGCACATGGCCTACGTCGATCCCTGCCTGGAGATCGTCGCCCGCGGCCGGACGGCCGCCGTGCGGGCCCTCAACGAGCGCGGGCGGGTCGTCCTGCCCGCCATCGCCGCCGTGCTCCGCGGCACCGGCGAGGTCCGGGCGGACGAACCCGGCCTGTTCGAGGTCTTCGTCCCGCCGGCGGACGCGTTCTTCACCGAGGAGGAGCGCAGCCGCCAGCCGACCGTCTTCACCGCCCTGCGCGCCGTCGTCGGCCTGTTCCGCTGCGACGACCCCCACCTCGGCCTGTACGGGGCGTTCGGATACGACCTGTCGCTGCAGTTCGAGCCGCTGCGGACGAGGGCCGAACGGCCGGCGGACCAGCGCGACCTCGTCCTGCACCTGGCCGACGAGATGGTCGTCGTGGACCGCAAGCGCGAGACCTCCCACCGGATGTCGTACGAGTTCGAGATCGGCGGGGTGAGCACCGCGGGGCTGCCGCGCGCCACCGAGCCGACGCCCGTCCCGCCACCGGCGGCGGAGCTTCCGGCGCAGCCCGTCCCCGGCGTGTACGCGCAGATGGTGCGGGACGCCAAGGAGAAGTTCGTCCGCGGCGACCTGTTCGAGGTGACGCCGGGGCACGCCATGTACGCGCGCTGCGACGCGCCCGCCGCGTTCTTCGAGCGGCTGCGCGAGACCAACCCCGCACCGTACGAGTTCCTGTTCAACCTCGGGGACGGCGAGCACCTGGTCGGCGCGTCGCCGGAGATGTTCGTCCGGGTCGGCGGCGACCGGGTCGAGACGTGCCCGATCGCCGGGACGATCAAGCGCGGCGCCGACGCGCTGGAGGACGCCGAGCAGATCCGCACGATCCTGTCGTCGGCGAAGGACGAGTCCGAGCTGACCATGTGCACCGACGTGGACCGCAACGACAAGTCGCGCATCTGCGTGCCGGGCAGCGTGCGCGTCCTCGGCCGCCGGCAGATCGAGATCTACTCGCGGCTGATCCACACCGTCGACCACATCGAGGGGCGGCTGCGCCCCGGGTTCGACGCGCTCGACGCGTTCCTCACCCACATGTGGGCGGTCACCGTCACCGGCGCCCCCAAGACGTGGGCGATGCAGTTCATCGAGGACCACGAGGAGTCGCCGCGCCGCTGGTACGGCGGCGCCGTCGGATGCGTCGGCTTCGACGGGTCGATGAACACGGGCCTGACGCTGCGGACCGCGCAGATCCGCGACGGCGTCGCCACCGTCCGGGCCGGGGCGACCCTGCTGTACGACTCCGACCCCGACGAGGAGGAGCGCGAGACGCACCTCAAGGCGAGCGCGCTGCTGGGGGCGCTCACCGCGCCGCTGGAGGGGGGCGGGTCCGCCGCGGCGCGGGAGGCGCCGCTTCCCGCGCCGCCGGGCGACGCGCCGAAGGTGCTGCTCGTCGACCACGAGGACTCGTTCGTCAACACCCTCGCCGACTACTTCCGCCAGCAGGGCGCCGATGTGGTCACGCTCCGGCACGGGTTCCCGATGCGGATGCTGGACGAGCACGCACCCGGCCTCGTCGTGCTCTCACCCGGGCCCGGCCGCCCCGACGACTTCGCCACCCGCGCCCTCCTGGACGCGCTGGACGAGCGGGACCTCCCCGTCTTCGGCGTCTGCCTCGGCCTGCAGGCGATGGTCGAGCACGCGGGCGGCGATCTGACGCTGCTGCCCGAGCCGTCCCACGGCAAGCCCGGCCAGGTGAAGGTGACGGGCGGCGGGCTGTTCGAAGGGCTCCCGGACGAGTTCACCGCGGCTCGCTACCACTCGCTGCACGCCACGCCCGACCGGGTGAAGGGGTTCCAGGTGACGGCGCTGACCGGGGACGTCGTGATGGCGATCGAGGATCCGGAGCGGCGGCGCTGGGCCGTCCAGTTCCACCCGGAGTCCATCCTCACGGCGGCGGGCGGGGCGGGGCACCGGATCGTCGCCAACGTCCTCCGGTTGAGCCGTCCGCAGAGTCGCCGTCCATAATGTCAAATTTGGGCATCCGAACCGAGATGCCGGTTTTGCCGTGAATCTACCGGGGATCCCCTGGGCCATGATGACAATTCTGTGGCTCATCGCCGTGATCCTGGTGATCGCCGGTATCTATGTGATCGTCGCGCGACGCGACCTGCTCTGGGGCATAGTCCTCATCGTCGTCGGGCTCCTCGTCGGCCCGGGCGGGGTGAGCATCTTCACCTGACCGAAAACCGGCGCGGCCGGGGACGCGAAACCTGACGTCGCCTGTCAGGTTTCGGTGCCAGCATCGTCCCCATGAGCCGTGCACTGAAGGGAAAGACAGCACTGGTCGCGGGCGGGACGCGCGGGGCGGGCCGCGGCATCGCCGCCGAGCTCGGCGCCGCGGGCGCGACCGTGTACGTCACGGGACGGTCCACCCGGTCAGCGCGATCGGAGATGGACCGTCCCGAGACCATCGAGGAGACCGCGGAACTGGTGACGGCCGCGGGCGGCGAGGGCATCGCCGTCCCGGTCGACCATCTCGACCCCGGGCAGGTCACCGCGCTGGTGGACCGCATCGACGGCGAGCAGGGAAGGCTGGACGTCCTCGTCAACGACATCTGGGGCGCCGACCACCTGTTCCAGTTCGGCAAGCCGCTGTGGGAGCAGTCCCTCGACGACGGGCTGCGGCTGCTGCGGCTGGCCATCGAGACCCATGCCATCACCAGCCACCGCGCCCTGCCGCTGCTGATCCGCGAGCCCGGCGGGCTCGTGATCGAGATGACCGACGGCACCGCCGAGTTCAACGCGAAGTACCGCAAGGACGTCGGCTACTTCTACGACCTCGCCAAGTGGGCCGTGATCCGGATGGCGCACGCCCAGTCCGAGGAGATCGCCGAGCACGGGGCCACCGCCCTGTCCCTGACGCCCGGATGGCTGCGCTCGGAGGCGATGCTCGACAACTTCGGCGTCACCGAGGAGAACTGGCTCGACGCCGCCAAGGCGAACCCGCACTTCGCGATCTCCGAGTCCCCGGCGTTCGTGGGACGCGCCGCGGCGGCCCTCGCCGCCGACCCGGACCGGGCGCGCTGGAACGGCGCGTCGCTGTCCAGCGGCGGGCTCGCCCAGGTCTACGGGTTCACCGACGCCGACGGCAGCCGGCCCGACGCCTGGCGTTACATCGTCGAGGTCGAGCAGGCCGGACGTCCCGCCGACGTCACCGGCTACCGGTAGGAACGCCCCCCCGGCGAGGACCCCGCCGACCCCCCGGCGTCGGCGGGGCCCCGCCCCTCGTGCCGGTTTGAGCCGATTCTGTCCGGATATGGCGTCGGACAGATGAAAGCCGGACGGATGAAAGCCGGACGGACGACGCCGGAAAGACGGCGCCGGACAGGTGAAAGGGGAGGAGCCATGCCGAAGACGACCAAGAGCGGCAAGCCGCGGAAGGAGGAGCTCCCCGGGACGCTGCAGCGCTCCCCGAAGGAGGCGCAGGAGACGTTCGCCAAGGCCCACGACTCGGCGGTCGAGACCTACGGCGAGGGGCAGCGCGCACACCGCACCGCCTACTCGGCGCTCAAGCACAAGTTCGAGAAGCGCGGCGACAGGTGGGTCCCCAAGGGCCGCAAGGGCCCGTCCGACCAGCGGGCCAAGGATCCCGAGGCGCGCCGCGGCCGCGGCCGGACCGCCGGCGGCGTGGACGTCGAGGGCAGCAGCAAGAAGGACCTCTACGACCGCGCCTCCGACCTCGACGTCCAGGGCCGCTCCAAGATGAGCAAGCAGGAGCTGGCCGAGGCGATCGCACGCAAGCAGGACTAGCTGTAGCGCCGCCCCGGACGGGACGCGCTCAGCGCGGGTGCCGGGAGGCGTACAGCCCGGCGAGCCGGGCGGCGCCGTCGGCCATGCGCTCGCGCAACTCCGGCGGGGCGAGGACCTCGGCCTCCGGCCCGAGCCGCATCAGCTCCGACGCCGCGACGGCCATCGACTCGACCGGAAGCGCGGTCACCACCCAGCCCTGCGCGTCGGGCTCCCCGGCGCCCTCCGCCGCCCGCTGCGCGGCGTACGGTTCGACGGCGTACCGCAGGACCCGCATCCCGGTAGGCGACAGCCGGACGGTGACCTCCTCGCGCAGCATCGACCGCACGAACGCCTCCGCCTGCTCGCGCCAGTGCCCGGGGAGATCGAAGTCCTCGTCCCGCTCGAAGGAGGAGCCGGTCGGCCGGACCTCCGTCACCCGGTCCACCCGGTAGGTGCGGGGCCTGCCCCCGACCCGCGCGATGAGGTACCAGGTGCCGTTCTTCAGGACGAGCCCGTACGGCTCGGCCGCCCGCGTGACCTCGGTGTCCCCGCGGCGGTAGCGCAGCTCGACGCACTCGTCCTCCCAGACGGCCCGCGCGAGGTCCCGCAGCAGCGGCGGCGGTCCCGCCTCGCCGAACCAGCCCGGCGCGTCCAGATGGAACCGCTGGCCCGCCCGCGACGGCGCGTCCCGCAGCGAGGCGGGCAGCGCCGCCAGGACCTTCAGCTCGGCCGCCGCCACCGCGTCGCCGCGTCCCATGTCCCCCGCCGGGCCCGGCAGCCCGGACAGGAACAGCGCCTCGGCCTCCTCGCGGGTGAGGCCCGTCAGCCGGGTCCGGTACCCGCCGACCAGCCGGTACCCGCCGGCGCGCCCCTGGTCGGCGTACACCGGGACGCCGGCCGCCGACAGCGCCTCCATGTCCCGGTACACGGTGCGCTCGGAGACCTCCAGCTCCCGCGCCAGCTCACCCGCCGTCATCGTGCCCCGCGACTGCAGGAGCAGCACTATCGAGATCAACCGGGCGGCCCGCACGCGTCCCATCCTGCCGCACCCCGGGCACCGCTCCGCGGTATCTGACAATCTTGTGGCAGATTGGGGTGGTTTGTCTGTCGTGGCCGGTCCGACGGCTGTTAGCTTCGCGGCGTGCCGACCGAAACCACACCCATCGAGGCGTTCATCGACGCCCTGCCGAAGGTCGAGCTCCACGTCCACCTCGTGGGCTCCGCCTCCGTCCCGACCGTGCTCGAACTCGCCCGCCGCCACCCCGACGGGCCGGTCCCGGTGGACGAGCGGGAACTGCGCGCCTTCTACGAGTTCCGCGACTTCCCGCACTTCGCCGAGGTGTACGAGTCCGTCTCCGGCCTCGTCCGGACCCCCGAGGACGTCGGGACCCTCGTCCTCGGCACCGCCCGCGACCTCGCCGCCCAGAACGTCCGCTACGTCGAGCTGACCGTCACCCCCTACACCCACCAGCGGGCCGGGATGCCGATGCCCGCGATCACCGAGGTCCTCGACCACGCCGTCCGGGAGGCCCGCGACCGGCACGGCATCCGCGTCGCCTACATCTTCGACATCCCCGGCGAGTTCGGCGCCGAGGGGGCCCGCGGCACCATCGACCACGCCCTCGCCCACCCGCCGGAGGCGCTCATCGGGTTCGGCATCGGCGGCATCGAGCAGGTCCGCCCGCCGTTCCGGGACGCCTTCCGGGACGCGTTCGCCGCCGCCCGCGCCGCCGGGCTCCGCAGCCTCCCGCACGCGGGCGAGATGACCGGCCCGGAGACGATCTGGGAGGCGATCGAGGGCCTCGGCGCCGAACGCATCGGCCACGGCATCAGCTGCATGGACGACCCGCGCCTCATCGCGCACCTGCGCGAGACGCAACTGCCCCTGGAGGTGTGCCCCACGTCCAACGTCTGCACGGGACAGGTCGCCGCCCTCGCCGGCCACCCCCTGCCGAGGATGCTGGAGGAAGGCCTCTTCGTCACCCTCAACAGCGACGACCCGCCGATGTTCGACACCACCCTCACCGGCGAGTACCGCATCGCCGCCGAGGTCTTCGGCCTGGACCGCGCCGGCCTGGCGTCCCTGGCCCGCAACGGCGTCGCCGCCTCGTCCCTGGACGAGGAGGCCCGCCAGGCCGTCCTCGCCGACATCGACGCCCTGCTCTGACCCGGCTCCGGCCTAGCCCCAGGCCATGCGGCGCCACGGGCTGTCGGGATCCTCGGCGAGGACGCGGTGACCGGCGAGGGAGCGTTCGTACCATTCGCCGAACCCGCCCTCATCGAACCGCAGCATCCTCCCGAGGATGTACCCGGCGGAGAACGCGCCCCACGACGAGTACACCTGGTGGGCGCGCCCACCGGCCGTGAGGACGCACTTCTCGGCCTCCTCGGCGTCGCAGTACCCCGCGTTCAGGCCCCAGCGGGCCATGTTCACCGCGCGCCCGAAGTCGTAGCCGTACACGCTCTCGACCCGGCCGTCCGGCTTGAGGAGGCCGTCCGCCCGGAACCGCGCCTCGTACCGCTCGATCAGGTCGGGCAGCCCGACGACCTCGCCGACGGTCTCATCGGAGATCTTCCGCTCGCGGCACCAGGCGACGACGGCCGCGCGCCACGCCGCCCGGTCGGTGCCCCGGCCGCGCTGGTCGAGGACCATCTGGATCGCGGGATCGCTGTTCTGCGCGTCGAGCAGAGCGTCCATCTGCTCACGCCAGCTCTCGGGGCCGGTGATGCCCCAGTCGCGCTCCAGCATGACCTTGCCGTCCCGGGAACTCCCGTCGTGGCCGCTCAAGCCGTTCCAGGCGACCCCGTTGCCGACGGCCAGATGCGCGCCCACGGCGAGGGCCGCGGCGAGCCGCCCCCACGCCGCACTGTCCGGATCGACGACGAGGACGTCGTGGTCCCGGTCGGGACGCCGCTCGGCGTCGGCGAGCATCTTCGCCACCTGCCGGTACCCCTCGCCTCCGGTCGGCATCTGCGCCAGCAGCTCCCGCAGCGGCCGCAGCGCCTCGCGGGCACCCGCGTCCTTGACGATGAGCCGCGCGGCGTGGACGCCGGCCCCGTCGGCGCGCTTGCGGTCGTGCAGCGACCAGAACGCGCTCATCGCCGACCACGCGCGCCTGGCCGCCTCGCCGGTCCGCCCGGCGGCGGCCAGGACGTGCGCCGCCTGCGCGTCCAGCCCGGCGCGCACCTCGGCGGGCATGGACGCGGCGGCGCGGTCGAGCCCGTCCAGGATGCGGTGCGCCTTCCCGGTGTCGCCCGCGGCGGCGAGGGCCCGCGCCCACCGCGCCCGCACCGCCACGGCGGACGTCCGGTCGCCGCGGCGCTCCAGCTCCTCGGCGGCGCCCGCGTAGGCGGCCGCGGCCTCCCCGTGCCTGCCCTGCCGCTCGAACTTCCGGGCCCGCTCGAGCATCCCCTGATTCGTCATCGTCCCTCCGCGCCCAACCGTACCGACCCGATGATCTCCACGGCCGGGCTTCCGCGGCCGAGGTCGCGGCCGTCCCACCGTGGTGGTTTCCTAGGGACGACCGAATCGACCCTGGGGGGATACGAGAGTGAAGAGCGTCGAGCCTGAGGTTTTTCTCGTTGCGCGGCCCGAACTGGACTACGACGAGGTTGCCCGGTACCTGCGCGACGTGGGCGGGGAGAGCTGGCTGGAGCGGCTCGACCGCGGCGGCCTCGACGACGAGCTGAACGATCCGCAGAACCTCGCCGAGTTCGCGGGCCGGCTCTGCTACCGCTCGTGGGAGCCCGGCCTCAACCCCAACGTGGTCAAGGTCCGCACGGACTCGGGCCAGTACCTGGAGAACATCCTGCGCAGCCTGCACGGCTCGGTGCTGGAGCACGTCAGCTTCAGCTTCGTCCTGCACAATGTGAGCCGCGTCCTCACCCATGAGCTCGTCCGGCATCGTCCCGGTGTGGCCATTTCGCAGGAGTCCTTGCGTTTCGTCCGGCTTCAGGACATCCCGTTCTGGTTCCCCGAGTGGGCCCGCGAGGACCCGGAACTGATGAAGCGCGCCACCGCCATGCTGGAGCAGATGGAGGAGTTCCAGGGCTGGATGGCCGGGCACTTCGGCCTGGACGACGAGGGCGTGCCGTTCAAGGAGAAGAAGCACAAGACCTCGTTCATGCGCAGGTTCGCCCCGGAGGGTGTCGGCACCGGTCTGGTCTGGACGGCCAACGTCCGCACCCTGCGCCACACCCTGGAGAACCGCACCGCCCCCGGCGCCGAGGAGGAGATCCGCCTGCTCTTCGGCAAGATCGGCGAGGTGATGCGCAAGGAGGCCCCTGACCTGTTCGGCGACTACGTCATCGAGGACGGCGCCTGGATCCCCCAGTGGCGCAAGGTCTGACGCCCAGGCCCGTGTGGTCAGGGTCCGTGTGGCCAGGGCCCGTGTGGTCGGGGTCTGGTCGCGGGGCCTGCGTCTGCGGCATTGTTGGACGGTATGTCTGACATCACGATTCCCGTGGGCGAACGGGTCGCGGCGGCGAAGTACGACTTCAAGGCCGCGGCGGTCAACTACGGGATCCTGCCGAGCCGGCCGGAGGAGACGCTGCGCGGCGCGTGCCCGATCGTCGGGAACTACGGCGGCGCCGATCCGACGCTTCGGGGGGCCGCGGGCAAGCTGGAGCGGGCGCTCACCGGTGCGGGGGTCGCGCACGATGTGAAGGAGTACCCGGCGACCGGGCACGGCTTCCTGACCGAGACCGCCCTCCCGGGCCCGCTCGGCCCGGTGGCGAAGATCGTGTTCGGGCTCGGGCGGGGCCGGGAGAACGCGTCGGACGGCTGGGAGCGGATCTTCGCCTTCTTCGGCGAGCATCTCGCGAAAAAATCTACAACGTAAAGGCGCACGATCGGCTCAGACACGGCCGGATCAGACACGGAGGACGGCCTGGGTCTGGGTGACCTGCGCGACGCGGCGGCCGGTGGCGTCGAACAGGTCGGTCTGGACGACGATCGAGGTGCGGCCCGTGTGCAGCGGGCGGGAGACGCCCCGGACGTGGCCGTCCTTCAGGCCGCGGAAGAAGTTGGTCTTGGACTCCAGCGTCGAGGTGGACGTGCCCGGCGGCAGGTTGAGGAACGCGCAGGCCGCGCCGAGGGTGTCGGCCAGGGCCATGAGGGCGCCGCCGTGCATGACGCCGCCGGCGGTGCAGCGGTCCGGGGCCCAGTCCAGCCGGCCCGTGACCTCCCCGGGCCCGGCGGTGTCGATCTCCACACCGAGTGCGCGGGCGAAGGGCATGGCGTCTGCGAGCTGGTCGGGGGTGAGCCCGGTGGTCATGGAGGCCTCCTCGTTCGTGTCCGTCCCACTCTGGCGAGCGGGCACACGCCGCGTCCATTACCTCGCGGGTAGCCGCGGACGCGGTTACCCGCGAGGTAATCGCCGCCATGACGGGCCGCGGGTACCGTCGGGGCGGTGACGACGATGACGGCGTTGGGTGACGTGAGACCGGTCGGGGACCAGCTGCGCGCGTGGCGGCAGCGGCGCAGGCTCAGCCAGCTGGAGCTGGCGTCGGAGGCGGACGTGTCGACGCGGCATCTGAGCTTCGTGGAGACGGGGCGTTCGGCGCCGAGCCGGGAGATGGTGCTGCGGCTGGCCGAGCATCTGGACGTGCCGCTGCGCGACCGGAACCTGCTGCTGGTGGCGGCGGGGTTCGCGCCGGTGTTCGACGAGACGCCGATCGAGGAGCCGAGGATGGATTCGGTCCGCGCGGCGCTGAGGCAGGTTCTGGAGGGGCACGAGCCGTACCCGGCGGTGGTCGTCGACCGGTTCTGGAACCTGATCGACGCCAACGGCGCCGCCGCGCTCTTCATGGAGGGAGCGCCGCCGGAGCTGCTGGAGCCGCCGCTGAACGTGCTGCGGCTCAGCATGCATCCCGAGGGGATGGCCCGGAACATCCTGAACCTGGCCGAGTGGCGCGCCCACATGATCGACCGGGTGCGGCGGCATGTGGCGCTGACCGCGGACGCGTCGCTCGCCCAGCTCTACCGGGAGCTGCGGAGTTTCCCGGGGGACGTGGGGGAGGCGATGGCGCCGCCCGAGGGCAACGAGGTGTGCGTCCCGCTGCGGATGCGGGTGGACGGGCGGGACCTGTCGTTCTTCAGCACGATCGCGACGTTCGGGACGCCGGTCGACATCACGGTGGCGGAGCTGGCGATCGAGTCGTTCTATCCGGCGGACGCGGCGACGACCGCGTTCCTGCGGGAGCGCGCGGGCTGGTGACCGCTCAGTCCTCGGCGGTGAGCAGGTCGTGGTGGATGCGGGTGAGGGACATCCCGTGCCGCTGCAGCGCGGTGACGGTCCGCCGGACGAGCGGGGCGGGGCCGGCCACGTAGGCGTCGTGGTCCCGCCAGCCGCGGACGCCGTCCAGGAAGCCCGGCAGGACGTCGGGCATCCGGCCGTGCAGGCCGCCGGGCGGCCCCGGTGACCGCGACAGAACCGGGACCACGCGCAGCCGTGCGCAGGCGGATTCCAGGCGCCGCAGTTCGGCCAGGTCGTAGAGGCCGCTCACGGTGCGGGCCCCGGCGAGGAGGTGGACGTCGCGGTCGCGGCCGGACGCGGCGGCCTGTTCGGCGAGCGCCTTCATCGGGGCGAGCCCGGTGCCGCCGCCGATCAGGAGCAGCCCGCGCCCGTGGCCCGGGTCGAGCGTCATGGTGCCCGCGGCCGGGCCGAGCAGGACGGTGTCGCCGGGCGCGCAGTGCCGTACCAGCGTGCCGCTGACCCAGCCGGCGGGACGGGCGCGGACGTGCAGTCGGATCGTCCCGTCGGGGCGGGGCGCGTTGGCGATCGAGTAGGGCCGCCACACGCGGGGCCAGCGGGCGGTCTGCACGCTCACGTGCTGGCCCGGCAGGAACGGCAGCGGCCGCTCGGGCCGCAGCGCGAGGACGGCGAGGTCGTGGTCGCGGCGGTCGTGGCCGGTGACCTCGGCGACCCACCACGGCGGGTGGTCGGAGGCGTCCCGCCCGGCGGCGGCGATCATGGCCGCGGCGGCGGAGCGGTAGGCGGCGGTCCAGGCGTTTTCGGCCTCGGTGGTCCACACGTCGGCGGCGAAGAGCCGCAGTGTCGCGATCAGCGCGGTCTCGACGGCGGGGTAGTGCTCGCGCAGGACGCCGTACCTGCGGTGGTCGCGGCCGAGCCGGCCGAGGTGGCCGGTGAGCTCCTCGGGGTTGTCCTGGCTCCAGACGATCCGGGTGAGCGCCTGGAAGAACCGGTCGTGCTGGGTGCTCATCTCGGGCGGGAACAGTGTGCGCAGCCGCGGTTCCCGCGCGAAAAGGCGTCCGTAGAAATAGCTCGTCGCGCCCGCCGGGTCCGCTTCGAGGCGGGCGAAGGTCTCTTTGACGATGCGGGGTTCCGGTGACATTCTCCAGCTCGCCCCCTTGGGCTTTTGGAGGACGGATCCGGGGATCTCGCGGCGGGGGCGCCGCGTCCGATGCCCGGCTTCGTGAGATTCTCGCATTCAAATGCGCAGGTCCTCAAGCGCGGGCCGGTGGGACGGCCCGCGAATGTACCACTGGGTAGTCACCGATGAATTCTCCGTGAGCGTCCGGTCTTTGGAAGGCGCACGCATACTGATCGGTATTTGCGAGAAGGGGCAGTCGTTCACGGCACCGGCCGGTCGTGGGACATGAATCCCGTCCCGAGTGGAAGATTTCAGGATTCTTCGGCAATTTTTTCTGGGCGGCGCCCCGGCCGCGCCCTCCGGGGCACGGGCCCCTCCGGACCGATCTCGCCACTTCCGACTGCGAAGATCCGGTCCGTGCGGCAAGCTGGCAGGCAGAAGGCCGGGGGACGGGACGGCCCGAGGGGGCGGGTGAGGCACCATGATGTGCAGCCGAAAGACGGCGAATCACCCATATCGGAAGTCGTCCCGTGGCCAGTGCTCAGCAGAGGGGAATCACGCATGTCGAAGGCCATCCGCGGGGAGCCGGCCCCGAACGCCGGCGCGGGCGGCGCGCCGCCGCTCATCGGCATCACCACGTACCAGGAGCCGGCCCGCTGGGGGGCCTGGGTGCGCGAGGCCGCGCTCCTGCCGGTGCCGTACGTGCGCTCGGTCGAGCGGGCCGGCGGCGTCCCGGTCATGCTGCCCCCGACCGCGGCGCTGCGCGGCATGGACGCGCTGATCGGCCGGCTGGACGGCATCGTCCTCGCCGGCGGCGGCGACCTCGACCCCGACCTGTACGGCGCCGTCCGCGATCCGGAGACCGGGCCGCCCCAGCCGCAGCGCGACCGGTTCGAGCTGGCGCTCGCCCGCGCGGTCGTGGACGCCGACCTGCCGTTCCTGGCGATCTGCCGGGGGATGCAGGTGCTGAACGTGGCGCGCGGCGGCGCCCTGATCCAGCATCTGCCGGAGGCGGTGGGCCACAAGGGCCACGCGCCGGAGAGCGGGCTCGTCGGCTCGCATCCGGTGCAGATCAGCGCCACCAGCCTGGTCGGCAAGATCATGGGCGACTCCGCCGACGTCCCCACCTATCACCACCAGGCGGTGAGCCGGCTCGGCAAGGGCCTGTCCGCGGTGGCCTGGGCGGAGGATCAGGTGGTCGAGGCCGTCGAGCTGCAGGGCCACCGCTTCGGGCTCGCCGTCCAGTGGCACCCGGAGGAGGGGGACGACGGGCGCCTGTTCGAGGCCCTGGTCGCCGAGGCCGCCGGCCGCTGACCGGGGCGGGAACCGAGACCGGGGATTGACGTCCCGGTACCGGGGAAGGCGATTCGGTAGATTCCGCCGCATATCGCCAGCCGGAGGCCGCCGCATGCCCCTGCATCCGCAGACCGTGAGCTACCTGAAGGAGCTCGCCGCCTGGACGGCCCCTCCACCGGGCGCGGACGACCGGACGGAACCGACGATCGAGGAGATGCGCGCCCGGCTCGGTGAGGCGTTCCCCGCCGCCGGGCGTGAGCTGCCGCAGGTCCGCGACCTCGCCGTGCGCCGTCCGGGCGGCACGGTCCCGGTGCGCCTGTACCGCCCGGCGCCTGCCGGCCGCGGCCCGCTGCCCGCGGTGGTCTACCTGCACGGGGGAGGCTGGGTCCTCGGCGGCGTGGACGACGTGGACGCCGCGTGCCGCGACCTCGCGGCGGCCACCGGATGCGTCGTCCTGAACGTCGGCTACCGGCTGGCCCCGGAGCATCCGTTCCCGGCGGCCGTGGACGACTCCTGGGCCGTCGTCGCGTCCGTGGCGCGGGAACCGGAACGCTATGGCGTCCTGCCCGGCGCCGTCGCGGTCGCCGGCGACAGCGCCGGCGGCAACCTCGCCGCGGTCACCGCGCTGCTGGCCCGCGACCGCGGGGTTCCGCTCGTCCACCAGCTGCTCGTCTACCCGGTGACCGACACGGCGATGGACACCCCGAGCTGGCGCGAGTACGGGTCCGGGTACGGGCTGGACGCCGGGGCGCTCGCCCGGTTCATGCGGCTGTACCGGGGCGGCGCCGACCCGTCGGATTTCCGGCTCGCCCCGCTGCGCGCCCCCGACCTCGCCGGGGCCGCCCCCGCCACCGTGATCACCGCGGAGTGCGACATCCTGCGCGACGAGGGCGAGGCGTACGCACGCCGCCTCGCCGCCTCCGGCGTGCCGGTGGAGCTGCGCCGCTACGACGGGGTCGTGCACTCGTTCTTCCTGCTGCCGGAGATCTTCGATGCCGGTGTCCGCGCGATGGATTTCGCTGTGCGACGATTGCGCGCGGCATTCGACGCGCGGACGCGGGAGGCGACCTGCCATGGGCAGCGGGCGGTATGACGGCTATCGGCGGCTGAAGATCGACTGGGCGGCGGACGGCGTGCTGCGGGTCACGATCAGCACGCCGGGCAAGCTCAACGCGGTCGACGCGGCCGGGCACCGGGAGCTGGCGGAGATCTGGCGGGACGCCGACGCCGACGACGAGGTGCGCGTCGTCGTCGTGCGCGGCGAGGGGGCGGCGTTCTCCGCGGGCGGCGACCTGGCGATGATCGAGGAGATGATGGCCGACCACGCGGCCCGCCGCCGCATCATGCGCGAGGCCCGCGACATCGTGATGAACGTGCTGAACTGCTCGAAGCCGGTGGTCAGCGCCGTGCAGGGCCCGGCGGTGGGCGCCGGGCTCGCGGTCGCGCTGCTGGCCGACGTCTCCGTCGCCGGGCGCACCGCCAAGATCATCGATGGGCACACGCGGCTGGGCGTCGCGGCCGGCGACCACGCCGCCATCGTGTGGCCGCTGCTGTGCGGGCTGGCGAAGGCCAAGTACTACCTGCTGCTCAACGACGTCCTGACCGGCGAGGAGGCCGAGCGGATCGGCCTGGTCTCGCTGTGCGTGGACGACGCGGAGGTGCACGAGCGGGCGCTGGAGATCGCCGGGCGGCTCGCGGCCGGGCCCGCGGAGGCGCTGTCGTTCACCAAGCACGCGCTGAACAACTGGCTGCGCCTCGCGGGCCCGGCGTTCGACGCGTCCCTGGCGATGGAGTTCTTCGGGTTCACCGGCCCGGACGTGCGGGAGGGCGTCGCGGCGATCCGGGAGAAGCGCCCGCCCCGCTTCGGCTGAGTCGGGCTCCGCGCACCCCGCGCCCCCACGGCCGGCGGTTCCGGGGATCAGTACGACTTGGGCAGGCCGAGTTCGTGCTGGGCGATGTGGGCGAGGACGAGCTCCTCGGCGACCGGGATGCTCTTGCCGATGCGGGCGTCGCGGAACATCCGGGCGATCGGGTACTCCAGGGAGTACGCCATGCCGCCGTAGGTCTGGAAGGCGCGGTCGGCCGCCTGCCAGGCCGCGTCCGCCGCGGTGAGCTTGGCGATGTTGGCCTCCGAACCGCAGGGGCGGCCCCGGTCCCACAGCCAGGCGGCCTTGTAGGTCATGAGCCGCGCCAGCTCCAGCTGCGCCTTGATCCTGGCGAGCGGGAACGCGATGGCCTGGTCGGCCCCGATCGGCTTGCCGAACGGCGCCCGCTCGCCGGCGTACTCGCAGGCGAGCTTCAGCACCAGCCCGCCGGACCCGACGCCGCCCGCCGCGGCCAGGATCCGCTCGGGGTTGAGGATGTCCCACAGGACGGCGAACCCCAGGTCCACCTCGCCGAGGACCCGCTCCGCCGGGACGCGGACGCCGTCCAGGAAGACCATGCTGGACGCGACGGTGTTGGTGCCGAGCTTGGGGATCGGCCGGTAGCTCAGCGTCCCGTCGACGACGGCCTGCTTGACGTCCACCAGCAGGACGGTGAAGCCGGACGTGCGCGGCCTGGCCTCGGCGGCCGGCACCGTCCGGGTGACGAGGACCAGGTAGTCGGCGCGCTCGACCCCGGAGATCCAGATCTTCTGGCCGCTGACCACGAACGAGTCGCCGTCGCGCCGGGCCTGGGTGGAGATGTTGATGGAGTTGCTGCCCGCGTCCGGCTCGGTGATGGCGAAGCAGGTCTCGATCTCCCCGGAGGCGATCCTCGGCAGGAACTCGCGCCGCTGCTCGGGTGTCCCGTGCCGGGCGATGGTCAGCCCGCCGAACGCGGGGGTGAGCAGGTACATGAAGGACGCGGCGCCGCCCGCGCCGCCCTCGGCCAGCGCCTCCAGGGCGACGGCCAGCTCCAGGAGGCCCTGCCCGGCGCCCCCGTGCTCCTCCGGGATCGCCAGGCTGTGCCAGCCGCCCTTGATCAGTTCCCGCCAGACCTCCTCCGGCCAGCGCTTGTCCGCGTCGCACCGGCTCCAGTAGTCCTGGTCGTAGTTCCCGGCGATCGCCAGCACGCCCTCGCGCACCGCGGCCGCGCTCTCCGGCAGGTCGAAGTCCACCGCGTCTCCCTCGCACTCGCTGTTCGGTCCCACGGTAGCCGATTTCAGTAAGTGGTCACTGACTCGGGGCGTCATTGAAGGCCGTCTCCCGGGGTAGGCGAACGGACGGGGAACCCGAATCGAGGGGGACGATCATGCGGCCGCGCGACATGTGGATGCTGGCCGGCGGACGGTGGAGCCAGGGCACCGGGGACCGGATGTTCACGGTGACCGACCCGGCGAACGGCGAACCGCTGGGGGTGGTGCCCGTCTGCGCCGGCGGCGACGTCGACACGGCGGTCGCCGCGGCCGGCGACGCCGCACCCGGCTGGATGGCCGCACTGCCCGCCGACCGCGGCGCCGCCCTGCGCGCCGCCGCGCAGGCCGTCGAAGACCGCGGGGCAGAGCTGGCCGCTCTGGTGACCGCCGAGATGGGCAAGCCGTCCGGCGACGCGCTCGGCGGGGTCGAGGCCGGGATCGCGACCCTGCGCCAGTACGCCGAGCTCGGCCCCCTGCACGGCGGGCGAAGCCTGCAGGGCGGGTGGGACGCCGCCGACTTCATGGTCCGCGAGCCCTACGGGACCGTCGCGGTGATCACCCCGTGGAACGACCCGGTCGCCATCGCCTGCGGGCTGATCGGCGCCGCCGTCGTCACCGGCAACACCGTCGTGCACAAGCCGTCCGAGCGGACTCCGCACACCGGCGCCATGCTCGCCGAGCTGCTCGGCGGGTGCCTGCCGGACGGCGTCCTCAACCTGGTCACGGGCGACGGCGCGACGGGCGAGGTCCTCGCCGGCCACCGCGGCGTGGACGTCGTCGCGCACGTCGGCTCCACCCGCACGGGCCGCCGCATCGCCGAGCTGACCATCGGGACCGGGAGCAAGGCCCTGCTGGAGAACGGCGGCGCCGACCCCCTCGTCGTGGACGCGGACGTCGACCCGTCATGGGCCGCCGGGCAGGCCGCGATCGGCTGTTTCGCCAACGCCGGGCAGATCTGCACCTCCGTCGAACGCGTCTACGTGCACGAGGCGGTGGCCGCCGAATTCCTGGACGCGCTCGCCGAACGCGCCCGCACCATCCGGATGGGCGCGGGCGCGGACCCGGCCACCGAACTCGGCCCGCTGGTCGACGAGCGGCACCGCGCCCAGGTCCACGAGCAGGTCGAGAAGGCCGTCGCGGACGGCGCACGCCTCCTCACCGGCGGGCGCATCCCGGACGGCCCCGGCTACTTCTACCCGGCGACCGTGCTCACCGGCTGCACCGACGCCATGGGCGTCATGGCCGAGGAGACGTTCGGTCCCGTCGCCCCGGTCCGCACCGTCGCCTCGTTCGACGAGGGCCTGGACGCGGCGCGGCGGTCGCGCTACGGGCTCGCCGCGACCGTCCTCACCCGCGACACCGTCCACGTCCAGGCGGCCTGGCGCACCCTGAAGACCGGCACCGTGAAGATCAACGCGGTGTTCGGCGGCGCCCCCGGCGGCGCCGCCACACCCCGCCGCGTCAGCGGCTGGGGTTTCGGCTACGGCCCCGAGCTGCTGGACGAGATGACGGCGGTCAAGGTCGTCCACCTGCAGACCGTCATCCCTTGACGGTCAGCAGCGGCCGCAGTTCCGCGACGGGCGTCGCCACACCGCCGCCCTCCAGGCCCGCCACGACCGGGCCGATGTCCTTGTAGGCCCACGGCGCCTCCTGCTTGAGGTCGCGCCGCCAGGCGGCCATGACGTCGGACCGCCGCGCCACCACCGGGTCCCGGTGGTCCAGCGGCGTCACGACCCGGAAATCGCGCAGGAACGCGTCCAGTTCGGCGTCGCCGCCGCGCGCCGACGCCCCGCGCGGGACGCGGCGCCCGGCGCCGTGGCAGGCGCTGGCGAGCGTGCGCGGATCCCCGTGCCCGCGCAGCACGAAGCTCGCGGCGCCCATCGACCCGGGCACGATGACCGGCTCGCCCCACATCGCGTAGGGGCCGCCGGCCATCGCGGCGTGCCCGCCCGCAGGTGTCGCGCCCTTGCGGTGCACGACCCGGTCGCCGTCCCGCCAGAACAGGTTGTGCGGCGCGTCGTACAGGAGCCGCGACGCCATGTCCCCGCACTCGGCGGCCAGCCCCGCCCGCATCGTCAGCGACAGGAAGAACCGGTTGCCGACCGCGAAGTTGGCGGCGTTGCCGAACGCGTCGAGATACCGGCGGCGGTCCGGCTCGGACCGCTCGTCCAGCAGGAACGGCAGGATGCCGTTGCGCGGCCGGGGCAGACCGGCCGGCCAGACCGCGCGGAGCCGGTCCAGCGCGGTCGCGTTGGCCTGGTGGCCGAGCGACAGCGACCCGCTGTGCACCATCGTCACGACCGTGCCGGGCGTCAGCCCCCAGGCGTGCGCGGCGGCCGGGTCGTGGACGGCGGCGACGTACTGCAGTTCGGCGAAGTGGTTGCCGCCGCCGATCCCGCCGATGATGCTGTCGTGGCTCGCCCCGTGGTGGCTTGCGCCGTGGTGACCGGTGCCGGCGCGGCCGGAACCGCCCGCGCTGCCGATCCACCCGGCGAACGCGTCGGCCGTCCCGGCGGGGTGGCCGGAGGCGTGGACGCGGTCGAGGGCGTCTTCGGCGTCCTCGGGGCCGAGGCCCTGCCAGGGCGTCTCGCCGGTGAGCAGCAGGCCGGGCAGGCCGTCCCTCAGGAGCCCTTCGCGCTGGGCGGGGGTGAGCGCGATGCGGCGGCCGCCCTCGAAGAACAGGTGCCGCAGCCGCCGTTCCAGCGCGTCCAGCCTCGGCCGGACGCGATCGGCCCGCAGTGTGGTCACCTCCAGCCGCATGCCGCAGTTGACGTCGTTGCCGACCGCCTGCGGGAGCAGCGCGTGCTCGGTCTCCAGGACCGTGCCGATCGGGATTCCGGCGCCCTTGTGGAAATCGGGGGTGAGGGCCGCGCGAGTGATCCGCGGCGCGGGCCCGTCGTAGCCGGGCGTGGCCTCGGCGAGCCGTTCCAGCGTGGCGGCGGTGTCCAGGAAGCGCAGCGCCTCGTCCACGGCGGCGGGTTCCAGTGGGACGTCGCCGCCGGCGCAGATCTCGACGGGGACGGAGTGCGGGTTGGGGAGGGTGAGCCAGTGCTCGTCCGTGCGGACGAGCCGGTGGTCCTGACGTGCGGGCATCGCGGAATCCTTCGGGGCTACCGGAAGGCGCGCTCGGCGGCGCGCGGGAAGGGAGCCGTCCGTGCGGGAGGGCACGGCGGCGGGGGAGCGGGAATCGGCCCGCTCCGTCCTCGGGTTCAGCAGCCGCGAGGCGGTCACACGATAGCGCGGGGGCCGGTGCCCGTGCCAGCCGATTTCGGGGGGACGGCCATGTAGCGGGTCACCATCCGGGCGACGAAGTGGGCGAACCGCTCCGGTGGGCCGGAGGGCAGCATGATGTGGCTCATCGTCAGCCGCACCGCCGCGTCGGCGATCTCGGTGAGGGCGGCGCGGTCCAGGTCCGGCCAGTGGCGCAGCCCGTGCTCGGCGATGCGGGCGCTGGCGGTGAACAGCACGGGCTCGGCCTGCGTGGTGAGCAGCGGCAGCAGCTCGTCGCCGCCCGCGCCGGTCAGCACCGCCTTCTTCAGCTGGTCGTCCGCCGACATCTCCAGGGTGAACATGACCGCGGCCGTCACCGCCGAGTACAGGTCGTCGTGCTCGGACAGCACCGCGTCGATGCCGTCGAGGTAGCGTTCGTTGTCGCGGATCACGACCGCCTGGGCCAGGCCCCACTTGTCGCCGAACTCGTTGTAGACGGTCTGCCGGCTCACCCCGGCGGCAGCCGCGACGTCCTGCATGCGGACGCCGCGGTAGCCGCGCTCCACCAGAAGGTCGGCGGCGGCGTCCAGCAGGGACTCGCGCACGGAGCGGCCGGCGGTGCCCATGAGTCGTGTACCTCCGGAGGGGTGATCGTGAGGTGGCGGCCCCACCGCACCATTATCACTCGGGAGCCGCTCCCGGTCACCGGCGCGGCGCGAGGACGGCCATCGCGGCCGCTCGCGCCGCCGGACCGGCCGGACAAGCCCGGACGCGCCGCACCCCGCCCGCCTCTCTAGAGTGGGGCCCCGTCGGGCCAAGTGAGGTGAGGAGGACCGGGTGGGCGGAATCCTTGTGGCCAACCGGGGAGAGATCGCGCTCCGGGTCGTCCGGGCCGCGGCGGAGCTGGGCCTGCGGACGGTCGCCGTGCACACCCGCGACGACGCCGCCTCGCCGCACACCCGCCGCGCCGACGAGGCGCGGGCGCTGCCCGGCGAGGGCGTCGCCGGCTACCTCGACGCGGACGCGCTGCTCGCCGCCGCCAAGGACACGGGCGTCACCGCCGTCCACCCCGGCTACGGGTTCCTGAGCGAGAACGCGGCGTTCGCCGCGCGCTGCGCCGCCGCCGGGCTGACGTTCACCGGCCCCCGCCCGGAACTGCTCGAACTGTTCGGCGACAAGACCCGCTCCCGCGCGCTCGCCCGGGAGACGGGCGTGCCCGTGACGCCCGGCACGCAAGGCCCGGTGAACCTCGCGGAAGCGGAGGCGTTCGCCCGCGAGCACGGTCCGGTGATGCTCAAGGCCGTCGCCGGGGGCGGCGGACGCGGGATGCGCGCCGTCACCGATCCCGGTGACATGGCCGCCGCGTACGAGCGGTGCCGGTCGGAGGCGCTGGCCTCGTTCGGCGACGGCCGCCTGTACGCCGAGAAGTACGTGCCGCGCGCCCGCCACATCGAGGTGCAGTCCGCCGGCGACGGGACCGGCGCGGTCGTCCACCTGTGGGAGCGCGACTGCAGCGTCCAGCGGCGGCACCAGAAGCTGATCGAGGTCGCGCCCGCGCCCGCGCTGCCGGGAGGCGTGCGGGACGCGCTGCTGGACGCGGCGCTCCGCATGGCCGCCCGGGTCCGCTACGACGGCATCGGCACGTTCGAGTTCCTGGTGACCGGCGAGGAGTTCTGGTTCCTGGAGGTCAACCCGAGGCTCCAGGTCGAGCACACCGTCACCGAGGAGATCACCGGCGTCGACCTGGTGAAGACGCAGATCAGGCTGGCGCTGGGGGAGGACCTCGCCGCCGTGGGCCTGGGCGGCGGGCCGCCGCGCCCGACGGGCTGCGCGGTCCAGGTGCGGGTCAACACCGAGACGCTCGACGCGGACGGCACCCCGCGCCCGCGGACGGGGACGCTGACGGCGTTCGCGCCGCCGGCCGGGCCCGGCGTCCGCGTCGACACCCACGGATACGCCGGGTACCGCACGAGCCCGCGCTACGACCCGCTGCTCGCGAAGGTCATCGCCCGCGCGGAGGACCTCCCGTCCGCCGCCGCCCGCGCGCACGGCGCGCTCGGCGAGTTCGAGGTCGCGGGCGTGGCCACCAGCATCCCGCTGCTGCAGGGCGTCCTGCGGCATCCCGGGTTCACCTCCGGCGGCTTCGACACGTCCTTCATCGCCGACCATCTGCCCGAGCTGCTGGAGAGCGAGCACCGCCGCTACTACGTCGGGACCGTCCGGGAGGAGGCGGACGTCCCCGCCGCGCAGCCGGACGCGCCGCCCGGCACCGTCGCGGTGCCCGCGCCGATGCAGGGCACGGTCGTCGCCGTCGAGGTGGCCGAGGGCGACCTCGTCCGGGCCGGGGCGCCCGTCCTGATCCTTGAGGCGATGAAGATGGAGCACGTCGTCCGCGCGGGTGAGGCGGGCATCGTCGCGGGCGTCGCCGCCGCGGCCGGCGACACCGTCGCCGAGGGCGCCCCGCTGCTGTTCGTCGAACCCGCCGAGGTGGCCGGCGACCACGCCGCCGAGGACGCCGGGGCCGACCTCGGCGAGATCCGCGCCGACCTCGCCGAGGCGCTGCGCCGGCACGGGCTCGGCCTGGACGCGTCCCGGCCCGAGGCCGTCGCCAAGCGGCACGCGCGGGGGCACCGCACCGCCCGGGAGAACATCGAGGACCTGTGCGACCCCGGCACGTTCGCGGAGTACGGCGCGCTCGCCATCGCGGCGCAGCGGCAGCGCCGGTCCCTGGAGGACCTGATCGAGCGCACCCCCGCCGACGGCATGGTCTGCGGTGTCGGGGACGTGAACGGCGCGCAGGCCGTCGTCATGTCCTACGACTACATGGTCCTCGCCGGGACGCAGGGCTACCAGAACCACCGCAAGACCGACCGGATGCTCGACATCGCCCGCCGCCGCCGCCTGCCCCTGGTGCTGTTCGCCGAGGGCGGTGGGGGACGGCCCGGCGACACCGACACCTCGTCGGTGTCCGGCCTGGACGTGACGACCTTCCACGCCATGGGGCGGCTCAGCGGCGCCGTCCCGTCCGTCGGGATCGCGTCCGGGCGCTGCTTCGCCGGGAACGCGGCGCTGCTCGGCTGCTGCGACGTCATCATCGCCACCCGCGACGCCAACATCGGCATGGGCGGCCCCGCGATGATCGAGGGCGGCGGGCTCGGCGTGTTCGCGCCCGAGGAGATCGGCCCGATCGGCGACCAGGAGCCGAACGGCGTCGTCGACATCGCCGTCGAGGACGAGGCCGAGGCCGTCGACGCGGCCCGCCGCTACCTGTCCTACTTCCAGGGGCCGCGGGACGAGTGGACGTGCGGCGACCAGCGGATCCTGCGGCACGTCGTCCCCGAGAACCGGCTGCGCGCCTACGACGTCCGCCGCGCGGTCACCCACCTCGCCGACACGGGGTCGGTGCTGGAGCTGCGCCGCGCGTTCGGAGTCGGGATCATCACCGCGCTGGTGCGGATCGAGGGACGCCCGATGGGCCTGATCGCCAGCAACCCGGCGCACCTCGGCGGCGCCATCGACCGCGACGCCGCCGACAAGGCCGCCCGTTTCCTGCAGCTGTGCGACGCGCACGGCCTGCCCGTCGTGTCCCTGTGCGACACCCCCGGCTTCATGGTCGGCCCGGACGCCGAGCGGACCGCCACCGTCCGGCACTTCAGCCGCATGTTCGTCATCGGCGCCAACCTGCGCGTCCCCGTCGTCACGATCGTGCTGCGCAAGGGCTACGGGCTCGGCGCGCAGGCCATGGCGGGCGGCGGGTTCAAGGCGCCGCTCGCGACCGTCGCGTGGCCCACCGGCGAGATCGGCGGCATGGGCCTGGAGGGCGCGGTCCGGCTCGGGTTCCGCAAGGAGCTGGCCGAGGCCGACGACCCGGATGCGCTGTTCGGGAAGATGGTCGCCGCCGCCTACGAGCACGGGAAGGCGCTCAACGCGGCCACGGTCTTCGAGCTGGACGACGTCATCGACCCGGCCGGGACCCGCCGCTGGATCACCACGGCGTTCGGGTCCGCGCCGCCGCTCGCGGACCGCCGCCGCTGGATCGACACATGGTGACGGCGGCGTCCGCCGGACAGGCGTCCCTCACCCGCGCGTCCGCGCGGACCTCGGCGGGCGGGCCGGCGGCGATCACCCTGCCGCCGTCCAGGACGTGGAGGACGTCGCAGACGCCCAGCACCCGCTCCAGTTCCCGTTCGGCGACCAGCACCGCCGGCCCGTCCGCCGCCAGGTCGCGCAGCAGCACCTCCAGGGCGCGCGCGTCCGGTACCGGCAGGCCCGACCAGGGTTCGTCCAGGAGCAGCACCGCCGGTTCGGCGGCCAGGGCCCGCGCCACCTCCAGCAGCCGCGCGACGCCGGGCGGCGCCGTGCGGGCGCACCGGCCGGCGTGCTCCTCGATGCCGACGCGGGCGAGGAGCTCGTCGGCGCGCGCGCCCGCGTCCCGCCGGGCGTCCATGCGGAGCCGCCACCGGTCCCGCGCGGTCCGCCCCGGGTACCGCCGCGTCATCGCGTGCTTCGCGGCGGCGGCCCGCACGCTGTCGCGGACGGTCACCGAACCCTCCCGGCCGGAGCTCTGCGACGTGCGGGCGATGCCGCGCCGGGCCCGCTCGCGGGCGGTGCTGCCGGTCAGGTCCGCGTCGCCCAGCCGGACGGTGCCCGCCGCCGGGCGCCGCGTCCCCGCGATGACGTCGCACAGAATCGTCTTTCCCGCGCCGTCCGGCCCGACCAGGCCGGTGACGGTGGCGGGCGGCGCGGTGAGCCCGGCCCCGTCCAGGACCGTCAGCCCGCCGAACCGCACCGTCACGCCGGAGATCCGGAGCCCCTCCGCAGCAGCCATCCGCACCTCGGCTCATGTGACATGGATCACCGTTGGAGCGTCACTCTAGCCGGTCGCGCGTCCATTCCTTGACGCCCGCGACGAACGCGTCGACGTCGGCGGCCTTGCCCGAGGCCATCTCGGTGAACCAGCCCGGCACGTACTCCTCGAACCGCCCCTTCCCGACGACGTCCAGGACGGCGTCGGCGACCTCCTGCGCCGGCAGCGCCTCGGAGACGTCGCTGAGCGGCTCCTCGTTGCCGGGCAGCGTGAACAGCTCGGTGCCGGCGATGAGCGCCGGCTGCACGACGTGGACCTGCACGCCGGTGCCGTCCAGGTCGACCGCCATGCTCTCCCAGAACGCGGTGAGCGCCGCCTTCGACGCCGAGTAGGCGGCCTCGTGCGGCGGTCCGAGCCGCGCCGCGACCGAGCCCACCGCCACCAGGTGCCCGCTCCCGCGCGCGATCATCCCGGGCAGCAGCGCCAGCGTGAGCCGCACCGGGGACAGGTAGTTCAGGCGCATCACGTCCTCGGCCTCGGCGGGCGACAGGTCCTGGACGCGGCGCCGCTTCGGCATCCCCGCGTTGTTGACCAGCACGTCCACACCGCCGAACTCGCGCTCGACGGCCGCCGCGAGACCGGCGATCCCGTCCAGGTCCGCGAGGTCGGCGACCCACATCGCCGAACCGGGCGCGTGCTCGCGGCACCGGGCGAGGACCCGGCTCAGCCTGTCCTCGCGCCGCGCCACCAGCCCGACCCGCGCCCCGGCCACGGCCAGGGTCTGCGCGACGACCGCGCCGATGCCGGACGAGGCTCCCGTGACCAGCGCGGTCCGCCCGCTCACCGCCGACATGCCGCTCCCCTCAGCATCACCATGCCGCCCAACGTCACACACCCCGTGCGGCCCGGCAAGACGCAGCGCCGCCCGGGGGCTTTCACGGCCATCGAGTAGAGTGTCCCGATCAGCGGTACTCGCGCCCCCGCGGCCCACAAGGCCCCGGCCGGAGCGCGATCGCGGGGATCGGCGAGATCCCCGGTGGCGCGAGCGGCGCGCCGCCCGGCGGCGAGGGCGCACCGGCTCCGGTGGGACGGAGCGACGACACGGTGCCCCGGACGTAGCGGCCGCCGGCCGCCTGGACACCGGGGGAATGTTGCGTCCACTTCGTCTTTCAGGTGCCACGGCCGAATCCGAGCACGCCGTCTACCGGTCGCGGAGCGCGCCTCCCGAGCGCACCCTCCTGGACGTCCTGGACGCGACCGCGCTCCGCCACCCGTACGCGCCCGCGCTGGACGACGGCTCCACCCGCCTCGACTACGAGGGCCTGCGCGCCGAGGTCGCCGTCCTCGCCAAGGAACTGGAGCAGGCGGGGATCGGACGCGGCGACCGGGTCGGCGTCCGCGTCCCCTCGGGCACCGCGGACCTGTACATCGCGATCCTCGCCGTCCTCACCGCGGGCGCCGCCTACGTCCCGGTCGACGCGGACGACCCGGCCGGGCGCGCCGCGGCGGTCTTCGGCGAGGCCGGCGTCTGCGCGGTCATCGGAGAGCACCGGGAGGTCGCCCTCCGCGCGGTTCCCGGGGGCCGCACCGGCCGCCCGGAACCCGGCGACGACGCCTGGATCATCTTCACGTCCGGCTCGACGGGCCGGCCCAAGGGCGTGGCCGTCCCGCACCGCGCGGCCGCGGCGTTCGTGGACGCCGAGGCGCGGCTGTTCCCGGCGCACGAGTCCGACCGCGTCCTTGCCGGACTGTCGGTGGCGTTCGACGCGTCCTGCGAGGAGATGTGGCTGGCCTGGCGGCACGGCGCCTGCCTGGTGCCCGCGCCGCGCTCGCTCGTGCGCACCGGCGCCGACCTCGGCCCCTGGCTCGCCGGGCGGGGCATCACGGTCGTGTCGACCGTCCCGACGCTCGCGGCGCTGTGGCCCCCCGAGACCCTCGACGGCATCCGGCTGCTGATCTTCGGCGGCGAGGCGTGCCCGCCCGAGCTGGCCGCGCGCCTGGCCGTCCCCGGACGCCGGGTCTGGAACACCTACGGGCCCACCGAGGCGACCGTCGTCGCCTGCGCCGCCCCGCTCGGCGGCGCCGGCCCCGTCCGGATCGGCCTCCCGCTGGACGGCTGGGACCTCGCCGTCGTCGACCCCGCCGGCGCCCCGGTCGCCCCCGGCGAGACCGGCGAGCTCGTCATCGGCGGCGTCGGCCTCGCCCGCTACCTCGACCCCGCCAAGGACGCCGAGAAGTACGCGCCGCTGCCGTCCCTCGGCTGGGACCGCGCCTACCGCAGCGGAGACCTCGTCCAGGCCGACCCGGCCGGCCTCGTCTTCGTCGGCCGCGCCGACGACCAGATCAAACTGGGCGGCCGCCGGATCGAGCTCGGCGAGGTCGACGCGGCGCTCCAGGCCCTGCCCGGCGTGACCGGCGCCGCCGCCGCGGTCCGCGCGACCCCGGCCGGTCACCGGCTCCTCGTCGGCTACCTCGTCACCGGGGACGGATTCGACCCGGCCGGGGCGCGCGACCGGCTGAGGGAGGTGCTCCCGGCCGCGCTGGTGCCGCGCCTGGTCTGCGTGGAGACGCTTCCCACGCGGACGTCCGGGAAGGTCGACCGGGACGCGCTGCCCTGGCCGATGCCCGCGGCGGGCGACCCGGACGCGGCGGACAGGGACACGGACCCGGACGCGGAACCGCTCAGCGGTGCCGAGGAGTGGCTGGCGGCCAGGTGGGCCGAAGTGCTGGGGGAGGCCCCGGCCGCCCCCGGCGCGGACTTCTTCGAACTCGGCGGCGGCAGCCTCGCGGCGGCGCGGCTGGTGTCGGCCCTGCGGCCGCGCCATCCGTCCGCGGCCGTCGGAGACGTCTACGAGAACCCGACACTGCGCGGCCTCGCCGCCCACCTCGGAGACGGGGAGCCGCTGGGCGCGGCAGCGGAGCCGGCGCCCGCGCGCGCCGTGCGGCCGGTGCCGGTACGGGCGTCCGCCGTCCAGGCGCTGCTGATGATCCCGCTGCTGACGCTCGGCGCGATGCGGTGGGCCGTCGGCCTGGCCGCCCTCGGCAACCTCGCCGCCCGCTACGCCCCGGCCGCGTTCCCGTGGGTGCCGGGCGTGTCATGGTGGGCCGTGCTCGCGGGCGCGACGCTGTTCGTCGCGCCGCCCGGCAGGATGGCCCTGGCCGCCGCCGGCGCGCGGCTCCTGCTGCGCGGGCTGCGGCCCGGCGCCCATCCGCGGGGCGGCGCCGTCCACCTGCGGCTGTGGACGGCCGAGCAGCTCGCCGCCCGCCTCGGCGCCGCCGAACTGTCGGCCGCGCCCTGGTTCGCCTTCTACGCCCGCGCGCTCGGCGCCCGGATCGGCGCCGACGTCGACCTGCACTCCCCGCCGCCCGTGACCGGCATGCTCTGGCTCGGGCGCGGGGCGGCGATCGAACCCGAGGCCGACCTCAGCGGACACTGGCTGGACGGCGACGTCCTGCACGTCGGTGAGATCCGCGTCGGCGCTGGCGCCGTCGTCGGCGCGCGGGCCGTGCTGTTCCCCGGCGCCCGCGTCGGGAAGAAGGCGCACGTCGCGGCGGGCGCGGCGGTGACCGGCCGGGTCCCGGCCGGGCAGCGCTGGGCGGGCGCCCCCGCCGTCCGCAAGGGCAAGGTCAAGCGGCACGGCGACACCGTCCGGCCGCCGAGGCGCCGCCGCTGGACGCTGGCGTACGCGGTGTCCGCGCTCGGGCTGGGCCTGCTGCCGCTGATCGCGGCGGTACCCGGGCTGGCCGTCCTCGGCTTCTTCGTGCACGGCACGGCGAGCCTGGGCGGCGCCCTGGCGGCGGCCCTGCTCTCGGTGCCCCTGGCCACGCTCGCGGGCATGACCGCGTTCGCGTCGATCACCCTGGTCTGCGTGCGGCTCCTGGGCCTCGGGCTGCGCGAAGGCGAGCACCCGGTGCACAGCCGCCAGGCATGGCAGGCGTGGGCCACGAGCCGGCTGATGGGGACGGCGCGCGTATGGCTCTTCCCGCTGTACGCCAGCGTCCTCACGCCCGCGTGGCTGCGCGCCCTCGGCATGAGCGTCGGCCGGGACGTGGAGGCCTCGACCGTCCTCGCGCTGCCCACCATGACCTCCGTCGACGACGGGGCGTTCCTCGCCGACGACACGATGGTCGCGGCCTATGAACTGGGCGGCGGGCGGATGCGGATCGCGCGGGCCCGCATCGGCGAGCGCGCGTTCCTCGGCAACTCGGGGATGACGGGCCCCGGCCGCAAGGTTCCCAAGGGCGGCCTGATCGGCGTCCTGTCGGCGGCGCCGAAGAAGGCCGAGGCGGGCGCGTCCTACCTCGGCATGCCGCCGGTGCGGCTGAACCGCAGGGCCGACACCGCCGACCAGGCCCGCACGTACCGGCCGCCCCGCCGGCTCAGGGCGGCGCGGGCGGCGGTCGAGGCGTGCCGCGTCGTGCCGGCGATGTGCACCGTCGCGGTCGGCGTCCTGGCCGCCGCCGCCTTCGAGGGTCTCGCCGCCGCCCGCGGGTTCGGCGTCGCCGCGCTCCTGTCGGGGCTCGTCCTCACCGCCGCAGGCGTCCTCGCCGCGGCCGTCGCGACCGCGGCGAAATGGGCGCTCGTCGGACGGATCACGCCCGGGAACCGGGCCCTGTGGAGCTCGTTCGTCTGGCGCAACGAGCTGGCCGACAACTTCGTCGAGGTCCTCGCGGCGCCGTGGTTCGCCGAGCCGTGGCTCGGCACCGCCCCGCTCAACCTCTGGCTCCGTTCGCTCGGCGCCCGCATCGGACGCGGCGTCTGGTGCGCCACGTACTGGCTCCCGGAGGCCGACCTCGTCCGGCTCGGCGACGGCGCGTGCGTCAACCAGGGCTGCGTACTGCAGACCCACCTGTTCCACGACCGGATCATGCGGGTCGGCGCGGTCGTGCTGGAGCGCGGCGCGACGCTAGGCTCCAACGGGGTGATCCTGCCCGCGGCCTCGGTCGGGGCGGGCACCACGGTCGGACCCGCGTCCCTGGTGATGCGCGGCGAGCAGCTGCCCGCCGGCACCCGGTGGCTGGGCAACCCGATCGCGGCCTGGACCCCGGGCGGCACCGGCCGGGACGACACCGAACGACGACCCGAGGGACCCCACCGTCCGTGAACACCCGCCCCGCCCCGTACTTCCCCGGCCACGGCGACGACGGCTACTCCGTCGGCGCCTACGACCTCGAACTGGACTACCGGGTCGGCCCCAACCGGCTCGGCGCCACCGCGCGGCTGTCGGCGTCGGCCGGCGCGCGGCTCGACCGGTTCGCGCTCGACCTCGGGCCGTTCCGCATCGGCAGGGTCCTGGTGGACGGGAGCCCGGCGCGGTTCCGGCACCGGCGCGGCAGGCTGACCGTGACGCCCGCGCGCCCCGCCGGCCCGGGCGCGTTCACCGTGGAGGTCCGCTACACCGGCAACCCGTCGCCCGTCCGCAGCCACTGGGGCGGGCTCGGCTGGGAGCAGCTGACCGACGGATCGATCGTGGCGGGGCAGCCGACCGGCGCGCCGTCGTGGTTCCCCTGCAACGACCGGCCCGGCGACAAGGCCCGCTACCGGATCACGGTCACCACGGCGTCCGCCTACACCGTCGTCGCGAACGGCCGGCTCACCGGCAGGCGCCGCGCCGGCGCGAACACCGTCTGGGTGTACGAGCAGGACGAGCCGACCGCGACCTACCTGGCGAGCGTCCAGATCGGGCGGTACCGGTCCGTGGAACTGGACGGCCACGTCCCACAGCACGTCCACTTCCCCGCGGCGCGGGAACGGCGGGTGCTGCACGACCTGGGTCGCCAGGGGCAGATGATCGAGGCGTTCTCCGAGCTGTTCGGCCCCTACCCCTTCGGCGCGTACACGGTCGTGGTCGCCGACGACGAGCTGGAGATCCCCGTCGAGGCGCAGGGAATGTCGATCTTCGGGGCGAACCATCTCGACGGGGAACGGGGCGAGGAGCAGCTCGTCGCGCACGAACTGGCGCACCAGTGGTTCGGCAACAGCCTGACGGTGGCGCACTGGCGGGACATCTGGCTGCACGAGGGCTTCGCCTCCTACGCCGAATGGCTGTGGTCGGAGAGGTCGGGCGGGGCGCCCGCGGCCGAGCACGCCCGCCGATGGCACGCGCGGCTGGCCAGGGAATCCCAGGACCTCGTGCTCGCCGATCCCGGGCCGCGGCACCTCTTCGACGACTACGTCTACAAGCGCGGCGCGCTCACGCTGCACGCGCTGCGGCGCACGACCGGCGACGACGCGTTCTTCCGGACCCTGCGCGAGTGGACGGCCGGGCACCGCCACGGCTCGGTGACCACCGAGGACTTCACCGCGCTCGCCGCCCGCGGCGCCGGCCGCCCGCTGGACGACCTCTTCTCCGCCTGGCTTCACCGGCGTCCGCTGCCCCCGCTGCCGTGAGGGCGGGTAAGGTGGTGGGTTTGCCCCCACTCACCTCTCGCTGCCGGAGGTCTGCCCGCATGCCCGCCGAGTCCACCGTCCTGGCCGCCGAACGCGCCCATCTGGCCGAGTCCCGCGCCGCGCTGCGCCGGATGCGCGAGCATGCGCAGAGCCTGTCCGCCGACGTCGCGGCGGACCGGGTGTCCAGGCAGTTCCTGGAGTCGCTGCTCGACCGGCGCGTCGCGGCGCTCGCCGACCATCCCGGCACGCCGCTGTTCTTCGGGCGCATGGACCGCGCCGGCGAGGGCGAACCCGACCTGCCCGCGATCATGTACGTGGGGCGCCGCCACGTCCACGACGGCGACGAGGGCCGGCCGCTCGTCCTGGACTGGCGCGCGCCCGTGTCGCGGGCGTTCTACCAGGCCGGGCCCGCCGACCCCATGGGGTGGCGGCTGCGGCGCCGGTTCGGGTTCCAGGCCGGTGAGCTGACCGCGTTCGAGGACGAGCCCCTGGACGGCGGCGAGATCGGCCCGTCCCGGATCCTGACCGAGGAGATCGAGCGTCCCCGCACCGGGCCGATGCGCGACATCGTCGCCACGATCCAGCCGGACCAGGACGTGATCGTCCGCGCGGACCTGCCCCGCACCGTGTGCGTGCAGGGCGCGCCCGGCACCGGCAAGACGGCCGTCGGCCTGCACCGCGCCGCCTACCTCCTGTACACGCACCGCGAGCGGCTGTCGCGGTCCGGGGTCCTCATCGTCGGGCCCAACCGGGCGTTCCTCGCCTACATCTCGGCGGTCCTGCCCGCCCTCGGAGAGGTCAAGGCCGAGCAGGCCACGATCGACGACCTGCTCGGCGCGCCCACCGGGGAGGAACCGGCGGCGGTGTCCGCCGCCAAGGGCGAGGCGCGCATGGCCGACGTGCTCCGCAAGGCGCTGTGGCTGCACGTCACCAAGCCCGAGGAGGGCCTCGTCGTCGCCCGGGGCGCCGCCCGCTACCGGCTCGCCGACCACGAGGTCCGGGAGATCGCCGCCGCGCTGCGCGGCACCACCCGCTATGGCAGCGGCCGCGCCGCGTTCGCGCAACGCCTCGCCCACCAGATCCTCGTGCGAATGGAACGCCGCGGGGAGGCGCCCGACGACCGCGTCCAGGACCAGGTGGCGCGGAGCAGGCCGGTCAAGCGGGTCCTCGACGCCGTGTGGCCGAAGGTCACGCCCGAGCAGGTCCTGCACCGGCTGCTGTCGGACGCCGGCTTCCTGCGGAAGGCGGCGAAGGGCGTCCTGGACGAGGACGAGCAGGCCGCGATCAGGTGGGCCGGGCCCGCCAGGTCGCACCGCTCGGCCAGGTGGACCGCCGCCGACCGCGCGCTCCTCGACGAGCTGCACGACCTCATCGAGCGCACCGCCTCACTCGGCCACCTGATCGTGGACGAGGCACAGGACCTGTCCGCGATGCAGCTGCGCGCCCTCGGCCGCCGCTGCGCGACGGGCTCGGCGACCGTCCTCGGCGACCTCGCCCAGGGCACGACCGCCTGGTCCGCGCGGTCCTGGAAAGAGGTTCTCGCCCACCTCGGGCAGGAAGGCGACGTCACCGAGCTGACCCTCGGCTTCCGCGTCCCCGGGACCGTCCTCGACTACGCCGCCCGCCTGCTCCCGCACGTCGCGCCCGGCCTGGACCGGCCGCGCTCGCTGCGTCCCGGAGCGGGCGCCCTGGAGGTGCGGCGCGTCCCCGACCTGGCCGCCGCCGCCGTCGAGGCCGCCCGCGAGGCACTCGCCCGCCCCGGCTCCGCCGGCCTGATCGTGCCCGACGCCGCGGCGGCCGGGTACGCGGCGGCGCTGGACGCGGCCGGGCTGGAGCACACCGTCCTCGGACCGGACTCCGACGGCGACGCCCGCCTGCTCGTCGTCCCGGCGACGCTCGCCAAGGGACTGGAGTACGACCACGTGATCGTCGCGGAGCCCGCCGCGATCGCCGCCGCCGAGACGCGCGGCCTCGCCCGCCTGTACGTCGTGCTGACCCGCGCGGTCACGTCGCTGACGGTCCTGCACCGCGCCGGCCTCCCCGCCGAACTGGCCTCCTGACGCTCACCCGGGCGATGTCACGGCCGGTGGATAGTGTGCGCTCATGTTCACCGAGACCATCGACCTGCCCGCGGCGCCGCCGTTCGACCTCGGCCCGGCGCTCCGCTTCGTCCGCGGTTTCCCGCCGACATCCGGTGAGCAGGCGGTCGAGGACGGGACGCTGACCAAGGCCCTGCGCGCCCGCGGCCGGACGGTCGTCGCCCGGGTCGTCCAGGCCGGAGACGGCGTGCGGGTCACCCTGCACGCCGACGGGCCGCTCGCACCGGACGACGTCGCCGCGGCCGCCGACCGGGTCCGCTTCCACCTGAGCCTGGACGACGACCTCGCCGAGTTCTACCTCCGCGGGCGCGACGACCCCGGTTTCGCGCCCGTCATCGGCCGCCTGCACGGATACCACCACGTCAAGTTCCCCACCCCGGTGGAGAACCTGGCGTGGGCGATCCTGTCGCAGCGCACCCCCATCGCCGCAGCCGCGAACGGCAAGCGGGCCCTGGCCGGGGAGTTCGGCAACACCCTCGTCGTGGACGGAACCGCGCACACGGCGTTCCCCGACGCCGAGCAGCTCGCGAGCCTCCCGGAGACGCGCGTCGCGGAACTGGTCGGCAACCGGCGCAAGGGCGGCCACCTGTACGGCGCGGTGCGCGCGTGGCGTGAGGTCGACGAGGGTTTCCTGCGCGACGGCCCGTTCGGGGAGGTCAAGGCCTTCCTGCTCGGCCTGCCCGGCATCGGCCCCTGGTCGGCCGGCTTCATCCTCATCCGCGGGCTCGGGAGGATGGAGGAGACACCGGTGGAGTGGTCGCTGCGGGACGCGGCGTCCCGCGCCTACGGCAGGGCGGTCACCGACGCGGACCTGCGGAGGCTCGCCGCCCGGTACGGGCGCTGGCAGGGCTACTGGGCGCACTACCTGCGCGTCGCGGCCTGAGCCGGACGCTCACGTCCCGCTCGAATCCGCACCCGTCTGATCCGCATCCCCCTGATCCGGGCGGGGGCGCAGGCCGTCGAAGGCGATCCTGAGGACGTCCTCGCCGGCCCCGGCGCGCCCGGCCGCATAGGACATGCCCGTCAGCAGCGCCATGACCTCGCCCGCGCCCACGTCGGCGCGGACGGCCCCGGCCTCCTGCGCCCGTTCGAGGAGCGTCCCGAGGGCGGCCTTCAGCCCCGGCCCGGCGGTGCCGGTGGCCGCGCGGGCGTCGACGCCGGCCTCGGCCAGCGCCTCGGTCACGGCCCGCTTGGCCGCCGCCTGCGACACCACGCGGGCGAAGAACCCGAAGAACGCGGCGCCGGCGTCGCCGGCGGACCGCAGTTCCCGGGCCTCCGCGGCGAGCCGCTCCAGCAGCGCGACCAGGACGGCCTCCAGCAGCGACTCCTTGGTGGGGAAGTGCCGGAACACCGTGCCGATCCCGACGCCCGCCTCCCGTGCGACCTCCTCGGTGGAGGCGGAGGTCCCCCGGACGGCGAAGACCTCCTCGGCCGCGGCGAGGACCTTGGCGCGGTTGCGCAGGGCGTCGGCGCGCAGCGGCCTCCCGGACGCGGACGATGTCATCGCGGCCTCCCCCCGGTTGCCGGACCCCGAGTTCTCCCATGCGGAGCAGCTACTCCGATTGTAGTCGAGGGGGACATGTCCGGATCCGCCGGCGCCCGAGCCGTCTCCCGGCGGCCGAACGGCGGTCATCCCCGGCTCGGCCGTGAGCTGGGGCGCGACGGCGGTTGACTCGCCTCCCGGAGGTTTCTAGGGTGGACGGACCATACCGACCGGTTGGTATGTCCCAGTGCGGGTGGCCCGGCCGCCACCCGTCGCCGCGCGGAGGTACGCCCTGTGAGCACAGCACCACCCGACGCCGACGAGCTGGAGAGGCGGGTCGGCGGGTTCCTCGCCGCGCACGACCCCTCCGCCACCGAGCCCCTGGAGTTCCTGCGGGCCCGGTTCGACGCCGGACTCGCCTGGGTCCACTACCCCGAGGGGCTCGGCGGGCTCGGTGCCCCGCGCGCCCTGCAGCCCGCCGTCGACCGGCGGTTCGCCAAGGCCGGCGCGCCTTCCAACCACCCCCAACGCAACGGCATCGGCCTCGGGATGGCCGCGCCGACGATCCTCGCGTTCGGCACCGAGGAGCAGAAGCGGCGCTTCCTGCGTCCCCTGTGGACCGGCGAAGAACTGTGGTGCCAGCTGTTCAGCGAGCCCGGCGCGGGCTCCGACCTCGCCGCGCTCGCCACCCGAGCCGTCCGCGACGGCGACGCCTGGACGGTCAACGGCCAGAAGGTCTGGACGTCCATGGCCCACGAGGCGCGCTGGGCGATCCTCGTCACCCGCACCGATCCGGACGTCCCCAAGCACCGCGGCATGACCTACTTCGTCTGCGACATGACCGCGCCGGGCGTCGAGGTCCGGCCGCTGCGGCAGATCACCGGTGAGGCCGAGTTCAACGAGGTCTTCCTCACCGACGTGCGGATCCCCGACGAGCACCGGCTCGGCGAGGTCGGGCAGGGGTGGCGGGTCTCCACCACGACGCTGATGAACGAGCGCGTCGCCATCGGCGGCGCCGCCGCGCCGCGCGAGAGCGGCATGATCGGCGTGGTCGCCGCCCTGTGGCGCGACCGCCCCGAACTGCGCACCCCCGGCCTGCACGACTCGGTCCTGCGCGCCTGGGTGCGGACCGAGGCGGCCCGGCTCACCGGGGAGCGGCTGCGCCAGCAGCTCACCGCCGGGCAGCCCGGCCCGGAGGGCTCGGGCGCCAAGCTGGCGTTCGCCGAACTCAACCAGCAGGTGTCCGGCCTGGAGCTGGAGCTGCTCGGCGAGGACGGCCTGCGCTACGACGACTGGACCATGCGCCGGCCGACCGAGGTCGACTTCACCCGCCGCTCGCCCGGCTACCGCTACCTGCGCGCCAAGGGCAACTCCATCGAGGGCGGCACCTCGGAGATCCTGCGCAACATCATCGCCGAGCGCGTGCTGGGCCTGCCCGGCGAGATCCGGGTCGACAAGGACGTGGCGTGGAAGGACCTCCCCAAGTGAGCGACCTGCTGTACAGCGAGATCGAGAACGACCTGCGCGCGAGCGTCCGCGAAGTCCTCGACGACAAGGCGCCCTGGACGTCCGTCCTCGCCGGGACCGAGAAGGACGAGCCGTACGACGCGGCGCTGTGGCGGGCCGTCGCCGCCCAGCTCGGCTGCGCGGGGCTGCCCGTTCCCGAGGACCTCGGCGGCGCCGGCGCCACCTGGCGCGAGACCGCCGTCGTCATGGAGGAGCTGGGCCGCTTCGCCGCACCCGTCCCGTTCCTGAGCAGCTCCGTGATCGCGACGGCCGCGCTGCTGGCCGCGGGGGAGCGCGACCTGCTGGCGGGGATGGCGTCCGGCGAGCGGATCGCCGTGCTCGCCGTGCCGTTCAGCACCGCCCCCGGTGACGCCGGCGCGACCGTCCGGGTCGAGGACGGTGCGGTGACCGGCACGGTCACCAGCGTCGCCGACGGGACGGCCGCCGACGTGTTCCTGGTCCCGGCCGGCGACGGCCTCTACGCGGTGGACGCCGCCGGCGTCCGCCGCACCGCCGTGACGTCCCTGGACATGACGCGCCGCCTCGCCGACATCGCCCTCTCCGGTGCGCCCGCGCGCCGCGTCGCCGAGGGGACGGGCGCCGTCCGCGCCGCCCTGCTGACCGGTGCCGCGATGCTGGCGTCCGAGCAGCTCGGGCTCGCCGAGCGGTGCCTGGACGACACCGTCGCCTACGTGAAGACGCGCTACCAGTTCGGCCGGCCGGTCGGCTCCTACCAGGGCCTCAAGCACCGCCTCGCCGACCTGTGGACGTCGGTCACCCAGGCCCGCGCGGTCGCCCGCCACGCGGCATCGTGCGTCGCCTCCAGCGCCTTCGCCGGGGCGGCCGGGGGGCCGTCACCCCGGACGGAGGCGGGTGACGGCGACACGGCGATCGCCGTCGCGGTCGCTCAGGCGCACTGCTCGGCCGTCGCGCTCAAGGCCGCCGAGGAGTGCGTGCAGATGCACGGTGGCATCGGCTTCACCTGGGAGCACCCGGCGCACCTGTACCTGAAGCGGGCCAAGGCCGACTCCATCGCCCTCGGCACGCCCGGCCACCACCGGGCCGCCCTGGCCGCCCTGGTCGACCTGCCCCCGGCCTGAGGCCCGGAGGACCGGCGGCTCCGCGCGTCCGCGCGCGGGGCCGCCCGGCGCGGCCGCCGGTCACCGCGGCATCGGCAGCCGGAGCCTGTCGCGGAGCGTCCGCTGCACCTCGTCGATCCCGGGCCGCGCGTCCACGGTGACCACGTACTCCTTGCGGCCGAACAGGTCCAGGATCGGGTCGGTCTTGTCGTGGTACAGCCGCAGCCGCTCGGCGAGGGCCTCCTCCGTGTCGTCCTCGCGCGCGACCAGCTCGCCGCCGCACACGTCGCAGCGCCCGTCCTCGGTGGGACGGTCCGCGATCAGGTTGTAGTCCATCCCGCACCCGGCGCAGAGCCGGCGGGCCAGGACACGGCGGCGGACCTCCTCGTCCGGCAGGTCGAGATGGATCACGCCGTCGATGTCGTAGCTCTCCAGGAAGAACTCGGTCTGCCTCCGGCTGCGCGGGAACCCGTCGATGACGAACCCGTAGTTCCAGTCGTGCTGGTCGAGCCGCTGACGGACGACGCCCTCCACCAGGTCGTCGCCGACCAGCTCACCGGCCCCCATGATGCGCCGCACCTGCGCGCCGAGCTTGGTGTGGCTCTTGACATGCCACCGGAAGATGTCGCCGACGCTGATGTGCACGATGTCCAGATCGCGCGCGAGCAGCGCCGACTGCGTTCCCTTGCCGCTGCCGATCGCGCCGATGATGACGTACTTGCGCATACCGGAAGCCTATGCGGGCGATGCGGCGCCGATGGCGAGGTGCCGGTGGCGAGATTCTGGCGGGGAGATTCTGGTGGGGAGATCACAGCGGGAGACGCAGGCGGCGGCCCAGCCGACGGAACCGGGATCCCGGCACGTGACCGGGGGACTCGTCGTACGCGGCCAGGCGCTCCAGCAGCGTGTCGAACGCGGGCGCGCTGACGCACACCAGCGTCGCGCGGGCGCGGCGGGCGCAGTGCAGCCGGACCGACGGCCGCAGCAGCCGCGAGAACGGGCCCCGCGTCCCGTGCCCGACGACGAGGATGTCGTCGTCGCCCGCGAGCCGCACCAGTGCCGCGCCCGGCTCGCCGACCAGCGCCAGGGCCGACATCTCCACACCGTCCGGGGGGCCGTCGCTCACGTCCGAGAGGACCCGGGCGATCAGCTCCGCGCCCGAGCCGCGCAGCGCCTCGGTGATGCCGCAGCCGAGCTGCCCGGCCGCCGACACGTGCGGCGGAAGCGGCGCGGCGTGCGCCACCAGCAGCGGCAGCCTCCGCAGCCGCGCCTCCCCGATCGCCCACGACAGGGCGCACCGGGCGCCCGCGGAGTCGTCGACCCCCACCACGACGCGGGGGCCGCCCTCCGGTCTCGCGATCACGGTCCCTCCCGAGGCCCGCCTGTTGGTGTGCAGTCTAGGGTGCAGGCATACCCGTTCCGAAGGAAGGGGTTCCCGTTTGGGAAACTCCGGTTTCCGTAAAGGGCGCGGCCCGCTGGACCGGCCGCCGCTGCGCGGGGCAGACTTCGGGTATGGGCACACCGCACGAGAACGACCCCTCCTGCGCCGTCGCGCACGGCGACGTCCCCGCACCGGCGGCGGAGCGGACGCTGGTCGCGGTGTTCGCCGGCCCCGTCGCGGAGCATCTGCTGCGCTACGGCGCCGACCTCGGCTACCGCACGTTCCTCGTCGACCCCGACAAGGACCGGGACGGGACCGCGGACCTGCCGCACCTGGACGCGACCGCGGACGTCGTCGTCACCGACCACCACCGGCCCGAGCTGGGGCCCGTCCTGCGGGACGTGCTGACCCAGCCCGTCCGCTGGGTGGGCGTGATGGGCAACCCCCGGCATCCGGCCCCGCACATCCCGGCCCTCACCGAACTGGGCGTCCCCGCCGAGGACATCGCCCGGGTGCACCGCCCGATCGGCCTCAACATCGGCTCCCGCTCCCCGGCGGAGATCGCCATCGCGGCCCTCGCCGGCCTCATCGCCGACCGCAACGGCCGTCCCGGCGGCTTCGAGTTCTAGCGCGGACCGCCATGATCCGGCCTCACCGGCAGGGTGGATCGAAGGGCGTGGACGGCAGATGGCGCCGCCACTCGGCCTCGGTGACCGGGGTCCCGCCCGTGCCGCAGATCTGCGCGGTGATCTCGTCCGGGTCCATGGTCCACAGTTTCACCTCGCGGCCCACGCCGGCGGTGACGAGAAGCGGCCGGGCCGGGACGGCGGCGTCGATGTAGAGGGACTCGCCGGAAGCCGCGAGGGTCGCCAGCGTGCGCGGATCGGACGGGTCGGAGGTGTCCCACAGCCAGGCGGTGCCGTCGCCGGCGGCCGCCGCGAGGATGCCGTCCGGGCCGTAGGCCAGCGAGTAGACGTAGTTGGCCGGGCCGCGCAGGCGCCGGGGGAGCGGACGCGGGCGGGCCCGGTCTGCGACGTCCCACAGGATCACCGTGTTGTCGGCGCCCGCCGTCGCGAGCGTCCGGCCGCCCGGGTCGAACACCACCGCGAACACGTAGCCCTCGTGGCCGGTCAGCGGCGGGCCCAGCCGGACAGGGCGCCGGGCGTCGGCGACGTCCCAGAGGAAGACCCTCCCGCCCGCCGTGCCGTAGGCCAGTGTGCGGCCGTCCGGGCTGAACGCGGCCTGGTAGGCGTAGTTGGCCGCGCCGGCGAGCTCGGCGGTGCGCACCGGCTCGCGCGGGTCGCCGACGTCCCACAGGTACACCTTCCCGTCGTTGCTCGCGACGGCGAGCAGACGGCCGTCCGGGCTGAACGTGAGCCCCTGGACGAGGTCGTCCGGCCCGGTGAGCGCGGCCGGGATCGCGGTGGGACGGGCCGGGGAGCGCACGTCCCAGAGCCGTGTCGCGCCGCCGCGCGTGCCGATCGCGAGCGTCGCGGCGTCGGGGCTCAGCGCGGCGGCGCCGGACGCGGTGCCGGACCCGGCCGCCCGCTCGATCACCGGCCCGAGCGGGGCCGGATGGCGCGGGTCGGCCACCGACCACAGCCGGGCCGTGCCGCCGGCCCCCGCCAGGGCGAGGACGCGCCCGTCGCGGCTCAGCGCGGCGGTGTAGACGCCGCCGTCCGGTCCCTCGATGACGGGCCCGGGAACGTCCCAGATCCGGGCCGTGCCGTCGGACGCGGCGGTGGCGAGCAGCCCCGGCCCCAGGTACGTCACGGCTGTCACCGGCCCCGGATGCGGCAGGGACGCGGTGACCGTCCGCGAGCCGGCGTCCCAGACCCGCACCCGGCCGTCGGAGCTCGCCGCCGCCACGGAGCGGCCGTCCGGCGCGAAGGCCACCCCGTTGACCCATTGATCCGGTCCCGTCAGCGGCCGGCCGGACGGGACGGCCGACGAGCCGTCCATCCGCCAGAGCCGGACCGTCCCGTCGGCGCCGCCCGCCGCGAGCATCCCGCCGCCGGGCCCGAACGCGAGCCCGTACACGGTCCTGTCGCCCGCCGGGAGCGGCCGGCCGGCGGGTGCGCGGCGGTCCATGTCGATGAGCTGGATCCTCCCGTCGGCGAAACCGGCGGCGAGGGTCCCGCCGTCCGGGCTGAACGCCACGCTGTGGGCGCCCGCGGGACGCTCGGCCAGCACGCGGCCGCCGCCCGGCTGCGGGGCGGCGAGGTCCCAGGCGCGGACGGTGCCGTCCGCGCTCGCCGCGACGAGGGTCCGGCCGTCCGGGCCGAACGCCACCGCGTACACGGTGTCGCGCGGCCCGGTGAGCCGCCGCGCGGCGCCGCCGAGCGGCCGCACCAGGACCGTGCCACCGCCGCCCCCGCTGGCCAGCGTCCCGCCGTCCGGGCTGAACGCGACGCCGTAGATCGTGTCGGGGTGCCCGGTCAGCGGTGCACCGATCGGCGCGGGGCGCCCCCGGTCCGCGATGTTCCAGAGCCGGACCGCCCGGTCGGCGCCCGCGGCCGCGAGGGTGCGGCCGTCCGCGGTGACGGCCACCGCCTGCAGGATCCCGCGGGCGCCCGCGATCCGGGTCGCCGCCGGGCCGGCGTAGGCCTCCAGCAGGCTGGACCGCGCCTCCGGCGTGCGCGCCACCCGGTACGCGGCGAGCGCGGTCCGGCCGGCGAGCGCCACGTCCTTGCCGCGCAGCTTGGCCGACTCGATCGCGACCTGCCGGGACACCGCGATGTCGCGCTGCAGGTCCGCCGCATGCCGCTGCAGGTCGGCGGAGTGGCGCTGGCGCAGCGTGACGGCCGTGAGCCCGAGGGCGAGCAAGGACACCGCCGACAGCACCGCGATCAGCCGGCGGCCGCGCCTGACCAGCCGCCGCGCGGCGCGCGCCTCCGCGTCCCGCTGCTCCGCCGACGCGGCAAGGAAGCGGCGTTCCGGCTCGTTCAGGCCGCCGCCGCGCCGCGGATCCGCGGCCAGCTCCTCGCCCTCGGCGAGCCACACTCCGCGCATGAGGGTGCCGGGATCGCGTCCGGACTCCTCCCACGCCTGCGCCCCCGCCGTGACCCGCCGGTGGGTGCGCAGCCCGGCCCGGTCGGCGTCCAGCCACGCGCGCAGCCGCGGCCAGGCGAACAGCAGCGCCTCGTGCGCGATCTCGACGCCGTCGGCGCGGGCGGTGACGAGCCGCTGCCGGACGAACCGGTCGAGGACGTCGCGCACCCCGTCGCCGAGCTCCCGCTCCGCGACGCGGCGGCGCGTCACCCCCGTGTCGTCGGCGATGTGGACCAGCCGCAGGAACAGCCTGCGGGCGACGCCGCGCTCCGCCTCGTCCAGGCCGCTGTAGACCTCCTCGGCGGTGGCGGCGACGGCGCCCTCGATCCCGCCGCTGCCGCGGTAGTCGGCGATCGTCAGCATCCCCTGCCGGCGCCGCTCCCACGTCGACAGCAGCGCGTGCGACAGCAGCGGCAGCGTGCCCGTCTCGTGGGCGGCGCCGGCCCGCGCGTCCGGCGCCGGGCTCACCTCGCGCAGCAGCAGGTCCGCCAGACCGGGTTCGAGTTCCAGCCCGGCCCGCTGCGCCGGCGCCACGATCGCGCGGCGCAGCTCGTCCTCGTTCATGGGAGTGACGACCACCTGGCCCGCCTGAAGGACCCTGGCCAGGCCCGGATGCCGCAGCGCCCGGCCGTAGAAGTCGGCCCGCAGCGCCAGCACCACCACGGCCGGCAGGTCCAGCAGGGCGGTGACCAGCTCCTGAGCGTCCGCCTCGGAGCGGTCGGCGAAGACGTCCTCGAACTGGTCGACGATCACGACCGCGTCCCCGTCCGCGGCCCCGCGCAGCCCGGCCAGGTCGTCCGCGTCGAGCTCACCGGCCGTGCGGAGCGCGACCTCCGTCCCCTCGGGCAGTGCGGGGATCATCCCGGCGCGGATCAGCGACGACTTTCCGGCGCCGGACGGCCCGACGACCACGAGCGCGCCCCTGCCCTCCAGCGCCCGCACGCGCTCGACCAGGACCGACGTCAGCGCCTCGCGGCCGAAGTACCAGCCGGCGTCCTCGGTCTCGAAACGTGCCAGCCCCCGGTACGGGACGACCGCCGGGCGCCGCCCCGGGCTCCGCCGGACCCTCCGCAGGGCCTCCAACCACGCCCCGACCGTCCCGGCGTCGGCGACCCCGCACGCCCGCAGCAGCGCCGGGAGCCGCGCGGGCTTCAGCGGCGGCAGGTGGCGCCCGGCGAAGTAGTCGCCCGCGCTCGCCTGCGGTATCCCCGCCTCCCGCGCAACGTCCCGGACCGTCAGGCCCGCACGCTCGCGCAGCAGCGTCAGCTCCCGCGCGAAGTCCTGCCGCGTGACGATGCCCCGGGGGTCCGGCGCCTCCGCTCCGCTCCTGGACGAACTGCGCACCACCATCTGAAACCCCCACGCGAGCCGGATGCCGTCCGACAACCCGATTGACACACGGGACCGCGGCGCTGTTTAGGTCACATGACATAGGTTCTGCCGCTCGCATCGGTTTCCGGGTTTTCCCGGGGGCCGGTCACCATTCGTGGCGAGGCGCTCCCGCTGCGGAAACACCGCGGCGTACGGCCTTGTACGGGCATTGGACGGACCGTTGTGCCCGCCCCGCCCGGGGGTTCTTCTGGAAAGGACCCCGATCTTGACAGGGGAGGCGGTACCGACCATGACGCGAGACGACGCAGGCGACGGTGAGATCCCCCGCGACGGTGCGCAGGTCCTCGCGCGACGGCGGCCCGCCCGGCCGGACCGGGCGGCGGCGCACTTCCACGACCCCGTCCATGCCGACGGCGACATCGTCGGCGGGGACAAGGTCGTCCACCACCACCCGCCCCGGTTCCTGCCGCCCATCCGGCAGCTCCCCGCGGCTCCCGGCGACTTCGTCGGACGCGACGAGGAACTCGCGGCCATGGACGGCGCCCGCGCCTCCGCCGGGGAGAGCAACTCGGCGGCCGTCCTGCAGATCCACGGCATGGCCGGCGTCGGCAAGACCTCGCTGGTCCTGCACTGGGCCCACCAGAACACCGGCTACTTCGGCGACCAGTTCTTCCTCGACCTGCACGGCCTGTCCCCGAACGCGGCGTCGCCCGCCACGGCCCTGTTCCGGCTCCTCAGCGACCTCGGCCTCGCGGCCTCCGACATCCCGGCGGACGAGGCGCGCCGCGCCGCGCTGTTCCGCTCCCTCGTCGCCGACCGCCGCATCCTGCTCGTCCTCGACAACGCGGCGGACGCCCGGCAGATCGTCCCGCTGGTCCCGGGAGGCCGCGGCTGCCTGGTCGTGGTGACCGGCCGCACCCGCCTGGAGGAGCTCGGCACGCGGTTCGGCGGGACCTCCATCCCCGTCGCGCCGCTCACCACCGCCGACTCCTGGAGGCTCGCCGCACGGCTGCTCGGCGGGGAACGCAGCGAACGGGAGCCGCAGGCGGTCACCGCCCTCGCCGAGTCGTGCGCCCGGCTGCCGCTGGCCATCCGGATCGCGACGACCGGGCCGGCGGCCGGGCCCTTCGACTCCGTGACGTCCCTGGTGGAGGAGCTGACCGGCGGAGGCCGGCTCGACGTCCTCGCCCTCGACGGTGACGCGGGCCTTGCGATCCGCCCCGCCTTCGACCTGTCCTACGACAACCTGACCGCACGCGAGCAGGGCGTCTTCCGCATGCTCGGCCTGCTGCACGGCTACGACTTCGGCGCCGAGAGCCTCGCCGCGCTGCTCGCCGTCCCCGTCGCGGAGGCGCGCCGGCTGCTGCGCGGCCTCGTCCGCAAGCACCTCGTCGAACCCGGGACGACGGGGCGGTTCCGCCTCCACGAGCTGCTGAGCGAGTACGCCGCCGAACGCCTCGCCCGCGAGGACGGCGCGGCGGCCGACGCGGCCGCCCGGCGGCTGCTGGCCTGGTACCTGACCCGGGTCCGCGAGGCCGCGGCCGCGATCGCGCCCGAGGCCGTCGGCCCGGCGTCCGGCGCCGCGGCGGTCTCTCCGCGCATGGCCGAGTCGTCCCTCGCCTGGTTCGAGATGGAGCGGGCCGCGGTGGTCGCGATGGCCCGCCAGGCGGCCGGACGGGGCGAGCCGGCGCCTGCCTGGCAGTTCGCCGACGCCCTTTTCCAGCTCCTGAGGCGCGACAAGCACGGCGCCGACAACCTGGAGGTCCACAGGCTCGGCCTGGCGGCGGCGCGCGCCGCCGGCGACCGCCACAGCGAGGCCCGGATGCTCGACCAGCTGGCCGTCGTGCACTGCGACCGCGGAAACCACGCCGAAGCCGCCGAGGACGCGAAGGCCGCATACGAGATCTTCACCGAGCTCGGCGACCACCGTCTCGCCGGCTGGGCGCTGGGCACCCGCTCGCGCGTCGAACGCCAGTGCTGCCGCTACCGGGAGGCCCTGGAGTACGGTGAGCACGCGCTGTGGATCCTGACCCTGGAGGGCGACCGGCACGGAGTCGGCCAGGGACTCGAGCAGATCGCGCAGGTGCACTGGAGGCTCGCGCATTACCGCACCGCCCTGCGCCACGCCCGCGAGTCACTGCGCGTCCAGCGCGAACTGCGCTGCGGCGCCGGCGAGGCCGACGCGCTGGAGCTGATCTCCAGGATCCTGCGCCGGCTCGGCCGCACCGACCGCGCCCTGCACTACGCGCAGCGGGCCCTCGCCGTCCGCGAGCGCCTCGGGGACCGGCGCGGCCAGGGCGAGGTCCTCGACGGCATGTCCCGCACCCTGCGCCGCAGCGGGCGGCTGCGGGAGGCGCTGAGCCGCGCGCAGGACTCGGTGCGCATCCGCGAGGACATCGGCGACCTCGCCGGACTGGCGAGGAGCCTGATCAGCCGGGCGCGGGTGCTGCAGACGTTCGGCGACCGGCCGGGGGCGATGGACGGAGCCCGCCGCGCACTGCGGATCAGCCGGGACCTCGGCGACCTGTACGGGGAGGCGGAGTCGCTGTCCACCATCGCCGCGTTCCGCCACGACGCGGGACGGTACGAGGAGGCCATCCGGCACGCGCAGCACGCCCTCGCCATCCGGAGGCGGATCGGGGACGAGCACGGCGTGGCCTCGGTGCTCAACCTCATCGCCACGGTGGAACGGCGGCTCGGGCGGCACGCCGCCGCCCGCCGGGACGCCGAGAGCGCCATGGCCCTCCAGCGCGCGTTGAAGGACGGCCACGGGCTCGGCAGGACGCTGAACAACCTCGCCGAGATCGAACGCAGCGCCGGCCGGTACGGCGACGCCCTCGCCCACGCCCGCGCCGCGCTCGCCATCGGCGCCCGGGCCGGCGCCGGCGGCGGCGAGCGGATCGGCCACGGGGAGAGCCTCGCCACCATCGCCCGGATCCAGTGCAGGATGGGCGACCACAAGGCGGCGCTGAAACACGCGGGCGAGGCGCTGCGGCTCCAACGGGAGACCGGCGACCGGCCGGGCCAGGGCGTGACGCTGGACGTCTTCGCCCGCGTCGGCATCCGCACCGGCCGCTACCGCGAGGCCGCCGAGCACGCCGCCGAGTCCCTGCGGATCCGGCGGGAGATCGGCGACCGCCGCGGCATCGCCGAGAGCCTCGCCAAGATCGCGCTCGTCCGGTGGCACCAGAGCCGCTACGACGAGGCGCGCGCCCGCGCCGAGGAGGCCCTCGCCGCCCAGCGGGAGATCGGCGACCTCGCCGGCGCCGGCCACGCCCTCTACGTCCTCGCCCGCACCCACTCGCGCACCGGCCGCTACGCCGAGGCCCGCGCATGCGCCCAGGAGTCGCTGGAGATCTGCCGGCGGACCGGCGACCGGCCCGGCGAGACCGACGACCTGCTCACCCTCGCGCACATCGACCGCAGGCAGACCGAGTACGCCCGGGCGCTGCGCACGGCCCGCAGGGTGCTGGAGGCCAAGCGGGACATGGACGACCGGACCGGCGAGGCGGAGGCCCTCACGCTCATCGGCCGGCTCCAAGGGGAGCTGGGCGACCACGACGGCGCCCTCCGGCACCTCGCCGAGGCGCACACCATCCAGCGCGAGACGGGCGACCGCTACGGCGAGGCGGAGACCCTGGAGGCCATCGGGCGCGTCCGCTGCCGGCGGGCCGAGTACCCCGCCGCACAGCGGGCCCTCAAGCACGCGCTGCGCATCGAGCGGGCCATCGGCGACCTCGCCGCGGAGGGCCGGACCCGCACCATGCTCGCCGACGTCTGCCGCCGCCGGAGCGCGCTACGGGCCGCCGTCAAGCACGCCCGCAAGGCCATCGCGATCCTGCGGGAGATCGGGGACCTCGACGCCGAGGGCGAGGCCCACGACGGCCTCGCGCTGATCTACCACTCTCTCGCCCGGTACCGAAAAGGACTGCGGCACGCCGGGATCGCGCTGCGCATCCGTACCGGGACCGGCGACCGGCGGGGCCAGGCCGAGAGCCTCGACGCCCTGTCCCGCAACCACCGCAGGCTGGGCCGCAACGAGCTCGCCGTCGGGCTCGCCGAGCAGGCGCTGGCGCTGCACCGCGAGATCGGCGACCGGCGCGGCGAGGCCGACAGCCTCGACACCCTCGCCCACGCCCGCTGGCGCCTCGGGGACGAGGACGCCGCCCTCGCCGCCGGCCTGGCGGCACTGCGGATCCGCCGGGAGACCGCCGACCCGTACGGGGAGGGCGAGATCCTCGACCTGCTCGCCCGCATCCACCGCAACGCCGGGCGCTTCCCGGAGGCCCTCGGGCTCGTCACCCGGGCGCTGGCGCTCCGTCGCGAGATCGGCGACCGGCACGGGGAGGGCGAGAGCCTGAACACGAAGGCCCGCCTCATGCGGCGGCGCGGCGACCTCGGCAGGGCGCTGGACTACGGCCGGCAGGCCCTGGTCATCCGCTACGAGATCGGCGACCGCCGCGGGACGGCCGACACCCTCGACCACATCGCCCGCGCGCACGCCGACGCCGGGGACCACCGGGAGGCGCGCCGGCACGCGGTCACCGCCCTGGAGATCCAGACCGACATCGGCGACCGGTGGGGGCGCGGCCTGAGCCTGCTGCTCCTCGGGAGGACCGCCCTCGCCCTCTCCCGGCCGGGGGAGGCGCGGGAGTACCTGGCGCAGGCGGCCGTCGTCTGCCGGAAGACCGGGAACCGGGACGGCGCGCAGGAGGCCCGCCGCCACCTCGGCTCCCTCCTGGCCTGACGGCGAAGATGCAGGTGAGCACCCCCGAGGGGGCCCGGCTCCCGGCCCGTCCGGCCACCCCGCCGCCGGGCGGGGGCGTAGGATGTGGGGGTTGCGCATTCTGTCGGTGGGCTCGCCTACGGTCGGGGACGACGGGGCCCGTCGGCGGCGCCCGTCCCAGTGACGACGCCGGACGAAGGTGACGACCGCCATGGGGAACAGCACCATAGAAACAGACCGGGACTTCCAGGAACTCGCCGATCCGTACCGGCGGGAGCTGCTGGCGCACTGCTACCGGATGCTCGGCTCCATCCACGACGCCGAAGACCTCGTGCAGGAGACCTACCTGCGGGCATGGCGCTCCTACGGCAACTTCGAGGGGCGCTCGTCGCTGCGGACGTGGCTGTACCGGATCGCCACGAACGTGTGCCTCACGGCGATCGACCAGCGCGGCAACCGGCCGATGCCGTCCGGGCTGGGCGCGCCGAGCGACGAGCCGGAGCGGCCCGTCGTGGCCTCGCCCGAGGTGCCCTGGCTGGAGCCCGCACCGGACACCGTGCTCGGCGCGGACGCCGCCGACCCCGCCACGATCGTCGCCGCCCGGGAGAGCACCCGGCTGGCGTTCGTCGCGGCGCTGCAGCACCTGCCCGCCAAGCAGCGGGTCGTGCTGATCCTGCGGGACGTCCTGAAGTGGCGTGCCGCGGAGGTCGCCGAGCTGCTGGACACCTCGACCGCCGCGGTCAACAGCGCGCTGCAGCGGGCGCGGGCGCAGCTGGACGAGCACGCCCCGGCGCGGGACGAGCTGGTCGAGCCGACCGACCCGGCCCAGCGCGACCTCCTCGAACGCTACGCGAAGGCGTTCGAGGACGCCGACATCACCGGGCTGATCGAGCTGTTCAAGAAGGACGTCATCTGGGAGATGCCGCCGCACCTCCAGTGGTTCGTCGGCGCCGACATCGTCGTGCGGCTCATCCGCACCCAGTGCGCCCCCGCCCCGGGCGACATCCGGATGGTGCCGGCCTCCGCGAACGCGCAACCCGCGTTCGGCCTCTACATGCGCGGCGAGGACGGCGTCCACCGCGCCTACCAGCTCCAGGTCCTGAGCGTCACCGAGGACGGCGTCGCGCACGTCTCGGCGTTCTTCGACACGAGCCTGTTCCCGCTGTTCGGGCTCGCCGAGCACCTCTGATCAGCCCCCTGATCTTCCACTCTGCGGAAACCCGGATGTGCCGCGGGCGCCGTGTGCTGCCATGGTGGTCGGCGGCGGCGCGGGTGCCGTCCGCCGAGTGGGAATGGGAGGCACATGGACAAGGTCGTGGCGTCGGCGGCGGAGGCCGTCGCCGGCATCGGCGACGGGTCATCGCTGGCCGTCGGCGGGTTCGGGCTCTGCGGGGTTCCCACCGTTCTGATCGGCGCCCTGCACGAGCGCGGCGCGTCGGACCTGAAAATCGTCTCGAACAACTGCGGACTGGACGGCCGGGGACTCGGGCAGCTGCTGGCGGCGGGCCGCATCGCCCGCGCCATGGGCTCCTACGTCGGGGCGAACAAGGAGTTCGCCCGCCAGTACCTCGCGGGTGAGATCGAGGTCGAGCTGATGCCGCAGGGCACGCTCGCCGAGCGGCTGCGCGCGGGCGGCGCCGGCATCCCGGCGTTCTTCACCCCCGCCGGCGTCGGCACGATGGTCGCCGACGGCGGGCTTCCGTGGCGGTACGCGCCGGACGGCACGGTCGCGGTCGCCTCGCCCGCCAAAGAGGTCCGCGAGTTCGGCGGCCGGGAGTACGTGCTGGAGGAGAGCATCACCACCGACTTCGCCCTCGTCCGCGCGGCGCTCGGCGACCGGCACGGCAACCTCGTGTTCGACAAGGCCGCCCGCAACTTCAACCCGCTGGCCGCCATGGCCGGCCGCGTCACCCTCGCCGAGGTCGAGCGGCTCGTCGAACCCGGCGAGATCGACCCCGACGCCGTGCACCTGCCGGGCGTGTTCGTGCAGCGCGTGCTGGAGCTGACGCCGGAGCAGGCCGCCGACAAGCCCATCGAGCTGCGGACGGTCCGCGACGACGCCGGCGGGGAAGGGGACGGCTGATGGCCTGGTCAAGGAACGAGATCGCCGCCCGCGCCGCGGCCGAGCTGCCCGACGGCGCCTACGTCAACCTCGGCATCGGCCTGCCCACGCTGATCCCGGACTTCATGCCGGAGGGCCGGCACGTGACGCTGCACGCCGAGAACGGCGTCCTCGGCGTCGGCCCGTACCCCACCGAGGACGAGGTCGACCCCGACCTGATCAACGCGGGCAAGGAGACGGTGACCGCGCTGCCCGGCGCGGCGTGCTTCGACTCGTCGCTGTCGTTCGGCATGATCCGCGGCGGCCACATCGACATCGCGGTCCTCGGCGCCATGCAGGTCTCGGCGCGCGGCGACCTGGCCAACTGGTCCGTCCCCGGCAAGATGATCAAGGGGATGGGCGGGGCGATGGACCTCGTGCACGGCGCCCGCAAGCTGATCGTCGTGATGAGCCACACCACCCGCGACGGCGAGCCCAAGATCCTCGACGAGTGCACGCTGCCGCTGACCGGCAGGGAGTGCGTCGACCAGATCATCACCGACCTCGGCGTCCTGGACGTCACCGCCGGCGGCCTCGTGCTCGTCGAGACCGCCCCCGGCGTCAGCGCGGAGGAGATCCGCGCGGCGACCGGCCCGCAACTGACCGAGCGGCGGACGGCGGAGCCGGTCGAGCGCGTCGCGGCAGAAGGGAACAGCGCATGACGCACCCCCCGTACCTGTCCCCGGGCTACAAGAGCACCGTGCTCCGGGCCCCCGCACAGGAACTGATCATGCCGAAGCTCGGCCCGGACAGCGTGGAGCTGACCTCGCCGGTCTTCGGGCACCAGGAGCTCGGCCGGCTGGACGAGGACCTCACCGTCCAGCATCCCGGCGAGCCGCTCGGCGAGCGGATCATCGTGACCGGCCGGGTGCTCGACGGCGCCGGCCGCCCGGTGCGGGGCGCGCTGGTCGAGGTCTGGCAGGCGAACGCGGCGGGGCGGTACGCCCACCTCGGCGACATCCACCCGGCGCCGCTCGACCCGAACTTCACCGGCGCCGGCCGGTGCCTCACCGGCGACGACGGCCGCTACCGGTTCGTCACGATCAAGCCGGGCGCGTATCCGTGGCGCAACCACCACAACGCCTGGCGGCCCGCGCACATCCACTTCTCGGTGTTCGGGACGGCGTTCACGCAGCGGCTCATCACCCAGATGTACTTCCCGGGCGACCCGCTGTTCGCCTTCGACCCGATCTTCCAGTCGATCCCGGACGAGCGGGACCGGGACAAGCTGATCTCCCGGTTCGACATGGACACCACCGAGCCGGAGTGGGCGCTCGGCTACCAGTGGGACATCGTCCTCGGCGACACCCCGATGGAGGCCTGATGAGCATCTCGTCCCAGAACGGCGGCTCCGGGTGCACGCCGTCGCAGACCGTCGGCCCGTTCTTCGGCTACGCCCTGCCGTACGAGGCCGGCCCGCAGGTCGTGCCGGGCTGGCGGCCGGACGCGATCGACGTGCGCGGGCGGGTCCTGGACGGCGCGGGCGAGCCGGTGCCGGACGCGCTGCTGGAGATCTGGCAGGCCGACGAGGCGGGCGAGATCCCGCGGCGGCCGGGCGGCATCGTCCGGAACGGGCACGACTTCTCCGGGTTCGGCCGCTGCGCCACCGACGGGGACGGCGGCTACTGGTTCACCACCGTCAAGCCCGGCGCGGTCGGCGGGGCCGCGCCCTACATCGCCGTCCTGGTGTTCGCCCGCGGCCTGCTCAAGCCCGTCTTCACCCGGCTGTACTTCCCCGAGGACGAGCCCGCCCACGCCGCCGACCCGCTCCTCGGCGCGGTCCCGGCCGGGCGGCGCGCGACCCTGATCGCCGAACGCGAAGGGGAGCGCGGGTACCGTTTCGACATCCACCTGCAGGGGGAGCGGGAGACGGTCTTCCTTGGTTTCTGACGAACGCGGCCCGGCGCCCGGTGCGCCGGCGCCGGACGCCGTGTCGCCGGACGCGGGCCTGCTGTCGCCCGTCCGCGCGGGGACGGCGGCGGAGGCCGCGACGGGCGACCTGGCCTACCTGACGGCGATGCTGGACGCCGAGGCCGCCCTCGCCCGGGCGCAGGCCCGCCTCGGGATCGTCCCCGGGGACGCGGCCGAGGCGATCGGCGCCGCCGCCGACGCGGGCCGGTTCGACCTGGTGGACGTGGCCCGCCGGGCGCGCGGCTCCGGCAACCCCGTCGTGCCGCTGGTCGCGGACCTGCGGGTCCTCGCCGGACCGGCCGGTGCGCACGTCCACAAGGGCGCCACCAGCCAGGACATCGCCGACACCGGCGCCATGCTCGTCGCGGCCCGGACCAGGCGCGTCGTCCTCGCCCATCTCGACCGGGCACTGGACGCGCTGGCCGGGCTCGCGGCGCGGTACCGCGACACCCCGATGGCGGCCCGCACGCTCGGCCGGCAGGCGCTGCCGACGACGTTCGGCGCGAAGGCCGCGAACTGGCTGATGGGCTGCCTGGAGGCCCGCGAGCGGCTGGCGGCGGTGGAGCTGCCGGCGCAGCTCGGCGGCCCGGCCGGAACCCTGGACGCCTTCGGCGACCGGGCCCTCGACGTGGTGGCGGCGTTCGCGGAGGAGACGGGGCTGGCCCGCCCGATCCTGCCGTGGCACACCCGCCGCACGCCGGTCGTTGACCTGGCGGCGGCGCTGGCGCTGACCGCCGGGGCGCTCGGCAAGATCGCCACGGACGTGTGGCTGCTGTCGCAGAGCGAGGTCGCCGAGGTCGCCGAGGCCGCCGGGGCGGGCAGAGGCGGCTCGTCGTCCATGCCGCACAAGCGCAACCCGGCGCTGTCCACCCTGATCCGCTCGGCCGCGCTGCAGGTCCCCGCGCAGGTGCAGATACTGCTCGCCGCGCAGGCGGCGCCGCACGAGCGGCCGGCGGGGGAGTGGCACGCCGAGTGGCAGCCGCTGCGCGAATGCCTCCGCCTCACCGGCGGCGCCGCGGAGACGGCCGCCGAACTGCTCGACGGCCTGGAGGTGTCGGCGGAGCCGATGCGGGCCGGCCTCGATGATCTGCTGGACGTGCTCGGCGGCGATCCGGGGCCCGGCGCCGCCGCCGCCCTCGTCGGCCGGGCCCTCGACGCCTACCGGAGGAGCCGCGCGTGACCGCGCCTTCAGGACCGGGCGGAACACCGCCGCACCACCGCCTGGACGGCCCGGCGGACGCGCCCGTCGTCGTCCTCGGCCCGTCCCTCGGGACGTCCATGGACCTGTGGCTGCCGCAGCTGCCCGCGCTGACCCGCTCCTGGCGGGTCCTGCGCTACGACCTGCCCGGCCACGGCGCCGCCCCGCCGCCGGACGGACCGTTCACCGTCGAGGACCTCGCGGGCGGGATCGTCGCCCTGCTGGACGACCTCGGCGTCGCCCGCGCCGCCTACGCGGGCGTGTCCCTCGGCGGCGCCGTCGGCACGGCCCTCGCGCTCCGCGCCCCGGACCGCGTCGGGAGCCTCGTCCTGTGCTGCACGTCCCCCCGCTTCGGCGATTCGGGGCCCTGGCGCGAGCGGGCGGCCCTCGTCCGCCGCGACGGCGTCGGGCCGGTGGCCGAGACGGCGGCGGGACGCTGGTTCACCCCCGCCTTCACCGGCGCGGAACCGTACGTGGCGATGCTCCGCGCGACCGACCCCGAGGGGTACGCGGCGTGCTGCGACGCCCTGGCGCGGTTCGACGCGACCGGGCGGCTCGGCGGCGTCTCCGCCCCGACCCTGGTGATCGCCGGGGCGCAGGACGGGCCGACACCGCCCGGCGGCCACGCGGACCGGCTGGCCGAGGGCATCCCGGACGCGCGCCTGACCGTCGTCGACGGCGCCGGGCATCTCGCCGGCGTCGAACGGCCGGGTCCGGTCACGGACGCGATCACCGCGCATCTGGACCGCACATGGAAGGGAACCGGCCGATGAGCCAGGAGACCACCGGCGAGGAGACCACCGGCGCCGGGCGGCACGCGCAGGGCATGAAGACCCGCCGGGAGGTCCTCGGCGACGCCCACGTCGACCGCGCCGAGGCCGGCAAGGACGACTTCACCTCCGACTTCCAGGACATGATCACCCGGTACGCGTGGGGGGAGATCTGGAGCCGGCCCGGCCTGGACCGCAGGACCCGCAGCTGCATCACCCTGACCGCGATGGTCGCGGGCGGCCATCTGGAGGAACTGGCGATGCACGTGCGGGCCGCGCTCCGCAACGGGCTGACGCGCGACGAGATCAAGGAGGTGCTCCTGCAGACGGCGATCTATTGTGGGGTGCCCGCAGCGAACTCGGCGTTCGCCGTCGCCCAGCGGGTACTCACCGAGCAGGAGTGACGGGCACGAGCCCGGGCGGAGGGGCTCACATGGGAGGTCGCAGGGCGGCGGGCGGCGGCGCGGGCGGTGCGCGGCCGGTCAGTGTGGCCGGCAAGGTGATGGCCATCCTGAACGCGTTCGCGCAGGGCGGTGTCCGCCTCAACCTGAGCGAGATCTGCCGCCGCTCCGGCCTGCCCCTGGCGACCGGGCACCGCCTCGTCGGCGAGCTCGCCGAGGGCGGCTTCCTGGAGCGGGTGCCGGACGGCACGTACCGCATCGGGACCCGGCTCTGGCGGATCGGGAGCCAGGCCCCGGCGGTCATGGGCCTGCGCGAGCTGGCGCTCCCGCACATGGAGGACCTGTACGAGGCGACCCACGACAACGTCCAGCTCGGCGTGCTGCGCGACGACCACGTCCTGATCGTCGAGCGGCTGCGCGGGACGCGGTCGGTGCCGGTCGTGACGCAGGTCGGCGCGATGCTCCCGCTGCACACCACCGGCGTCGGGAAGGTGCTGCTGGCCTACGCCCCGCCGGAGGTCAGGGAGAAGGTCCTGGCCGGGGAGCTGGCCCGGCACGCCGTGCGCTCCATCACCGACCCGGAGGAGCTGCGGCGCGGCCTGGAGCGGGTCCGCCGCGCCGGCTACGCGCTGACCCGCGACGAGATGACGCTGGGCGCGTCGTCCGTCGGCGCCCCGGTGCGCGACGGGGCCGGGGACGTGGTCGCGGCGATGTCGCTGGTGGCCGGCACACGCGGCGCCGACCTGCGGCGGCTGCTGCCGCCGCTGACGACGGCGGTGCGGGCGCTGTCCCGGGACGTGGCGGCGCACTGGGGCGGACATCCCGACATGTTTTCCGCTGAGCGGAACACCGGCGCCTGAACCTGCGGCGATGCGCGCGAGCATCGCTGGGTCAACCGACGACGAGGAGGCTCGATGCGTACCCAGGTCGCGATCATCGGCGGCGGTCCCGCGGGGCTGCTGCTGTCCCACCTGCTCCACCTGCAGGGGATCGACTCGGTGGTCCTGGAGAGCCGGGACCGCGACTATGTGGAGCATCGGCAGCGGGCCGGGATGCTGGAGCAGGGCACGACCGACGTGCTGCGCGAGAGCGGCGCCGGCGAGCGGCTCGACCGGGAGGGCCTCGTCCACCACGGGCTGGAGCTGCGGTTCGGCGGCGCGGGCCACCGCATCCCGCTGACCGACCTGACCGGCCGCACGGTGACCGTCTACGCGCAGACCGAGATCGTCAAGGACCTCGTCGCCAGGCGCCTCGCGGACGGCGGCGACGTGCGTTTCGAGGCGGAGGTCGTCGCGCTGGACGCGTCCGCGCCGAGCGTGACGTTCCGCAGCGGCGGCGAGACGCACACCCTCGACTGCGAGTACATCGCCGGCTGCGACGGCTTCCACGGCGTCAGCCGCCCGGCGGTGCCGGGACTGCGGACGTTCTCCCGCGACTACCCGTTCGCCTGGCTGGGGATCCTCGCCGACGTCGCCCCGTCCACCGAGGAGCTGATCTACGCCAACCACGACCGCGGCTTCGCGCTGCACAGCCTCCGCTCGCCCAAGGTCAGCCGCCTGTACCTGCAGGTGCCCCCGGACGAGGACCTCGCCGGGTGGTCCGACGCCCGCATCTGGGACGAGCTGGCGGCGCGGTTCGCGACCGACGACGGGTGGAAGCTGCACGAGGGCCCGATCACCGACAGGTCGATCACGCCGATGCGCAGCTTCGTGGCGGAGCCGATGCGCCACGACCGGCTGTTCCTCGCCGGGGACGCCGCGCACATCGTCCCGCCGACCGGGGCGAAGGGCCTCAACCTCGCCGTCTCCGACGTGATCGTCCTGGCGCGGGCGTTCGCCGAGCGGTACGCGTCGGGGTCGCGGACGCTGCTCGACGGCTACTCCGACGCGTGCCTGCGCCGCGTGTGGCGGGCCGAGCACTTTTCGTACTGGATGACGCACCTGCTGCACACCGACCCGGCCGCGAGCGACTACGAGCGGCGGCTTCAGCGCTCCCACCTGGACTACGTGGTCTCGTCCGAGGCCGCCGCGACGTCGCTGGCGGAGAACTACGCCGGCCTGCCCATCGCCTAGCGGCGGGTCCGGCGCCCGGCCGACGGCGGGTCCGGCGCTCAGCCGCCCGGCCGCGCCCCCAGCGTGTCGAGCAGCTCGGTGACCGGCTGCAGCTTCTCGTACAGCAGCAGGACGGGTTCGCCCGGCTCCGCCATGTCCAGCGCCGACGTCACCGCCCCCTTCAGGTCGCCCGCCGGATGGTGCCGCACGTCCGGGCGGCCCTCCCGCAGCCCCTGGACGATCAGGCGGGTCATCTCGCCCGAGCGGCGGCCGCGCAGGTCCTCGTCCTCGTAGACGACGACGCGCCCGAACGTCCCGGACACGGCCCGCGCGGTCTCGGTCACCAGCTCGTCGGGCCGGTCGCCCGGCAGGGTGACCGCGGCGACGCCCCCGGCGCCCCAGCGCCGCTCGACGAACGCGCCCATCGCCGCGACCGCCGCCGGGTTGTGCGCGTAGTCGACCACGACGGGATTGTCGCCGACCTGGTACACGCAACCCCGCCCGGGATTGCGGGTGTGCGGGTCGAACGTGCGCAGCGCGCGTGCGAGCACGTCCACCGGGACGTGGAGCGCGCGGGCGGCGGCCGCCGCGGCGAGCGCGTCGGCGACGACATGGGCGGCGTGCCCGCCGAACGAGCCCGCGACCTCGTCCGCGGGCAGGATCCGGGTCCGGCGGTCGCCGCGCGCCTCGGTCAGCCAGCCGTGGTGCACGTAGTAGCCCATGCCGCCGTCCCGCAGATGCTCCACGAGGACGGGCTCGTCCGGGGCGAGCGAGAAGTAGCGCAGCACCGGGTCGCGGCGCCGGACCGCGGGACGCGCCGCCAGCGCCGCCGTCGGCGGGTCCGCGGCGTTGAGGACGAGATGCCCGCCGCGCTTGATCTCCTCGGCGACCAGCGCCTTGATGTCGGCCAGGTCGTCGATGTCCTCGGTGCCGTCCGTGCCGAGATGGTCGCGGGTGATGTTGGTGACGACGGCGACATCGGCGCGTTCGTAGCCGAGGCCGCGCCGCACGATCCCGCCCCGCGCGGTCTCCAGCACGGCCGCCTCCACCGAGCGGTCGCCCAGCACCATCTCCGCGGAACGCGGGCCGGACGCGTCGGACAGGTGGACGAGCCGCCGCCCCACGTACACGCCCTCGGTGCCGGTCATGCCGGTCCGCCGGCCGTCCAGCTCCAGCATGTGCGCGATCATCCGGACGGTGGTGGTCTTGCCGTTGGTGCCCGTCACCGACACGACCGGGACCCGCGACGGCGTCCCCGGCGGATACATCAGGTCGATGATGTCGCCGGCGACGTCCCGCCCCGCCCCCTCGTGCGGCGCGAGGTGCATGCGCAGGCCCGGGGCGGCGTTGACCTCCAGGATCCCGGCGGCGCCGCGGTCGGCGGGCGGCGGGCACCCGATGTCGGGCAGCCGCAGGTCGATCCCGCACACGTCCATGCCGACGGTCGCGGCGGCCCGCACGCACATCTCCGCGACGTCGGCGTGCACGCCGCCGGTCACGTCGCGGCTGGTGCCGCCGGTGGACAGGTTCGCGTTGCGGCGCAGCCACACCCGCTCCCCGGCGGCGGGCACGGATCCGGGCCCGTGGCCCTGCCGCGCCAGCAGCGCCCGCTCGGTGGGGCCGAGCACCAGCCGGGTCAGCGGCCGGTCGTGGCCCTCGCCGCGCGCCGGGTCGGCGTTGACCCGCTCCACCAGACCGGCGACGGTGGCGGCCCCGTCGCCGGTGACGCACGCGGCGGTCAGCTCCGCCGCCGCCGCGACCCGTCCGCCGACGACCAGGACCCGGTAGTCCCGGCCCGGGATGTAGGACTCCACGAGGACCTCGCCGTCGTCCCCGGCCGCGGACGCGAACGCGGCCACGACCTCCGGCGCGCTGGTCAGCTCGATGTGGACGCCCTCCCCCTGGTGCCCGGCCAGCGGCTTGACCACCACGGGCCCGCCGATGTCGCGCAGCGCCTCGAGTGCCTCCGCCGGCGACGCCGCGACCCGCCCCGCGGGGACGGGCAGGCCCGCGTCGGCGAGCACCCGGTGCGCGAGCCGCTTGTCGCCTGCCAGCTCCATCCCGATCGCGGACGTGCCGTCGGTCATCGCCGCCCACACGGTCCGGCGGTACCGCCCGTACCCGAGGCGCAGCAGGTTCAGGTCGCCGACGCGGCGGACCGGCACGCCCCGGCGCCGCGCCGCCCGGCCCAGCGCCGCGGTGCTCACGCCGAGCCGCCCGCTCTCGTGCTCGGCGGCGACGCGGGCCAGGTCGGCGGACGGGTCGGGCACCCGCCCGGCGAGCGCCCCCGTGACGGCCCGTACGGCGAGCGTGATCAGCTGCTCCACCACCGTGCTGCCGGCCGGCTCGTCCCGCGGGCACTCCAGGATCACGTCGTAGTCGCCGGGACCGCCCGCGCGGACGGTGCGCCCGAAGAACACCTCGCGGCCGATGAGCCCGGACAGCTCCAGCGTGACGTGCTCGGTGACATGGCCGAAATAGGTGCCGCGCGCCATCGCGTCCAGCAGGCCCCCGGGCCGGCCCGCCGAGCAGTGGTGCGTCGCCAGGCCCGGCAGCGCCTCCAGCAGCCGCCCGGCGAACCCGGGATGGTCGGTGGTCTCGTGTCCGGTGAGGCCCTGCAGGTCGAGCCGGGCGATCGCGACGGGACGCGACAGATAGACGTTCGGGCCGCTCAGGCGGCGCACATGGTCGAGGCGCACCGCTACTCCTCCTCCGCCGGGCCGCGCATGTTGCCGATCTCCGGAAGCTTGTCGTTCATCTGGAACGCGCAGCCGGCCGGCAGCAGATGCAGCGACACGTCGAACATCGCCATCGGCTCGTCGTCGGAGGCGGCATAGGCGACGGTGGACTGCCCGGCGTCCACGACCGTGACCACCCCCGTCCCGACGACGTCGAAACGGCCGTCGCCCACCACGATCGCCGTGTCCTCGTCGATCCCCACGCCCAGCAGCCGGGTGTCGAGCGCTATCCCGCTCATCAGCCTCGGCAGCCGCCCCCGCTCGTTGAAATGCATGTCGATCAGCACGTTGTCGAGCAGCGCGAGCCCCGGGCCGACCTTCACGCTGGACGCGGCGACCTCGTGGCCGTGGCCGCCGAGGATCATCCAGTGGCCCATGGCGGTCGCGCCCGCGCTGGTCCCCGCGATGACCAGGCCCTCCTGGTCGAGCCGCCGCTTGAGCAGCTCGTTGGTCTTGGAACCCACCAGGGTCCGGATCCGGGACTGGTCGCCGCCGCTGAACAGCACCCCCGTCGCCGCGTCCAGCGCCCGCAGCGTCGCGGCGCCGTCGGCCGCGGCCCGGCCCAGCAGCCGCAGTTCCCGGACCGACGACACCCCGAGCCGGCCGAACACGGCGGTGTACTCCTCGGCGACCTCCTCCGGTACCTCGGTCGCCGTCGTCACGACCACGACCCGCGCGTCCTCGCCGCCCGACAGCTCGACGAAGGTCTCCAGCGCCCCGGACCCGCAGGTCCGGTTCTCCGCCCCACCGATGATCAGCAGCCGGCCCTTGCGTCCGGCACCCCCATGTCTCTCTTTCACATCTGCTAGCTACCCCTGATCACCCCCGGTAGTCTTTCGACCGCGAGGAGCCATGTGCGGGGCCGGATGTGCGCTGTGCCATGCTGTGCGGATGAGCGGTATCCCCGTTCCCCCGGACGTCCCCGCCCGGCGTCCGCGCGGGCCGTCCGCCCGGCCGCCGGGGCCCGCCGCCGCGCTCGACGCGGCGTCCGCGCACTACCTGCGCGGAGAGCCGATCGACATGTCGGCGCTGGCCGCTGAGCTGGGCGTCGGACGCGCGACCCTGTACCGGTGGGTGGGCAGCCGTGAACAGCTCCTCGGCGCGGTCCTCGGCGAGATGACCGAGCGCACCTACCGCTTCGCCGCGCGCGGCGTGGGCGGCGCCGGCCCGGACCGTATCCTCATGCTCCTCGACCGGTTCATGCACGCAGTGGTGGAGGCCGAGCCGCTCAAGGCCTTCACCGAACGCGAACCCCGGCTGTTCATCCGGCTGGCCACCATGCCGGGCACCATCGAGGACCGCGCCACAGAGCTGCTGACCAAGGAGCTGCAGGCCGAGATCGACCGCGGCGAGATGCGCGTCCCGCTGCCGACCCGGACCCTCGCGCAGGCGATCGTCCGGCTCTCCGACTCGTTCATGTACGCGCACTACCTGGGCGGGAACCGGCCGGAGATCGACCAGGCCCTGGAGGTCGTCGAGCTGCTGCTGCGCCCGTGCGCGGGCGTCCCGCCGGGCGCCGGCGGAACGGCCGGGGAATCTCCGGGCCCGCCTGAACGCTGAACTCTTTGACAGGGAATGACCATTTGGTGGCGTTCCCTCGCCATGAGAGGCTTCAGTCATCAGACCTATCGTCGGACAAGGGACGGTCAGGCCGTGAGCGACATTCCCCGCCGCGCGGTGACGCGGACCGCCAAGCTGGCGACCCTGCCGCTCGGCTTCGCCGGGCGCACCGCCCTCGGATTCGGGAAGCGGACGATCGGGCGCCCCGCCGAGGCCGTCGCTCTGGAGGTCCAGCGCCGCACCGCCGAGCAGCTGTTCGCGGTGCTCGGCGAGCTCAAGGGCGGCGCCATGAAGGTCGGGCAGCTGCTGTCGATCTTCGAGGCCGGGCTGCCCGAGGAGGTCGCCGGGCCGTTCCGCGCCAGCCTGACGCGGCTCCAGGAGGCCGCGCCCCCGATGCCCGCCGCCACCACCCACCGCGTCCTCGCCGAGGGCCTGGGCGACGACTGGCGCGAGAAGTTCACCGAGTTCGACGACAGGCCGGCCGCCGCGGCGTCCATCGGCCAGGTCCACAAGGCCGTCTGGCACGACGGGCGGACCGTCGCGGTCAAAGTCCAGTATCCCGGCGCCGCCCGGGCGCTGATGAGCGACTTCAACCAGATCTCCCGCGTCAGCAGGCTCTTCACGCCGCTGTTCCCCGGCGTCGAGGTCAAGCCCGTCATCGCCGACCTCAAGCGGCGGCTGGAGAAGGAACTCGACTACGTCGACGAGGCCCGCGCCCAGACCGCCTTCCACGACGCCTACGCCGGCGACCCCGACTACGTCGTCCCCGCCGTCGTCACCCAGTCGGGCAACGTGCTGGTCACCGAATGGCTGGGCGGCACACCGCTCGCCAAGGTCATCGCCGAGGGCGACCAGGAGCGCCGCGACCGCGCCGGCCTGCTGCTGTTCCGCTTCCTGCTCTCCGGGCCGTCCCGCTGCGAGATGATCCACATCGATCCGCACCCGGGCAACTTCCGGCTGCTGGACGACGGCCGGCTCGGCGTCATGGACTTCGGCGGCGCCGCCCGCGTCCCGGCCGAGCTGCAGTGGTCGATCGGGCGGCTGACCCGCATCGGGACGCTCGGCGACCCCGACGAGATCGTCGAGGCCCTCCACGAGGAGGGGTTCCTGGTGCCGGACGCCGACGTCGACCCCGAGGAGGTCGCCGACTTCATCGGGCCGCACGCCGCCCCGTTCGCCGTGGAGCGCTTCCGGTACTCCCGCGAGTGGATGCGCGAGCAGACCGCGCACGGCCTCGGCGTCGCCTCCGACATGCGCCCCGGCGCGCTCGCCCGCCAGTTCCGGCTGCCGCCCCAGTACCTGGCCGTCAGCCGCGCCCTGACCGGATGCGGCGGGGTGCTGTGCCAGCTTGAGGCCGAAGGCGCGTTCCGAGCCGAGGTCGAGCGCTGGCTCCCCGGCTTCACCGCCGACGGCGGACCCGACGCCGACGGGACCGAGGAGCCCGAACAGGCCACCGCCTGACCCGGCCGCCTCGGGAGCGGCTCAGGGCGGGATCAGGCGAGCGCCTGCGCCTCCTCTTCCTCGACCCGGCGGTTCCAGTCGCCCTTCGTCGTCTGCCAGCCGTCCTCGTCGCGGCCGCGCCGCCAGTACCCGGAGATCGACAGCCGCTCCATCGGCAGACCGCGCTCCACCCGCAGATGCCGCCGCAGCGCCTTGACGAAGTTCGCCTCGCCGTGGACGAACGCGTGCACCTCCCCGTCGGGGAACTCCAGTTTCTCGACCGCCTCGACCAGCAGGTCCCCGACCTGCCCGCCGCCCCGGTGCAGCCACACGACGTCCGCGTCCCCCGGAGTGGGCAGCTCCTGCTCCTCCTCGGGCCCGGCGACCTCGATGAACACGCGGGCGGGGGCGCCCTCCGGGATCCGCTCCAGCGAGGCGGCGATCGCCGGCAGCGCGCTCTCGTCCCCGGCGAGCAGGTGCCAGCCGGCGTCGGGGCGGGGCGCGTAGGCGCCGCCCGGCCCCGTGAACAGGATCTCCTCGCCCGGCCGGACGCCCGCCGCCCACGGGCCCGCGAGGCCCTTGTCGCCGTGGTGGACGAAGTCGATGGTCAGCTCCACCGCCTCGGCGTCCCACGCCCGGACGGTGTAGGTCCGGGTGGCGGGCCACTGCTCACGCGGCAGCTCCGCGCGGACCCGCTCCAAGTCGAACGGCTCGGGATAGTCAACGCCCGGCCGCGGGAACTGCAGCTTCACGTAGTGGTCGGTGAACTCGCCCGCGCCGAAACCGGTGAGGTCCTCACCGCCGATGACCACGCGGATCATGTGCGGGGTGAGGCGTTCGGTGCGCAGTACCGTCCCCCGGTTGAGCCTGCGTCCCTTGCGCGCCGGTTCCGTCGCCATGCGGTTCCTCCCGATGATGTGGATCACACTTAGGTAAGCCTAACCGCCGGAGACGCCCGGGTTGTTCCCGGCCGCGGGGGCGGCGGAGCGGACGCCGCCCCCGCGGCCGGGCGGTCAGTGCGCCGAGGCCGGCCGGGCCGTGCGCGTCCGCGCGACCTCGGCGGCGACCGCCTCGAACGCGGCGTCCGTCTCGTCCGCGCCGAGAACGGTGAAGAGCGTCGACTTGACGATGACGACGTCGTACCGGGGCGAGACCCAGATCTGCTGGCCGCCGAGGCCGTTGGCGGAGAAGCCGCCGTCCTCGCCGAGCCACCACTGCAGGCCGTACCCCTGGTTGAACGGCGCCGACGGACGCGTCGACTCCGTCACCCACGAGGCCGGGACGACCTGCCGCCCGTCGGCCTTCCCGCCGTTCAGGTACAGGAGGCCGAACCGCGCGAAGTCGCGGTCGGTGGCGTAGTAGCAGCAGTACCCCATGCTGTTGCCGTTGGAGTCGTTGCCGAGGTAGGCCTTGGACGCCATCCCGGCCGGCCCCCAGATCTTCTCCTGGACGTAGGAGTGGTACGGGACCCCGGTCGCTTCGGCGACGACCCAGGCGAGGACGAACGTGTTCATGCTCGTGTACTCGAACCTCGTCCCCGGCTCCCAGCCGCGCTTCTGCTGCCGGGCCAGCTCGGTGAGCGGATACCCGAGGCTCGCGGCGACATGCACGAAGGGGACGTCGGACGTCTCGTCCCAGTCGATGCCCGACGACATCCGCAGCAGGTCCCGCAGCGAGACGCCGTCGAACCCCGAGCCCGCCAGGCGGGGGACGTAGCGGGTGACGGGGTCGTCGATCGAGTCGATGAAGCCCTCGCCGAGCGCGATGCCGACGGCCGCCGACGTGAACGACTTCGCCATCGACCACGACTGGAAGAGGCTGTCCTCGCCGGAGGCGACGTAGCGCTCGAAGACGATGTCGCTGCCGTCCAGGACGACGAAGCCCTGCGTTCCCGTGCGGGCGAGGTAGTCGTCCAGCGTGCGCTTCTGGCCCTCGAATGTGTAGGTCACCGAGAGAGGGCGGTACGCCTCGCGCAGTTCGACCGGGTCGGGCGAGGGGACCAGCGGATCGAAGCCGGCCCGGTGTCCCGTGACGGCGGCGGACGGCGGTGCGGGCGGCGGCGGAGTCAGGGCGGCGTGTGCGGGGAGGGCGGCGTGTGCGGGGGGAGCGGCGTGTCCGAGGGGGACGGCCAGGGCGGCCGTCAGGGCGGCTGCGGTGAGCGTGAGCGTCCAGGGCCTTCGGCGCATGCGGGCCTCCGTGGGGGCGGTGTCGACCGGGGTTCCGCCCCGATGGTGACCGCGCGGCGACGCTGCGTCCATGTGGTCATGCAACGAAATCCGGACCCGGACGTGAGCATGAACAATGGGCATGCGGCCTGGCCGGGGTGACCCTCCGAACAGGCGCATCTGCGATACGTTCATGACACCCCGCGACCGTCAGCCGCCCCCGCGCCGCCGGAGGACCGATGTCCGTGCTCAACCAGTTGCTCACCGCCGTCGCCGACGGCTCGGTGGAGATCGTCGACCTGACCGCTCCGCTGTCGGAGCGGACGCCGATCCTCCGGCTGCCGGAGCCGTTCGCCAACACCGTCCCGTTCCGGCTGGAGGAGATCAGCCGGTACGACGACCGCGGGCCCGCCTGGTACTGGAACGACATCGTCACCGGCGAGCACGTCGGCACCCACTTCGACGCGCCCGTGCACTGGGCCTCCGGCCGCGACGGCGAGGACGTCTCGCAGGTGCCGCCCGGCAGGCTGGTCGCCCCGGCCGTCGTGCTGGACGCGTCCGTGCGGGCCGCCGGCGACCCCGACTTCCTGCTGGAGATCGATCACGTCCGCGACTGGGAGAAGACGCACGGGCCGCTCCCGGACGGCGGCTGGCTCCTCTACCGGACGGGCTGGGACGCGCGGTCCGGCGACCAGGACACCTTCCTCAACGCCGACGAGAACGGCCCGCACACGCCGGGGATCTCGGCCGAGTGCGCGCGGTGGCTCGCCGAGGAGACCCCCGTCATCGGGCTCGGCGTGGAGACCGTCGGCACCGACGCGGGCGGCGCCCACGCCTTCGACCCGCCGTTCCCGTGCCACTCCTACTTCCTCGGCGCCGGCAAGTACGGGCTCACCCAGCTGCAGAACCTCGACCGGCTCCCCGCCCGCGGCGCCGTGCTGCTCGCCTCGCCGCTGCCGATCGTCGGCGGCTCGGGCAGCCCCGCCCGCGTGCTCGCGCTGATCGAAGGATGAACGTCGCGGAGGCCGTGGGGGAGGCGCTCACGCGGCTCGGCGCCGACACCGTCTTCGGGGTCGTCGGCAGCGGCAACTTCCACGTCACCAACGCGCTCGTCGCGAACGGCGCCCGGTTCGTCGCCGCGCGGCACGAGGCCGGGGCCGCCACGATGGCCGACGCGTACGCGCGGGTGAGCGGCGGCCTCGGCGTGGTGTCGCTCCACCAGGGGCCCGGCCTCACCAACGCGGTCACCGGCATCGCCGAGGCGGCCAAGAGCCGCACTCCGCTGCTGGTGGTCGCGGGCGAGGTGGCCGCGGCCGCGGTCCGCTCCAACTTCCGCGTCGACCAGGCGGCCATCGCCGCGGCGGTCGGGGCCGTCCCCGAGCGGGTCCACTCCCCGCGGACGGCGCTGGCCGACGTGGCCCGCGCGTGCCGCACGGCGGTCGCCGAGCGCCGGACGGTGCTGCTCGGCCTGCCGCTGGACATCCAGGCGGCCGAGCATCCGGACCGCGCCGAGGAGCGCCCGCCCGCCGGGGAGCGGCCGAGGGTGGCGCCGCTGCCGGTGCCGCCGCCGGCCGCGATCGCCCGGCTGGCCGACGCGCTGCAGGCCGCGGAGCGGCCGGTGTTCATCGCCGGGCGGGGCGCGCGGCTGTCGGCGGCCCGCGAGGCCCTCGCCGAGCTGGCCGGGCGCTGCGGTGCGCTGCCCGCGACGTCCGCCGTCGCGCGCGGCCTGTTCGCCGGTGACCCGTTCGCCCTCGATGTCAGCGGCGGTTTCGCCACCCCCGCCGCCGCCGACCTGATCCGCGGCGCCGACCTGGTCGTCGGCTGGGGCTGCTCGCTGAACATGTGGACGACCCGGCACGGCGCCCTCATCGCCCGGGGCGCGAAGGTCGTGCAGGTCGACGTGGACGCCCGGGCGCTCGGCGCGCACCATCCCGTCGACCTCGGCCTCATCGGCGACGCCGCCGAGACCGCGCGGGCCGTCACCGCCGAGCTGGACGCGCGCGGCCACGCCGCCTCCGGCTACCGCACACCGGAGGTGGCCGAACGGCTCGCGCGGGAGGGACGCTGGCAGGACGTCCCCTACGAGGAGCACCGCGACGGCAAGGACGGCGCCGACGGGCCGCGGATCGACCCGCGGACACTGTCCATCGCCCTGGACGGGATGCTGCCGGGCGAACGCACCGTCGCCGTCGACTCCGGCAATTTCATGGGCTACCCGGCGATGTTCCTGGACGTTCCCGACGCGGACGCGCTCGTGTTCACCCAGGCGTTCCAGTCGATCGGGCTCGGCCTCGCCACCGCGATCGGCGCGGCGGTGGCCCGTCCCGACCGGCTGACCGTCGCCGCGCTCGGCGACGGCGGCGCGCTGATGTCGGTCGCGGAGCTGGAGACCGCCGTCCGGCTCGCGCTGGGCCTGCTCGTGGTCGTCTACGACGACGAGGCGTACGGGGCGGAGGTGCACCACTTCGGCCCGGGCGGGCACCCGCTCGACACGGTCACGTTCCCGCCGGCGGATCTGGCCGCGATCGGCCGCGGTTTCGGCTGCGCGTCTGCGACCGTCCGGCGGCGCGAGGACCTGGCGGCGGTGGCCGACTGGCTGGCGGGCCCGCGCGACCGCCCGATGGTCGTGGACGCCAAGGTCACCCGTGCCCGGCCGGCCTGGTGGCTGGAGGAGGCGTTCCGAGGCCACTGACGATCCTCAAGCGGACCTCGCCGACCGGATGATGGCGGGCGGGGGCTGGAGGACGGTGGGCCGAGCGGAGCTCGTCCTTTGAACGGTGGCGGGCGGGGGTTGGAGGACGGTGGGCCGAGCGGACGGTGTAAGGGCGTATTCCCTGGGGAAGATCACGCTCGCGATCGTTCCGCCGGGGGTGGTGATGGACCGTACAGAGTGCCGACATTGTCATCATGTGGTGGTTGACCCGTTTTGTCCGACGAACATACGTTCGCGGCGACTGTGCCTTACGTCACACACCCCTGAGGAGGAGAGATGACGCGAGGGCCGAAGGTCCCCGAGCTCGCCAGGGAGATGGCCGCGGAGTTCGCCGGCACGATGATCCTGATCCTGTTCGGCGTGGGCGTCGTCGCCCAGGTCATCGCGGGGAGCGGGCTCGGAGACCCCCAGAGCCTCGGCGACCACGACAGCATCGCCTGGGCCTGGGGCATCGGCGTGACGCTGGGCGTGTACGTGTCCGCCCGCATCAGCGGCGGGCACATCAATCCCGCCGTCACGGTCGCCCTCGCGGTCTTCAAGGGCTTCCCCTGGCGCAAGGTGCTCCCGTACTCCATCGCCCAGACGCTCGGGGCCTTCGTCGGCGCGCTCATCGTCCGGTGGAACTACAGCGAGATCCTGCAGAAGTTCGACCCCGGCCTGACGGACAAGACGCACATCGTCTTCTCCACCATGCCCGGCAACGGGACCCTGCCGATCGGGACCTGGGGGGCGTTCAGGGACCAGGTGATCGGCACCGCGATCCTGCTGTTCCTCGTGCTGGCCCTCACCGACCTGCGCAACGCGCCGCCGCTGGCCAACATGGCGCCGCTCATCATCGGGCTCATCGTGGTGGCGATCGGGATGGCGTTCGGCTCCGCCGCCGGGTACGCGATCAACCCGGCCCGCGACCTCGGTCCGCGGCTGGTCCAGTTCCTCACGGGCTACGAGACCCCATGGGACGACCAGTACGGGAACCTGTACTTCTGGGTGCCGATCGTCGCACCGGTCATCGGCGCCGTGATCGGCGCCGGTCTCTACATCCTGCTCGTCGGGCGCAACATCCCCGACGAGGAGGAGGGCACCGAGGTCACCGAGCCCAAGCCGGAGTACGACGTTTCCTGACGGGGCCGCCCCGCCGGTTGAAGGGAGAACCCACGCATGGCCGACTTCGTCGGAGCGCTCGACCAGGGCACCACGAGCACCCGCTTCATGATCTTCGATCACGGCGGCAACGAGGTCGCCCGCCATCAGCTCGAACACGAGCAGATCCTGCCGCAGGCGGGCTGGGTGGAGCACAACCCCACCGAGATCTGGGAACGGACCCGCGCCGTCATCCAGTCCGCGATGCACCGGGCGAACCTGGACCACACCGATCTGGCCGCGTTGGGCATCACCAACCAGCGCGAGACGACGGTGGTGTGGAACAGGCGGACCGGCCGCCCGTACTACAACGCGATCGTCTGGCAGGACACCCGCACCGACCGCATCGCCTCCGCGCTCGAACGGGACGGCAGGGGCGAGACGATCCGGCACCGCGCCGGCCTGCCGCCCGCGACGTACTTCTCGGGCGGCAAGGTCCAGTGGATCCTGGAGAACGTCGAGGGCGTCCGCGAGGCCGCCGAGAACGGCGACGCGATCTTCGGCAACATCGACACGTGGGTGCTGTGGAACCTCACGGGCGGGACGGACGGCGGCGTGCACGTCACCGACCCGACCAACGCCAGCCGCACCATGCTCATGGACCTGGAGACCCTCGACTGGGACGACCAGCTGCTGTCGTTCTTCGGCATCCCGCGCCGGATGCTGCCGCAGATCAAGCCGTCCTCCGCGCCCGAGCCGTACGGGACGACCCGCGCGGACGGCCCGCTCGGCGGCGAGGTCCCGCTCACGGGGATCCTCGGCGACCAGCAGGCCGCGACGGTCGGGCAGGTGTGCTTCGCGCCCGGCGAGGCCAAGAACACCTACGGCACCGGCAACTTCCTCCTGCTCAACACCGGTGAGGAGCTGGTCAGGTCGAAGGCGGGGATGCTCACCACCGTCTGCTACAAGTTCGGTGACCATGCTCCCGTGTACGCGCTGGAGGGGTCGATCGCGGTGACGGGGTCGGCGGTGCAATGGCTGCGCGACCAGCTCGGCATCATCTCCGGCGCCGCCCAGAGCGAAGCCCTGGCCCGCCAGGTCGACGACAACGGCGGCGTCTACTTCGTCCCCGCCTTCTCCGGCCTGTTCGCCCCCTACTGGCGCTCGGACGCCCGCGGCGCCATCGTCGGACTCTCACGCTTCAACACCAACGCCCACCTCGCCCGCGCCACCCTCGAATCCATCTGCTACCAATCCCGCGACGTCGTCGAAGCCATGCGCGAGGACTCCGGCGTCACCCTGGACGTCCTCAAAGTCGACGGCGGCGTCACCGCCAACGAACTGTGCATGCAGATGCAGGCCGACATCCTCGGCGTCCCCGTCTCCCGCCCCGTCGTCGCCGAAACCACCGCACTGGGCGCCGCCTACGCCGCCGGCCTGGCCACCGGCTTCTGGAACACCACCGACGAACTCCGCCAGAACTGGAACGAAGACCGCCGCTGGAACCCCACCTGGACCGACGAACAACGCCGAACCGGCTACGCCGGCTGGAAGAAGGCCGTCGAACGCACCTACGGCTGGGTGGACGTGGACTGAGGGAAACCAGGCGGCGGGCCCCCTTCTTTCGCGGGCGGAGATGATCTAGCATCCGGCCGGACAGCGCCGTCACCGGCCGGTGCCCCGCCACCGGCCCCGCCCGAGAGGATCCCCATGACAGGACGACGCCTCGCCGCAGCAGCCCTCGCCGCCGTCACCGGCGCCGCGACCCTCGCCCTCGCCGGCGCCGGTGCGGCGCAGGCCGCGCCCGCCGGCCCGGCGGCGCCCGCCCCGCACAAGCCCAGGGCGGAGGTCGACTTCACCGGCATCGTCGCGCTCAGCAACTGCTCGGGGTCCCTCGTGCGCGGGCCGCGGTCCCGCGACACCGACGCGGCGCTGGTCCTGACGAACGGCCACTGCCTGGAGACGGGCATGCCCGAGGCCGGCGAGGTCATCGTGGACCAGGCGTCGTCGCGGACGTTCACGCTCCTCGACCGGACGGGGAAGAAGGAACTGGGTTCCCTGCGGGCCACCAAGGTCGAGTACGCCACGATGACCGACACCGACGTGACGGTCTACCGGCTCGGCGCCACCTACGCCGACATCCAGCGGCGGTACGGCATCCCGGCGCTGCGCCTGTCGCCGGCCAGGCCGCACGACGGCACCGAGATCCGGGTCGTGTCGGGCTACTGGAAGAAGATCTACGGCTGCAAGATCGACGACACCGTCCACCGGCTGCGCGAGGCGGGCTGGACCTGGAAGAACTCCATCCGGTACACGCCCGAGTGCGACACCATCGGCGGCACGTCCGGCTCCCCGATCATCGACGTGGGGACGCGCCGCGTCGTCGGGGTCAACAACACCGGCAACGAGGACGGGGAGCGCTGCACGCTCAACAACCCGTGCGAGGTCGGCCCGGACGGCGAGATCACCGTCCGCCACGGCATCAACTACGGGCAGCAGACGTACCTGCTCGCCCGCTGCCTCGGCAAGGGCAACGACGTCGTACTGGACGGTGCGTGCGCCCTTCCCAGGCCCTGACCGGGACCGTCGGGAGCCGTCCCGTCACCGTTCCGCCAGCAGCCCGGCGCGGAGCCGGTCCAGGGTGGCGCGGAGCAGCCGCGAGACGTGCATCTGGGACAGGCCGATCTGCTCGGCGATCTGCGTCTGCGTCTTGTTGCCGAAGAACCGCAGCAGCAGGATCGTCCGCTCGCGTTCGGGCAGTTCGTCGATCAGCGGGCCGAGCGCGTGGCCGTCGATGAAGCTGTCGAGCGCCGGGTCGTCCGCCCCGAGGTACTCGCCGACCGTGCCGCTGTCGCCGCTCGGCGAGCCGTCGGCGGGCGCCTCCAGGGACAGCGGGCGGTAGGCGTCGCAGGCGATGATGACCTCGACGGTCTCCTCCTCGGTGATGCCCATGAGCGCGGAGACCTCCGCCGTGGTGGGGGAGCGGCCGTGCTCGCGGGTGTACTCCTGCATGGTGCGCTGCAGGACCGGACGCAGCTCCTGGATGCGGCGCGACACCCGGATTCCCCACGTCTTGTCGCGGAAGTGCCGCTTCACCTCCCCGGTCACCACCGGGTAGGCGTAGGTGACGAACCGGTCGCCGATGCCGGGGTCGAACCGGTTGATGGCCTTGACCAGCCCCAGGTAGGCGACCTGCTGGAGGTCGTCGATGGGTTCCCCGCGGTTGGCGTACCGGCGGGCCACGCCGCGGACGAGGGCGGCGTGCATGTCGACGATGCGCGCCCGGAGCCGTTCTCGCCGGGGATCGTCCTCCGGGAGCCGGTTCATCTCCGCCAGCAGGGTCTCGGCTTGTCCGTCGTTGAACCGGGTGGTGGTGGACTGCGCCGACGTCATGCGGGTCGTCTCCCTTCCGAAGAGGCCGGCAAAGGCAGGGGGCGATCGCTCGGTCCCCGCCCAGTACCCGGCAATCGGCTGATCACACTGAAATGCCCGCCCGCGTGGGGGATCGGGCCTGCCGGGCGCCGCGCCGCCGACCCGTCCCCCGGATAAAGGACGCTCCCCCGGGTACCGCCCCGGTGACGCACTGAGGGGGAGCCGTGAGCACGATCACCGAGTCGGTCAACGTCACCGTCCCGATCCGCACCGCCTATGACCAGTGGACGCAGTTCGAGACGTTCCCGCAGTTCATGGACGGTGTCGAGGAGATCCGCCAGCTCGACGACACCACCGTCCGCTGGAGGACGCGAATCGCCGGCGTCACCCGCGAGTTCGACGCGAGGATCACCGAGCAGCTGCCCGACGAGCGCGTGGCCTGGAAGTCCCTGGAGGGGCCGACGCACGCCGGGGTGGTGACCTTCCACCGGCTGGACGAGACCACCACGCGCGTCACCGCCCAGATGGAGATCGACCCGGAGGGCCTCGCCGAGAGGGCCGGTGACAGGCTCGGCGCCCTCGGCCGCCGGGTCAAGGGCGACCTGCAGCGTTTCAAGACCTTCATCGAGGCCCGGGGCGTCCAGACCGGTGGCTGGCGCGGCCGGGTCGCCCGCCCCGAACCCTGACGGGGGCGCCGGTAGACTCTCGCGGGTGCGCGATGGTGCCGTCGATCCCGATGTCGATCTTCATGTGGCGGAGCAGCGCGACGAGCTGCGGCGTGCGCCGTGGGCGACGCTCGGTGCCGTCTCGGCGGGCGGCGTCACCGGGGCGCTGGCGCGGTACGGGCTGAGTGGCGCGTTCCCGTACGGGCCGGGGGAGTTCCCCTGGGTCGTCTTCTGGATCAACGTCTCCGGCTGCCTGGTGATCGGGGTGCTGATGGTGCTCATCACCGAGACGTGGCGGGTGAACCCGCTGGTGCGGCCGTTCCTCGGGGCCGGGGTGCTCGGAGGCTTCACCACGTTCTCGACCTTCGCCGTCGATTTCCAGCGGACCGTTGACGGCGGGGAACCGCGGGTGGCGCTCGTGTACCTCGCGGCGACGCCGGCCGCCGCGCTCGCCGCCGTCCTCACCGGGGTGCTGGCCGCCCGGTCGCTGACCAGGCGCCGTGCCGGGGAGGGCGGCGCGTGACCGTTCTGCTGGTCGCGCTGGGCGCCGCGCTCGGCGCGCCGCTGCGCTACCTGGCCGACCGCGCCGTGCAGGCCCGGCACGATTCGGTGTTCCCCTGGGGGACGCTGACCGTCAACGTCGCGGGGTCGTTCCTCCTGGGCTTCCTGGCGGCCGTCCCCGTCGGCGGCGGTGTGACGGCCTTCGCGGGGACGGGCTTCTGCGGCGCCCTGAGCACGTATTCCACGTTCGGCTACGAGACCGTCCGGCTGGCCGAGGGCGGAGCGCGCCTCCAGGCGCTGCTCAACGCCGCCGGCAGTGTCGCCGCGGGGCTCGGCGCGGCCTACTGCGGCATGGCGGCCGCCCGGTTCGCCGGCGGTTGACGGCGCCGCAGGGGGGTAGCGGGCGGGGGAAGGCCGCCTGAACGCTGGTGCGGCCCAGGCTCGCAGATCCGAGCACCTGGCTCCGAGCTCGCGAGTGGGCCGCGAACTGACTCTGCCCATCCGGTCGTTTCGGTAAACCGGTAAGTGTCTCAAGTGTCACGGCACGGGCAGTGCCTTCCCGTCCCGGAAAGGCGCCGGGCGAGGATCGAGATCGCGGAAGGCGGCCGGCGGATGCGTGTCCTGGTGACCGGATGGCCGAGTTTCCTGCACGGCGAGGCCACGGCGGGCGATGTGCTGGCGATGGAGGCGGTGCGGGGGGCGCTGGCCGGCCGCGGGGTCCCGTGCGACCTCGCGTGGAGCCCGGTCTTCCGGCCGGGCGGGCTGGACCTCGGCCGGGCCGACCCGGGCCGCTACACCCACCTCGTGTTCGCCTGCGGGCCGCTGCACGGCAGGCAGATCGAGGAACTGCACCGCCGGTACGAAAGCTGTACCCGCGTCGCCGTCGGGGTGTCGGTCATCGATCCGGACGACCCGGCGGTCACCGGGTTCGACGCCGTCCTCGCGCGCGACACGCCCTCGGCGGCGCCGCGGCGCGACCTGGCGGCGCTGCCGGCGACCCCGCCGGTGCCCGTCGCCGGGGTCGTGCTGGCGCCGGGGCAGGCCGAGTACGGGACGCGGCGGCGGCACGACCGGATCGAGCGGGAGCTCACGGAGTGGCTCGCCGCCCGCGAATGCGCCCGGCTGCCCCTCGACACGCGCCTCGATCCGCGCGACTGGCGCCTGTGCACGACGGCGGCGGAGCTGGAGTCGGCACTGCGCAGGCTCGACCTGGTCGTCACGACCCGGCTGCACGGCCTCGTCCTGGCCCTGAAGAACGGGGTTCCCGCGCTGGCCGTGGACCCGGTGGGCGGCGGCGCGAAGGTGACCGCGCAGGCACGGGCGTGGTCGTGGCCGGCCGTCGTCACCGTCCCGGAGCGGGCGGGGCGGGGGCGGGAGGATCCGGAGCGGGATGGGCCGCTGCTGGACCCGCGGGAGCTGGACGGGTGGTGGGAGTGGTGCCTGTCGCCCGAAGGGACCGGGCGCGCCTGCGCCCTGCCCGCCGGCGGAGCCGTGATCGGCGAGCTGATGGACGTGCTCGGCGCACGTTAAGGACCGTCCATTTCGGGCATTTCTGCATTTCAGACGTAGGAAGGAGCGTCCGTCATGCGGCACGAGGAGTTCATCGGACAGGTCCAGGCCCGCGCCCGCCTCTCCGGTCACGGTGAGGCGGAACGGGCGACACGCGCCGTCCTGGAGACGCTCGGCGAACGGATCCCGGAGGGGCTCGCCGACAACCTCGCGGCGCAGCTGCCGCACGAGATCGGCGAGCATCTGCGCCGGACGGAGATCTACGGCGGCGCGGGCAGCGGCGAGCGGTTCGACCGGCACGACTTCATCGAGCGGATCGCGGTCAGGTCCGGGGCCGACGAGCCACGGTCCGCGTACCTGGCGCGGGTCGTGCTGGAGGTGACCGACGAGGCCACCCAGGGCGCGGTCACGGACAAGGTGCGCCACAGCCTCCCCGCCGACCTCAGAAACCTGGTGGCGGCAGGCCACAACGGCTGAACGAACGGCTGAACGGGCGCCCCGGTCCCCGGGGTGTGGCGCGGCCTGGGCCGGGGCGTGCGCGGCCTGGGCGGCGTGGACGCGTGCGCCGCCGGGGCGTGCGCGGCCGCGAGGTGCCCTCGTCCCGGCCGCGCAGACCCGGCCGGGTCCGGTCAGGCGGGGCGGGCGACCATGAGCTCCCGGGCGAACCACTCGATCGTGGTGCGCAGGCCGTCCTCGACGGAGATCCGGGGACGCCAGCCGAGCGCCTCCTCGGCGAGCGCGGTGTCGGGCCGCCGGACGTGCGGGTCGTCGACCGGCCGGTCGACGAAGCGGATCCGGGACGGGGACCCGGTCAGGTCGATGATCAGCTCCGCGAGGCCGGCCATGGACACCTCGTACGGGCTGCCGATGTTGACCGGCCCCGGATGGCCGGAGAGGGCGAGGGCGATGATGCCCCGAACGGTGTCGTCCACGTGGCAGATCGAGCGGGTCTGGGAGCCGTCCCCCGTCACCGTGAGGTCCTCGCCGGTGAGCGCCTGCCGCAGGAACGTCGGGATGGCCCGGCCGTCGTCGGGCCGCATCCGCGGCCCGTAGGTGTTGAAGATCCGCACGATCGCGGTGCCGAGGCCGCGGGAGTGCCGGAACGCCGACGTCAGCGCCTCGCCGAACCGCTTGGCCTCGTCGTACACGCTGCGCGGCCCGACCGGGTTCACGTTGCCCCAGTACGACTCGGGCTGCGGATGCACGAGCGGGTCGCCGTACACCTCGGACGTGGAGGCGAGCACGAAGCGCGCGTCCTTGGCCTCGGCGAGCTCGAGCGCGTTGCGGGTGCCCTGGCTGCCGACCTCCAGGGTCTGGATCGGCAGCCGCAGATAGTCGGCCGGGGACGCCGCCGAGGCCAGGTGGAAGACGTAGCCGACGTCGCCGGGGACGCTGACCGGCTCGGTGAGGTCGCGTCTCAGGAACCGGAAGTCGCGCCGCCCGGTCAGGTGCGCGATGTTGCGGGACGTGCCGGTCAGCAGGTTGTCCAGGCACACCACCGAGATCCCCCGGGCCAGCAGCGCCTCGCACAGGTGCGAGCCGAGGAATCCGGATCCTCCGGTGACGACGGCGCGTGGATGTCTCATCATGTCCCCCTTCAGCGGTTGCGGGTGAGCACCCGGCCGGCGGCCTCGACCGCCTGCCCGGCGGAGATCTCCAGCAGGCCGGGATGCGGTTCGCGGCCGTGCGGGTCGCCGTGCCGCCCGGCCCACAGGACCCGGTGCTCGGCGCGGTCGGGCGGCCCCCACCGGCCGGGCGGCGTCGGGCCGAACAGCAGGACCGACGGGGTCCGGAACGCCGTCGCGAGATGCGCGACGCCGGTGTCCCCGCACACCACCAGCCGCGCGCCCGCGATGAGCGCGGCCAGTTCCGGGAGGCGGGTGCGGCCGGACAGGTCGGCCCGCTCGTCCAGCCCGGCGAGTTCGGCGACGCGGCGCGCGATCGCCGTCTCCGCGGGGCCGCCGGTGACGACGACGCGTTCGCCGCCGTCCCGCAGCGCCGCCGCGACGGCCGCGAACCGGTCGGCGGGCCAGCGGCGCGCCGGGAACGCCGCGCCCGGATGGACGACGGCGGCGCCCGGCGCCGGCGACGGGACCGCGGGCGGGTCCAGGTCCAGGTCGGCGGGGTCGGCGTCGAACCCGTACGCCGACACGAACCGGCACCAGCGCGCCACCTCGTGCTCGCCCGGGTCCCAGTCCGGACCGGCGGCGTGGCCCGCCCCGGCGCAGGCGAACGCGAGGAGGCGGCCCGGACGCGTTCCGGTGAGGAGCCGGTGGCTCTGCGGGCCGCGGCCGTGCAGGTTGACCGCCACGTCCACCGGGCCCGCGGGCGGCAGCGGGGCAAGGCCCTCCGAGGGAAGGACGTCGTCGACCGCGCCCGTGGCGCGGGCGAGGAAGCCGAGCGGCGCCGGGGCGGCGAGCGCGATCCGCGCGCCGGGCGCCCCGCGCCGCAGGGCCCGCAGCGCCGGGACGCCGGTCAGCAGGTCCCCGAGGCCGAGGGCGCGCAGCACCAGGATCCGCTGGGCCGCCGGTCGCACCGTCACGGCCACGACGGTTCCTGCGAGGGGCAGACGACGAGTTCCCGCACCTCGCACCCGGCGGGCTGGGAGAGCGCGAACGCGACGGTCGCCGCCACGTCCTCGGGCCGGTTCAGCTTGGCGTCCGGGCCCGGCCTGTACTGCTCGGAGCGGTCGTCGAAGAACGCGGTGTCCATGCCGCCGGGCACGACCATGGTGACGGCGACCCGCCCGGCCATCTCGGCGGCGAGCGCCCGGGTGAAACCGACGACGCCGAACTTCGACGCGCAGTACGCGGTGGCGTCGCTCACCGCCCGGAACCCGAGCGTGGACGCGACGGTCACGACGCGTCCATGGGGCTCGTTCTCCAGGTAGGGGAGTGCGGCGCGGACGACGGCGGCGGTGCCCAGCAGGTTCACCTGGACGACCCGCTCCCAGTCCTCGGCGGGAACCTCGCACAGCGTCCCGCAGGCGTCGATGCCGGCGGCGGTGACGACGGCGTTCAGCCCGCCGGCGGCGCGGGCCAGGCCGTGCACGGCGCGCTCGGCGCATCTGCGGTCGGCGAGATCGGCCTGCATGTGCTGGAAATCGTCCTTCGGCGGATGCCGGTCGAGGACGAGGGGGCGTCCCCCGTCGTCGGCGACCTTCCGCGCGACGGCCGCGCCGAGTCCCGAGGCGCCTCCGGTGATGAGGACGTTCATGATGCGTTTCCCTTCGTGGTCGACAGCAGGCGGGTGGTGGAGCGCCCCTCAAGGAGGGGCAGCAGGACCACCTCGCCGTCGTGGGCCCGGACCGTCTCGGCCTCGGGCAGCGTGGTCCCGGCGTAGTCGGCGCCCTTCACCCAGACGTCCGGGCGGAGCCGTTCCAGCAGCGGGGCCGGGGTGTCGTCGTCGAACACCACCGCGGCGTCGACGTCGCTGAGCGCCTCCAGCACCCGGACGCGGTCGGCGGCGGGCGTGACGGGACGCGTCGGCCCCTTGCGGCGCCGCACGGACGCGTCGGAGTTGACGCAGACGATCAGGCAGTCGCCGAGCCGCCGCGCCTGCTGCAGCATGCTGACGTGGCCCGCGTGGAGGAGGTCGAAGCAGCCGCCGGTCGCCACGACCGTCCCGCCCGCCCGCCGCGTCCGCTCGACGACGTCCCAGGCGTCCTCGCCGCGCTCGGGGACGAGCCGGGCCGTGCCGGTCTCGGCGAGCTGCGTCGCGAGGGCCGCGGCGGCGCCCGCGCGGACGAACTCCGACGCGTGGCGGACGCCTTCGGTGACGGCGCCGGTGAGGGTCCCGCCGTCGGCGAGGACGCCCGCGGCGCCGGCGGCGAAGCTGTCGCCCGCGCCGCACGAGTCGCCCCGGGCGGGCCGCGCCGGCGCGAGGAACGGCGCCTCCGACCCGTCGCAGAGCAGCGCGCCCTCCGCGCCGAGGGTGACCGCGACGCCCTCGATGCCCCAGGCGCGGCCGAGGTGGCGGCCGCACCGCCCGGCGGCCGACAGCCCGGACCCGGTGATCTCGGCGCCGTCGGCGGCGGCGAGCCGGGCGGCCTCCTGTGCGTTCGGGGTGAGCAGCCGGACGCCGGGGACGGGCGGCTCGCCGCGCGGATGCGGGTCCCACACGACGGGGACGCCCGCGGGCAGCCCGCCGAGCAGGGACCGGACGGCGCGGTGCCGGGTGACGCCGCGCCCGTAGTCGGCGACCAGCACGGCGCCCGCCCCGGCGATCGCGTCGGCGACGCGCGGGCCGACGGGCCCGTCGAGGGCCTGCCCCTCCCCGGCGTCGAGCCGCGCCACCGACTGCCCGCCGGACCGGATGCGCAGCTTGCAGGGGGTGCCGCCGTGCAGATGGAACGCGGCGACCTCCACGTGCTTCTCCAGCATCGCGCGCAGCCGCCTGCCGGGTTCGTCGTCGGCGAGCGCGGTGACCAGCACCACGTCGCGTCCGGCGGCGGCCGCCAGCAGCGCCGCCAGGCCCGCGCCGCCGGGCCGGGGCAGCTCCTCGGCCTGCTCGACGACGGGGACGGGCGCGTCCGGGCAGAGCCGGCTGCTGCTGCCGACGATGTCGATGTCGAGCAGGACGTCGCCGACGACCACCAGCGGGGCGGTCATGGTCTCACCCCCAGGACATCGTCGATCACCCCGCACAGCAGGTGGATCGCGGCGAGGTGGATCTCCTGGACGGTCGAGGTGGCGGCGGCCTCGACGGTGATCGCGTCGTCGCACGCGCCGGCGAGGGCGTTCGGCCCGGGGCCGGTGATCGCCCACGCGGTGATGCCGAGATGCCGGGCCCGGTGCGCCGCCGCGACCACGTTGGGGCTGCGGCCGCTGGTCGACAGGCACATCAGCACGTCGCCGGGCCGGCCGTGCGCCTGCACCTGCCGCGCGAACATGTTGACCGGCCCGTAGTCGTTGCCGATCGCGGTCACCGACGAGGTGTCGCAGTGCAGCGGGATCGCCGACAGCGGGCGCCGCTCGTCCTCGAACCGGCCGACGAGCTCGGCGGTCAGGTGCTGCGCCTCGGCGGCGCTTCCCCCGTTGCCGCACGCCAGCAGCCGCCCGCCGCCGCGCAGCACGCCGGCCAGGCGGCGGCCCCACGTCCCGATCGTGGGGACGTGCTCGCGGAACCGCAGCGCGGCCTCGGCGAGCGCCTCCAGCCGCCGGTCCTGCGCCGTCGCCGTCCTGGTCCGGGAGGCGGCCCCGGTGGTGCCGGCCGTCATGCCGCCACCTCGCTCAGGGCGGCCGCGCGCTGGTAGACGCCGGCGGTGTCGGCGGCGACGCGGGCCCACGAGTAGCGGTCGCGTGCCCGGCCGCTGCCCGCGATCCCCATCGCGGCGCGCTTCGCGGGGTCGTCCAGCAGCGCCCGGACCGCCGCGGCGGCGGCCTCCGGGTCGCGCGGCCGGACGAGCGTCCCGGTGACGCCGTCCACGACCGTGTCGAGGTGCCCGCCGACGGCGCTCGCCACCACGGGCACGCCGCACGCCATCGCCTCCAGCGGCACCATGCCGAACGGCTCGTACCAGGGCAGGGTGAGCACGAGGCTCGCCGACCGCAGCAGCGGGGGCACCTCGTCGCGGCCGAGCCGGCCGAGGAACTCGACGCGGCCGGCGACGCCCGCGTCCCGTGCCGCCCTCCGCAGCCTGCGCACCTCGGCGTCGCCGCCGAGGTCGCCGCGCGGCGGCCCGCCGGCGACGGCCAGCTCGGCGCCGGGCAGGTGCGCGAGCGCCCTGATGGCGGTGTCGACGCCCTTGCGTTCGACGAGCCGGGACAGCACCACGAGCCGGTGAGGGCCGGCGGGCGGGCCGCCGCCGGGGGCGAACAGGCTCAGGTCGACCCCGCACGGGACGACCCGGACGCGGTCGCCGGGGACGCCCATCGCGGTCAGCTCGGCGGTCTCGTCGGAGCAGGTGGCGATCACGGTGTCGGCGGCGCGCCCGATGGCGCGTTCCAGCCGCACCCGGGAGGCCGGGCTGGTGTCCTTGTCGCCCTGGTGGCGGCGTTTCACGGTGCCGAGCGCGTGGAAGGTCTGCACCACCGGCACGCGCCGCGACCCGCGCGGCTGCGCGGCCTGGATCGCCGCGAGGCCGCTCATCCAGAAGTGGGCGTGCGCGACGTCGGGCGGGTCGGCGGCCCAGCGCCGCTCGAGGTGGCGCCCGAAGTCGTGCATCCAGGGCAGCAGATCGTCCTTGGCGATCCGCTCGGCCGGTCCCGCCGGGACGTGCTCGACGGTCACGCCGGGCGCGAACCGCACCCGGTCGGGCAGGGCGGGGGCGTCCCGCCGCGTGTAGACGGTGACGTAGTGGCCCTGCCGGCCGAGTTCGGCGGCCAGTTCCGCGACGAACACGTTCTGCCCGCCGCCGTCGGCCCCGCCCAGTCCCTTCTCCGCGGGGCCGCACCTGGCGGCCAGGGGGCTGGCGTGCTCGGAGATCATGGCTATCTTCATCGCGTTACCTCCTGGAGAGTTCGCCGCCAGTCGCGCAGGAACCGCGGCAGGCCGTAGCGTTCGACGGCGTAGGCCCGCGCCTCCTTGCCCATCTGGCGCGCACGCGGCGGGTCCGCGGCCAGGGACCGCGCGGCGCCGGCCAGCGCGGCCACGCGGGTGGACAGCACCCCGGCCTCCGGCGGCACCGCCTCGACCGCCTCGGTGGTGGCGAGCGCCACCACCGGCAGGCCGAGCATCATGGCCTCGATCAGTGCGAGGCCCAGCGAGGTCCACCGGTAGGGGTGGACGTAGACGCGGCGGCGGGCGAGTTCCCCGTGCATCCTCGCCTGCGGCAGGTCCTCGAAGGTCCAGAGGGATTCGGGGGCGATGCCGAGCCGGCCGGGGACGCCGGTGACGTTCATGCCGAACAGGTCGAGGGGGACGGCCGCCGCCAGTTCGGGGAGCAGGTCGGTGCCGGCGACGCGCCCGCGGCGCAGCGGGTCGTTGATGACCACGCCGGCGCGCGGCATGTCGGCGGAGTACCGGTAGCCGGGGTCGACGACGCCGTGCTCGATGACGGTGGCGGGGGCGCGGCCGCAGTTCCAGAACAGCCGGTTGAAGTGGGTGACGTGCACGACCGGGATGTCGGAGCGGTCGTGCAGGAAGTGGCGGCTGTCGGGGACGACCTCTTCGGGGAGGCCGGCGTCGGACGGCGTGCGGCGGGGCGTGTCGTGCTCGACGTAGACGGCGGGGACGTCGCGGCCGGGGCGGCGCCCGAGCCATTCCTCGGCGAGCCGCAGCTCGTGGGGGCGCTGCAGGACGACGACGTCCACGTCCTCGTCGCGCAGCCGCTCCGGCGCGACCTCGGCCGCGCGGTCCGGCCAGTGGAACGTGTCGGGCCGCCCCTTCCCGTCCGGTCCCCGGCCGGGAAGGACGGGGACGAGGGTGGTCTGCGGGCCGTGGACGAACGACGTCGCCCACGATCCGTGCACGTGCCACATCAGGACTCTCACCGGGCGGGCACCTCCTCCTCGGACCTCACGATCTCCACTGCCGCGGCGACCTCGTCGGCGCTGACCGACGCCAGGCAGGGGTGCCCGCCGACGGGGCATTCGCGGGCGCGGCTGTCCTTGCACGGCGCCCCCTGGTCGCCCAGCAGCGCCATCGGGACGCCGAACGGCGCCCACCGGGCCGCCGGCACGGTCGGCGCGAACAGCGACACGACCGGTGTGCCGACGGCCGCCGCCAGGTGCGCGGGGCCGGTGTTTCCGGCGACGACGGCGCATGCCCCTTCCAGCACGGACGCCAGTTCCGGCAGCGTCGTGCGGCCGCCGAGGTCGAGGCCGTCCTCCCCGGCGACGGACGCGGTCAGCTCCTTCTCGTCCCCGTGCCCGGTGACGACGACGCGGTGGCCCGCCGCGTCCAGCAGCCGGACGGCCTCGGCGCAGTGCCCGGGGGGCCAAGCGCGTGCGGGGACCGACGTCCCCGGATGCACCACGACGTACCCGGGGCCTCCGGTGAGGTGGTCGGTGGCGGGCAGCGGCCCGCGGACCCGGAGCCGGGTGTCGGCCGGCGCCGGGAACCCCGCGTCCTCCGCGAGGGCGAGCATCCGCAGCGGCTCGGGCATGTCCTCGCCGGGCCGGTGCCGCAGGTCGAGCAGCGAACCGGGGTAGTCCTCGCTGATGCCGCCGATCCAGGGCGTCCCGGCCAGGCGCAGCAGCAGCGCGAGCGGCAGCGGCGACTGGTGGAACGACGTCAGGATCAGGGCCCGGTCGAAGCCCTTGAGCCGGCGCGTGAGCGCGTCGATCCCGGACCGCTCGACGGGCACGTGGTCCGGGTCGATCCAGGGGGCGCGCCATTCGATGACGCGGTCGACGCCGGGCAGCATGTCGGCGGCGGCGCGCCCGCGCGGGCCGCACAGCAGCACCACCTCGTCGGCGTGCTCGGCGACCGCCCGCACGGCGGGCCCGGCGAGCAGCACGTCGCCGATGTTGTCCTGGCGGGAGACGAGGACCCTCATCGGCGCCGCCTTCCGCCGAGGACCAGTTCGACGGCCGCCCGCAGCGTCGGCGCCGTCTCCGCCGCCCGCGTGATCTCGTCGGCCCGGGTGCGCCCGGTCGGGACGAGGATCCCCCGCGCGCCGGCCGCGGCGGCGGCCTCGACGTCGCCGCCGATGTCGCCGATGACGGCGCAGTCGGACGGCGGCGCCCCGAGCCGCCGCGCCGCGCGCTCGATCATCCCGGGGCGGGGTTTGCGGCATGCGCAGCCGTCGCCGCCGTCGTGCGGGCAGAACTCCCACACGTCGACGCGTCCGAGGAGCCGCTCGACGCGCGCGTTGACGCGCCGGACGTCGCCGGCGGTGATGCGGCCCTTCGCCACGCCCGACTGGTTGGACACGACCCCGATCCGGACGCCGTGCCGCCGCAGCCGGTCCAGGGCGCGCCGGGCGCCCGGCATCGGCTTCACCCGCGCCGGGTCGCCGTTGTAGGGGACGTCCCGGATGAGGGTGTCGTCGCGGTCGAACAGCACGACCCAGGGGCCGGCCCACGGCCGCGCGTCCCGGTGGACGACCAGTCCCCGCACCCGGTGCCACACCGCGGCGGGCGGGATGACGGCGCTCGTGGCGATCATCTTCGCTATTTCGGCCGGTGCGGGCGGCCCCGGCCGGATCCGCTCGTAGGCGAACCAGGCGGTCAGCGCGCCCCAGGCGCCTCCGGCGATCAGGCCGGCGGCCGTGCCGCGCCGCCCGGGGACGGCCGCGGGCAGGCCCGCCGCCAGGACGCCGGCCGCGGTGGTGAGCGCGTGGCGGCGGAGCAGCCCGCGGCCCTCGCCGGCGCGGGTCCGCCACGAGCCGCCGTGCACCCGCCACATGAGGACGTCGTCGGCGTTGCCCGCCTGTGCCCGCACCGACGCCCAGAAGCCGGCGGGACGGACGGGGTGCGTCACCTGCCGCCTGCCGAGGACGAGGCCGTGCCCGGCGTCCATGGCCCGCAGCGCCAGGTCGGCGTCCTCACGGTAGGCGCGGCGGAACCGCTCGTCGAAGCCGCCGAGCTCGGCGAGGACGGCGCGGCGGTAGGCCATGTCGGCGGTGATCCATTCGGCGTCCGCGAGCGCCGCGGTGTTGCGCTCCCAGTCGGTGGGGCGGCGGCCGTCCGGCGGCGGGACCGTGACCCGGCCCTGTGAGCCGCCGGCCTCCGGTGTCAGGTCCGCGAGGTCGGCGGCCAGCCCGGCGGCCCATCCGGGATCGGGCACGACGTCGTCGTCCAGGAAGGCGACCCACTCGGTCGCGGCGGCGCGCCAGCCCGCGTTCCGGGCGGCGGCGGGCCCGCGTCCCCCGGAGCGGATCACCCGGATGTCCGGTCCGGCGGCCGGCGGCGCGCCCGGCGGGAGGGGGAGCGGCGCGCCCGGCGCGGGGCGGTCGTCCACGACGATGATCTCGTGCGGCGCGTGCCCGCGCCCGGAGCCGAGGCCCGCGAGGAGCGCGTCCAGCGTCACGCGCAGGCTCTCCCGGCCGATCGTCGGGATGACGACGGTATGGCCGGTCACGGTATGGCCGACCAGGGGGTGGCTCATCGGGCGTGCACCTCCCGGCGGCGGACCACGTACGGCCCGATGGCCAGCAGGTCCACCGGGGCGGAGCCGAAGCACTCCAGCGCGTCGCGCGGGTCGTCGACCATGGGGCGCCCGGCGGTGTTCAGGCTGGTGTTGATGACGACGGGCAGGCCGGTCCGGCGGCGGAACTCCTCCAGGAGGCGGGCCACGAGCGGCTCGTCCTCCGCGGCGACGGTCTGGATCCGGGCGGTGCCGTCCACATGGACGACCGCGGGGATCCGGTCCCGCCAGCCGGGGCGCACCCGGTGGACGAACAGCATGTACGGGCTCGGCAGCGGCCCGTCGAAGATCTCCGGCGCGTGGTCGAGCGCGACCATCGGCGCGATCGGGCGGAACTGCTCGCGGCCCTTGACGTCGTTGAGCCGCTCCACATTGCCCTCATGACCCGGATGGGCGAGTAGGGAGCGGTGCCCGAGCGCGCGCGGGCCGAACTCGGAGCGGCCCTGGAACCACGCCACGATCTCGTTGCGGGCGAGGGCGCCTGCCACCGTGGCGGCCAGGTCGTCGGGCCGCTCGTACGGGATCCCGGCGGTGTCGAGACGCTCGGCGATCTCGCGGTCGTCCCACCGCCGTCCGAGGTCCGCGCCGGGCATGGGCGTCAGCGGGTCGCCCCCGGCCTGCGCCAGGTGCAGCGCGGCGCCGAGGGCCGTCCCGGCGTCGCCCGCGGCGGGCTGGATCCAGATGTCGTCGTACGGCCCGGCCTCGGCGAGCCGGGAGTTGGCGACGCAGTTGAGGGCGACGCCGCCGGCGAGCATCAGCCGGCGGGAGCCGGTGCGGCCGTGCAGCCAGGCCGCCAGGTCCAGCAGCACCTCCTCCAGCCGGGCCTGGACGCTCGCGGCGAGGTCGGCGTGGTCGCGGGTCCACTCGCCGCCGGGCGGGCGGGCCTTGGCCAGCGCGCCCCAGTCGACGCCCGCGGCGGCGAAGCCGCCGTCCCCGGTCGCGTGGACGTGCTCGCGCAGTTCGCCGAGGAAGCGGGCCTCGCCATAGGACGCCAGCGCCATGACCTTGTACTCGTCGCTGGAGCGCAGGAAGCCGAGGTGCTCGGTGAGGTCCTCGTACATCAGCCCGAGCGAGTGCGGGAGGCGCTGGGCGTGCAGCGTGGTCAGGACGCCGCCCTCGTACGTCCCGGCCAGGTGCGAGTGCGACTCGCCGCGGCCGTCCAGGACCAGGACGTCGCCGTCGCCGGGTGCGGGTGCGGCGAGCGCGGCGGACGCGGCGTGCGCCACATGGTGCGGGACGTACCGGACGATCCCGGGGTCGAGCCCCGGCAGCGCGGTCGACAGGAAGTTCGGGGCCCGCTGCGCGTAGAGGGTGCGCAGCCGCTCCCACTGGACGTCGTGCCCGTCGAGGCCGGGCTCGACGAGGCCCGGATCGTAGGAGTAGGCGACGGCGTCGAGGTCGCCGGGCTCCAGCCCGGCCTCGTCCAGGCACCACCGGGCCGCCTTCTCCGGCGGTTCCCAGCCGGAGAACGGCACCGGCCGCTTGCCGTGCTTGCGGCGGCTGAAGCGTTCCTCCTCCGCCGCCGCGACGACGGCGCCGTCCGACACCAGCGCGGCGGCCGGGTCGTGAAAGATCGCATTGATTCCGAGCACGCGCATGTAGAGCCCCGTTTCGGCGCAGCGTTCGGTGATGTGCCGATGACGTCGTCGTAGCCATCGGCACTTGGCGGTCCCGCCGGGAGCAAATCCCCTATAGGTGATTCGGTATTGCCGATAACTGTGGCTCTAAACGCTGAAGTCACAAAAGTCGCTGGTGGGCGAAGTGTGACGTAGGCGCAATGACGTGCACATAGAGGCGAAGGCTGCGGGTACGGGCGGTTCATGCGTTACACCGTCGTCGTCATCACCAGGGACCGGCGGCACTCGCTGCTCGCGACGCTCGCGCGCACGCGGGAAATCGCGGACCGGCCCCCGGTCATCGTGGTGGACAACGCCTCACGGGACGGCACCGCCGGCGCCGTCGAGGAACAATTCCCGGAATTCCGGCTGATCCGTTCCCCGCGCAACCTCGGCGCGGTCGCCCGCAACGTCGCGGCCGACCACGTCCGCACTCCGTACATCGCGTTCTGCGACGACGACACCTGGTGGGAACCGGACGCGCCGTCCCGCGCCGCGGGCCTGCTCGACGCCCATCCGCGGCTCGCGGTCGTCACCGGGCGGATCCTGGTGGAGCCCGGCGGCCGCGAGGACCCGATCGTGCCCGAGCTGCGGCACTCGCCCGTGCCCGGCCCGCCGTGGCTGCCGGGCCCCGCGCTCGGCTCGTTCCTTGCCGGGGCGTCCATGGTCAGGACGGACGCGTTCCGCGAGGCCGGCGGATTCTCCCCGCGGCTGTGGCTCGGCGGCGAGGAGGAACTGCTCGGCGCCGACCTGATGGCGCTCGGCTGGCAGCTGTGCTTCGCCGACGACGTCGTCGTGCACCACGAGCCGTCCCCGCTGCGCGACCCGCACGTGCGGCGCCGCCACGGCATCCGCAACACGCTGTGGTTCACCTGGCTGCGCCGCCCGCTGCCCGCCGCGGTGCGGCGCACCGCCGGGCTGCTGCGCACGCTGCCGCGCGACCGCGTCACGGCGGGCGCGCTCGCCGAGGCCGCCGCCGGGCTGGCCTGGGTCGCGCGCGAACGCCGGACGCTGCCGGCGGACGTCGAGGAGCGGCTCCGGCGCCTGGAGGCGTCCCAGCGGAAGTCCACCGCGCGCCGGTACGTGAGCTAGGAGAGCGGCCGATGCCCGATGTGACCATTCTCGTCGCGACCCGTGACCGTGCCCCGGAACTGCGCCGCAGCCTCGCGCACCACGACGCCCCGGTGATCGTGGCCGACAACGCCTCCGCCGACGCCACCGCGGCCGTCGCCGAGGACGCCGGCGCGACGGTGCTGCGGCTGCCGCGCAACCTCGGCGCCGCCGCCCGCACCGTCGCGGCCGAGCACGCCTCGACCCGCTATGTGGCGTTCGCCGACGACGACTCCTGGTGGGCGCCCGGCGCGCTGGACCGCGCCGCCGGGATCCTCGACGCCCATCCGCGGACGGCGCTGCTCGCCGCCCGCGTGCTCGTCGGCGACGAGGGGCGGCTGGAGCCGGTGTCCGGGCAGATGGCCCGCTCGCCTCTCGGCCGGCCGGACGGCCTGCCCGGGCCGGCCATCCTCGGGTTCCTCGCCTGCTCCGTCATCGTGCGGCGCGAGGCGTTCCTCCGCGCGGGCGGCTTCTCCGACGTCCTGCACTTCGGCGGCGAGGAGGAACTGCTCGCCCTCGACCTGGCCGCCGCCGGGTGGGGCCTGGCCTACGTGCCCGAACTCGTCGTCCACCACCACCCGTCCACGACGGGCCGCGACCCGGCCGCGCGCCGCCGCCGCGAGGCCCGCAACCGGCTGCTGACCGCGTGGCTGCGCCGTCCGCTCCCGGCGGTCGCCCGCGCCGCCGCGTCCGCGCTGGGCAGCCGCGACGGCCGGGCCGGTCTCGCGGACGCGGCCCGCGCGCTGCCCGCGCTCGCCCGCGCCCGGCATCCGGTCCCGCCCGCGGTGGAGGCCGCCCGCGCCCGCCTGACCCGCTACTGATCACGTCCGGGTGCGCCGGGCGATGACGATCAGGTCGACGGCGGCGATGACGGCGACGACCGCGCAGATGGCGGCCGCCGTCCAGGCGCCGTCCCCGGCGCCGCTCTGCGCCCGGACGGCGAAGAGCACCGCGGCCGCCGCCGCGCCGACCAGGGCCGCGCCGGACAGGATCGCCCGCAGCAGCAGCGGGCTGCGGGCGGTCAGCGGCTCACGCCCGCTCGGCTGCCGGTGGCGGTAGCGGCCGTGTGAGCCGGGGCCGCGCCACTCGGGATCCCGCCACTCGGGCGCGGTCCCATCGGCGTCGTCCCGGCCGGTCCGGCCCGGGTCGTCCCGGCCCGGGTCGTCCCGGCCGGGGCGGCTCCGGCGGGGGTCGTTCTGGTCGGGGGCGCCCACGGTCACCTCACGAACGTCCCGACGAGCGTGCCGGACGCCACGATCTTCTCCTGGACGGCGACGCGCAGGTCCTCGGCCGTGAACCCGGGACGGAGCCCGGACGGCTCGGACAGCCCGTAGAGCCGGAAGAAGTACCGGTGCGGGTCGTCGCCCGCCGGGGGCTTCGGCCCGCCGTACCCGTCCGCGCCGAAGTCGTTGCGCCCGGTGATCGCCCCGGTCGGCCGCTCCCCGGCGTCCAGCCCGGTCGTCACGGGATCGATGCCGGCGACCAGCCAGTGCGCGAACGTGCCGGCCGGCGCGTCCGGGTCCTCGCAGGCCAGCGCGAGCTCCACCACCTCCTCGGGGGCCTGCGACCACTCCAGCGGCGGCGAGACGTCCCCGCTGTCGTGCGAGTACTCCGACGGCATGAGCGTGTGATCGTTGAACGCGGCGCTGCGCAGCATCATCTCTTCCATGTGCTGCTCGTGCCCCGTCCTGCCAGGTCAATGCGTATGCCCGGTGGCCGGCCCGCCCGCCCGGCGGTCAGCCCGCGCTGGAGGCCGCCCAGATGTTGATCCCCGCCTCGACGGCGTCCCGGTCGATCGCGGCGAGCTCGTCGGCGGTGAAGTCCAGCCGGTTCAGGGCCGCGAGGTTCTCCTCCAGCTGGGCGACGCTGCTCGCGCCGACCAGCGCGGAGGTGACCCGGCCGTCCCGCAGCGACCACGCCAGGGCCAGCTGCGCGAGCGACTGCCCGCGCCCCTCGGCGATCTCGTTCAGCGTCCGGACGTGCCGCAGGTTCTCCTCGGTGAGCAGGCTCGTGGAGAACGACGTGCCCTTGCTGGCCCGCGACCCTTCGGGGATGCCGCCGAGGTACTTGTCGGTCAGCATCCCCTGCGCCAGCGGCGAGAAGGCGATGCAGCCCACGCCCTCGCGGCCGAGCGTGTCGAGGAGCCCGCCCTCGATCCAGCGGTTGAGCATCGAGTAGGATGGCTGGTGGATCAGCAGCGGCGTCCCCATCTCACGCAGGATCGCCGCCGCCTCCGCCGTGCGCTCGGGGGAGTAGGACGAGATCCCCGCGTACAGCGCCTTCCCGGACCGGACGGCACGGTCCAGCGCGCCCATCGTCTCCTCCAGCGGCGTCTCGGGGTCGAAACGGTGGCTGTAGAAGATGTCGACGTAGTCCAGGCCCATCCGGCTCAGCGACTGGTCGAGGCTGGCGAGCAGGTACTTGCGCGACCCCCACTCACCGTACGGGCCGGGCCACATGTCGTACCCCGCCTTGGTCGAGATGATCATCTCGTCCCGGTACGGCCGGAGGTCCTCCCGCATGATCCGCCCGAAGTTGGTCTCCGCGGAGCCGTACGGCGGCCCGTAGTTGTTCGCCAGGTCGAAGTGCGTGACGCCGAGGTCGAACGCGCGGCGCAGGATGGCCCGCTGCGCGTCCAGGGGCCGGTCGTCGCCGAAATTGTGCCACAGGCCCAGCGAGATCGCCGGGAGCCGTAGCCCGCTGCGCCCGCACCGCCGGTAGGGAATCCGCTCGTACCGATCATCGTCGGCCACATATGTCATGGTCACGAGTATCCCAGGGCCGTCCCGCTTGCCGGACGCGGCGGTGATCCGCCATCATCGACCCCATGATCTCCAGGAAGGGCGGTCTCCGCCCGGGCCGTTGAGCCCCATCGAGCCGGTCCTGGAACCGGCCCTCGAATCCCTGCCGTACCCGTCGCGCATGCGGGAACTGGCGCTGCGCGCCCGCGATCTCGCCGGGACCGACGAACTCCGCGACCTCCTCGCCGGCCTGTCCGCGGGCGGGCGGTACGAGCGCCGGCTCGCCCTGCACATGGCCATGGCGGCCCGCGACCTCCCGTACATCGAACGGGTGCTCGCCGGACCCGACATGGCGTTGCGCCGCGCGGCGCTCCGGGCCGTCCGGACCCTGCCGGTCTCCGACGACGCCGCGGCGGCCGTGCTGGACGACGCGCCCGCCGACCTGCGCCGCGCGTTCTACAGGACGCTCCGCCACTCCCGCCGCGCCGCCCTCGCCGACCGGCTCCTGCCGGACGTCCGGGCCCGCCGGGGCGACCGGGAGGCCGCCGCGCTGCTGCCCGCCTGCACGGGCGGCACCGTCGCGCGGGTCCTCCCGGAACTCGCCCACGGCGTCACCGCCTGGCGCGCCATGGCCGGGCGCCACCCCGGCCCGTTCCTCGCCCATGCCCGAGACCACCTGGCCGAATGGTCGTGGTGGCGGCGGTGCCGATCCGGTCTCCCGGCGCTGGCGCGGCGTGACCCTGCGGGACTGCTGGACCTGATGGAGCGGGACGGCTCACGCAGGCCCGCCATGTACTTCCCGCCCACGCTCGTTCCGGCGCTGTTCAGGGTGGACGCGGTCCGCGCCGCACGGGTGGTGCGGCGGATGGGACGCCGCAGGGGCCGCCTCTCGTGGTCGTACTCCAGGTACCTGAGCGGCCTCCCGGCCGCGGACCTCCGCGAGTTCGTACCGGACGACCCCCACTGGCTGAGGGAGTTCCTCACGCACGTCCCGCCGGCGCGGCGCGCGGAGATCCTCGACCTCGCGCAGCAACGCCACGGGCAGGCCCCGGGGATGCGGAACTTCCCGCTGCTCGGCGTCCTGCCGCCCGGCCGGGCGGCGGCCGAGGCCCGCCGGATGCTGGAGTGGCACGGCTCGGTGTGGCATTCCGCGCGGTCCAGGCTGGACGATCCGGAGATCCCGCTGAAGCTCACGGCCCACCTCCCCTACGAGGAGGCGGCCGGGCCCGTCCGGGAGGCGGCGTTCGGCGGCGACCCGCGCCGGCGCGGCCTCGCCCGCACGCTGCTCATCGAGCTCACCGCCCGCACCGCGGACCCCGCGCTCCTGCTGAGCCTGGTCACCGAGCTCGCGGACCGCACGCGGAACGAGCGGGACCCGCTCAGGGGGACGCTCATCGCCGCCCTGACGGCCGTCCCCCTCCGCCTGCTGGACGACTCGTTCGCCCCGCCCTTCGCCGCCATCGCCGACCCGGCCGTGACGGCACGCGACTCCTCCCCGGCGACCCGCCGGAGGCTGCGCGGCCTGGCGGACCGGATGCTCGGCGCGGCCGGCTCGCAGGACGGGGCGCCGCCCGCGCTCACCCGCTGGGCGTACCGCGTCTACGCCACGCTCGTGGCGAGGCACGGACCCGAGGCGCTCGACGAGCACCGGCTCGACCGGGTTCTGCCGCGCGGCGGGGAACGCGTCCTCCTGGACGTCCTGCGCCCGCACCTGCGCGACCACGAGACCGTCGTCGCCTTGGCCCGCTCCCTCGGGCGGAGGGCGTTCGCGCTGGAGGACCTCCAGGACGATCTGCGCTCGGTGATCCTGGACGCTCCCGGGCACCTCGCCCGGGAGGCGGCGGACCTGTGGCTCGCCGACCCGGCGCGCCGCGAGGGGCGCGCGGTGGACCTGCTGGCCGCCGACGCCTCCGCGATCGTCCTGCCCGAGGTGTGGCGCGTCGTCGCCGGACGCCGCACGGACCTCCTCCCGGCCGCCCTGGACGGCGCCCGGGCGGGCCGGTTCGAGACCGCCGGACGGGTTCCGGAGGTCCGGCCGCAGGACCCGGGGCGCTGGACGCCGCCGCAGGCCGGGGCCGTGCGGGCGGTACTGGCCTCGGCCGCCCGGGACGAGCGGAGACCGGTGGACGCCAGGCTCACCGCCGTGGCGGGGCTCGGCCTGCTTCCCGGCGGGCTCGGGGACCTCGTGCCGTGGGCGGAACAGGAGGAGGACACCGTCCTCGCCGAGGCGGCGCTGGAGGCGATGGCCGCCACCGACCGTCCCGCCGAGGCCCTCGCGATGCTCCTCCTCCATGCGCGTGGGCCGAGGTCGGCGGTCGCGGTCGCGGCCGTGGGACGGTGCGGCGCGTCGGTGCCGCCGTCCGGGCTGGGGCCCGTCCTGGCGGAGACGCTGACCGGCCCGGACGGGAAGGTGACCGCCCGCAAGCAGGCCGCCCGGCTCCTCCAGCGGCTGCGGGTCCCGGGCGCGGCGGACGTCCTCCTGCACGCCTGGAACGACCCCGGCCTGCACCGGGACGTCCGGGTCGCCGTCGCGGACGCGCTGCGCCGCATGCCCGAGGACCCCCGGGTGATCGCCGCGCTCGGCGACGCCGCAGGCCCGTACGCATCGGAGCTGATGCTGCGCACGCTCTTCCAGGCGAAACCTTCGGAGTACGCGCCGGCGCACCGTCCCGCCTACGCCGCGCTCGTCCGGCGACTGGTCTCCGCCGCCGACGGCCCGGGCGTCCGGTTCCGGGCGTCCAAGGCGTTCGGCGCATGGGCGCCCTGGTACGCGGAGGGGTACGGCGACATCCTCGCCGCCGTCGCCGATCCCGGCGACCCGGCCGGGGACGACGATCTTCAGGTCCTGCACGCCCTGGTGAGGGCGGGGACGGTCGCGGACGAGGCGCTCGGCGTGCTCTCCGCCCTGGTGGACGCGGAGCTCGGCGAGCGGTCCAGGTCGCGGGCGAAGGCCATCGCGCAGACGATCGGCGGCCTGCCCGCCGGCCACGCCAACGCGCCGCTGGCCCGCCGCGCCGTCCGGATCCTGGCCGGGCATCCCCTCTATGCCGCCCAGGCGGCCGAGGTCGCACTCCGCGCGGCACGCCTGACCGAGGACGGCGTCACCGCCGAGCAGATCGCCGGGGAGCTGGCCGCCCTGGCGGACCTGCTCCGCGACCGCCCCGTCCTCACCGCGGCGTTCACCGGAAACCGCCTGTTCCACGCGGTCGGCGGCCATGGCGCGCGCGAGCCGGGCGGGCCCGCCCGGCTGCTGCCCGCCGCCCGGCTGCTCGCCGGCCGCGGCGACATCGTCTCGCACCTGCTCGCCGCCGCGCTGGTCCGGCAGGCGGGCCCGGCCGCCGGGTGGCCCGCCGGCTGGCGGGACCTCCTGGACGAGCTGCGCCGGTCCGGGCACGTGGAGGTCCGCCAGAACGCCTGGGACGTCATCCCCCCGCCGTGACCGGGATCAGCGGCGGAGCGCGAGGCCAGCAGGCGGCGGGCGTCGGTGAACAGGCCGTCCGGGGTGAGGGAACGGGTCGTGGTCATCGGGATTCCCCTCATCGTCGACGACCATGACGCTACGGACGCGGCGTCGTGCGGGCGATCACCCCGGAGGTGGCCCGGCGGCGTCCGGCAGGGCGTGCTTGAGGACCTTGCCGGCCGGGTTGCGGGGCAGCGCGTCCAGGAAGACCACGTCCCGGGGGACCTTGTGGCGGGCGAGGTTCGCGGCGACGTGGCCCCTGACGTCGTCCCGGGTGAGGCCGGCGGCGACCACGTAGGCGCGCAGCCGCTGCCCGAACTCCTCGTCCGGGACGCCGACGACGGCGGCCTCCCCGATGCCGGGATGGGCGGCGAGAAGGTCCTCGACCTCGCCGGGGTGGACGTTCTCGCCACCGGACACGATCATGTCGTCGGCGCGGCCGTCGACGTGCAGCCGGCCGCCGCCGTCCAGGTGGCCGAGGTCGCCGACCGCCATCAGGCCGCCGACCTCGTCCTTGCCGCCCCCGCCGGTGTAGCCGCCGAACCGGGCCGGGGTGTCGACGAAGATCCGCCCGATGGTGCCCGGCGGCACGGGCCGGTCGTCGTCGCCGAGGATCGCGACGGTGGTGCCGGCGGGCGGGCGGCCGACGCAGCCGGGCGCGGCGGCCAGCTCGTCCGGCGTGGCGATCGTGATGCAGGACGCTTCGGTCGAGCCGTAGAAGTTGTAGAGGGACGGCCCGAACGCCGCCAGCGCGCGGCCCCCGAGCCCGGCGTCCAGCCGTGCCCCGCCCGTCATGACCACCCTGAGGCGGGACAGGTCGCGCGTCCGCACCCCGGGGACGGCGAGGATGCGGCTCAGCATCACCGGGACGGCGACGAGCGACGTGCAGCGATGCGCCTCCAGGTCGTCGAGGACCCGTTCCGCGTCGAAACGGCGGCGCAGGACGAGCGTCGACCCGAGCCCCAGCGCGAGAACGGCGGAGGTGAGGCCGAGTCCGTGGAACAGCGGCGGGCCGACGAACATGGCCTCCCCGCCCCGGAACGGCACCTTCGACAGGATGCCGCCCGGCAGCGCCAGCGACCGGGACTGCGGCCTCGGCGCGCCCTTCGGCCGCCCGGACGTGCCGCTGGTGAGGATCACCATGGACCCGTGCCCGGACGGGGCGGGCGGCGGCGCGCCGTCCGCGCCGGCGATGAGGTCGTCGAGATCGGACTCGGTGAGGCGCGGCAGGTCGAGGCCGTCCGCGGCGGCGGCGAACTCGTCGTCGTGCACCAGGACGGTGACGCCCTCGCGGTCCACGGCGCCGCGGAGCTGGGGCGCGGCGAAGTCGGTGTTGAGGAACAGGACGGACGCGCCCGTCTTCGCCGCCCCCGACATCGCCTCCAGCAGGCCGCGGTGGTTGCGGCACAGGATTCCCACGGTGTCGCCGACGCCGACGCCGCGCGACCGCAGGGCGTTCGCGAGGGCGTTGCAGCGGCGGTCCAGCTCGCCGAACGTGAGGGTCCCGCGATCGTCGGCGAGCCCGGTGCGGCCGGGGAACCGGTGCGCGGGCAGCGCCGTCGCGGCGCCGAGCGGCCCGTACCACCGCAGGGCCCGCGCCGCCGCGGCGAGGGCCCTCGGGGGCATCGGGCCGATCATCCCGGCGCGGACGGCGGCCCGCAGCCCGTTCAGCTCGGCGGAGATCATCCTGGTGCGCGTGACCATGACCGGCAGCGTATGCACCAGAGGAACAAATCCACAAGATCTGTCCCTCTGATCCCGCGCTGGAACGAGTACACGAACGGACCGCGTCCCGGCTGTCATCTCTGCGATGCGTGAACCGGGCTCATGGGTGGCAGGAAGACTCAGAGATAACGGACAAGGAGGTCCCGGTGGTCGTGCTGCGCAGTTATGTGTCGGGTTCTTGGCGTGCTCCGGAGGACGTGGGGGCGCCGCTGCGCGACGCCGTCACGGGGGAGGAGGTCGCCCGGATCTCCTCGGCGGGGATCGACAAGGGCGCCGCCCTGCGGTACGGGAGGACGGCCGGCGGCCCGGTGCTGAGGGAGCTGACGTTCCACCAGCGCGCCGCCCTGCTGAAGGCGCTCGGCTCCCACCTGCGGGAGCATCGCGAGGAGCTGTACGCGCTGTCGGCGCGCACGGGCGCGACGCTGGGCGATTCGAAGTTCGACATCGACGGCGGCATCGGGGTCCTGTTCGGCTATGCGAGCAAGGGCAAGCGCGAGCTGCCGAACGACACGGTGCTGATCGAGGGGGACGTCGAGCCCCTCGGGAAGGGCGGCACGTTCGTCGGGCAGCACCTGTGCACCCCGTCGCACGGCGTCGCGGTGCAGATCAACGCGTTCAACTTCCCGGTGTGGGGGCCGCTGGAGAAGCTCGCGCCCGCGTTCCTCGCCGGGGTGCCGAGCCTGATCAAGCCCGCGAGCCAGACCGCCTACCTGACGGCCCGGCTCGTCGAGCTGATCGTCGAGTCCGGCATCCTCCCGGAGGGCACCGTGCAGATGATCTGCGGCGACCCCGGTGACCTGCTCGACCACCTCACCGAGCAGGACATCGTCGGGTTCACCGGTTCGGCGTCCACGGCCCGGCTGCTGCGCACCCACCCCGCGATCGTGCGGAACGCGGTCCGGTTCAACGCCGAGGCCGACTCGCTGAACTGCTCGATCCTCGGGCCGGACGCCGCCCCCGGGACGGCGGAGTTCGACCTGTACGTCAAGCAGCTCGCCGCGGAGATGACCGTCAAGGCGGGACAGAAGTGCACCGCGATCCGCCGCGCGCTGGTCCCCGCCGCCCTCATCGACGACGTCGCCGAGGCCGTCCGCGACCGGCTGTCCAAGGTCACGGTCGGGAACCCCGCCGACCCGGACGTGCGGATGGGCGCGCTGGCGGGGCTCGACCAGCGCGAGGAGGTGCGGCGCTCGCTGAAGCCGCTGCTGGACGCCGGGCACCTCGTCTTCGGCGACCCCGGACGGGTGGACGTGCGCGGCGCCGACGCCGAACGCGGCGCGTTCATGTCGCCGATCCTGCTGCGCGCCGACGACACCGCCCGCGCCGAGCCGCACGAGGTCGAGGCGTTCGGGCCGGTCAGCACGCTGCTGCCCTACGACGGCGCCGGGCAGGCGGTCGAGCTGGCCGTGCGCGGCCGCGGCAGCCTCGCCGGGTCGATCGTGACCGGCGACGCCGGCTTCGCCCGGGACGTCGTGCTCGGCACCGCGCCGTGGCACGGCCGCCTGCTGGTGCTGAACTCGGAGGACGCCGGGGAGTCGACCGGGCACGGCTCGCCGCTGCCCGCGCTCGTCCACGGCGGCCCCGGGCGCGCCGGCGGCGGCGAGGAGATGGGCGGGATCCGCGGGGTCGTCCACCATATGCGCCGTACCGCCGTGCAGGCCGGACCGGCGATGCTCACGTCGATCACCGGGCGGTGGGTCCCCGGCACCGGCCGGACGGTCACCGGCGAGCACCCGTTCCGCAAGCACCTGGAGGACCTGCGCGTCGGCGACACCGCCGTCGGCGGCCCCCGCGTCGTCACCCTCGCCGACGTGGAGCACTTCGCCGAGTTCACCGGCGACACCTTCTACGCCCACATGGACGAGGAGGCCGCGAAGGCCAACCCGTTCTTCGGCGGCAGGGTCGCGCACGGCTACCTCGTCGTGTCGTTCGCGGCGGGCCTGTTCGTCGAGCCCGACCCGGGGCCCGTCCTGGCGAACTACGGGCTGGAGAACCTGCGGTTCCTGACCCCGGTCAAGCCCGGCGACGAGCTGACCGTCACGCTCACCGCCAAGCAGATCTCACCGCGGGAGGGCGCCGGCTACGGCGAGGTCCGCTGGGACACCGACGTCACCAACCAGGAAGGGGCCTCGGTGGCCAAGTACGACGTCCTGACGCTGGTGTCCAAGCGGCCCAAGCACGACTGACACGGCCGGCTCGCGCCCGTGACCGGAGCGCTTCATGCCGGGATGCTCCCCGGTGGCGCCCGTCAGGCGGGGATCACGCACACCGGTGACGGCACGCGCAGCGGTGCTCCCGCCGGGACGGGAACGCCGTCCGGCCCGATCCGGAACGTCGCGATCGTGTCACTGCGCTCGTTGGCGACGTGCATCCATTCGCCGTCCACGTGCAGGTCACGGGGCCAGTTCCCGCCGGACGGGACGTCGGCGACCGGCCTGAGCGCCGCGCCGCCGTCCAGCACCCGGTGGGCCGTCACCACGTCGGCGCCGCGCGTGGAGGTGTACACGTACCGGGCGCCGGGACCGAGCTTGATCGCCGCGCACTGCGCCGGGCCGCCCGCCGGATCCGCCGTCGCGGGCGACTCCGCCACGATCTCCAGGCCGGCGTAGCCGTCCAGCGGCCGCAGGACGATCACGGTCGCGGCCAGCTCGGTCACCACGTGCACGTGCCCGCCCGGGTGGACGACCAGGTGCCGCGGCCCGCACCCGGCCGGGAGGGGCGTCTCCCCGGCGAGCCGCAGCGCCCCCCGTTCGATGCGGAACGCGCGGATGAGGTCGGCGCCCAGGTCGGCCGTCAGGACGGTCCCGTCCGGGGCGTGGGCGCTCGCGTGGGCGTGCGGACCCTCCTGGCGGTCGGCCCGCGGCCCGCTCCCGTGCCCCCCGGCGACGTCCGGGTCTCCGGCGAACCCGCCGTCCGGGGCCAGCGGGACGGCCCTGACCGTCCCGGACCCGTAGTCGGCGACGACCAGGTGCCCGCCCCCCGGCGCCACCGACAGGTGGCAGGGCAGCGCCCCCGCCGCGCGCCTTCCGATCTCCCGCAGCCGCCCGCCGGTCACCGCGTAGGCGAGGACTCCGCCCTCGTCGTCCTCCCGCACCGCGTAGAGGACGCTCCCGGTGGGGTGCGCGGCCAGGTAGGACGGGGACACGGCCTCGGCCGCGAGCACCGGCTCCGCGAGGGTGCCGTCGGCGCGCCGCTCCGTCCTGTACACGCCCGCGCCGCCGCCGGCCCCGCCGGTGTAGGTGCCCACCCAGAACGCCCGCTCGCCCACCCGGACTCCATTCCCATGTACGAGTACCTCGCCCGCCCGGGACCGGGGGGGCCGAAGGCGAGCCTAGGCCCGTCCGCGCAGGGGAGCGCGGGATCGTGGCCGGCTTCCGGTACGTGCTCGCCTCCCCCCGGCTCCTGATCATGTTCGGGCTGGCGTTCATGCTCGGCAGCCTCGGCCGCGACTACCAGGTCACCATGGCGGCGATGAGCCAGGGCCCCCTGGACGCCGGCGCCGCCGGCTACGGCGCGCTGTCGGTGGCGTTCGCCGTCGGGACCGTCCTCGGCGGCGTCTACGCGGCGTCCCGCGCCCGGCTCCCGCTCCGGCTGCTGCTGATCACCGCGGCGGTCTGCGCGACCGGGCAGACGCTCAGCGGCACCGCGCCGAGCCTGCTGCTGTTCGGCGCCGCGATGCTGCCGATCGCCGCCTGCCTCACCGCCGCCGTCGCCGCCGCGTACGGGCCGGCCCGGGTCCGCAGGGCGCGCACAGCCGTGGCGGCCCCGTCCCGGGCCACCGCACCGCAGCCCGTCCCCGCCCTGGCCGCCGCCGACGCCTGAGCCGCGGTCAGGACGCGGGACGCAGCAGCGCCTCCTGCGCGACCGAGGCCAGCAGCGTCCCGTCCGCCGTGTGGAGCGTTCCGCGCGCCAGGCCGCGGGCGCCGTGGTTCGTCACCGGGTCCACCGAGTAGAGCAGCCACTGGTCGACGCGCGGCGGCCGGTGGAACCACATCGCGTGGTCCAGCGTGACCGCCGTGACCAGCCTTCTCGGCGAGCCCGGCGCGCGGGCGCTGCTGACCACCCCCATGTCCGACAGGTAGGCGGCCAGGCACGCGTGCAGCGCCGGATCGTCGCCGACCGGCGCGGACGCCCGGATCCAGAACGGGTGCGCGATCGGCCACTCGCCCTCGCCGGGCGGGTCCACCACGCGGATGTCGAACCCCATGGGGTGCTTGAAGAACGACGGAAGCGCGAGCCCCGGCAGCCCTTCGGGCCCCGGCGTGCCGGACGGCGGGGCGGCCTGCCAGTCGAACCCGTCCTCCCGGTCGTGGAAGGAGGCGATCAGCTCCAGGATCGGCTTCCCGCCCTGGCTCGCGGTGACGTGCCGGGTGGAGAACGACCGCCCGTCCCGGGTGCGGGACACGTCGAAGGTCAGCGGCTCGTCCGGTGTCCCCGGGCGGATGAAGTAGGCGTGCAGCGAGTGCGGCGGGCGCCCGCCGGCCGTCAGGCACGCGGCGCGCAGGCTCTGCCCGGCGACCTGCCCGCCGAACAGCCGCGGCCGTCCCACCGACGGGGAGGTGGCGAGGAACGCGTCCTCGCCGAGCGGCGTCAGGTCGAACATCCGCGTGAGTTCCAAGGGGGCCTCGCTCATCCGGGAACCTCGCTCATCAGGGCGCCTCCTGCACCCGGCGCCGTGGCCGCGACCCTACCGGCGGGCCCGCCTCCCGGCGGCGGGCGGCCCCCGCGCCCCGGAAGTGCGGTCCGGCCGCGTGGCCGGGGAGAGCCTGATACGGTCACGCGCGGTCGACCTATGATCGCCGTGGGGGACGGCGCGGCGCCCGGGGGACACCGGTGCCCGTCCCGCCCCGCGAGGAGATGACCCGCCCCGCGAGGAGATGAGAGAGGCAATGGCTGATATCACCGAGTCGCCCGAGTGGTCCGCGCTGACCGGGCACCAGGCGGAGATCGCGGGGCGGCATCTGCGCGAGCTCTTCGCGGACGATCCGGGGCGCGCCGGCCGCATGACCGTCACCGCGGGGGACCTCCACCTGGACTACTCCAAGCACCGCGTCACCGGCGAGACGATGAGGCTCCTGGTGGCGCTCGCCGAGCGGGCCGGGCTGCGCGGCCGCATCGAGGCGATGTTCACCGGGGAGCACATCAACGCCAGCGAGGACCGGGCCGTCCTGCACACCGCGCTGCGGCTTCCGCCCGGCGAGGCCCTGACCGTGGACGGGCAGGACGTCGCGGGCGACGTGCACGCCGTCCTGGACAAGATGGCCGGTTTCGCCGGACGCGTCCGCTCGGGGGAGTGGACGGGTTTCACCGGCAAGCGCATCACGACCGTCGTCAACATCGGCATCGGCGGCTCCGACCTCGGCCCCGCCATGGCCTACGAGGCCCTCCACGACTACGCCGACGCGGGCATCTCCTGCCGGTTCGTGTCGAACATCGACCCGGCCGACATCGTGGGGAAGCTCGCCGGCCTCGACCCCGAGCGGACGCTGTTCGTCATCAGCTCCAAGACGTTCGGGACGCTGGAGACCCTCACCAACGCCAAGGTCGCGCGGCAGTGGCTCGTCGAGCGGCTCGGCGACGACAAGGCCGTCTCCCGGCACTTCGTCGCGGTGTCGACCAACGCCGAGCGCGTCGCCGGCTTCGGCATCGACACCGCGAACATGTTCGGCTTCTGGGACTGGGTCGGCGGCCGCTACTCCTTCGACGGCGCCATCGGCCTCTCCCTGATGATCGCGATCGGCGGCGAGGCGTTCCGCGAGATGCTCGCCGGGTTCCGGGAGATCGACGAGCACTTCCGGGCCGCGCCGTTCGAGGCGAACATGCCCGTCGTGATGGGGCTGCTCGGCGTCTGGTACACCGACTTCTTCGGCGCGCAGACGCGGGCCGTCCTGCCCTACAGCCAGCGCCTGGCCCGCTTCCCCGCCTACCTCCAGCAGCTCACGATGGAGTCCAACGGCAAGTCGGTACGGGCCGACGGCGCGCCCGTCGTCGCGCAGACCGGCGCGATCTTCTGGGGCGAGCCCGGCACGAACGGCCAGCACGCCTTCTACCAGCTCCTGCACCAGGGCACCCGGCTCGTCCCGGCCGACTTCATCGGTTTCGCCGAGCCGTTCGAGGATCCCGCGGTCGAGGGACCGGCGGGCATGCACGACCTGCTGACCGCGAACCTGCTCGCGCAGACCTCGGCGCTCGCGTTCGGCAAGACCGCCGAGGAGATCGCCGCCGACGGGACGCCCGCGGCGGTCGTCCCCCACAAGGTCATGCCGGGCAACCGCCCGACCAGCACGATCCTCGTCCCGAAGCTGACGCCGAAGACCCTCGGCTCGCTGGTCGCCCTCTACGAGCACATCGTGTTCGTGGAGGGAACGATCTGGGGAATCGACTCCTTCGACCAGTGGGGCGTCGAACTCGGCAAGGTCATGGCCATGGACCTCGTGCCCGCGCTCACCTCCGGCGGGCCGCCGGCGCAGGCGCCCGACGCGTCCACCGCCGCCCTCGTCCGCAGATACCGCGAACTGCGCGGCCGCGAGGTCTGAGCCCGGCCACCGCACACCGCAGGGGCCCGGCCGGCACGGCCGGCGGGCCCTCGCGCACGCCGCCCGTCAGGCGCGCGCGCCGGGCAGCGGGCCCTCGGCCCAGCCCTGGGACTCCAGGACGGCGCGGAACTCCCCGTAGGAGATGAACCCGTCGAGGTTGCTGTCCGCCTTCTCGAACCTGTCCTGCGTCTCGGCGCGGGTCCACGAGAGCCCGAGCTCCTCCAGGACGAGCGTGAACTCCATCAGGTCGAGCCTGTCGTCGCCGCCGAGGTCCGCGCGCCCGAACACGGCAAGAAGGTCGTCCTCGGTCGGTTTCGCCGTCATCTCGCTCCTCGTTCCGGTCCGATGTGGCCCGCATCATGTCATAGGGGGCGGGCCGGTCCATATGAGAAACGCCGCAGGAAGAGAGCCGGTTCCTACTCGCCCGTGAGCTCGGGGACGCGGTGCCGGTAGCGCTCCAGCAGAGCGAGGTTCACCTCGTCGCCGCCGGGGACGTTCGCGCTCGTCCAGCGGGGGAGTTCCACGCCGCGTGCCGCCGCGAGGTCGTCCAGGGCGGCCAGCACCCGCGACCACGCGTACGCGGCGAGGATCGTGGAGACCGCCGCCGTCCGCGGCCCCTCCGCCGGATGCAGCACGTCGCCGGGCGGGACGCGGGTGTCCAGGACGATCGCGGCGTGGTCGGCCAGCGTCGTGTCGGCCCGCGCCGCGGCGCCCTCCGCCGCCCGCGCCGAGGTCACCGCGACGACCGGCACGCCGCGCGCCGCGCACTCCTCGGCGACCTCGACCGGATACGGGTTGCGGCCGCTGGTGGAGAACACCACCGCCACGTCCGGCGGGGCGGGCGCGGCCCGGGCGGCCACGGCGCGCCCCACCCCGCCGCGCCGCTCGACGCGGGTGCTGCGCACGGCGTCGTCCAGCGGGAACACCCCCGGGTCCCAGATCGGGCGGACGGCGGCCAGGCCGCCGGCCCGGTAGAACGTCTCGCACACCATCGCCAGGGAATGCCCCGCCCCGGCGACGTGCACGATCCCATCGGACCCGATCGACTCCAGCAGCAGGGCGGCGGTGTCGCCGATCGCCTCGCCCGAGGCCGCGTCGAGGCCGTCCAGCAGTGCCCGCACCCGGTCGGGGAACCGCCCTCCGCGGGGGTCTGGTGGCCGCCCCCCGGGGGACACCGCGTCAGGCATCGGGCAGGGCCTCCTTCAGGGTGCGGGCCAGGCCGTCCTCGCCGGACGCCGCGCGGAGCCGGTCCGCCAGGCCGCCCGACAGGGCGCGTGCCAGACCGGACAGCGTGCCGACGTGCTCGTCCGGGCCGGGTGTGCAGAACGCGAGGAGCAGGTCCACCGGATCATTGTCGGGGTGGCCGAACTCGACGGGCGCGGCGAGCCGGGTCACGCCGACGCCGACGGCCAGCCCGCCCTCCTCCGGGCGGGCGTGGACGAGCGCCAGGCCCTTCGTCAGCACGATGTACGGCCCGTTCTCCTCGACCACCCGGACACACGCGTCCGGGTAGCCCTCCCCGGCGGCGCCGGCGCCGACCAGCGCGGAGGCCGCCGCGCGGACGGCCTCCCGCCAGCCGCCCGCCGGCACCGCGTCGGTCGCGGTCACCACGCTCACGGAAGCCAGCCCTGCTCGGTCAGGCGCTCCCTCAGCCGTGCCTCCAGGCCGTCCTTGTCCATGAAGTCGCTGATGGTGATGACGACCGGCGCGAGGTCGGCGATCTCGCCGGTGTGCATGCCCTGGCCGATCACCACGTCGGGGGACATCCCGCGCGCGGACGAAAGGTCGGTGTTCTCGACACGGGCGTCCACGCCGAGCGAGCGCAGCGCGTCCTCGGCGGTCATCTTGAGCATGAGGCTGGTGCCCATGCCGACGCCGCAGACCGCGAGGATCTCCAGCCGCCGGTCCAGTGCCATCTCGGTCCCTCTCTCTCGTCGCCGCGGTCGGATGACCGCGGTCAGGCCTTCGCGGGCGCCTTGCCGCCGCCCTCCGGAGCGGTGTCGCCGCCGTCCGCCTCCCGGCGCTTCTCGGCGCGGCCGAGGAGCAGCAGCGTCACGACGGTCGCGGCGATCGCGACGGCGGGCACGAGCCAGATCGACCTGTCGCCGATGACCGGGTCGGCCGCCTCCAGCAGCCAGGCGATCGCGTACCAGTCGGGATCGGCGAGGGTGGCCAGCTCGGGCGCGGTCGTCTCGTACAGGCCCCAGGTGACGGCCTGCCCGACCGCGAGGATCAGGCCGGTGATCACGCCGCCGAGGACGGCGCCGCGCCAGCCCGAGACCACGTTGCCGAACAGCCCGGCCGCGCCGCCCACGAAGAACAGCATGATCATGGGCGGGGCGAGGGTGAACCAGCCCGCGCCGGCGAACACGCCGAGGCAGACCAGGAACACCGCGGTGGACGCGACGAACCCGACCATGACGGCGGTCGGCGCGACGGGGAAGACGGTCGGCGCGTCCAGCGCGGGGCGGGTGCCGGGGATGACCCGGTCGCTGAACCCCTTGAACGCGGGGACGATCTCGGCGAGGAACATCCGCACCCCGAACAGCAGGATCGCGATGCCCCCCGCGAACCGGAGGGCGACCAGCAGCGCCCACACCCACGGGGACAGCTTGGCGTCCATCTCCGCCGCGGCCTCGCCCACCACGCCGTCGTCGGCGAACGCGACCGCCACCAGCATGATCACGCTGATGATCAGCGCGGTGCTGACGTTGACGTCCTTGAAGAACGACAGCTGGCGCGGCAGCTTCAGCCTCTCGGTGTCGTGCTTCTCGCGGCTGCCCAGGGGGCGGGCGGCGTAGCCGGTGATCAGACAGGCGAGCGAGCTGGTGTGCGCGTACCCGAACCGGTCGTCCGGCATGACGCGGCGCATCAGCGGCCGCATCCACAGCGGCTGGAGCGTCCAGTACGCGGCGACGAACCCGGCCCCGCACAGCACCAGCGTGAGCTGGTCGGCGCCCGGCGCGATCGTCACCAGCGACGCGACCGTCACCGTGCTGATCCAGAACATCAGGTGCCCGGTGAGGTACAGGTACCGGGCCGCCGGGAACAGCCGCACGACCAGCACGTGGACGAGGAACGCCACCGTGATGACCAGGGCGATCGTCCCGCCCTGGTCGGTGAGGAAGCCGGCGAGGGTGTTCTCGGACTTCGGCGGGGTCGTCCCCATCGCGCTGGCGAGGACGGTCTGGAAGCTGGTCAGCCCGCCGGTGAACACCTCCACGCCGATGAACAGGATGACGACGCCGATCGTGGCGCGCAGCGCGCCGGCGAAGACGTCCTCGAACCGCTTGCGCTGCAGGATCAGCCCGATGAGGGTGATGAGGCCGATGAGGATGGGCACCTGGCCGAACACGTTGTCGGCCAGGAAGGTGAGGATGTCCTTGATGACGTCCATGGTGAAGTCGCCTCACTTCTCCGGGGGGTGGGTCATGCGCTGTCGCCCCCGTCAGCGCGGACGGACGGTCGTGCTCCCCGGGCGGCGTGCCCGGGGGCGGGTCAGTGGATCGGTGGTCGCAGGTCGAGTTCCAGGCGGTACCGGTCGCCCCGGTAGACCGACCTGACGTATTCGAGGGGTCGTCCGTTCTCGTCCTTGGTGATCCGCTCGAACAGGAACGCCGGCGTGTGCACCGGCACGTCCAGTTCGGCCGCCTCCTCGGCGGTGGTGACGGTCGGCTCGATCGTCTCGGTGCCCGAGGCGATCGCGATGCCGCCGGCTCTCAGCAGGTCGTAGAACGACCGCCCCTCCAGGTCGTGCCGCCGCAGGCCCGGCATCAGCGACCGCGGCAGGGAGAGGGTCTCGATGGCCATGGCGGTCCCGTCGGCGAGCCGGAGCCGCCGAATGGTAAATACCTCTTCGCTGGGCGACAGGGCCAGCCGCCTGCCGATCCGCGCCCCCGCGGCCTCGGTGCGGAACGACAGGACCCGGCCCCCCGGCTTCATCCCGCGCCTGATCATGTCCTCGGTGAACGAGGTCATGGTCAGCGAGACGGCGATCCGGGGTTCGGCCACGTAGGTGCCGCTCCCGTGCCGCCGGTCCAGCAGGCCCTCGGCGACGAGACCGTCGATGGCCTGGCGCAGCGTCGGCCGGGAGACGCCGAGTTCGTCGGCCAGCCGGCGCTCGGACGGCAGGGCGTCCCCGACGTCCAGCCCGTCCAGCATCGCCAGCAGCTTGCGGCGCACCGCCTGCCGTTTCGTGTTCCCGGACCGGGCCTCACCGCCGGATGGCACGCCGCTCACCTCCCTTGACGCTGTTCCTATCGCAGCACACGGTATGTCCCATTGTGGCGACTGGTCAATACCACTTTGGCGATGTTTGCCGTGGCCCCGGCCGCGGCGGCCGCCTAGCGTCACCGACGATCGTCCTGACCGTGCCGAGCCGCGCCGGGCGCGCGGCGAGAAAGGCTGCGACATGCGCGAATCCGTACGCGGCGCCCTGGCGCTGACGCTCCCGCTGATCCTCCCGGCGGCCCTGTGCGCGGGCCCGGCCCATGCGGGCGCGGGTCCGCCCGGCGCCCGCGAGGGGTGGCGGCTGGTCGCCGCCGAGCCGTTCGACCGCCACCTGGACAGCGCGGAGGCGCCCTGGAAGCGGGACGGCGACGGCCCGTCCAGCCCCTACGACGTCGACATGTACGACAACGACGGCGCCTACTTCGACACCGTGGGCGGCCCGGCGTTCCGCGAGCGGCTCGCCGAGATGAAGACCTACCGCAAGTCCTTCGAGTTCGGTGAGCGCCGCTGGCTCACCGCCGAGCTGGCCGCCCGCGACGCCGACGGCGACGGCAGGCCGGACGAGCCGCCGTCGCTCACGTCCGGCAAGGGCGTCGCGCACCTGGAGGAGCCGGGCCACCAGGCGGGCGTCGTCATCCGCTCGACCCGCGATCTGCCCGCCGAGTACCGGGTGGAGATGACGCTGCGCGGCCTCGAGTTCGGCGGGCGGCGCGACGGGTCGTGGGACTACCCGGACGGCCGGATCAACGGCTACTCCCCGGAGGGCTGCAAGACCAACTTCCCGTGGGCCTCGGGCGGGGACTTCACCAGGCCGGAGTGCGAATGGGCGGACGTCCGCACCGACTCCAACGGCTTCTACTACATGTCGATCATGGACTACCGGCGGGTCGCGCCGCACAACAACATCTTCATCCACGCCCACCGCAAGGTCGCGATGGACGGCTACAACCGCTACAAGTACACCGGCTCCGGCCTGCTGTACTGCAACCCGGTGACCGGGGAGTACGAGCCGTACTCCGCCGGAACGGGCAACGGCGTCAACGCGCTCTTCATGACCGACGACCGCCGGTACGCGACCATGCCCGGCACCGAGTACCTGATGGAGAGCGAGTGCGGGTTCAAGAAGGGCGGCGCGATCGTCTCGGCCGTCGACATGAAACCGCAACTGCTGCCGGACGAGCCCTACACGTTCGCGATCGAGCGGCGCGGCGGCGCCTACACGATGGAGATGTCCGGCGTCTTCGCGCACACCGGGCAGGCGACCTTCCGCTACACGCGCTCCTTCGTTCAGGACGGCGAGCCGATCTGGCACTACAACCGGCGGCCGGACGAGTACGACGGCCGCTTCAACGCCGACTGGACCTGGCAGGGACCGGGCGGCACGCTCACCGACCGCGACACCTGGCCCGCCGGATCCGCCTACCCGGACCGGTTCATGATCGGTGACCCGCACATGAATTTCTACGAGGGGAGTGCGCAGGTCGACGACATCCGGCTGTACGTTCCGAGGTAGGCGTCGATGTCGGCGGCGGGGGCTAGGGTCCGGAGAACGTGCCCAAGCCTCGCACTGGGGGGCCTCGTGACTCAGCAGACCGCGCCGGGCCGGCCGCCCGAGCCGTCCCTCGCCGACCCCTGCGCGGAGCGGGAGCCGGCGGGCGGCCGGCTGCGCGGCGGGGCGGGCCCGGCGCCCGCGCTGGACGTGTTCCTGTCCGGCCGGGTCTTCATGGACATGATCTTCACCGGGCTGCCGGGGCTGCCGCCGCCGGGCACCGAGATCGTCACCGACGGGCTGGGCTCGGCGCCCGGCGGCGCCGCCAACATCGCCGTTGCGATGAGCCGGCTCGGCCTGCGGGTCGGGCTGGCGGCGCCGTTCGGCGACGACATGTTCGGCGCCTACCTGTGGCGGACCCTCGCCGAGCAGGAGGGCGTCGACCTCGGGCTGTCCCGTCGGGTGCGCGGCTGGTCCACGCCGGTGACGGTGTCCATGGCCTACGACTCCGACCGCAGCATGGTGACCTACGCGCGTCCCGTCCCGGTCTCGGAGGAGGAGCCGGCGGACGACCTGGCGGACGCGCCCCCGCCGTCCGCGCGGGCGTGCTTCGTCGACGTCGACCGGCCGGTGCCGGCGTGGGCCGCGGCGATGCGCGGCCGCGGCGCGCTGGTGTTCGCCGACCTCGGCTGGGACCAGACCGGCGCCTGGGCGGCCGAGGTCCTCGACCGGCTCCGGCACGTGGACGTGTTCCTGCCGAACGCCGCCGAGGCGATGGCGTACACGCGCACGAGCACCCCGTGGGAGGCCGCGGACGCGCTGGCCGGGCGCGGCGTGCCGGTGGTCGTGGTGAAGTGCGGCGGCGACGGCGCCATCGCGATCGACTCGGCGACGGGGGAGCGGGCCGAGGTCGGCGCGCTGCCGGTCGCCGCGCTCGACCCGACCGGCGCGGGCGACGTGTTCGCCGCCGGGTTCGTGTTCGCCACCCTCGCCGGCCTCTCCCTGGCCGAGCGGCTCCGGTTCGCCAACCTGTGCGCCGGGCTGTCGGTGCGGCACCGCAGCGGCTCCCTCGGCTCGCCGTGCTGGGGCGAGATCGCCGCCTTCGGCGAGTCGGGCGAGATCCCCGAGCCGGTCCTCGCGGAGTACGCGTTCGTGGTCCCGTTCATCCCGGACGGAGCGGGCGACCCGGTCGTCCGCGCCGAGCCCACCCTGCGCAAGGAGCGGTAGCGCGTCAGCCGGCGGCGCGGCCCGTGCCCGGGCCGGTGCGGTACTCCTGCGGGCTGAGGCCGTGCTCGCGCTTGAACGCCGTGCTGAGGGCGAACGCGTTGCCGTAGCCGACCTGGCGCGCCACCGCCTCCAGCGTCGCGTCGCTCTCCCGCAGCAGGTCGGCGGCCTGGGCGAGGCGGATGCCGGTCAGGTACGCCATGGGCGGCTCGCCGATCAGCTTCGCGAACCGCTGTGCGAGCGCCGCGCGGGAGACGCCGACCCTGGACGCGAGGCCGGCGACCGTCCAGGGGTGCGACAGGTCGTCGTGCAAGAGCCGCAGCGCCGGGCCGACGATCGCGTCGCCGTGGGCGCGGTACCAGCCGGGGGCCTCGGCCTCCGGCCGGGAGAACCAGGCGCGGAGCGTCCCGATGAGCAGCAGGTCGAGCAGCCGGTCGAGGACGATCTCCTGGCCGGGGTCGTCCCTGCCGATCTCCTCGCCGAGCACGTCCACCAGCGGTGAACGCCAGGTGTCGCCGCGCACGATCGCGATCGGGGGCAGCGCGGCGAGCAGCCGCTGGGTGACGGCGCCGCGCATCTGGTAGGTGCCGACCAGCATGACCGCCGGCCCGTCCGGGTCGTCGCCCCAGGCGCGGACGCCGAGGTCCAGCACCCCCGACAGGCTCGTCCCGTCCGGGGTGGTGCAGCGCTGCCCCGGGTGGATGACGATCTGGGGCTCGGTCGCCGGGTCGTCGCCGACCGTGTACGGGTCGGGTCCCCGGAAGATCACCATGTCGCCGGGGGAGACGCGCCGCGGCTCGCCGGCGTCCGGGGTCAGCCACGCCTCGTCGCTGACCATCGACAGCAGCGTCAGCGGCGCCTCGTCCTGGATCCGCATCGACCAGGGCGGGGTGAGCGACGCGCGCAGCAGGAACGCCCCCCGTGCCCGGGGCCCGTCGAGGAGGTCGGTGAGGGCGTCCATGGGGTAAGGGTAGACGCTCGCGTATGCGGGCGAGTTTCTCAACGATGGTGGCCGGGATCGTCCGCCGGTTGACTCAAGGGCATGACGAACACGGCACAGGAGATCATCGAGAACGGCCTCACCCTCGTCCTCGGCGGGACCGGCAAGACCGGCCGCCGCGTCGTCGAGCGGCTGGAGGCCCTGGACGTCCCGGTCCGGATGGGGTCGCGGTCGGCGTCCCCGGCCTTCGACTGGGAGGACGAGACGACCTGGGCGCCCGTCCTGCGCGGCGTCGAGAAGGTCTACCTGTCGTACTACCCGGACCTGGCCGCCCCCGGCTCGGCCGAGGCCGTCGCCGGCTTCACGGCGAAGGCGGCGGACGCCGGGGTGCGGCACGTGGTGCTGCTGTCCGGGCGCGGCGAGGACGAGGCACTGGAGTGCGAGCGGATCGTCCGGAACTCGGGCCCGGCCTGGACGGTCGTGCGGTCGAGCTGGTTCGCGCAGAACTTCAGCGAGGACTACCTCCTCGACCCCGTCCTGGCGGGCGAGGTCGTCCTGCCGGCCGGCGACGTGCCCGAGCCGTTCGTGGACGCCGACGACATCGCGGACGTGGCGGTCGCGGCCCTCACCCGCGACGGGCACGCCGGCGAGGTCTACGAGGTGACCGGGCCCCGCGCGCTCACCTTCGCCGAGGCCGTCGCCGAGATCGGCCGCGCGGCGGGACGCGACATCGCGTTCGTCTCCTGCGGCGTGGACGAGTACGCGGCCGTCCTCCGGGAGCACGGGCTCCCCGGCGAGCTCATCGAGTTCCTGACGTACCTGTTCGGCACCATCCTGGACGGCCGCAACACCCGGCCCGCCGACGGCGTGCGCCGCGCGCTCGGCCGCGAGCCGGGAGACTTCGCCGGGTACGCGCGGCGCACCGCGGCCAGCGGCATCTGGAACACCTGACGCGACCACCCCCGGAAGATCGGAATTTCGATGAGAACCATGCTCGCGGGTACTTCGGTGACCCTTTCGATCATCATGGCGGCCGGCATGGCCGGGACGTTCTTCGGCTTCTCCACCGGTGTGATGCCGGGCCTGAACGCGGTGAGACCGGCGTCGGCGATCGACGCCATGCAGGGCATCAACCAGAAGATCCAGAACCCGGTCTTCATCGCCTGCTTCCTGCTCGTGCCGGTCCTGGCGGCCGCGGCGGGGGTGCTGCTGCTGACCTTGGACGAGAAGTCCGCGGCCCTCCTGTTCTTCGTCGCGGCCGGCGTGTACTTCGTCGGGGCGCTCGTCCCGAGCTTCGCGGTGAGCATCCCGATGAACAACGCCCTGGACGCCGTGGCGATCCCCGCGGACGCGGCGGAGGCGGCGAAGGTCTGGTCGGACCACTCCGGGCGCTGGACGGCCTGGAACACCGTGCGGGCCCTGTTCAGCTGGGCGAGCCTCCTCGCGATGAGCCTCGGCGTCTACTACTGGGGCAAGAGCGACTGACACGGCGGGGAACACCGCATCGGGACGACGCGGCCCGCGCTCCATCGGGAGCCGGGCCGCGTCGTCCGCCGTCAGGGCAGGAGCAGCCCCCAGTAGAAGGCCCAGGGAACGAACACGGCGCCCGCGGTGAGCAGCAGCCCGAGCCGGACGCGCTCGCCCGCCGGGACGGTGCCGGCGGCCCGCCGCCACGCCACCGCGGTCGCGACTCCGGCGCCGACGGCGGCGACGGCGAGCGCCTGCAGCGCGAGCCACGGCAGCGGCCTGCCCGCCAGGACGGGACCCGGGTCCGGATACCTCCCGGCGGCCATCAGGTAGAAGATGTAGAAGAACAGCCCGGCGGTGGCGGCGAGACCCGCCCCGGCGAGCAGCCGGGCCCAGCGGCTCACCGGACGCGCCGTCCGGCCGCGCAGCCGCCGCACCAGCGCGGCGAGCGGGTAGCCGGTGAACGCGACGACGAACAGCGCGAACGCCGCAAGCTGCATCCAGGCCGACGCCCACCACGGCGATGGCGAGATCGCGATGCTCGGGTGGTCCTGCTCCGGGAGCGGCGCGGTGTCGGCCTCGGGCAGGCGCCCGCTCGTCACGTCATGGACCCACGTGCCGACCAGGTCGGCGTATCCGGGTGCCAGCGCGTCCCCGCGGGTGAGGCCGCCGTCGGGGGTCACGTGCGCGCCGTGGTCGGCCTCGGGGAAGAAGCGGAACGTGTAATGGTCGTTGCCGCCCCGCCGGAGGGCCTGCGCGAACAGCGGCGGATTGTCCGCGGGCGGGGTCTGCAGATCGCGTCCTCCCCAGACGCCGAGGAGCGGCTGCCGGACCTTCTCCAGGACGCCCCGGGCGTCGAAGAACGCCTCGGCGAACAGGCCCGCGTCCGCTCCCATCCGGGCGAAGTTGCGCTTGCCGTGGTCGAGCAGCGAACCCGACACGCCCGCCCGGCGCAGCCCGGAGGTCTCGTTCCAGACCTGCTGGCGGATCGGGGGCATGGCGTTTGCGCCGACCACGATCACGAACGCCACGTCCGCCGACCGGGACGCGGCGAGCGGCACGACCCAGCCGCCCTCGCTGAGCCCCCACAGCCCCACCTTCGCCGGATCGACACCGGGCCGGGAGCGCAGCGCCCCGACGGCCCCGAGGGCGTCGTCCGCGAGTTCGGAGTAGGAGCGGCGGAAGTCCGTGTAGCCGGCCGACCTCTTGTCGTAGATCAGGACGGCGATGCCCCGCCGCGCGAACTCCGTGGCCTCGGTGAGCTTGGCCTCGCGCGGCACGCCGGAGCCCGATCCCGTCACGAGCACGACGCCCGGCAGGGGACCGCGGGCCTTCTGCGGCGCCAGGACCGTGCCGTGCAGGGTGAGCCCGCCGAATCCCTTGAAGCTCACGTCGGTGGCGGTCAGCCCGGCGGGCGCCGGGATCGAGGGGGACGCCGAGGCCCTCGCGGGCGGCAGGCACAGGACGCTCAGCAGCGCGCCGGCGAGGAGCGTCAGCGCGACGGTCATCGATGTCTTCATGGTGGAGACCGTAAACTGCAGAGAAAGCTCTGCAAAGAGTTCTCTGCAAAGATACTTCCGTAGTACTAGACTGCTCCGCATGAAGGACGATGCGGAGCCCGTCATCCTGGACGACCCGGGGAGGATCAAGGCCCTGAGCCACCCGCTGCGCCGCCGGATCCTGCACCGGCTCCGCGCGCACGGCCCCGCGACGTCCACGACGATCGGCGAGGTGCTCGGCGCCAACACCGGGACGACCAGCTACCACCTGCGCCAGCTGGAGAGGTACGGGTTCATCGAGGAGATCCCCGAGCGGTCCGCCGGCCGGGAACGCTGGTGGCGCCCCGCCGACACCCCGCGCGACATGCGGCTGCCCCACCCCGAGACCGTCGCCCCCGAGGACCGGGCCGTCCTCGACGAGCTGATACGCGTCGGGCACGCCGAGGACATGGAACTGTTCCGCAGGCTTCCCGAGGAGTACCGGCGGGACCGGGCCTGGGCGCTGCTCTCGCGGGGTTTCGCGCACATGACCGACGAGGGGCTGGCCGAGTTCTTCGAGGCCTACATCCGGCTCCTCAACGAGCACGCCCACCGCCGGGAGGACGCGCCCCCCGGCGCGCGTCCGGTCCACATCCGGCTCTTCACCCTTCCCGCCGACGGCGACTGAGCCCCCTTCGAGGGATCCGCGATCGGGCGGGGCCTACGATCGCCGGATGAGCGGTGTTCACGCGATCAGCGACCTGCACGTCGGGTTCCCCGAGAACCGCGCGTTCGTCGAGGAGCTGAGGCCCGCGTCCGGGGACGACTGGCTCATCGTGGCGGGCGACGTCGCCGAGCGCCTCGCCGACGTCGAATGGACCCTGCGCACGCTGCGCGGACGCTTCGCCACCGTGATCTGGACGCCCGGCAACCACGAGCTGTGGACGATCAAGGACGACCCGGTGCGGCTGCGGGGGGAGGCGCGCTACCGGAGGCTCGTCGACATGTGCCGGGCCCTCGACGTGCTCACGCCCGAGGACCCGTACCCCGTGTGGGACGGCGACGGCGGCCCGGTGACGATCGCGCCGCTGTTCCTCCTCTACGACTACACGTTCCGGCCGGACGGGGCGTCCACCAAGGAGGAGGCCCTCGCGATCGCGCACGAGTCCGGCGTCGTGTGCACCGACGAGGTGTACCTCCACCCCGACCCGCACCCCACCCGGGACGCCTGGTGCGACGCCCGGATCTCCTACACCGAGGAGCGCCTCGCCGCCCTGGAGCCGGGAACGCGGACCGTCCTCGTCAACCACTGGCCGCTCGTCCGCGAACCCACCCGCGTCCTGTGGTACCCGGAGTTCGCCCAGTGGTGCGGCACCGAGCGCACCGCCGACTGGCACAGCAGGTTCGGCGCGGTGTCCGTCGTGTACGGGCACCTCCACATCCCCCGCACGATCTGGACCGGCGGCGTCCCGCACATCGAGGTGTCGGTCGGCTACCCCCGCGAATGGCGCAAACGGGGCGAGGCGCCGCGCGGTCCCCGCCGCATCCTCCCCGTCCCGGAGACGGAATGATCGAGCGCATCCTGCCGCCCGGCGTCGCCACCGCCGCCGCCTACGACGACCCGCCCGAGGCCGTTCTGCTCCCCGAGGAGGAGGCCGCGGTGGAGCGGGCCGTCGAGAAGCGGCGGCTGGAGTTCACGACCGTCCGATGGTGCGCCCGCCGCGCGCTGGCGGAGCTCGGCGTGCCGCACGGACCGATCACGCGGGGGGAGCGGGGCGCGCCGCGCTGGCCGGACGGCGTCGTTGGCAGCATGACGCACTGCGACGGCTACCGGGCGGCCGCCGTCGCGAGGGCCGGTGAGATGACGGCGCTCGGCATCGACGCCGAACCCCATGGGCCGCTGCCCGGCGGCGTCCTGCGCACGATCGCCCGGGAGGAGGAGCTGCCGCTCCTGGACGAGCTGCGCCGCACGTCCCCGGACGTCCACTGGGACCGCCTGCTGTTCTGCGCCAAGGAGGCCGTCTACAAGGCGTGGTTCCCGGTCACGGGCCGGTGGCTCGGCTTCGAGGACGCCGCCCTCGCCCTCGATCCCGGCGGGACGTTCACGGCCCGGCTGCTCGTCCCGGACTCCCCGTTCGCCGGCTTCAAGGGCCGCTGGACGGCGGGAAACGGGCTGATCGCCACCGCGATCGCCGTGTCCCCGCGGGCCTAGCCGGGCCGGCCCGCCTTGCCCGGGATCACCCCGGCGGCGGCGAGCGACAGCAGCCTTCCGGCCGCGCCCGGATCGTGCTCGGTGACCGTCGCGATCGCGCCCGCGAGCCGCAGCGCGTCGATGAACACGGCGTCCGGGGGGACGTCGCCGGCCTCCTGGGCGCGGGCGAACAGCGCCTCGCCGGCCTCGCGCATCGCGCGGGACGCCGCCGGCCGCTCGTCCCGCAGCGATGTCACGGCCGCGGCCGCCATCCCGCGGAACGCGGTCACCTGCGTGATGAACGCGTGCAGCCAGTCCGCCAGGGCGTCCCCGGGCGCGGGGGAGGCCATCAGTTCCCGCGCGTGCGCCGCCAGCCGGGCGTAGGCGTCGGCGAGCAGGGCCTCCAGGAGGTCCTGCCTCGTCGGGAAGTGGCGGTAGAGCGTCCCGATGCCGACGCCCGCCAGCCGCGCGACGCCCTCCAGGGACGCGCCCGCCCCGTCGCGCTGGAACATCTCCCCGGCCGCGGCGAGCAGCCGCGCGCGGTTGCGGCGCACGTCGGCGCGCACCGCCCGGGCGGGGGCCTTCGGCGTGTCGTCGCTGGTCACCTCGGTCGTGGGTCCTTCCCGGCGGGTCAACGGGCCGGCGGCGGTTCGGGGGGATCCGCGGCTTTGGAACGGTCCCTTGATACTAGCCGCGGCGGACCGATGACCCTTCCGGGGGATGCGGAGGCCCGCCGCGGACGGTTCCGCGGCGGGCCTGCCGTTCCCGCTCCGGCCCGTGCCGGGCCCGCGCCGCCGGGTCAGGAACCGCCGGGGGAGAGCGGCAGGTAGACGCGCCCGCCCGCGGCGTTGAACTCCTCGGCCTTCTCCCGCATCCCCGCGCCGAGGGCCTCGTCCTCGGCCAGGCCGCGCTCGCCGGCGTACCGCCGGACGTCCCGGGTGATCTTCATCGAGCAGAAGTGCGGCCCGCACATCGAGCAGAAGTGCGCGGTCTTCGCCGGGGCGGCCGGGAGCGTCGCGTCATGGAACGCGCGGGCGGTGTCCGGGTCGAGGGACAGGTTGAACTGGTCCTCCCACCGGAAGTCGAACCGCGCCTCCGACAGCGCGTCGTCCCACGCCTGCGCGCCCGGATGCCCCTTCGCCAGGTCCGCGGCGTGCGCGGCGATCTTGTAGGCGATGACGCCGGCCTTGACGTCGTCGCGGTCCGGCAGGCCGAGATGCTCCTTCGGCGTGACATAGCAGAGCATCGCGGTGCCGTGCCAGCCGATCATCGCGGCGCCGATCGCCGAGGTGATGTGGTCGTAGCCGGGTGCGATGTCGGTGGTCAGCGGCCCGAGCGTGTAGAACGGCGCGCCGTCGCACCACTCCTGCTGCAGGTCGACGTTCTCTTTGATCTTGTGCATCGGGACGTGCCCGGGCCCCTCGTTCATCACCTGGTTGCCGTACTCCGCCGCGATCCGCGTCAGCTCGCCCTGGGTGCGCAGCTCGGCGAACTGCGCCTCGTCGTTGGCATCGGCGATCGAGCCGGGACGCAGCCCGTCCCCGAGCGACCAGGTGACGTCGTAGGCCGCGAAGATCTCGCAGAGCTCCCGGAAGCGGGTGTAGAGGAAGTTCTCCTCGTGATGCGCCAGGCACCACGCCGCCATGATCGACCCGCCGCGCGACACGATGCCGGTCTTGCGGCGCGCCGTCAGCGGCACGTACCGGAGCAGCACCCCCGCGTGGACGGTCATGTAGTCGACGCCCTGCTCGGCCTGCTCGATCACCGTGTCGCGGAAGATCTCGTAGGTCAGCTCGGCCGGGTCGCCGCCCACCTTCTCCACGGCCTGGTACAGCGGGACCGTCCCGACCGGCACCGGCGAGTTGCGCAGGATCCACTCGCGCGTCGTGTGGATGTCGCGGCCCGTCGACAGGTCCATGATCGTGTCGGCGCCCCAGCGGGTCGCCCACGTCATCTTCTCGACCTCGTCCTCGATCGACGACACGACCGCCGAGTTGCCGATGTTCGCGTTCACCTTGACGAGGAAGTTCCGGCCGATGACCATCGGCTCGATCTCGGGATGGTTGACGTTGGCGGGCAGGACGGCGCGTCCGGCCGCGAGCTCGTCCCGGACGAACTCCGGCGCCACGCCCTCCCGCAGCGCCGCGAACTCCATCTCCGGCGTGATCTCCCCGCGCCGCGCGCAGGCCCGCTGCGTCACCGCGCCGCCGGCCGTGCGGCGCTCGGCGATCCATGGTTCCCGCAGGGGCGGCAGCCCCTTGCGGAGGTCGGTCTCGTGTCCGGGATCGGTGTACGGCCCGGACGTGTCGTACAGGACGACGGCGTCGCCGCCGGTGAGCGGCACCTCCCGCATCGGGACGCGGATCTCCGGGCGCGAGCCCTGGAGGTAGATCTTTCGGGCGGCTGGAACCACAGGTTCGGTCATGACGACTCGATCTCTCCCTACGCCGGCATTACCCGGTCAGGTTCATGCGGTCAGCGGCCGTCCCAGCCGCTATCTCAGCCCGGTTCGCCGGACCCCCGCGATCTGTCGCCCCCGACGCTAACCCGGCGTACCCCGGTTGCCGCAACCGGCGTCCATGGGATAGAGGCGGCCTGAGAGAATCGGACGCATGCCCGACGATTTCACCGTGACCGCGGTCGGCCACGTCGAGTCCACGCTGACCGACCGCGCCGCCGCGCCCAAACAGGGGCCGGAGGGCTCACCCGAGGCGTGGCTGGTCTTCGAGCCGTCCGTCCTCGACGCCCTCGACGGCCTGCGGCCGGGCGACCGGGTCTTCGTCCTGACCTGGCTGCACCTGTCACCGCGCGACGTCCTGCGGGTCCATCCGCGCGACGACCTCGCCGCCCCGATGCGCGGCGTCTTCGCGACCCGCTCACCGGACCGCCCGAACCCGATCGGCCTGCACCCGGTCGAGATCCTCGAGGCCGCGGGGAACCGCCTGCGCGTCCGGGACCTGGAGGCCCTGGACGGCACCCCGATCCTGGACGTGAAACCCGTCCTCACCTGCACCCCGGACACCTGACCGCCACCTCGCGGATCTCGGGCGCGGCGGGGGGCGGAGACCGCCGGCCCTTCGTGACGGGTCCGCAGAACCAGGGCCGAGGCGGTTCGCGCGGGGCGCGGGCGTCGGGGAAGATGGGCGCGTGGTGGTGCCCCGGATCGGTGTGACGGCGAGAGACGCCCTGCTCACGACGCTGCTGGCGGCCGTCGCGGCCGTGGTGGCGGTCATGTGGCCCGGTGTGCGGGCGCTGGACGTGCCCGGCGCTCTGCTGCTGATCGCCGCGCACGTCCCGCTCGCGCTGATCAGGAGGTGGCCCGCCCCGGGTCTGGTCGCCCTGGTGATCCTGGTGCTGCCCTATCACCTGGCGCAGTTCCAGCACCACGCGCTGGTGCCCGCCGAGGTGATCGCGCTGTTCGCCTACGCGGTGCTCGGGCGCCGGGTGCGGGCCGTCGTCACCGTGGTGGCGTTCCTGCTGGCCGTGTGCGTGTTCGGGATGGCGATGCGGGCCGGCGGCGGTTCGCTGCGGGAGCAGATCGCGGTCATCGAGGCCGTCGTGGCCGTCGTGATCGCCGTCCAGGTATGGCGGGTGCACCGGGCCCGGTTGGCGACGATCACCGAGCGGGCCGAGCGGGCCGAGCGGACGCGGGAGGAGGAGGCCCGGCGCCGGGTCGCCGAGGAGCGGCTGCGGATCGCCCGGGACCTGCACGACCTCCTCGCCCACAGCATCACGGTCATCGGCGTCCAGGCCGGGGCCGCCTCCCACCTGCTGCACGCCGACCGGCCGCTCGACCGGGCGGAGCTGGCGGACGTGTTCGGGGCGATCGCGCAGACGTGCCGCGACGCCCGCACGGAACTGCGCGGCACCCTGCAGGTCCTGCGCGGCACCGACGTCGAGACCTCCGCGACGCTGCCCGGCCCGGACGGGATCGCCGACCTGGTGCGGGCGGCGCGCGCCACCGGGATCGAGGTCGGGTTCGACGCCGATTCCCTGCGGGAGGGGCCCGGCGGCGCCGGTGCCGGGCCGCTGCCGCCGGAGATCGGCGTCGCGGCGTACCGGATCGTGCAGGAGGCCCTGACCAACGTCGTCAAGCACGCGGCGGCGCGGCGCGTGGAGGTGCGCCTGACCCGCGACGCGGGAGGCCTCGTCGTCCGGGTCGCCGACGACGGGACGGGACCGTCCGGCGCGGCTCCCGAGGGTTTCGGGATCCTCGGGATGATCGAGCGGGCGCGCAGCGTCGGCGGGACGCTCGACGCCGGCCCGGGAGACGGCGGCGGTTTCGTCGTCACGGCCGTCCTCCCGCTCGCGGACGCCGTCAGCCCGCGGTGACCTGCCGGTCCCGCGGCGCTCAGGGCGTGCGGGCCGGGGAGAGGATCCGGTCCAGGCCGCCCCGGGCGCCGGCGGCCGCTGCGGGCGACGTCATCGGGGGCTTTCACAACCCTTACCGGTAGGGTCAGGATCAAGGGACCAGGGGAGGCGAACGCGTCGGTGAGCACACAGCAGGGAGCCCCGCAGGACCGGATCTTCACGGTGCCGAACAGCCTGAGCCTGGCCCGGCTCGTGGGCGTCCCGCTGTTCCTGTGGCTCGTGCTCGTCGAGGCGGACTGGTGGGCCCTCGGCGTGCTCGTCTTCGCGGGACTGTCCGACTGGCTGGACGGCAAGCTGGCGCGCGCACTGAACCAGATGAGCAGGCTCGGGACGGTCCTCGACCCGGCGGCCGACCGCCTCTACATCCTGGCGACGCTCATCGGGCTCACGATCCGCGACATCATCCCGCTGTGGCTGGTGCTGGTGCTGGTGGCCCGCGAGTTCGCGATCCTGCCGATCGCGCCGATCGTCCGGCGGCTCGGGTACAGCGGGACGCTTCCGGTGCACTTCATCGGCAAGGCCGGGACGATGTGCCTGCTGTACGCGTTCCCGCTGCTGCTGCTGGGCGACCACGACGGCGGCGCTGCGACCGCGGCGAAGGTCACCGGATGGTCGTTCGCCATCTGGGGAACGGGCCTGTACTGGTGGGCGGCCGTCCTCTACTGGACGCAGACGCGGCAACTTGTGCTGGCCGGCCGCAGCTCGTCCCCGGCCTCCGGGCCGGGCCCCGCGCCGGAACCGGATGAGCCGGGGGGACCGGGCGCGGATCCGTCGGCCGGCGACCAGAAGGGAGCTGAGACCCCCCGATGAAGGCCGTCGTGATGGCGGGAGGCGAGGGGACGCGGCTGCGTCCGATGACCGCCAACCAGCCCAAGCCCCTGCTTCCGCTCGTCAACCGGCCGATCATGGAGCATGTGCTGCGGCTGCTGAAGAAGCACGGGTTCAGCGAGACCGTCGTCACCGTCCAGTTCCTGGCCGCGCTGATCCGCAACTACTTCGGCGACGGCGAGGAACTCGGCATGTCGCTGAGCTACGCGACGGAGGAGATCCCGCTCGGCACCGCCGGCAGCGTCAAGAATGCCGAGGAGGCGCTGCGCGACGACCGGTTCCTGGTGATCTCCGGTGACGCGCTCACCGACATCGATCTGACCGACATGGTGCGGTTCCACGAGGAGAACGGCGCCCTCGTCACGATCGGGCTCAAACGCGTCCCGAACCCGCTGGAGTTCGGCATCATCATCGTGGACGACGAGGGCCGCGTGCAGCGGTTCCTGGAGAAGCCCACGTGGGGCCAGGTGTTCTCCGACACCGTCAACACCGGCATCTACGTGATGGAGCCGGAGGTCCTGGAGCACGTCGCGCCGGGGGAGCCGGTCGACTGGTCCGGGGACGTGTTCCCCAAGCTGCTGGCCGAAGGCGCACCGCTGTTCGGGTACATCGCCGACTGCTACTGGGAGGACGTCGGCACCCACGAGAGCTACCTCAAGGCGCAGGCCGACATGCTGTCGGGGGCGGTCGGCATCGACCTGGACGGGTTCGAGGTGTCACCCGGCGTCTGGGTCGCCGAAGGCGCCGAGGTCGACTCCGAGGCCGTCCTGAAGGGCCCGCTCTACATCGGCGACTACGCCAAGGTCGAGGCGGGCGTCGAACTGCGGGAGTACACAGTCCTCGGCAGCAACGTGGTGGTGAAGGAGGGCGCGTTCCTGCACCGCGCCATCGTCCACGACAACGTGTTCGTCGCGCCGTCGACGAACCTGCGCGGCTGCGTGGTCGGCAAGAACACCGACATCATGGCCGGCGCCCGCGTCGAGGAGGGCGCGGTCATCGGGGACGAGTGCGTCATCGAGGCGGAGGCGTACGTCTCCAGCGGCGTGAAGGTCTACCCGTTCAAGACCATCGAGGCCGGCGCGGTCGTCAACACCAGCGTGATCTGGGAGTCGCGCGGTCAGCGCAACCTGTTCGGGCCGCGCGGCGTGTCCGGCCTGGTCAACGTGGAGATCACGCCGGAGCTGGCGGTGCGGCTCGCCAGCGCGTACGCGACGACGCTGAAGAAGGGCACCACGGTCGTCACCGGACGCGACGTCTCCCGCGCGGCCCGCACGCTGAAACGCGCGGTGAACAGCGCCCTGACCGCCAGCGCGATCAACGTCCACGACCTGGAGGCGACGCCGCTGACCGTCGCCCGGTTCGAGACCGGGCGCGAGGACAGCGTCGGCGGCATCTACATCCGCACCACGCTCGGCGACCCGCAGGGCGTCGACATCATCTTCCTCGACCCCGACGGGGCCGACCTGTCCCAGGCCGCGCAGCGCAAGCTGGAACGCGTCTTCGGCCGGCAGGAGTACCGCCGCGCGTTCCCCGGCGAGATCGCCGAACTCGCCTACCCGCCGCGCGTCGTGGAGACCTACACCCGCGACCTGCTGCGGCGCGTCGACATCCGCGGGGTCCGCGAGGCCGAGCTCAAGATCGTCCTGGACTGCGCGGGCGGCGTCGCCTCGCTCGTCCTGCCGAACCTGCTCGGCAAGGTCGGGGTGGAGGTCCTCACCCGCAATGCCGGCCTGGACGAGGCCAACCCGACCGAGACGCTCGCCGAGCGCATGCGCGACCTGGAGCGGCTCGGTGAGCTGGTGTCGTCGTCGCGGGCCGCGTTCGGCGTCCGGTTCGACCCGGTGGGGGAGCGGATCTCCCTGGTGGACGAGAACGGCGAGCTGGTCGGCGACGACCGGGCCCTCCTCGTCATGCTGGACCTCGTCGCGGCGGAGCGGCGCGGCGGCAAGGTCGCGCTGCCGGTGACGACGACGCGGGTCGCCGAGCAGGTGTGCCGGTTCCACGGCGTCCAGGTCGAGTGGACGTCCACGTCCCAGGACGTCCTCACCAAGGCCGCCGCGCAGCCCAGCGTGGTCTTCGCGGGGGACGGGCGGGGCGGGTTCCTGATGCCGGAGTTCAGCGGCACGGTCGACGGGATCGCGGCGTTCGTCCGACTCGTCGGCCTGGTCGCCCGGACGCGGCTGACGCTGTCGCAGATCGACCGCCGCATCCCGGACGCGCACCTGCTGCGCCGCTCCGTCCCGACGCCGTGGGCGGCCAAGGGCAGCGTGATGCGGCATGTGGTGGAGGCCGCCGGCGACCGCACGGTCGACACCACCGACGGTGTCCGCGTGGTCGAGGACGACGGCCGCTGGGTCCTCGTCCTGCCCGACCCCGCCGAGCCCGTCACGCACCTCTGGGCCGAGGGGCCGGACGCCGACGCGGCGCAGGCGCTCCTGGAGGAGTGGGCCGTCGTCGTCGAACGCGCGGGCTCCTGACCCGGCGGGACGTCAGTCGACGGGAACGTCCTCGGGGGACCCGGCGGCGATCTCGGCGAGGACGCCGAGGGCGGCGGCGAGGGCCCGCGGGGGCGGGGAGGCGAGCCCGACGCGGACGGCGCGGGGAGCGGACCCGGTTCCGGCGACGAAGGCGGCGCCGGGCGTCACGGCGATCCCGCGCCGCGCCGCCGCCGCCACGAAGGTCTCCGCCCGCCACCGCGGCGGCAGGTCCCACCAGCAGAAGTAGGACGGGCCGGACGGGGCGGCGGCGCCCGGGAGCAGCTCGCCGGCGAGCCGCAGGCGGGACGCGGCGTCCACGCGCTTGGCGCGGGTCACCGACTCGACGGTGCCGTCGGCGATCCAGCCGGACGCCGCCTCCAGCGCGAACCCCGGCGGCGCCCACGCACCGGAGCGCAGGGCGGCGGCGACGCGCCCGGCCAGCGCGGCGGGCGGGACGGCGAACCCGATGCTCAGGCCGGGGGAGAGACGCTTGGACAGGCTGTCGACGAGCACGGTGCGATCCGCGGCCGCCGCCGCCAGCGGCGCCGGGCCGCCCTCCCGGAGGAACGCCCAGATGCGATCCTCGATCGCGTGCAGGCCGAGCCGTTCCAGGGCGGCGGCCAGGTCGGCGCGGCGCTCCTGCGGCATGGTCGTCCCGTACGGATTGTGCAGCGTCGGCTGGACGTACACGGCGCCGAGCGGGGTGCCGCGGTGGGCGCGGGCCAGGGCGTCCGGGCACAGGCCGTGCTCGTCGGCCTCGACCGGGACGAGCGTGACGCCGAGCCGCGCCGCGATGCCCTTGATCACCGGGTAGGTGACCGCCTCGACCGCGAGCCTCCCGCCGGGCGGCACGAGGGCGGCCACGGCGCCCGCGATCGCCTGCCGCCCGTTCCCGGCGAACAGGACGCCGGACGGTTCGGGCCGCCAGCCCGGCGCGGCCAGCAGCGCGGCCGCCGCCTCGCGGGCGGCGGGCGTCCCGGTGACGCCGGCGGGACCGAGCGCCGCGCCGAGGACGTCCGGGCGCAGCAGCCGCTCCATTCCGGCGGCCATCAGCCCGCTCTGCTCCGGCACCTCGGGGTAGCTGAGCTCCAGGTCGACGCGCGCGTCCGCCGGCTCCGACAGCGCCGGGCCGGACGGGCGCCCGGCCGCGCGGACGAACGTGCCCCGCCCCACCTCGCCCACCGCGAGTCCGCGCCGGGCGAGTTCCCGGTAGACGCGGCTCGCCGTCGAGTTCGCGATGCCGCGCTCCCGTGCGAACGTGCGCTGCGGGGGCAGCCGGTCGCCCGGCCGCAGCCGGCCCGCCCGGATCTCGGCGGCCACCGCGTCCGCGACTTTCCGGTAGTCCTCCATCGCCACCCCCCAAGTTTGATTGCACCGAGATCAATTTAATTATTGCACTGAGAAAGTTACGAGATCTAGGCTCGGGTCATTCAATGCACCAGGAGCATAATGATCTCGTTCACCGCCATGGCGGCCATCGCCCTCATCGCCCTCGGCCTCGTCCTCACCCCGGGCCCCAACATGATCTACCTGGTGTCCCGGTCGGTGGCGCAGGGCCGCCGCGCCGGGCTGATCTCGCTCGCCGGCGTCACCGCCGGGTTCCTGGTCTACGTCGCCGCCGCCACCGCCGGGATCACCACCGTCTTCACGCTCGTCCCGCCGCTCTACACGGCCATCAAGGCCGCCGGGGCGGTCTACCTGCTGTGGCTGGCCTGGCGGACGGTCCGGCCGGGCGGGACGGCGGCGTTCGCCGCCGCGGACCCGCCCGCCGACCGGCCGCGCCGGCTGTTCACCATGGGCCTGGTCACCAACCTGCTCAACCCCAAGATCGCGATCCTGTACGTGTCGCTGCTGCCGCAGTTCACCGACCCGGACCGCGGCCACGTCGCCGTCCAGAGCATGCTGCTCGGCGTCACCCAGATCGCCGTCGCCGTCGCCGTCAACGCCCTCATCGTGCTCGGCGCGGGCGGCATCGCCGTGTTCCTGGCCCGGCGGCCCGGCTGGCAGCGGGCCCAGCGCTACCTGATGGGATCGGTGCTCGCCGGCCTCGCCGTCCACATGGGCCTCGGCCGCCCCGCCACCGCCTGACCCGCCACCGCCCGTATCGCCACCGCCCGTATCGCCACCGCCCGGCCCGCAGCGGAGGGCCCGCGTGCGGGCCCACGGCGATCAGCGGGAAGACTGGGCACGTGACCCCCACCAAGATCCTCGTCGTGGACGGCGATGCCCGCCTCGCGGAGCTCGTCGCGACCGCGCTGCGCTACGAGGGCTTCGAGACGGCCGTGGCCGGGTCCGCCGCCGAGGCGCTGGCGGGCGTCCCGCGGTTCGGCCCCGACCTGATCGTCCTGGACGCGATGCTGCCGGACGGGCCCGGCGCGGACGCCCGCACCCGGCTGCGGCGGGCCGGCTGCGAGGCGCCGGTCGTGTTCCTCGCGGACCGCGACGCCGCCGGGGACGAGTCCAAGGGCCCCACCACCGCCGCGGACGGCCACATGGCCAAGCCGTTCAGCCTCGCGGAGCTGATCGCGCACATCCGCGCCGTGCTGCGCCGCACCCGGCCCTCCGCGCGGGAACGGGCCCGGCTGACGATCGCCGACCTGGAACTCGACGAGGACGCCTGCGAGGTACGGCGCGGCGGCGTCCCGATCGGCCTGACCCCCACCGAGTTCACCCTCCTGCGCTACCTGCTCCTCAACTCCGGCCGGGTGCTGGCGAAAAGGCGGCTCCTCGACCATGTCTGGCCCTACGACTTCGACGGCGGCGACGGCGTCGTCCAGACCTCCATCAGCCGCCTCCGCCGCAAGCTCGACGACCGCGGCCCCCGCCTCATCCACACGGTGCCGCGGGTCGGGTACATCCTCCGCCTGCCGAGGGACGGCTGATGCCGCGCCGTCCGCCGTCCCTTGCCATGATGGGGCGATGATCGCGCGGAAGGACGACGACGCCCCCGGATGGCGGCGGCCCGACGCGTCCATGTCGCTGCTCGCCGACCTGTTCGCGGGCAAGCTCCTCGACCCCGGGTACGCGGAGGCCGCCGCGCGGCGGGCCCGCCGCGCGGACCGGCCGGGCGCCCCCGGCCCCCGGCGGGGACGGCTGCGGGGGAGCGGTGTCCTGCTCGTCCTCGTCCTCACCGGGGCGCTGGTCACGGTCGCGGGGGCGGAGGTGCGCCGCAGCGAGCCCGTCGCCGCCGAGCAGCGCTCCCGGCTCGTCGGCGAGATCAACGCCCGCACCGCCGAGACCGACGGCCTGCAGCACCGGCTCGGCCGGCTCCGGGCCGAGACCGAGCGGCGGCGCGCCGCGGCGCTGGCCCGCAGCGACGCCGGCCGCCGCGCCCGGGCCCGGCTGGCCCGCGCGGCCGCGGCGGCGGCCGCCGCGCCCGTCGCCGGCGAGGGCCTGGTGATCACACTGGACGACGCGCCGCGCGGCGATCCGGACGCGCCCGGCACGCGGGACGAGGCCGCCGCGGGCGCCCGCGTCTATGATCAGGATCTCCAGGTCCTGGTGAACGGGCTCTGGGCGGCGGGCGCCCGGGCGATCGCCGTCAACGGCCAGCGGCTCACGGCGACGACCGCGATCCGCACCGCCGGTGAGGCGATCATGGTCGACTACCGGCCGCTCGCCCGGCCCTACGAGGTGACGGCGCTGGGCGACCCCGGCGGCCTGCGGGACGCCTTCGCGGGCTCGGCCGCCGACCGGCGCCTGCGGGCGCTGAAGGACCGCTACCGGATCAGGTACCGTACGCGCCGCGCGCCGGACGTGCGCCTGCCCGCCGCGGGGCCGGTCCGGCTGCGGTACGCCGTCCCCCGCGGGGAGGACGGCCCGTGAGAGAGGTGACCCGGGCGTGATCGCGCTCATCGGGCTGGTGATCGGCGTGGCGCTGGGCCTGCTGCTGCAGCCGGACGTGCCGCTCTGGCTGCTGCCGTACCTGCCGATCGCGATCGTCGCGGCGCTGGACGCCGTGTTCGGCGGCGTCCGCGCCCGCCTGGAGGGCATCTTCGACGAGAAGGTGTTCGTGGTCTCTTTCGTCGGCAACACCGTCGTCGCCGCGCTGATCGTCTTCCTCGGCGACAAGCTCGGCGTCGGCTCCCAGCTGTCCACCGGTGTCGTGGTCGTCCTCGGCATCCGGATCTTCTCCAACGTGGCGGGCATCCGGCGGAGGCTGTTCGGGGCATGACGATGAACGAGAGCGAACGCGGGGACGGCGGGCCCGGGAACGGGCGTCCGGACACCGGCGCGGACGAGCGTCCGGCCGAGCCCGCCGGCCTGCGCGGGCTCGCCGCGCTGTTGAGGCCGCGAGTCAGCCGGGGCCAGCTCGCCGGCGGGGTGCTGTGCCTCCTGCTGGGCTTCGCCGTCGTCGCCCAGGTCGAGTCGACCGGGCGGGACACCACGTTCGCCACCGCGCGGCAGGACGAGCTCGTCGGAATCCTGTCCGATCTGGGCCAGCGGTCCGAGCGGCTGCGAGGCGACCTGCGCGAGCTGGAGGAGACCAGGGCCGAGCTGGAACGGGACGCCGAAGGCGAGACCGCGCTGGAGGAGGCCCGCGAGCGGGCGGCCACCTACGGCCTGCTGGCGGGAACGGTCCCCGCCGAGGGGCCCGGCATCGAGATGGTGGTCGGCGACCCGGGCGGCGGCGTCAAGGCGATCAACCTGCTCGACGCCCTGGAGGAACTCCGGGACGCGGGCGCGGAGGTCGTCCAGGTCAACAACGTGCGCGCCGGGGTCGACACCTACTTCCTGGACGGCCCCGGCGGCATCCTGGCCGACGGGGAGCCCCTCACCGCCCCGTACCGCTTCCTCGCCATCGGCGACCCCCACACGATGACGACCGCCCTGAACATCCCCGGCGGCCTGGTGAAGACGCTCCAGGGAGCGGGGGCGTCCGTCCTGATCAACCCGCGCGCGAAAGTGACCGTCGGCGCGATACGGTCTCCGTAGAGGGAACGGGGGAAGCGGTGAACCGGGCGCCCGGCACAGGCGTCGCGATCGGGCCGTCCGCGCGGCGGCATAGACCTGCGATCATTGACGAATGTAGTTTGGACCGGTCGGCTCACCGTTCCAGTTGACCCCTCGGGTAATACCCGCGTAAGTTGCGGCGACCGTCGCGTGAGCGGCCGGTGAGTTGGACCGTGGTCGGGGGACGGGTCCCCGGCGTGGGTTGGTTTGATGGATGCGCGTGGCGCAGGCGGCTCCCGCTGCGGCGGGACGGCCGCGGGCGGTACGCCGATGGTAGGAGGCCGAGCCGATCGATGCCGAGCGTCTACTGCACGCAGTGCGGTCACGCCAACCCGGACGATGCCCGCTTCTGCTCGAACTGCGGCACTCCGCTGACGCGGAGTTCGCCGTCGCCGCCTCCCCGCGAGTCCCCTGGTGAGTCCACGTCCACGATCTCCATCGGCGGGTTCGAGGCCCTGGACACCGACGCGGGCGCCGAGGAGCCGGCCGGCCCCGACCAGATGGCCATGGAGGCCCTCCCTCCGGGGACGGCGCTGCTCGTGGTCAAGCGGGGCCCCAATGCCGGCAGCCGCTTCCTCCTCGACAAGGACCGCACATCCGCCGGCCGGCACCCCGAGAGCGACATCTTCCTGGACGACGTCACCGTCTCCCGCAGGCATGCCGAGTTCTCCCGCCAGGGCGGTGCGTTCTCCGTCCGCGACGTGGGCAGCCTCAACGGCCTCTACGTCAACCGGCAGCGGATCGACCAGGCCGCGCTGTCGGGCGGCGACGAGGTCCAGATCGGAAAGTTCCGGCTGGTGTTCCTGACCAACCCGGCGCACGGCTGACCGGCGGAGCACGGCGAGCACGACACGAGGTCGCGGCGACGATGGGAGGGGCCTTGAACGCGCAGCCAGCCCGGTCCCTGATGACGATCGGGGACGTCCTCGGGCTGCTCCGGCCCGAATTCCCCGACATCACCATCTCCAAGATCCGGTTCCTGGAGTCCGAGGGCCTGGTCGAGCCGCAGCGCAGCCCGTCCGGCTACCGCAAGTTCGGCGCCGCCGACGTGGAGCGGCTCCGGTTCGTCCTCGCCGCGCAGCGCGACCACTACCTGCCGCTGCGCGTCATCCGGCAGCATCTGGAGGCGTGCGACCGCGGCGAGAGCGTTCCGCCGCTCGGCTCCCGCAAGCCCGGCGACCCCGGTACGCCGCAGCGCCGCCCCCGCACGCTCGTCGCCGCCGACACCACCGCCGACGACCCCGCCGTCCGGCTGACGCGCCGCCAGCTCCTGGACGGCGCCGGCATCGACGAGGCCCTCCTGGCCAGGCTGGAGGAGTACGGGCTCGTCCGCAGGGCCGGCGCGCACTACGAGGGCGACGCGCTCAGCATCGCGCGGGCCGCCGCGGCGCTCGGCGAGTTCGGATTCGAGGTCCGGCACCTGCGGGCGGTCAAGGCCGCCGCCGACCGGCAGGCGGGCCTCATCGAGCAGATGGTCGCGCCGCAGCTGCGGCGCCGCAGCCGGGGCGCCCACGAGCAGGCCGCCGAGATCGCGCGGGAGATCGCCGCCCTGTCGGTCAGGCTCCACGCCGCCCTGGTGTCGGCCGGTCTCCGTGAAAGCCTCGACCGCTGATCATGGGCGCCGCGGAGGATTTTGCCGGACCCGCGGCAACACGAGCTGTCCGGGGCGGGGTGTACGTTGGCTACAGGGTTCGGTCACGAATCGATCCGCTGCACGTGGTGATCGAGATAGCGAGAACCAGCAGGGAGCCGCAGTGAAGCAGATGGAGGTCGTCGGCGTCCGGGTCGAGATGCCCTCCAATCAGCCGATCGTCCTGTTGAAGGAGACGGAGGGCGATCGTTACCTGCCCATCTGGATCGGGGCGGTGGAAGCGACCGCGATCGCCTTCGCCCAGCAGGGGGTTCTGCCCGCCCGCCCCCTCACCCACGACCTGTTCCGCGACGTGCTCGACGCCCTCAGCGTGCAGCTCCGCACCGTCAACATCACGGCGCTGCGCGAAGGCATCTTCTTCGCCGACCTCATCTTCTCCAACGGCGTCGAGGTGAGCGCCCGCCCCTCCGACTCCATCGCCCTGGCCCTGCGCACCGGCGCCACGATCTTCGCCAGCGAGGACGTCCTCGAAGAGGCCGGAGTGGCCATCCCGGACGAGCAGGAGGACGAGGTGGAGAAGTTCCGCGAGTTCCTCGACACCATCTCCCCGGAGGACTTCGGCCGCGCGGGCTGACGGACGCCCGCCGCCGGGTCCGCATGACCGCGACTGCGCGGGGCATAGAGCGAACGTGGGGAATGTCACCCTCGGGTGTATGGTCATGCCCTGCCGCGATTGGTTGTGCATCGCCCCGGACCTGCCGGTTTTTACCGGGCGGCCTCCGGGGTAAGAGTGGTGAGGCGGTGAAGGTGCGCAGTTTGCCCACGTGAAGCCGGTTCATCCGGGCATGCGACGCGCCGACGGTGAACGTTGACCACACCCTGACCGGCACCTACCGTGCTGGTGGAACACCCGTGGTGTAATTCGTCAAACCCCCTTGACGAAGCGGCACGGGCTGATAGAAGCCGGAGGTCCGCGTGGCGGTGAGCAGCGGCGAGGGCAAGGCGACCCCCGACAGGCACATGGCGTCCCGGCAGGCCGGAGAGCAGGGCCTGCTCTTCGAAACCCAGGTCTCGGCGCCGCCGGAGGATGTCGGTTACCGCGGCCCGACCGCGTGCTCGGCGGCGGGGATCACCTACCGGCAGCTCGACTACTGGGCGCGCACGAAACTGGTGGAGCCGAGCGTGCGGCCGGCGCACGGGTCGGGCAGCCAGCGGCTCTACAGCTTCCGCGACATCCTCGTCCTGAAGGTCGTGAAGCGGCTCCTGGACACCGGTGTGTCGCTGCAGCAGATACGCACGGCCGTCACCCACCTGCGGGACCGGGGCGTCCGGGACCTGGCGCAGATCACGCTGATGAGCGACGGCGTCAGCGTGTACGAGTGCACTTCGCCCGACGAGGTCGTCGATCTGCTGCAAGGCGGGCAGGGCGTGTTCGGCATCGCGCTCGGGAGGGTGTGGCAGGAGGTGGAGGGCAGCCTCGCGGAACTACCCGGTGAGCGGGCCGCCGCCGCCGACGACGACCCGTCCGAGCACCCCCACGACGAACTGGCCGGCCGGCGGCGCGCCCGCCGCACCGGCTGACGACCACGGCCTGACGACCACGGCCTGACGACCACGGCCTGACGACCACGGCCTGACGACCACGGGCAGGCGATCAGAGCGACTCCCGGCGCTGCAGGTAGGTGAACGCGCCCCATCCCGGCAGGACCGGCAACCACAGCGTGAGAAGCCGGAAGAGCAGCACCGCCGACGTCGCCGTCTCCGCGGTGAGCCCCGAGATCGTCAGCGCGAGCGTCAGGGCCCCCTCGACGGCGCCGAGGCCACCGGGCGTCGGTGCCGCCGACCCGACCGCGTTGGCGGTGAGGAAGACCACCACGACGGTCGTCAGCGGCAGCGACCCGCCGAAGGCGCGGATCGAGGCGTCCAGGCAGAGCACGAACGCCGCCGTCAGCAGCAGCGTCCCGCCCATTCCCGTGACCAGCTTCTTCGGGGTCTGCAGGACGTCCACCAGCCGGGGCACCACACCGGAGAACATGCTCTTCAGCCGCGACGTGACCTCCCGCCGGACCCGCGGGACGGTCATCGCCAGCCCCGCCAGCAGCCCCAGCGACAGCACCGCGATGACGATCGTGCGGGACGGCGCGAGGTCCTGTGTCGCCTTCGTCGTCGAGCCGGTGAGGAACCCGAACAGGATCAGCAGCAGGATGTGCGTGACCAGCCCCATCAGCTGCGACGCGCCGACGCTCGCCACCGCCAGGCCGGGCCGCAGCCCCGAGCGCTGCAGGTAGCGGGTGTTGACCGCGACGCCGCCCACGGCCGCCGGCGCCACCAGCTTCACGAACGACGCGGCGACCTGGACCAGCACCGTCCGCCCCAGCGGCAGCCGCTCCGGCACGAACCCCATCAGCATGAGCGCCGCGGCCACGTAGGTGAGGGCCGCCCCGCCCAGCGCGGCCAGGGCCCAGTGCCAGCTCGCCGCGGACGCCATGGTCCCCACGTCCATGCTCGCGACCTGCGGGATGACGATGTAGGCCGCGATCGACAGCGCCACGATGCTGAAGATCGTCCGGGGCCGGAACCGTTCCAGCCTGGCCGGTGCGACCTCCGTCTCCGGCTTCAACCGGACGATCTGCTCCCGGATGCGGGTCAGCACCTCCCGGTCGTGGCGCAGCGCCGTCCGGGTCGTCCGCGACAGCGCCACCCTCTGCAGCAGCGGCACCGCGGCGGCCAGAGGCTCCTCGCCCAGCACCGACGCGGCGGTGCGGACCGCCCGCTCCGGCCCCGCCCGCAGCGCGAGCGTCGTCAGCAGCTGCGCCAGGTCGAGCCGCAGCGCCAGGTCGCCCGACGCGGTCTCCCCGGCCCGCAGGTCGGTGATGTAGGCGCGGCCGTCGCCGCCGACCACGATGGCCTCGTCCTGCAGCCGCCGGTGCGCGAGCCGGCCCGCCTGCAGCGAACGGAACTGCCGCCACACGTCCGTCAGCAGCGCGTCGGTGATCTCCTCGCCGGGGACGTCGGCGAGCCGCCGCCCCGGCACGTGCTCGAACGCCAGCAGCGCCGCCTCCGTGCCGACCTCCGACGTGCCGACCAGACGGGGGGTCCGGGCGCCCGCGGCGTCCACCGCGTACGCCATCAGCGACTCCTGCTCCAGGGACCTGCGCAGCGACCGCAGCGCCCGCCCCGTCGTCGTGGACCGCAGCCGCAGCAGCCGCCAGACGCGATACAGCACCCCCGCCGTCTGCTGGTCGCGGTCCAAGACGCGGAGTTCGAGGTCCCATTCGCCGCGGCCGCCGTGGCGGACCGGGAGACGCGCACCGCCGCCGTCCCCCTCCTCGTCCCCGTCCCCGTCCCCGTCCTCGGGACGGGGGGCGAGGACGACGCCGTACCGGCGGGTCTCCTCGGCGCCGCCGGCGGGGTCGTCCAGGCGCGCGGCCCGCTCCGGGCGCAGCCCGAGCCGTTCGAGCGCCGCGACGACCGCCGTGCCCGCGGGACGCGGGTTCGGCGTGCCGACGACGTACAGGGTGCCGTGGCCGATGGCGCGTCCGAGGAAGTAGGTGGCCGCCAGCGCGGACACCGAGGCGTAGTTGGCGGTGAGGCCGGTCAGCGCCGCCAGCCCGATCATCGTCCACGTCGCGGCCTGCCACCGGGCGCGCCCGGCCATTCCGACCGCGCTGACGAAAGCGATCACGGGGGCGATGTCGGTGTGGATGGGGGCCGTCTCCGTGCCGCCCCAGATCAGCGAGTCCAAGACGCCGCCGGGCGCCGCCCGCACCACGAGGTCGTCCAGCCCGACCGTGATCCCGAATGCGATCATGGCGGCCAGCAGCGCGATCGCGACACGCGTCCCGTCCTTGTGGAACAGCCGCTCGATGCCGAACGCGATCGGCGCGGCCAGCACGCCGAAGCTGGAGATCAGCGTGGCCAGGGACAGCAGCAGCCAGGGCGCGTGCGCGGTGCCCTCCTGGATGTCGGCGTGCAGGCCGTGCGTCGTCCCCTTCGCGAACGACACCAGCAGCATCACCGCCGCCAGGCCGGTCACCGACGCGGCGAACCTGATGGCGTCCGACGGGCGGCGGATCCGGTCGGGCTGGGCGGGCTCGTCGACGGGCACACCTGAGGCCGCGCCCTGCCTGGGACGCACCGTTCCGTCGCGGGTCTGCGTCACGCCGTACCGCCGCCCTGACCATCCGTCATCGCGATCAGCGTCCCAGAACCGGCGGCGCGCCGTCGAGCGGCCGGCGGCCGTCCGGCCGTCGTGTGTGCACCGGCAGCCCCATCTCGCGTCCCGAGGCCCCGAGGCCCGTTACCTCCCAGGTCAGACCTCCATATCCTACTCATTGGTAAGGCGGGATGCCGCCGGTCGCTCGCGCCGGGCCGGGGAGGGCCGATCCCGGGCCGCGGCTTTGGGTAGGGTTTGTCGAGGACATGCCGTCGACCCTGTGCGGGAGAGACCCCACGCCGCCAGCGTGGGGCGCCGAAGGGGCAACCTCCCCGGAACCTCTCAGGCAAAAGGACCGCTGGGCGAGGCACCTCTGGAAAGCAGGCGTCGGTCCCCGCACGCGGGGAAGGGCGTCTCACCGAAGGGGAAACCCCGCCGCGCGGGTGAAGCTCTCAGGTGCCGATGACAGAGGGGGAGACCGGCCGCCGGCCCCGCGCCGGCGGCGGATCTGAGCATCGCAGCAGCCAGGAGGCTCTCCATGACCGCCCAGTTCTTCGCCCCCGTGGCCTCGCCGCAGCACCCCCGTTCCACGTTCGCCGACCGGCATGTCGGCCCCTCCGCCGCCGACCAGGCCCGGATGCTCGCCGTGATCGGCTACTCCGGCATCGAGGCCCTCATCGACGACGCGGTGCCCGCCGCGATCCGCACGTCCAGGCCGCTGGACCTGCCGCCCGCGCTGAGCGAGCCCGCCGCGCTGGAACGGCTGCGCGAGCTCGCCGCCCGCAACACCGTCCTGACGTCCATGATCGGCCTCGGCTACCACGGCACGGTCACCCCGGCCGTCATCCTGCGCAACGTCATGGAGAACCCCGGCTGGTACACCGCCTACACCCCCTACCAGCCGGAGATATCCCAGGGGCGCCTTGAGGCCCTGCTGAACTTCCAGACCGTGGTCGCCGACCTGACGGGCCTGCCGGTCGCGAACGCGTCCATGCTGGACGAGGGAACCGCCGCCGCAGAGGCGATGGCCCTCGCCCACCGCGTCTCCAGGCGCAAGGACCCAGGGACGTTCCTGGTCGACGCCGACGCCCTCCCGCAGACGATCGACGTCGTGCGGACGCGGGCCGTCCCGCTCGGCATCGAGGTGGTCACCGCCGACCTGGCCGGCGGGCTTCCCGAGGGGGACTTCTTCGGCGTGCTGCTGCAGTACCCGGGCGCGTCCGGCGCCGTCCGCGACCTGGAGCCGGTCATCGGCCAGGCGCACGACCGCGGCGCCAGGGTCGTCGTCGCCGCCGACCTGCTCGCGCTGACGCTGCTGCGCCCGCCGGGCGAGTCCGGCGCCGACATCGCCGTGGGCTCGACGCAGCGGTTCGGCGTCCCGTACGGCTTCGGCGGCCCGCACGCCGGCTACATGGCGGTCGGCGAGGGGATCCAGCGGCAGCTCCCCGGACGGCTCGTCGGCGTGTCCGTCGACGCCGGCGGCGCCCCCGCGCACCGGCTGGCGCTGCAGACCCGCGAGCAGCACATCCGGCGCGAGAAGGCCACCAGCAACATCTGCACCGCGCAGGTCCTCCTCGCCGTCATGGCGAGCATGTACGCCGTCTACCACGGGCCGGAGGGACTCGCCGCGATCGCCCAGCGGACGCACCGCCGCGCCGCGGAGATCGCCGCGGGGCTGCGCGGCGGCGGCGTGGAGATCGTCCACGACGCGTTCTTCGACACCGTCCTCGCCCGCGTCCCCGGCCGCGCCGCGGAGGTCGTCGCCGCGGCCCGCGAGCGCGGGATCAACCTGCGTCCCGCCGGCGCCGACCACGTCGGGATCGCCTGCGACGAGACGACGCTGCCCCGGCACGTCACCGCCGTCCTGGAGGCGTTCGGCGTCCCGGCCGCCGGCGCCGCCGAGGCGGCCGAGGCGCTCCCGGACGGGCTGCGCCGCGAGAGCCCCTACCTGACCCACCCGGTCTTCCACGCGCACCGCTCCGAGACCGCGATGCTGCGCTACCTGCGCAGACTCCAGGACAAGGACATCGCCCTCGACCGCTCCATGATCCCGCTCGGTTCCTGCACGATGAAGCTGAACGCCACCGCCGAGATGGAGCCGATCACCTGGCCGGAGTTCGCGGACATCCACCCGTTCGCCCCCGTCGACCAGGCCGCCGGCTACGTCGAGCTGATCGGCGAACTGGAGCGCGCGCTCGCCGAGATCACCGGGTACGCCGAAGTCTCCGTCCAGCCGAACGCCGGCTCGCAGGGCGAGCTGGCCGGCCTGCTCGCCATCCGCGGCTACCACGCATCCCGCGGCGAGCGGCACCGGGACGTGTGCCTGATCCCGTCGTCCGCGCACGGCACCAACGCCGCCAGCGCCGTCATGGCCGGGATGCGCGTCGTCGTCGTCAAGTGCGACGAAGGCGGCAACGTCGCCCTCGACGACCTGCACGCCAAGATCGGCCGGCACGGCGACCGGCTCGCCGCGATCATGGTGACCTACCCGTCCACGCACGGCGTCTTCGAGGAGACGATCACCGACGTGTGCGCGGCCGTGCACGAGGCCGGCGGCCAGGTCTACGTGGACGGCGCCAACCTCAACGCGCTCGTCGGCCTGGCCCGTCCCGGCGAGTTCGGGTCGGACGTCTCGCACCTCAACCTGCACAAGACGTTCTGCATCCCGCACGGCGGCGGCGGCCCCGGCGTCGGGCCGATCGGCGTCCGCGAGCACCTGGCCCCGTTCCTGCCGAACCACCCGCTCCGCGCCGAGGCGGGCCCCGAGACGGGCGTCGGCCCGATCTCCGCGGCGCCGTGGGGCTCGGCGGGCATCCTGCCGATCTCCTGGGCGTACATCGCGATGATGGGCCCGGACGGCCTGCGCGCCGCCACCGAGGGTGCGATCGTCGGCGCCAACTACCTCGCCGCCCGCCTCGCGCCGCACTACCCGATCCTGTACACCGGCCGCAACGGCCTCGTCGCCCACGAGTGCATCGCCGACCTCCGGAAGATCACGAAGGAGACCGGGATCACCGCCGAGGACGTCGCCAAGCGCCTCATCGACTACGGCTTCCACGCCCCGACCCTGTCGTTCCCCGTCGCCGGAACCCTGATGATCGAGCCGACCGAGTCCGAGGACCTCGCCGAGCTCGACCGGTTCTGCGACGCCATGATCGAGATCCGCCGCGAGATCCAGCGGGTCGCCGACGGCGGCTACGACCGCGAGGACAACCCCCTCAAGAACGCCCCGCACACCGCCGCCTGCCTCATCTCCGACGACTGGAAGCACGCCTACACCCGCCAGGAGGCCGCCTACCCCGTCCCCGCCCTGCGCGACGACAAGTACTGGCCGCCCGTCCGCCGCATCGACCAGGCGTACGGCGACCGCAACCTCGTCTGCTCCTGCCCGCCCCCGGACGCCTTCGAGGACTGAGCCCGGAAGCGGGGGCACAATTCGTGATCTTGGTGAGGTTCAGGGTGTCGCCGCGAGACGTGGAAGGGCCGGATCGCTAGGCTTTTCCGGCGACCCCGACCCCCAGAGGGCAGATCGATGAGCGAGTCACCGGAGCGTGTGTCCGACGACCCGGCGCAGTTGTGCGAGGAGGCGCGGAACCTCGCCGAGAACGGTGCGGCGGAGAGGGCGGCGCCGCTGTTCGAGAGGGTGCTCGCGCTCGGTGAGACGCCCTGGCGGGCGCAGGCCGCGCTGGGGCTGGCCGTCGTCCTCGACGACTCCGGTGACGTGGAGGGGGCGCGGGAGGCGGACCGCGCCGCGATCGCCACCGGGGATCCCGAGTACGGGCCGCGCGCCGCCTACCATCTGGCCCTCACGCACGAGCGGGCCGGTGAGCACGGCCGGGCGGCGCCCGCCTGGCGGGTCGTGGTCGACTTCGGCAACGCCGCCTACCTTCCGCCCGCCCACCTGGCGCTCGCCCGGATCGCCGACGACGCCGGCGAGTTCGACGAGGCCCGCGAGCACTGGGAGGCGGTGATCGGGACCGGTGACGCCGAGTACGGGCCGCCCGCCGCGCACGACCTGGCCCAGCGGCTGCTGGAACGCGGCGATCCCGCGCGGGCCCAGCGGATCCTCGCCGCCGGGCTCAGGCTGATCGACCGGGCCACCGCCCCGTACGCCTACGCGCGGCTCGCCGTGGCGCTCGGCATCTCCTACCTCGATCAGGCGATCGGCGCGTTCGGCGCGGCGCTGGGGGAGGAGCCGCCCGACCTGGAGGTGGGGCCGCTGGCCACCGAGCTGCTGGCGCGGACGCTGCCGCTGCGGGGACGCGCCGCCGAGGCGGGCGAGGTGTGGCGGCGGGGCCTGGCCGACCCGGGCACCGCGGGGCAGGTCCGGGCGCGGCTGCGCCGCGACTTCGGCGACGGCGAGGAGGACGGCGAACCCGCCGACCTGTGGTGGGAGCCGGTCCTGGAGCAGGCGGCGTCGGACGGGACGCTCCCCGCGCTCACCGGTGAGGCCTTCGGCGCCCTCGACCACATGTACGCGCTGCTCGGCGTCCGGTACGCCGACGGCCCGGCCGAGCGGCGGCCGGGCGAGACGCACGAGGTGCTCGGAAAGGCGGTGCGGGTCCCGAGCGACTACGCGTGGGGTCCGCTGCTGCACGAGAGCTTCGCCGAGCGGCTCCGCCTCGCGACGGGCACGCCCGTCCCCGGCTGGCCCGACGCCTGAACCCGTCAGTCCGCGATGGCGCGTTCGGCGACCACCTTGGTGATGCGGGCGCGGACGAGGTACTCGGTGGGGACGGCGTTGCGGGCCCCGAACTCCTCGGCGCGTTCCGCGCCCATGTAGCGGCGGCCGATGACGGTGGCCCAGCGGCGCATCTCGCCGAGGTCCTCGACGAGGGACGCCTCGGCCTGGAGCAGCACGTAGGAGAACGGCGGCGTCTGGTCGTCCACGCAGATCGAGACGCGCGGGTCGCGGGCCAGGCTACGGCCCTTGACGGTGTCGCGGCCGGTGTTGAACAGCACGTCGTCGCCGTCGAGGACGAACCAGACCGGCGTGACGTGCGGTGTTCCGTCCTTGCGGGTGACGCCCGCCTTGCCGGTGCGGGTGCCCTCGGAGACGAAGTCGCGCCACTCTTCGTCGGTCATCTTCTCCATGGGGACAGTCTGCCGCAGTGATCGTCCCGCGGGCGGCTACGGTGAGCCGCATGGAGATCGTGACGGTGCACGGGCCGGCGGAGGTGACGCTGGACGAGGCGGCCGATCCGCCGTTCCTGCTGGTGCTGACGCACGGGTCGAACGGGGGAGTGGACGCGCCCGACCTGCTGGCCGTCCGGGAGACCGCGCTCGGCCTGGGAGGCGCCGTCGCGCGGGTGACGCAGCCGTTCCGGCTCGCCGGGCGCCGCGCACCGGGCCCCGCGGCGAAGCAGGACGAGGCGTGGCTGGAGATCGTCGGCGTGGTCCGGGACGGGTTCGGGGACGTCCCTCTGATCCAGGGCGGGCGGAGCAACGGCGCCCGGGTGGTGTGCCGGACGGCGGCGCCCGCCGGTGCGGCGGGCGTCGTGGCGCTGGCCTTCCCGCTCCGCCCGCCGCGCAACCCGGAGAAGACCCGGGTGGAGGAGCTGCGTTCGGCGGGGGTGGAGGTCCTCGTCGTCAACGGCGACCGTGACCCGTTCGGTGTTCCGGACGCGGCGGACGCGGCGCATGTCGCGGTGCTGGCGGGGGAGCGGCACGATCTGAACCGGGACCCCGCCGCGGCCGGGAGGGCGGCGGAGCCGTGGTTGCGGAGATGGGCGGCCCGTCCGGTGCGGACGGGCGGCCGGGAGTAGTGGCGGATCTGCTCCGGGCCCCGTGCGGGCCCGGAGACTCCGGGCAGGTGGCCGTGCCCCCGAGGATGATCATCCGTTCGAACTAGTCCCCCGTGGAGACCCCGTTCAAGCGGCGGACGGAGCCTGCAGGTCCGTCGGCCGGTGCGGTGCGATGATTCCCCCGTCGGGCAGCAGCTCACCGGTGTCCTCGAAGAGCACGACGCCGTTGCACAGCAGGCTCCACCCCTGCTCGGGGTGCGAGATCAGCGTCCGGGCGGCGTCGCGGTCGGGTGCAGTGTGTGCGGGACAGGGCGGCTGGTGCGGGCACATCGTGGTGCCTCCGGTCTCAACTACTGGTCGGTCGTGGTGCTTTCTCTAATTGACGCACCCCAGTGTGGAACGGTTCGCCATGACCGGCTATAGCCCGTTGGGACGGTTGTCGTTTGGTACCGGGGTACCGGAGCGCTGTGACCCGTCTCACCCCGGGGTGCCAGGCACAGCGTCCCTCCCGCACGTGACGGATGAAGAACGACACGCCGTCGGGGAGCGGAAACCCCTACGATGTTCGGCGGGAACGGCTTTGCGAGGCGTGGGGGGAGTGAGGCCGGTGCGGGTCGCGCTGTCCGTCGCCTGCTTCGACGACGCGCTGTTCCCCGGCACCGCGAAGGCCGTGACCGTCCTGCTGGAACGGCTGGGGCACGAGGTCGTGTACCCGCCGGGGCAGACGTGCTGCGGCCAGATCCACTGGACGTCCGGCTACCACCGCGAGGCCGCCGGCCTCGCCCGCGCGTACACGGCCGCGTTCGAGGGCACCGAGGTCGTGGTCGCCGCGTCCGCGTCCTGCGCGGCCACCGTCCGCGACGCCTACCCGCGGATCGCGCGGGCGTCCCGCGACCCGGGCCTGGCCCGCGCCGCCGAGGCCCTCACCGTCTGCGAGCTGACGGAGTTCCTCGTCGACGTCCTCGGCGTCACCGACGTCGGCGCCTACTTCCCGCACCGGGTCACCTACCACCCGTCCTGCCAGTCCGCCCGCACGCTCGGCGTGGGCGACCGGCCGCTGCGGCTGCTGCGCGCCGTCAAGGGCCTCGACCTGGTGGAACTGCCCGCGGCGGCGGAGTGCTGCGGGTTCGGGGGCGCCTTCGCGATGAAGAACGCGGACGTGTCGGTCGCGATGGTCGCCGACAAGGTCGGGCACATCCGCGGCACGGGCGCCGACGTGGTGTGCGCGGTCGACAACTCCTGCCTGGCCCACATCGGCGGCGCGCTGTCGCGGCTGCGCGGCGGCGTCCGCACCATGCACCTGGCCGAGATCCTCGCCGAGACGGGGCCGGCGTGACGGGCCCCGTCCCGCGGACGCCCCCGTCCTCCGCCGGGACGGGCGGGCCGGTTCCGCCGCCGGCGCCGAAGTTCGCCGCCGCGGCGCGGTCCGCGCTGGCCGACACCCGGCTGCGCCGCAACCTGCGCGGCGCGACCGCGGCCGTCAGGGAGCGGGAGGCCGCCGCGGCCGAGGAGCCCGCCGACTGGGAGGAACTGCGCGAGGCCGGGCGTGCCGTCCGGGACGGGACGCTCCTCGACCTCGACCTCCACCTGGCGGAGCTGGAGCGGGCGGTGACCGAGGCGGGCGGCGTCGTCCACTGGGCGGTGGACGCGGCCGAGGCGCGCCGGATCGTCACCGGCCTGGTGCGGGCGGCCGGCGCGGAGGAGGTCGTGAAGGCCTCCTCCGCGACCACGCGGGAGATCGGCCTGAACGACGCGCTGGCCCGCATGGGCGTCGCGGCCCGCGAGACCGCCTTCGCCGACATGGTCGTCCAGCTCGGCGGGGACCGGCCTTCGCACCTGCTGTCGCCGGCGATCCACCGCGACCGTGCGGAGATCAGGGAGCTGTTCCGGCGGGAGGTGCCCGCCGCCGGGCCCGGCCCGTCCGACGACCCCGCGGCGCTGGCCGCCGCCGCCCGCGCCCACCTCCGCGACGGGTTCCTGCGCGCCCGCGTCGGGGTCACCGGCGCGAACTTCCTGGTGGCGGAGACGGGGACGGCCGTGGTGCTGGAGTCCGAGGGCAACGCGCGGATGTGCCTCACGCTTCCCGAGACGCTGATCTCCGTCGCCGGGATCGACAAGGTCGTCCCGACCTGGGCGGACATGGAGGTGTTCCTCCAGCTTCTGCCGCGTTCGTCATCGGGTGACCGGATGACCCCGTACGTTTCGACGTGGACGGGGGTGACGCCGGGCGACGGGCCGCGCGAGTTCCACCTCGTGCTGCTCGACAACGGCCGCACCAAGGCCCTCGCCGACGAGGTCGGACGCGCGGCGCTGCGCTGCATCCGCTGCTCGGCCTGCATGAACGTCTGCCCCGTCTACGAGCGGACGGGCGGTCAGGCGTACGGGCCGGTCTACCCGGGGCCGATCGGCGCGATCCTCACCCCGCAGATGCGCGGTGTGGAGCGCGCCGCCGATGCGTCGCTGCCGTACGCGTCCACGCTCTGCGGCGCCTGCGCCGACGTGTGCCCGGTGAAGATCGACATTCCGGACGTGCTGGTCCATCTGCGAGGGAAGGTGGTCGAGTCGCGCCGCAGGCGTCCCGTCCCGACGCCCGAGCTGGTGCTGATGCGCGGCCTCGCGTGGACGATGGGCGACCCGCGCCGCCACGAGACGGCGGTGCGGCGCGGCGCACGGTGGGCGCGGCTGCTGTCGCGCGGCGGGCGGATCCGCCGCCTGCCGGGCCTGCTCGGGGCGTGGACGGAGGCCCGCGACCTGCCCGCGCCGCCGGCCGAGAGCTTCCGCGCCTGGTGGACGCGGAGGCGGCCGTGACGGCGTGGACGCGGCCGTGACGGCCGGTACGCGGAGGCGGCGGTGACCGCGGGCGGCGGCGCCGGGTCGCGGGCGGAGGTGCTGCGGCGGGTGCGGGAGGCGCTCGGCGGGGCGGGCGGCGCGCGTCCGCCGGTGCCGCGCGGCTACGCACGCCGGCTGCCCGAGGCGGAGGCCGCGGCGAGGGCGGACGTCGTCGCGCTGTTCACCGAGCGGCTCGCCGACAACCGGGCGGCGGTGCGGCATGTGAGCGCGGACGAGCTGGGCACCGCGGTGGCCGCCGCGCTGTGGGGACGGGAGGTCGAGGAGATCGTCGTCCCGGCGGACCTGCCGTTCGGGTGGCTGGCGGAGCTGGACGGCGTCCGGGCGCTGGCCGACACCCCGGCGGTGGACCTCGGCACCCTCGCCGCCGTGGACGGCGTGGTCACCGGCTGCGCGGCGGCGGTGGCGCAGACGGGCACGGTCGTCCTGGACGGCGGCCGCGCGCAGGGGCGGCGGGTGCTGTCCCTCGTCCCCGGCTACCACCTGTGCGTGGTGCACGCCGACCAGATCGCGGGAACGGTCCCGGAGGCGGTCGGGCGGCTGGACCCGGCGCGTCCGCTGACGTGGATCAGCGGTCCCTCCGCCACCGACGGCATCGAGATGGTCCGGGTGGAGGGCGTTCACGGCCCCTGCCACCTGGAGGTCCTCGTGGTGGAGGACTGAACGGGCGGCGGGCGGCTAGCCCGCGCCGCCGATGACGAGGTCGAGGCCGGCGGTGAAGCGGGCGTCCCAGTCGACCGGGCGGTCCGCGCCGTCCTCCATGGTGTCCCGCACCTCCAGGGCGGCGTGGCCGATCACGTAGCCGAGGAGGGTGTGCGCGGCGACCGCCGCCGTGTCCTCCGCGACGCCGCCGCGGCGGAGGACCTCGCGCAGTGACGCGACCGTGGCGGTGAGCGCGGCGGGGTTGCGGCGGGTGACGACGAGGGGCAGCACGCCGGCGTGCGCGAGCAGCCGGCCCCGGTAGTCGGCGGCCCACGCGCGCAGGACGTCCCGCCATGTCCCGGACGCCGCGCCGTCCGCGTGCAGGGGGGCGGACGCGACGTGCGCGACGAGGCCGTCCAGGAGTTGCTCCTTGCCGCGGGGGAGGTGGTGGTAGATCGCCATCGCCTCGACCTCCAGCGCGTCGCCGAGCCGGCGCATGGTGAGCCGGCCGAGTCCCTGGCCGTCGACGATCCGCAGGGCCGCCTCGATGATCCGCTCGGTGGACAGCGGCGTGCGGTGCTGGGCGTTGATGCTGGGCTGCCTGACCATGAGCACCGACCTTACTGTGTAAAGGGCCGAAGCCGGGTGTCCACCGCCGCGACACGCCGCAGGCCCGCGTACGCTGGCCCCGACCGGATTCGAAGACCGTTGAGGGAGTACCACCATGCCGCTGGGGCGCCGGGTGAGCAAGGACGTCGCGGAACTGCACGAGGCCGACCAGCGGCTGGCCGCCGAGTACGAGGCGCGGCTGGCGGCGGCCGGCGAGGCGGAGCGGGCGCTGCGGGACGCGCAGGGCCAGGACGCGCCCGAGCCGATGCTGCGGGAGCTGACGGTGGCGTTCGACAAGGCGATGACGTCCGTGCTCGCCGCCGCCGAGGCGTCCGAGCGGGCCGCGATGGGACCGAAGGTGTACGCGGCCGAGTCGCAGGACGCCCGGACGCGCCGCGCGGCGGAGATCGCCTACCGCAAGGCCAAGGCGCGCCCGGCGGTGGCCCCGTGGACCGACGAGGTCGACCGGCTGCGCACGGCCCGCGAGGCGCACCGGCTCAGCTTCCGGACGCGGCCCACCGTGATCGTCTGAGCCGTCTCCGACGTGTGACGACACAGCGTGACCGGGTGGCACAGGCCACCGAACTTTGAGAGTCTGCCCTCTCGGGGAACGCCGGGGGAGGCCCGTGCCGCACGTCGCCTGCCGCGACGGGCGCGAGGCCGCGTCCCGGCGGAGAGGGCACACGGTGCTCTGGACGCGGGGGGAAGTCACGTGGAGCGCACGCCGCCGGACCGGCACCGCGTACTCGAGTCCTACCAGGACGGGGTGCGGGCGATCCGTGCGCTGGCGGAGAAGGCCGGCGACTGGGACGTCCCGACGCCCTGCGCCGACTGGCGGCTGATCGATCTGGCCGGGCATCTGCGGTGCGTCGCCGAGAACTTCCTGGAGTACCTGCAGGACGCGCCCGACAGCCGGCTGGCCACGCTGTTCGCGCGGGACACGGCGGCGGCGGTCCTGATCAGGCAGCAGGCGCGGCAGAACGCGGCCGAGCTGGCGGTGCTGCCGCCCGATCCGGGGCCGGACCGGATCATGGCGTTCGGGGTGTCGGCCGGCGCGTACGCCGACCTGATGCCGGACATGTGGGACCGGACGCATCTGATCTACCGGGGCACCAAGTACACCGTCGGCGACCACGCGGGCGCGGCCTGCGTGGAATGGCATCTGCACGCCTGGGACATGGCGCGCGCCGTGGGGGAGCGGTACCAGCCGCGCGACTCCGATCTGCTGGTGTCGGCGTGGCACTGGGGCGTCCCGCACCTGCCGCTGGCGCCGGGGGACGCGTGGGAGTCGGTGCTGCGCGCCTCGGGCCGGTCGCCGCGGTGGCCGGACCCCGCGGGGCCGGAACCCGCGGAGGGGCCCGGCCGGACGCGGGGGCGGCGCGCGGGCCGACCGGCGCAGGCGGTGCGGGACGTCAGACGCCCGCCGGCCTCCCCGGGCGGGTCCGCAGGTAGGCCATCCAGGTGAGGGCGCAGCACACGGCGTAGAAGGCGATGAACGCGAGGTAGGCGCCGTCGCCGGTGCCGTAGGCCTGGAACGACTGCCGGAAGGCGATGTTGACCAGGACGCCGCCGAACGCGCCGACGGCGCCCGCGATGCCGATGAGCGCGCCGGCGAGCCTGCGGGCCTCGTGCTCGGCGGCGACCGGGTCGCCGCCGCGGGCGGCACCGCGCTGCGCCTTCGCCCGGAAGATCGCCGGGATCATCTTGTAGGTGGAGCCGTTGCCGACGCCGCTGAACGCGAACAGCAGGACGAACCCGGTGAGGAACAGCGGCAGCGACCCGCGCAGCGAGGCGGTCAGCACCAGGCCCGCCGCGGCGGCCATCGCGGCGAACGTCCAGAAGGTGACGGCGGCGCCGCCGAGCCGGTCGGCGAGCCACCCGCCGGCGGGGCGCAGGAGGGAGCCGAGTGCGGGGCCGAGGAACGTCAGGTACGCGGCCTTGACCGGGGTGTCGAAGTCGGCGGCGAACTGCACCTGCAGGACCTGCCCGAACGCGAAGCCGAACCCGATGAACGATCCGAAGGTGCCGATGTAGAGCACCGACATGATCCAGGTGTGGGCGTCCTTGCAGACGTCCCGCATCGCGTGCCGGTCGTTGCGGGCCTGGGTCAGGTTGTCCATGTAGCGGGCGGCGCCGAGGGCGGCGAGGACGATGAGCGGGATGTAGACGCCGGCGACGAGCCCGGGGTGGTCCTTTCCGGCGGTGGCGAGGACGAGGAGCCCGGCGAGCTGCACGACCGCGACGCCGAGGTTGCCGCCGCCCGCGTTGACGCCGAGGGCCCGGCCCTTGAGCCGCTGGGGGTAGAACGCGTTGATGTTGGCCATCGAGGATGCGAAGTTGCCGCCGCCGACGCCGGCGACGGCCGACAGGACCAGCAGGGTGGTGAACGAGACGCCGGGCTCGATGAGGAACGCCGCGAGGACCGCGGGGACGAGCAGCAGGGCCGTGCTGAAGATCGTCCAGTTGCGGCCGCCGAACCGGGCGACGGCGAGGGTGTAGGGGATCCGCAGCGCGGCCCCGATCAGCGCCGGGACGGCGGTCAGGGTGAACTTGCCGGCCGCGTCGATGCCGTAGGCGGGGCCGAGGAACAGCACGAGCACCGACCACAGCGTCCACACCGAGAAGCCGATGTGCTCGGTGAGGATCGACAGGACGAGGTTGCGCCGGGCGATGCGCGCGCCGCCGGCCGTCCAGAAGGCGGGGTCCTCGGGCCGCCAGTCGTCGATACGGCGGCCCTTCGGCGGACGGGCGCGGTCGCGGCGGGCGGCTCGGGTGGTGACGGTCATCGGCTCTCTCTTTCTGGGTCGGTTGGGCGGCACGACCGTAGGAGCGCCGGGTTTCGCCGCTGTGTGAGCGGTCATACGTGGGTGAAAACTCCGCTGCACAGCGTGTCTCCGCCGGCTGTGAGGCAGGGGTGACCCGGACCGGCCCGGGTAGGGGAGTGACCGCGAGGGCGGCGGGGGAACGGAGACGGAGCGATGGCGACCTGCGAGGTCTGCGGCAACGACTACGGCATGGCGTTCGAGGTGCACGCGCAGGGCGCGGTGCACACGTTCGACTCGTTCGAGTGCGCGATCACCCGGATGGCGCCGGTGTGCGAGAACTGCCAGTGCCGGATCATGGGGCACGGCATCGATGTGGACGGCCATTTCTACTGCTGCGCGCACTGCGCTCGCGCGGCCGATCCCGAGCGCGGGCGGCAGGCCAGGGACGCCGTGCCCGCGTAGCGCGGCCCTGCGGGCGGGTGAATCGGCCGCGCCGGCGGCTCAGCCGGGCGGGACGCCGAAGGGTTGTTCGCGGCCGTCTTCGAGGTAGACGGCGCGGCCCGCGGCGATGGCCCGCAGGCTGGGGTCCATGCGGCGTGCCACGTGCGGCGGCGCTAGCTCGGGGATCTTCTCCGGCGCCACGAGGATGTGGTCGGACAGTTCGTCGGGCGGCAGCCGGATCGCGGCGATCTCCGCGCCGGTGATCGTGCCGCCGAAGACGAACACGTTGACGGAGTCGACGCCGTCGGCGCGCGGTGAACCCCAGTCGACGCAGGCCAGGCCGTTCAGGCGGGGGACGAGGCCGAGCTCCTCCTCGCATTCGCGCACGCAGGCCGACAGGGGGGACTCGTCGGTCTCGATGACCCCGCCGGGCAGGTACCAGCCCTCGCTGTAGGTGGGTTTGACCAGCAGGACCCGCCCGAGGTCGTCCAGGAGGAGCGCCGCCGCGGCGCCGCGGGAGCGCGGCAGTGAGGCGTAGTAAGCAAGGTCGGGCATGTACCGAGGTTAGGTGTGATCATCGCGCGGTGGTCCGGGGCGGGCGGCGGCGGGGGCCGCATCCGTCCACGTGACCGCCGTGCCGCCATGAATCCGTTCGATAACCGGGTAAATGGCGACGAAAGGGCCATGACTGGGATCAACAACGCTTGACCCGCGAACGTCAAGGCCGGAGCGTCCGTGCGGGCGCCGGGCGGCGGTGGCCCGAGCGGGCGCTCTGGCCTCGGCGAACGCGCGGCGTGAACGCCATTTAACGCTGGAGTCACACCGGGGACTCGCCGCCGAAACGGCGCCCGCCGATTCTCGGTGCATGATCGGGACTCCTGCGCACTGCCCGTACTGCGCATTGCAATGCGGCATGACCCTCAGCCGGGACGGCACGGAAACCGGCGGCACCGGGACGAGCGGCGCCGCGATCCGGGTGACGCCCCGCGACGACGTGCCCGCCAATCGCGGCGGGCTGTGCCAGAAGGGCTGGACGGCCGCGGAGCTGCTCACCGTCCCGGACCGGCTGACCACGCCGATGATGCGCCGCGACCGCGACGCGCCGCTGGAGCCCTGCACGTGGGACGAGGCGCTCGACCGCGTCGCCGCGGAGGTGGCGCGGCTCCGGGCGCTGCACGGGCCGGACGCCGTCGCGGTGTTCGGCGGCGGCGGTCTGACGAACGAGAAGGCGTACCAGCTCGGCAAGTTCGCCCGCGTGGCGCTCGGCACGTCGCAGATCGACTACAACGGGCGGTTCTGCATGGCGTCGGCCGCGGCGGCGTCCGGCCGGGCGTTCGGGATGGACCGCGGGCTGCCCGGCCCCGTCACGGATCTGGCGGCGTCCGGGGCCGTGCTGCTCGCCGGCGGGAACCCGGCCGAGACGATGCCGCCGTTCATGCGGCACCTGACGGAGATGCGCGACGGCGGAGGCGCCCTCATCGTCGTGGACCCGCGCCGCACCGCCACGGCCCGCCAGGCCGACCTGCACCTGCAGCCCACGCCCGGCACCGACATCGCCCTCGCCAACGGGCTGCTGCACCTGCTGATCGGCGAGGGACTGACCGACGGCGACTACATCGCCGCCCGGACCACCGGGTTCGACGCCGTCCGGACGGTCGTGAACGCCTACTGGCCGGACCGGGTCGAGCGGATCACCGGTGTGCCCGTCCCGCAGATGCGGGAGGCGGTCCGGCTGCTGGCCCGCGCCGACCGCGCGCACGTCCTGACCGCGCGGGGCGCCGAGCAGCACGCCCGGGGCACCGACATGGTCAGCGCGTTCATCAACGTCGCGCTCGCGCTCGGGCTGCCGGGCCGTGCGGGCTCGGGCTACGGATGCCTGACCGGGCAGGGCAACGGGCAGGGCGGACGCGAGCACGGGCAGAAGGCCGATCAGCTCCCCGGCTACCGCAGGATCGACGACCCGGCGGCGCGTGCGCACGTCGCGGGGGTGTGGGGCGTGGACCCGGAGTCCCTGCCGGGGCCGGGACGTTCGGCGTACGAGCTGCTGTCGGCGCTCGGCACCGCCGGCGGGCCGAAGGCGCTGCTGCTGTTCGGGTCGAACCCGGTGGTGTCGGCGCCCCGCGCCGCGTCCGTGGAGGAGCGGCTCGATGCCCTCGACCTGCTGGTGGTGGCCGACTTCGTGCCCTCGGAGACCGCGCGGCGCGCCGACGTGCTGCTGCCCGCCGCGCAGTGGGCCGAGGAGTCCGGGACGATGACGAACCTGGAGGGCCGGGTGCTGCGCCGCCGCCGGGCCGTCACGCCGCCGGACGGCGTCCGCACCGACCTGGAGATCATCGGTGCGCTCGCCGAGCGTCTGAAGGCGCCGGGGGAGTGGAGCACCGACCCGGCGGAGGTGTTCGGCGAGCTGCGCCGCGCCGCCGCGGGCGGGATCGCCGACTACTCCGGCATCACCTACGAGCGGATCGAGGCGGAGGGCGGGGTGTTCTGGCCCTGCCCGTCGGAGGACCATCCGGGCACCCCGAGGCCCTACCTCGACCGCTTCCCGACACCGGACGGGCGGGCCCGGTTCGTCCCGGCCGAGCATCGCGGCCCCGACGAGGACGTCGACGGCGGCTACCCCGTCTACCTGATCACGGGCCGCGTCCTCGCGCAGTACCAGTCGGGTGCGCAGACCAGGCGGGTCGCCGCGCTGGCCGAGGCCGCGCCCGGGCCGTTCGCCGAGCTGCATCCCGACCTCGCGGAACGGCTCGGCATCGAGGACGGCGGCGAGGTGCGGGTGCGCAGCCGCCGCGGGACGGCGACCGTCCGGGCGCGGCTCACCGACGCCATCCGCCCCGACACCGTCTTCGTCCCGTTCCACTGGGCCGGGGAGGGCCGCGCGAACCTGCTCACCAACCCGGCCCTCGACCCGGTGTCGCGGATGCCGGAGTTCAAGGTCTGCGCCGTCCGCCTCGAACCGGCGGCCCCGCCCGAGGCGTGAGCGCCTTTTAACACGCCGGTGACAAAGGGGACCCAACCGCGAAACGGCCCCTGCCGAGGATCGGTGCATGAACGTCGGGGCCGCGCGGACGCGGATTTCACGCGCGGACGGCAGTGGTCCCGGCGCCCAGTTCCCGCCAGGAGGTTGCCGCGCATGACCACGACACACGAAGCGACGATCACCAGAGGCCCGGCGGCACGGCCCGCGGCACGGCCCGGCGCGGCCCGCTGGTTCGACATCTGCTCCTACGCCGACCTGACTCCCGAGCGCGGCGCCTGCGCGATGGTCGACGGGACGCAGGTGGCGATCTTCCGGGTCTTCGACGGCGCCCTGTACGCGCTGTCGAACCTCGACCCGTTCAGCGGCGCCTACGTGCTGTCGCGGGGGATCCTCGGCACCCGGGACGGCGCACCGACCGTCGCGTCCCCCATGTACAAGCAGGTGTTCGACCTGCGGACCGGGGCGTGCCTGGACGATCCCCGGGTGGCGCTGCCGGCGTTCCCGGTCCGCCGCGCCGGCGACCGGGTGGAGGTGGCGCTCCCCGATGAGCACCGGCAGTGAGCCGCTGGCCGGGTTCGCCGTCGGCGTGACCGCGGCCCGCCGCCACGAGGAGCTCGCGACGCTCCTGGAACGGCGCGGGGCCCGGGTCGTGCTCGCCCCGGCGATCCGCCTGGCCCCGCTCGCCGACGACGCCGAGCTGCTGGAGGCCACCCGGGCGTGCGCCGGGGGCGGCCTCGACCACGTCGTCGTCACCACCGGGATCGGGTTCCGGGCCTGGCTGGAGGCGGCCGACGGGTGGGGGATGCGGGACGCCCTCGTCGCCCGGCTGGCCGCGAGCGGCATCGTGGCGCGCGGCCCGAAGGCGCGCGGCGCGATCCGGTCGGCGGGCCTGCGGGAGGTCTGGTCGCCGGAGTCGGAGGAGTGCGCGGAGGTGACCCGGCATCTGCTGGAGAAGGACCTGGCCGGCGCTCGGGTGGCCGTCCAGCTGTACGGGGAGCGGCAGCCGGAGCTGACGGGGGCGCTGCGCGCCGCGGGCGCCGAGGTGATCGAGATCCCGGTGTACCGGTGGTCGCGGACCGAGGACTCCACGCCGCTGCGCCGGCTCGTCGGCCAGGCCGTCGCCGGCACGGTCGACGCGATCACGTTCACCAGCGCGCCGGCGGTGGCCGCGACGCTGGCCGTCGCCGCCGAGGACGGGCTGGAGGAGGCGCTGCTGGAGGCCATGCGCGGCCAGGTGGTGGCGGCGTGCGTCGGGCCCGTCACCGCGCAGGCGCTCACCGGCCACGGCGTCCCGACGGTCCAGCCGGAACGGGCCAGGCTCGGCGCGCTCGTGCGGGCCCTGGTGTCGGACCTGCCGAGGCGCCGGTCGCGGCGGCTGTCGGTGCACGGGTTCTCGCTGGAGCTGCGCGGCCACGCCGTCGTCCTGGACGGGCAGCTGCGGCCGATCGCGCCGGCGCCGATGGCGATCCTGCGGGCGCTCGCGCGGCGTCCCGGGCACGTGGTGTCGCGGGCGGAGCTGTCCGGCGTCCTGCCGAGCCGGCTCGTCGCGGGCGGCACCGGGCCCAGGGACGGGTGGGCGCGGGAGACCCGGCCGCGGGAGGCGCGGCCGCAGGCCGACGAGCACGCGGTGGAGATGGCCGTGGCGCGGCTGCGGCGCGGTCTCGGCCGCCCCGGCATCGTGGAGACCGTCGTCAAGCGCGGCTACCGGCTGGCGTGCGACCCGCGGCTCACCGACCGGCTCCGGGCGGGCGCCGGCGGCTGACGGCGCCGCCCGGCCGGACTCCGTTCTCCCGCCGCGCCGGCCGGACACCGTGGTCGTCGGCGCGGCGGGGTACGCCGGACCGGCGGGATTCGCCGGCGGGCCCGGTGAAGCGCTCGCCGTGATGGGCGACCGCCCGGCGCACCCCTGGACGGGCAGGTGCGGCCCTACCGCTGGATGGCCCAGAATATGGGTCTGTTCCGATGCGGAAGGAGGCCCGATGCCGGACGGGGACCCGGCCGTCGAGGTCGACGGCCTGACCAGACGGTTCGGCGACGTGGAGGCGGTGCGGGGGATCGAGTTCACCGTCCGGGCGGGGGAGATCTTCGGGTTCCTCGGCCCGAACGGCGCGGGCAAGTCCACCACGATCAACATGCTCTGCACGCTGCTGAAGCCCAGCGGCGGCCGCGCCCTGGTGGCCGGGCACGACGTGCTGCGCGAGCGCGACAGCGTGCGCCGCAATATCGGGCTGGTGTTCCAGGACCCCACGCTCGACGGCTACCTGTCGGGGGAGCAGAACCTGCGCTTCCACGCCGAGCTGTACGGGGTGCCGCGGGCGGTCATGGGCGAGCGCATGCGGCAGGTGCTGGAGATGGTCGGGCTGTGGGACCGGCGCGGTGACCTGGTGCAGAACTACTCCGGCGGCATGAAGCGCCGCCTGGAGATCGCCCGGGGGCTGCTGCACTCGCCGCGGGTGCTGTTCCTGGACGAGCCGACCGTCGGCCTCGACCCCCAGACGCGGTCGTCGATCTGGGACTACATCCGGCAGCTCAAGGAGGCCGAAGAGATCACGATCTTCATGACGACGCACTACATGGACGAGGCGGAGTACTGCGACCGCATCGCGATCATGGATTCGGGGACGATCGTCGCGCTGGACACCCCCGAGGCGCTCAAGGCCGGCGTCGGCGAGGACCGCGTCCGCATCCAGACCGCCGACGACGAGGCCGCGATCGCCGCGATCAAGGAGCGGTTCGATCTGGAGGCGGTCATGTCCGAGGGCGCCGTGACGTTCCGGGTGGCCTCCGGCGAGGAGTTCGTGCCGCGGCTGTTCGCCGGGCTCGGTGTCCCGATCCGGTCGGTGAGCGTGTCCCGGCCGTCCCTGGACGATGTGTTCATGTCCTTCACCGGCTCGACGATCCGCGACGCCGAGGCCGGGTCGAGCGACCGCAACCGGATGACGATGCGCGCGATGAGGAGATGACGATGGCGGGTTCCACCAGGGCGGCCGGGCCGGTCGCCGACGTCGCCCGCGTCCGGGTGCCCGAGCCGGGTCTCCGGCAGGACGTGCGCGCCGTGAAGATCGTTCTGCACCGGGAGCTGCTCCGGTTCTGGCGGGACAAGCTGCGGATGGTCTCCGGGCTGGTCCAGCCGGTGCTGTGGCTGCTGGTCATGGGCACCGGCCTGTCCAACCTGATGGCCAGCGGGGGCGCCGACGGCGACATCGACCTGAAGACGTTCCTGTTCCCGGGCGTGTGCGCGATGTCGGTGATGTTCACCGCGATGTTCTCCGCCGGGTCCATCGTGTGGGACCGCGAGTTCGGGTTCCTGCGCGAGATGCTCGTCGCCCCCGTCAGCCGCAGCGCCATCGTGATCGGCAAGTGCATCGGCGGCGCGCTCGTGGCGACGCTGCAGGGCGTGGTGATCGTGGCGCTCGCGGGCCTGGCCGGGGTCCCCTACGATCCGCTGCTGCTGGCCGAGCTGATCGGCCTGATGTTCCTCGGGGCGTTCGCGCTCACCGGCTTCGGCGTGATGATGGCCGCGCGGATCAAGCAGATGCAGTCGTTCTTCGCCCTCATGCAGATGGCGATGATGCCGATGATGTTCCTGTCGGGCGCCCTGTACCCGCTGAACGGCCTGCCCACGTGGCTGAGCGTCCTCACGCGGCTGAACCCGCTCACCTACGCCGTCGACCCGATGCGCCAGGCGGTGTTCGCCCGCCTGGACCTGTCGCCGGCGCTGCAGCGGACGTTCAACCCGGGCGTCACGTGGAACGGCTGGGTCGTCCCGGTCTGGCTGGAGCTCGTCATCGTCGTCGGCATGGGCGTCGGGCTGATGGGCGTGGCGATCCTGGAGTTCCGCCACTCCGACTGACCACCGGACGGCCCGCCGGACCATGGCCGGTCCGGCGGGCCCCGGTGCGTTCCGCGCGGGTCAGACGGCGTAGTCCAGCAGCGGGCGGGCGTTGCTGGGGTGCCGCAGCTTCGACAGCGACTCCTTCTCCAGCTGGCGGATCCGCTCGCGGGTCAGCCCGAGGGCCTTGCCGATCTCGTCGAGGGTGCGGGGCGTCCCGTCGTACAGCCCGAACCGCATCGCCATGATCTTGGCCTCGCGGGGGGACAGGATGTCGAGCGTGCGGCGCAGCTGGTCGGCCATCAGCTGCCGGTCGACCAGCTCGGACGCCTCCGGGCTGTCGGTGTCCTCGATGAGGTCGCCGATGCGGGTCTCGCCGTCCTCGCCGATGGTGGAGTCCAGGCTGATCGGCTGGCGGCTGGTGCGCAGCAGCTCGCGGATCTGCTCGGGGCTCTTGTCCAGCTCGACGGCCAGCTCCTCCGGGGTGGGCTCGCGGCCCAGCCGCTGGTGCATGTCGCGCTCGACGCGGCTGAGCTTGCTCAGCATCTCCAGGACGTGGACGGGCAGCCGGATGGTGCGGGCCGAGTCGGCGAAGCCGCGCTGTATGGCCTGCCGGATCCACCACATCGCGTACGTGGAGAACTTGTAGCCCTTGGAGTAGTCGAACTTCTCCACGGCGCGGATCAGGCCGAGGTTGCCCTCCTGCACGACGTCCAGCAGCGACAGGCCGCGGTCGGAGTACTTCTTGGCGACCGACACCACGAGCCGGAGATTGGCCTCCAGCATGTGGGCCTTGGCGCGGCGGCCGTCGGCGGCGACCCATTCCAGGTCGGCGCGCCGCCGGGGGCCGAGGTTCTCGGTCTCCAGCTTGTGCTCGGCGTACAGGCCGGCCTCGATGCGCTTGGCGAGGTCGACCTCCTGCTCGGCGGTGAGCAGCTGCCGGCGCCCGATGGCCTTGAGGTAGGTGTGGACCGAATCGCCCATGGTCGTCGACTGGTCGTCCAGGTCGGTGGGCTCGGTCTCGACCTCGGTGACCTCGAACCCCCCGTCGGGGGCGTCCCCGGTGGCGGCGCTCTTGCCGGTGCCGTTGACCGCGCCGGTCCCGGCGGCCTTGGCGGCAGGGACGGCGGACTTCTTGCGGGAGGCGCGCTTGGCGGCGCCCGGCGTCGCCTGGGCGGTGTCCCCTCCGTCGTGCTCGGCGGCCGCGGCCATCTTGCGGACGGTGTCGGACTCGCCCGCCAGGCTGATGCCGGCCTCGGACAGCTCGCGCAGGATGGAACGGCCCTGGGCCGGGCTGATGCCGGCCGTTTCGAAGGCCCCCCTCACCTCGTCGAGCGAGAGGCGCCCTTGGGCGCGGCCACGCTGGAGGAGGTCGTCGAGCGCGGGGCCCGCCGACTCCGTGAGCGGGGTCTCGACGGCGCTTCGCGGCATGGGGCACCCCTCTCCCTTCGGTGTGTGAGTGCGGCGCGGATTGTTGTTCGCTGGTGGCGCACGCACTTACCGGAACGTCGCACGGCCGGGCCATTGTTCCCGGCGTCCGGTTCCCGGCGGATCGTGGAGGAGCGATCCGGAGGGGTGTGGTGCCCGGGAAGGGCCGCCTCACACGGGCGAACACGACCCGGGACCTACCTTACTGCGTAAAGGCTGCGGGTCGTGGCAGCGTGACGAAGGCCACCGGATATCAAAGGCCACCGGATATCAGCGGGCGGGGGAGCGGAGACGAGCCCGGTCGGGCTTGCCGGACGCCAGCAGCGGAATGGCCTCCACCAGCTCCAGCTCGCGCGGCGCCGCGTACCCGGGCATCGTCTCGCGGACGAAGGCGCGCAGTTCGGCCAGGTCCGGTGTGCCGGACGTGCCGGGGACGACGACGGCGGTGACCCGCTCGCCCCACTCGGGGTCGGGGCGCCCGACCACCACGACGTCGCGGATCTTCGGGTGGCGCGACAGCGCGGCGGCGACCTCCCCGGCGACGACCTTCTCCCCGCCGGTGTTGATCACGTCGTCGAGCCGGCCGCGGACCCGGAGCAGGCCGTCCTCCATGGCGCCGAGGTCCCGGGTGACGAACCATTCGCCGTCCCTGACCTCGGCGGTGTCGTCCGGCCGCAGCCGGTAGCCGGTGAACAGGGACGGGCCCGCGAGCCGGATCCGCCCGTCGTCCCCGACGGCGGCGCGCATACCGGGCAGGGGCGTCCCGTCGTAGACGCAGCCGCCGCAGGTCTCGCTCATCCCGTAGGTGGTGAAGACGCGGGCGCCGCGGCCGCGGGCCTCCGCGAGCAGGCCGGGCGCCGCGGCGGCGCCGCCGAGGACGATCGCGCCGAGCCGCGACAGGTCGGTCCCGGCGTCCAGCAGGCGGCGCAGCTGGGTCGGCACGAGCGAGACGTGCGCGCCCGCCGCCGCGGCCACGGCGGCGGGATCGAAGCGCGGCGTGATGATCGGGTCGGTCCCGGCGACGAGGGAGCGGACCAGGACCTGGACGCCGGAGATGTGGCTGGTGGGCACGCAGCACAGCCACCGGTCGCCGGACGCGGCCCCGATGCGGGTGAGGGTGCCCTCGGCGGAATGCCGCAGCGCGGCGGCAGGTAGCTCGACGAACTTGGGCGCGCCCGTGGAGCCGGATGTGGCGATCAGCACCGCGGTGCCTTCCGCGGCGGGGACGTGCCCGCCGGCGGGTGTATGGGGGACGAGCCCGTCCGGCGTCTCGATCGCGTCGGGGGCCAGGGCGTCCAGGAGGGCCCGCAGCGCCGGCCGGGGCAGGTCGGGGGAGAGGGGGCAGATCGCCGGGCCGCCGCCGAGCGCGTCGGCGAGGGCCCGCAGCAGGCGGGGGCCGGGGGGCAGGACGGCGGCGTGCAGAGGGCGATCCATGATCTCATCAGCGTAGACGACCCCGCTGAACGTGTTCGAATCCAAGGCGGGTTGAATGGGACGACCGCCGCGGCCCGGGCCGCCGCGGTCGCCTTAGCGGAGAGGAAGACATGGTCTCGGAGCTGTTCGACGCGGACGCCTGGAAAGAGGTCGAGGGGTTCGGCTTCACCGACATCACCTACCACCGGGCCGTCGGCCACGGCACCGTCCGGGTGGCGTTCAACCGTCCCGAGGTGCGCAACGCCTTCCGTCCCCACACGGTGGACGAGCTGTACCGGGCGCTGGACCACGCGCGCATGTCCAGCGATATCGGGTGCGTGCTGCTGACGGGGAACGGGCCGTCGCCCAAGGACGGCGGGTGGTCGTTCTGCTCCGGCGGCGACCAGCGGATCCGGGGAAGGGACGGCTACAGGTACGCCGAGGGGGAGACGTCGGAGACGATCGACCCGGCCCGGGCGGGGCGGCTGCACATCCTGGAGGTGCAGCGGCTGATCCGGTTCATGGGCAAGGTCGTCATCTGCGTGGTGCCCGGCTGGGCGGCGGGAGGCGGGCACAGCCTGCACGTGGTGTGCGACCTGACCCTCGCGAGCCGTGAGCACGCCAGGTTCAAGCAGACCGACGCGGACGTGGCGAGCTTCGACGGCGGTTTCGGGTCGGCGTACCTGGCGCGGCAGGTCGGGCAGAAGTTCGCCCGTGAGATCTTCTTCCTCGGCGACGCCTACGACGCGGAGGCCGCGCACCGGATGGGCATGGTCAACGCGGTGGTCCCGCACGCGGAGCTGGAGGCGACGGCGCTGGAGTGGGCGCGGAAGGTCAACGGCAAGAGCCCGACGGCGCAGCGGATGCTGAAGTACGCGTTCAACCTGGTCGACGACGGTCTGGTCGGGCAGCAGGTGTTCGCCGGGGAGGCGACGCGGCTGGCCTACGGCACCGACGAGGCCGCCGAGGGGCGGGACTCGTTCCTGGAGAAGCGGGATCCCGACTGGTCCCGCTACCCGTGGTACTACTAAATGTCCGAACGCGCGGTGTGATCCGGAATACCGTGATTGGACGGGCAGGTCAGGGGGTCGGTGGGTGCGGGTCTACTCCATCCCGATGCGGACGCGGTTCCGCGGTGTCACGCGGCGCGAGGGCGTGCTGATCCAGGGCCCCGCCGGATGGGCGGAGTTCTCGCCGTTCCCCGAGTACGGTGCGGCCGAGTGCGCGCGGTGGCTCGCCGCCGCCCGCGAGGCGGCCCACGAGGGCTGGCCGGCCCCGGTCCGGGACCGGATCCCGGTGAACGTGACGATCCCGGCGGTGGGGCCGGAGCGGGCGTTCGAGATGACGAAGGCGTCCGGGTGCCGCACCGCGAAGGTGAAGGTCGCCGAGCGCGGCCAGGCCGACGCCGACGATCTGGCGCGGGTGGAGGCCGTCCGCGACGCGATCGGCCCGGACGGGCGGGTGCGGGTGGACGTCAACGGCGGGTGGGACGTCGAGCACGCCGCGCGGATGATCCGGTCGCTGGACCGGTGGGAGTTGGAGTACGTCGAGCAGCCCTGCGCGACGCTGGAGGAGCTGGCGCTGGTGCGGCGCCGCGTGGACGTGCCGGTCGCGGCGGACGAGTCGATCCGCCGCGCCGAGGACCCGCTGAAGGTGCGGGCGGCGGGCGCCGCCGACGTGGCGGTGCTGAAGGTGCAGCCGCTGGGCGGTGTCGCCGCGGCGCTGCGGGTCGCGGAGGCGTGCGGGCTGCCGGTGGTGGTGTCGAGCGCGGTGGAGACGTCGGTGGGGCTGGCGGCGGGGGTGGCGCTGGCGGCCGCGCTGCCGGATTTGCCGTACGCGTGCGGGCTGGGGACGCTGTCGCTGCTGGAGGGGGACGTCGTCGGTGATCCGCTGTGGCCGGTGGAGGGCGAGATCGGGGTGCGGCGGCCGGTGGTGGACGAGGAGGCGCTGCGCCGGTGGGAGGTCGCCGGTCCGGGGTGGCGGGACCGTGCCGCCGAGGCTCAGGCGCATCTGGGCGGGCCCGCGGTGATCGGGGCGGCGCCGTGAACCCGGCGACGGCGCTGGCGACCGTCCTGGTCGACGAGCTGCTGCGCGGCGGGATGACGGACGCGGTCGTGGCGCCGGGGTCGCGTTCGGCGCCGCTGGCGCTGGCGCTGCACGCCGCGGCGGAGGCGGACCGGGTGCGGCTGCATGTGCGGATCGACGAGCGGTCGGCGTCGTTCCTCGGCCTCGGGCTGGCGAAGCGGTCGGGGCGGCCGGTGGCGCTGGTGTGCACGTCGGGGACGGCGGCGGCGAACTTCCATCCGGCGGTGATCGAGGCGCACGAGTCGGGGGTGCCGCTGATCGTGATCACCGCGGATCGTCCGCCGGAGCTGCGCGACACCGGCGCGAACCAGACGATCGACCAGGTGAAGCTGTACGGGACGGCGGTGCGGTGGTGCACTGAGATCGGTGTCCCGGAGAACCGTCCGGGCATGGTGGCGTACTGGCGGTCGCTGGTGAGCCGCGCGTGGGGGCTGTCGCGGGCTCCGGTGCCGGGTCCGGTGCATCTGAACGCCGCGTTCCGGGAGCCGCTGATCCCCGACGGTGACGAGTCGTGGTGCGAGCCCCTCGACGGTGACGCGACGGGTGCGTGGACGAAGGTGCGCCCGGCGACGCCGGGGTCGGTGCTGCACGTCCCGCCGACGCGCCGCGGCGTGCTGGTGGTGGGGGACGGCGCGTCCAACGTGAAGCGGTACGTGGCGGCGGCTTCGATGGCCGGGTGGCCCGTGCTGGCCGAGCCGCAGGGCAACGCCCGCTACGGCGACCACGCGCTGTCGTCGCATCATTTCCTGCTGGGCGTCCCGGAGTTCGTGGAGCGGCACCGCCCGGAGGTGGTGGTGACGCTGGGCAAGCCGGGATTGTCGCGTCCGCTGCTGTCGCTGCTGCGCCGCGCCGAGGAGCACATCGTCCTGGCGCCGGATCTGGCGCACTGGCCCGATCCGGTCCGGTCGGCGACGCAGGTGGCGCCGGAGGTGGAGATCCCGGTGGTGTCGGGTGACGACGCGTGGCTGAAGTCGTGGCGTGCGGCGGATCTGGCCGCGGCCGCGGCGGTGGACGGGGTGCTGGACTCGGTGCCGGAGGTGAGCGAGCCGCGGCTGGCGCGCGACCTGGTCGCGGCGCTGCCGGGCGGGTCGCTGCTGCTGGCGGCGGCGAGCATGCCGATCCGGGATCTGGACCAGGTGATGCGGCCGCGGCGCGGTATCCGGATCCTGGCGAACCGGGGTGCGAGCGGCATCGACGGGCTGGTGTCGACGGCGATCGGCGCGGCGCTGGCGCATGGCGGCCGCTCGTTCGCGCTGCTCGGCGATCTGGCGTTCCTGCACGACCAGAACGGGCTGATCCTCGGTCCGCAGGACCCGCGCCCCGACCTGACGATCATCGTGGTGAACAACCAGGGCGGCGGGATCTTCTCGCTGCTGCCGCAGGCGGCGCTGGCCGATCCGTTCGAGCGGGTCTTCGGCACCCCCCACCGGGTGGACCTGGAGGCGGTCGCCGCGGCGCACGGTGTCCCGTACCGGCGTCTGGAGGCCGCCGCGGAGGTGCCGAAGGCGCTGGCGGGGGAGGGGCTGCGGATCGTGGAGGCCCGGACGGACCGGAACGCGAACGCCGCGCTGCACGCCGAGATGCGCAAGGCCGCCCACGCCGCCGTCCGCGAGGCCCTTGCCTGACCGGCGTCCCCGGAAACCGCCGGCCGCCTGAACGTTTCACCTTTCAATTTACAACGTAAAGGCGGCGGGCGGAGACGCTCACCTCAATCTTCTAAAAGACAACTCCAACGACGAGAACCTCAGTCGTCGCTGGGGCTCAGCCCAGGAGGCGGGTGCGGAGCGCGTCGGTGTCATCGGTGGTCCAGCCGTGCCCGGACAGCCATCCGAGGGTCCCGCCGAACTGCTCGTCGACCCGGGCGAGGAGTTTCTCCATGATCGCCGCGTGGGGGCGGTGGGAGTCGGCGGGGCGCGAGTCGAGGTCGGCGGCGTAGGTGTCGCTGGCGCGCAGGCGGCGCAGTACGGCCTCCAGCCGTTCGCCGGTCTGGGCGTAGTCGGCGACGATCGCCTCGCGGGTGACCCCCGCGACCTCCAGGGCGAGGGCGCACACGACGCCGGTGCGGTCCTTGCCCGCGGCGCAGTGCACGAGCGCGGCCCCGTCGGTGCGCGTCATGACGCGGAGGGCGGAGACGATGGAGTCGCCGCGGTCGTTGAGGTAGCCGAGGTAGTGACCGGCCGGGCGGTCGGTTTCGGTGCCGCCGGCGGAACGTTCCTGCCAGGGCAGGACCCGGTTCACGTCCACGGCGCCGGGGTCGGCGGTGTCGGCGGCGACGTCGGTGTGGCGTCCGCCCTCGGGGAACAGCGACAGCTGGTGGACGGTCACCGACGGTACCCGTACCAGCGGCCCGGCGCCTTCGAGGTGCACCTCGGCGTCGCTGCGCAGGTCGATGACGTTCTTGAGGCCGTAGTCGTCGAGGAGGAGCCGCACGTCGGCGACGGAGAGGGCCTGGAGGTTGTCCGAGCGCAGCACCCGCGCGCGTCGTGTGGTCCGCCCGTCGGCGGTGGGCAGCCCGCCGAGGTCACGGGCGTTGACCGCGCCGTCCAGTTCGATCCACCGCGTTCCGTCGTCCATGAACTGTGAGCCTATATGGCCGCGGTGCCCGGTCTTTTGCCGAGGGTCCTGTTCGGTTTGGGGGCGTGGCGGGGAGGTAGCTCTACCGGTCCGGGGAGGTAACCGGGACCTGGGAGCCAGGCGGTGGATGGCTCCGTGGCGGGTTACCGACCGGTGTCACACTCCGTAGCTTTGGAGGGAGTCGTCCCCCCTGTTCGGTGATTGGAGCCTTCATGCCCTCAGCCCTGAACGCCCCGCCTGTTCCGCCCGTTTCGCCGGGCCGGGCGGCCGGCAGTGACTTCGCGCCGTTGGCGCGGCGTGTCCGTGAGAGCGGGCTGCTGGACCGCCGTCCCGGGTACTACGTGCGGGCCATCGGGCTGAACCTGGCCGCTACGGCCGCGGTCTGGGGCGCGGTGGCCTGGGCGGGGGACGGGTGGTGGACGGTTCTGCTGGGTGTTCCGCTGGCCGTTCTGGCGGCCCGGACCGGGTTCCTCGGCCATGACGCGGGGCACCGGCAGATCGCCCGCAGTGCGCGGGGGAACCGGTGGCTGGGGTTGCTGCTGGGCAATCTGCTGCTCGGGATGGGGCACGGGTGGTGGAGCGACAAGCACAACCGGCATCACGCCAACCCCAATCATGTCGGGAAGGACCCTGATGTGGGGGAGGGGATCCTGGCGTGGACCGATGAGCAGGCGCGGCGGCAGCGGGGTGTGCTGCGGTGGGTGGCGCGGCATCAGGCGGTGCTGTTCTTCCCGCTGCTGACGCTGGAGGGTCTGAATCTGAAGGTCGGGAGCCTGCTGTTCCTGCGGGGCCGGCGGCGGCGTGATCAGCTGGTCGAGGGTGGGCTGCTGGTCGCTCATGCCGTGGGGTATCTGGCGCTGGCGTTCACGTTGCTGCCTGCGGCGCAGGCGCTGGTGCTGGTCGCGGTGCAGCATGCGTTGTTCGGTGTGCATCTGGGGGCTGTGTTCGCGCCGAATCACAAGGGCATGGCGATGCCGGAGCCGGGGGAGCGGTGGGATCATCTGCGGCGGCAGGTTCTCACGTCGCGGAATGTGCGGGGTGGGTTGTTCACCGACTGGTTCATGGGCGGGTTGAACTATCAGATCGAGCATCACCTGTTCCCGAGCATGCCGCGGTGCAATCTGCGGCGTGTGCGGCCGCTGGTGCGTGAGCATTGCGCGGATGTGGGTGTCGCTTACGTGGAGACGGGTCTGGTGGCGTCGTACCGGCAGGCTCTGGGGCACATGCGTGAGGTGGGGGAGCCGCTGCGGTAGGGGCGGGTTATGCTCCGGCCATGCCGGAGGGACATACCGTTCATCGTCTGGCCGCCGAGCATCAGCGGATGTTCGGCGGCCGTCGTGTTGCCGCGACCAGTCCGCAGGGCCGTTTCGCCGATGGGGCGGCGTGGTTGGACGGGCGTGTTCTGGTGGTGGCGGATGCGCACGGCAAGCATTTGCTGCTGGGGTTCGATGATGAGCGTACGTTGCATGTTCATCTGGGCATTTATGGGCGGTTCGTGTTCGGGGCGTTGCCGGTGCCGGAGCCGGTGGGGGCGGTGCGGCTGAGGTTGGCGGGTGCCGGCGGGTTCGCGGATCTGCGTGGGCCGAGCAGGTGTGAGCTGCTGGATCCGGGTGAGGTGAAGCTGCTGCGTGACCGGCTGGGGCCTGATCCGCTGCGTGGGGACGCCGATCCGGAGGTGGCGTGGCGGCGGGTGAGTCGTGCGCGGACGCCGGTCGCGGTGCTGTTGATGGATCAGTCGGTGGTGGCGGGTCCGGGGAACATCTACCGGGCTGAGGTGCTGTTCCGGCAGGGGATCGATCCGCGGTCGCCGGGGCGTCGGCTGACGCGGGAGCAGTGGGCGGGTATCTGGGCGGATCTGGTGGTGTTGATGGCCGACGGGGTGCGGGACGGCCGGATCGACACGGTGCGTGCGGAGCATACGCCGGAGGCGATGGGGCGGCCGCCGCGGGTGGACGGTCATGGCGGTGAGGTGTACGTGTACCGGCGGGCGGGGCAGCCGTGTCTGGTGTGCGGGGCCGAGGTGCGGGTGGTGGAGCTGGCGGCGCGGAATCTGTTCTGGTGTCCGGGGTGCCAGCCGCCTGTGCCGGGTGGGTGAGGGCGGCCGGGGCGGGGTTCAGACGGCGTCGGCGGTGTGGTGTTCTTCGTCGGTGTGGCGGAGGGTGGGGACCGGTACGTCGTCGTCGGTCTGGGGGGCGCGGCGTTGGGCGCGGCGGGTGCGGAGGCGGCCGGCGAGGGGTTCGGTGCCGCGGGCGATGACGGGGCCGGCGACGGCGAGGATGAGGACGTAGGCGGCGGCGAGGGGGCCGAGGTCGGCGCTGATGCCGGCGCTGACGGCGAGGCCGGCGATGACGATGTTGAATTCGCCGCGGGGGACGAGGGCGGCTCCGGCGCGGAGGCGTCCGGTGATGGCGACGCGGGCGTGGCGTGCGGCGATCCAGCCGCTGCCCATTTTGGTGAGGATGCCGATGAGGGCGAGGGCGGCGGCGATGCCGAGGACGGGTGGCAGGTCGCCGGGGTCGGTGTGGAGGCCGAAGAAGACGAAGAAGACGGCTGCGAAGAGGTCGCGTAGGGGTGCGAGGAGTTTCTGGGCGGTGTGGGCGAGGGTGCCGGACAGGGCGATGCCGACGAGGAAGGCTCCGACGGCGGCTGAGACCTGGAGTTGTTGTGCGATGCCGGCGACGAGGAGTGTGAGGCCGAGGACTTTGAGGAGGAGGACTTCTTCGCTGGGGGAGGCGACGAAGCGCTGGACGAGGGTTCCGTGGCGGAGTGCGATGTAGAGGATGGCGGTGATGGTGGCGGCGGCGATGCCGAGTGCGGCGGCGCCGCCGAGGAGTCCGGCGCCGGCGAGGAGGGCGGTGAGGATGGGGAGGTAGGCGGCCATGGCGAGGTCTTCGAAGACGAGGATGGACAGGACGGCGGGTGTTTCCTTGTTGCCGAGCCAGCCGAGGTCGCCGATGACTTTGGCGGTGATGCCGGAGGAGGTGACGTAGGTGATGCCGCCCATGGCGACGGCGGCGACGGGTCCCCAGCCGAGCAGGAGTGCGGCGGCGACGCCGGGGGTGGCGTTGAGGGCGAGGTCGGCGAGGCCGACGGGTGCGGAGGTGCGCAGTGTGCCGACGAGTTCGTCGGCGGTGTATTCGAGACCGAGGGTGAACAGCAGGAGGATGACGCCGACTTCGGCGCCGATGGAGACGAATTCTTCGCTGTCGGTGAGGGGGAGGATGCCGCCGGAGCCGAAGGCGAGGCCGGCGATGAGGTAGAGGGGGATGGGGGAGATGGAGAAGCGGACGGACACGGCGCCGAGGAGGCCGAGGGCCAGGATGATCGCGCCGAGTTCGATGAGTTGAACGGCCGACTGCATGCGGGGGTCAGCCGTTGGCGAGGATTTGGGCGACCGCGGCGGTTCCTTCGCCTGTTCCTACGACGACGACGATGTCTCCGGCGGTGAAGGTGAAGTCGGGGCGGGGGCTGGCGATGACCTTGCCTTCGCGGACGACGGCGACGATGGAGGCGCCGGTGCGGGTGCGGGAGCGGGTGTCGCCGAGGGGGCGTCCGTCGTAGGGGGATCCGCCTGCGATGGGGATTTGTTCGGTGACGAGGCCTTCGACCTGGCGGTGGAGTTCGGCGAGGTGTTCGATGATGCGGCCGGTGCCGAGGAGTTCGGCGATGGCGCTGGCTTCGTCGCCGGACAGCGCGACGGTGGCGATGCAGCTGTCGGGGTCTTCTTTGTCGTAGATGACCAGGTCGCGTCGGCCGGTGCGGTGGGAGATGACGCCGAGTTGGCGGCCGCGTGCGGTGGTCATGACGTGCTGTAGGCCGATGCCGGGCAAAGCGGTCCGTTCGACGTCCACGGTGCTTCGTCCTCCGTCTGTGTGTTGCGTGGTCGTCCATGACCGTACATGGGGTACGCCGGGTTTGTGTCGCCGGGTGCGGTGTGTGATCGTCGCAGTTCGGGGGCGGGTCAGCCGTGGAGGGCGTACTGCATGGCGCGGAATTTGGTGCGGGCTTCGGCGAGTTCGGCGTCGGGGTCGGAGTCGGCGACGATGCCGCAGCCGGCGAACAGGCGTGCGCGGGTGCCGTCGATTTCGGCGCAGCGCAGGGCGATGCCCCATTCGCCGTCGCCGCGGGCGTCGACCCAGCCGACGGGGCCGGCGTAGCGGCCGCGGTCCATGCCTTCGAGTTCGCGGATGAGGTCCATGGCGATGTCGGTGGGGGTGCCGCAGACGGCGGGGGTGGGGTGGAGGGCGGCGACGACGTCGAGGACGGAGCGGTCGGTGTCGAGGTGTCCGCGGACGGGTGAGGCGAGGTGGGTGAGGTTGGGCAGGGTGAGCAGTTCGGGTTCGGTGGGGATGGTGAGGTCGGCGCAGAGGGGGGTGAGGGCGTCGCGGACCATGTCTGCGGCGTAGCGGTGTTCTTCGCGGTCTTTGGCGGAGGTGAACAGGTGCTGGGCGCGGGCGTGGTCGTCGGCGGGGCCGGTGCCGCGGGCGGTGGTGCCGGCCAGGACGAGGGATTCGATGTGGTCGCCGGTGCGGCGGATGAGGAGTTCGGGGGTGGCGCCGACGAGGCCGGCGCAGGAGAAGGTGTAGCAGCCGGGGAAGCGGGTGGCGAGGCGGTGCAGGAGGGTGCGGGCGTCGATGGGGGTGTCGGCGCGGGCGTTGAGGTCGCGTGCGAGGACGACTTTGCCGAGGTGGCCTTGCCTGATGCGGTGGACGGCGGCGGCGACGGTGTTCTTCCAGGCGTGTTCGGGGAGTGCGCCGTCGGTCCATTGGAGGTGGGCGGGGGTGTGCGGGGGGTTGGTGTGGGTGTGGGGGTCGGTGTCGCCGCCGATGGTGGTGAGCCATGCGGTGCCGTTGCGGCGGCCGAGGATGCGGCGGGGGATGATGAGGGTGGAGTCGGGGGATTTTGGGTCGAATCCGAAGGAGCCGAAGGCGACGGGGCCGGTGCCGGGGAGGGCGATGGGGTCGTCGACGGCGGCGGCGGCGAACAGTTCGCGGAGGTGGTGTTCGGCGGCGGCGAAGCGGTCGGTTCCGCCGGGGAGGGTGAGGCGGGCGGCTTCGCCCCAGCCGACGATGCCTTCGCCGTGGCGGATCCAGGCCAGTGCGGCGGGGTGGGGAAGCCGCGCGATGAGGTCGCCCGGGTCGGGGACCGGGACGGTGCGGACGGACAGGCGGTCCGGTGCTGTCACGGCGAGCTTCACGCATGCCACTGTACGACAGATTTGAACCTGTTCAAACGGGCGGGGCGGGGGTGTGCGTGAGGTGTGCGCCACACGGGCCGTGCCCGGTGGTGCGCGGCTGGCGGCTGCCTGCGCTCGTCGGCTTGGCGGGGTGGCGGTCCGGTGTGCCCATGCCCGCCCGTTCCCGGGGCATGCGCGGGGCGCGGGTGCGGGTCGGGCGGGCATGGGCGGGGGGGGGTGCGGGTCAGCGGCCGCGGGCTGCTCCGGTGAGTTTCCACGCGGCGGGCAGCAGGCCCGCCGCCAGGAGGACCTTCAGTGCGTCGCCGGCCAGGAAGGGGGTGACGCCGAGGTCGAGGGCGCGGCCGAGGTCGATGTGCAGGGACGCCATGAGGTAGGGGACGCCGGCGGCGTACATGATGGCGGTTCCGGCGAGCATCGTGGCGATGGTGCGCAGGGGGGTGCGGTCGCCGCCGCGCTGTGCGAGGGCGCCGACGGCGGCCGCGGCGGCGGCGAATCCGATGACGTAGCCGAGGGTCGGGGCGCCGGTGCCGGATCCGGCGTCGGTGAACCAGGGCACGCCCGCCATCCCGGCCAGCAGGTAGACGATCATGGCGAGGCCGGCGCGGCCGAAGCCGAGCGCGGCGCCGGACAGCAGGACCGCGAAGGTCTGCCCGGTGACCGGGACCGGTGTGCCGGGCAGCGGCATCGCGAGTTGCGCGGCGGCGCCGACGAACGCGGCGGCGCCGGCGACGAGGGCGGCGTCGCGGGCCAGGGAACCGGGCAGCAGGTCGCCCAGGACGGCGGGGCGCCGCTGGGCTGCGTGGGCAGTAGCCACAGATCCTCCCAAATAGGTGTTGTCAGCCCGAAACCTAGCGAATGGGGTTTACGGTTCGGTTCAGCCGGGTCACCGAACGGGCCGGAACGGGGGCGCGATGGTGCGGGCCGGTGGTGCGGGCCGGGGACGGGCCGGTGGTGTCAGGGCGCGGCGGGGCGGGGCCCGGACGCGAGGTAGACGATGTCGGGTTCGCCGCGCGGGACGGGGACGGGCCGGGCCCGGACGCGGGTGAACCGGCTGCGCAGCAGCGTCTCGAACGCCGGTGCCGCGTTCGCGCTCCACACTGCGAGGGTGCCGCGCGGGGTGAGGCGCCCGGTGATCAGGTCCAGGCCGGCGGGGGCGTACAGGCGGGCGTTGCCGGGTGTGACCGTCCAGTCGGGGCCGTTGTCGATGTCCAGGCACAGTGCGTCGAACCGGCCGCCGCGGGGGGAGGCGAGGTAGTCGAGCAGGTCGGCGTGTTCGACGGTGACGCGGGGGTCGTCGAGGGCGCCGCGCGACCAGGGCCGCAGTTCGGCGGCGTGCCAGGCGATCACCTTGGGTTCGCGTTCGACGACGGTGACGTGTGCGATGCCGGGGAGGGTGAGGGCCTCGGCGAGGGAGAACCCGACGCCGAGGCCGCCGATGAGCAGCCGCGCGGGGCCGTCCAGGCCGTCGGCCGCGGCGCGGACCAGGAGCCGTTCGGACGCGCCGCCGCGGGTGTCCATGAGGAACACGCCGTTGCTGATGATCTCGTAGTGGGCGCCTGCGCGGCGCAGCACCAGTTCGCCTCCGGCGCCGTCGGCGCGTTCGATCACCACCGGTTCACCGGTCGTCCCCGCGGCGCTGCCCATGCCCGCACCCTAGCCGCCGCCGCGGGGCCGCCGTGCCGCGTCGCCGATCTTGGGTCTGGGCGGGTGCGGGGGGTGTCGGCTACGGTGCCGGTCATGCCCGATTCTCCCTCGTCCGGTGGCCTGCTGCCGGGGCGCCGCATCCTGGTCGTCGGCGCGGGGACGAGTCCCAGCGACGATCCGTCGGCGCCGGTCGGCAACGGCCGTGCCATCGCGATCACGGCGGCGCGGGAGGGCGCCCGGGTCGCGTGCGCCGACGTCGACGCCGGCGCCGCCGGGCGGACCGCCGCGATGATCGCCGACGGGGGCGGGGACGCGTGCGTCGTGGTCGCCGACGTCACCGACCCCGTGTCGTGCGACCGGGTGGTGACGCAGGCGGCCGAGGGGCTCGGGGGGCTGGACGGGGTGGTGTTCAACGCCGGGATCGGTGCCGGGTACGGGCTGGCGGGCACGGCGCTGGCCGACTGGGACCGTGTCCTGCACGTCAACCTGCGGGCCCCGTTCCTGGTCGGGAAGGCGGCGATGCCGGCGCTGGAGGCGGGCGCGGCGATGGTGTTCATCGGGTCGCTGGCGGGGACGAAGCCGGGGTCGCGGTCGCCGTCCTATGACGCGTCCAAGGCGGGCCTGGCGGGGCTGGTGCGGCACATCGCGGCCGAGGGCGCGCCGCGCGGTGTGCGCGCCAACGTCGTGGCGCCCGGCCTCATCGACACCGTGATGGGTCGTGCCGCGTCGGCGGGCAACGAGGGCCGCGACCGTGCCGCCGGGCTGATCCCGATGCGGCGGCAGGGGACCGCGTGGGAGGTCGCCGACGTGGCGGTGTTCCTGATGTCGGACCGCGCGTCCTATGTCACCGGCCAGGTCGTCCACGTCGACGGCGGCCTGTCCACCCTGCGCTGAGCCCCCCGGCGGCGGCGCCTGGCCGGGCGCGGCGGGAACACCTCTTCTCCTTCGGTGGTTACCGTGTAACGATGTAATCATCCGGGAGGTGCGATGATCCCCGACCCCCAGGACGGCGGTCCGCCGCTGGACGCCTACTCCCGTGTCGTGTCCGCCGTCGCCCGCGAGCTGACCCCGCGCGTGGCCGCGCTGCGCGTGCGGCACCGCCGCGGTGAGGGCAGCGGATCGGCCGTGGCGTTCACCGGCGACGGGTTCCTGATCACCAACGCCCACGTCGTCGGGGCCGCGGCCGGCGGGCAGGCCGCGTTCGCCGGCGGCGCGGCCGGCGCGTTCACCGTCGTCGGCACCGACCCCCTGTCGGACCTGGCCGTCGTCCGCGCCGACGGCCCCGTCCCCGATCCGGTCACCCTCGGCGACAGCGACGCCCTGGTCGTCGGGCAGCTCGTCGTCGCCGTCGGCACCCCCCTCGGCCTCACCGGATCGGTCACCGCCGGGGTGGTGTCGGCCCTGGGCCGGTCCCTGCCCGCCTCGCAGCCCACCCGCAACGGGACCGCCGTCCGCGTCATCGAGGACGTCATCCAGACCGACGCCGCCCTCAACCCGGGCAACTCCGGCGGCGCGCTCGCCGACGCCCACGGCCGCGTCGTCGGCGTCAGCACCGCCGTCGCCGGGATCGGCCTCGGCCTGGCCGTCCCCATCAACGCCATCACCCGCCGCATCATCGGCGCCCTCATCCGCGACGGCCGCGTCCGCCGCGCGTTCCTCGGCCTGGCCGCCGCGCCCGTCCCCGTCCCGGCGGCGCTGCGGGCCCGCACCGGGCAGGACGCGGCGCTGCGCGTCGCCGAGGTCGTGCCCGCCAGCCCCGCCGACCGGGCGGGGCTGCGCCGCGGCGACCTGGTCCTGACCGCCGGCGGGAACCCGGTCGCGCACGCCCAGTCCCTGCAGAAGCTCATGTTCGCCGAGGCGATCGGGCGTCCCCTGCCCATCACCGTGCTGCGCAACGGCGCCATGGTCGACGTCATCGCCGAACCCGTCGAACTCGACGCCGAGTACACCTAGCCGCGCGGGCGGGCGCGCGGCCGGCGTCGCCGCCTCCCCGGCCGAGGTGAGCACGTCACCCTCGTCGGCGTAGGAGCCGCCCTCGACGAGTGCCTGCGCGCCCTGCCCACCGCGGCGCCCCTGCCGTACCGCGCCGAACTCGGCGGCGACTACGACGCCGACCTGGTCCTGCGCGTCGTTTCGTACGCAGCATCCCGTCGCGTGGGTGAGAATGGGCGCGCTATGTGGCGATCCAAGATCCGAATTGCGGCGGCGGCACTCACGGCGGCGATGTCGGCGGGGGCGCTGGCCGGCTGCGGCATCCCCGCCCTCGGCGGCACCGACGAACGCGGCGACGCCGCCCGCGCACCCGTCCCCGCCGGCGCCGACGCCGAATGCGCCGGCGTGCCCGCACCGGACGGCGGCAAGGGGCGGCAGCTGCGCGGCATGTGGATCGCCACCGTCGGCGGCATCGACTGGCCCAAGGACACCGGCGACTCCGCCGCCGAGCAGAAGAAGCGGTTCACCCGGCTGCTGGACACCGCCCGGCAGATGAACATGAACGCGGTGTTCGTGCAGATCCGCCCCAATTCCGACGCGTTCTACGACTCGCCCCTCGAGCCGTGGTCGCAGTGGATCACCGGGACGCAGGGCAAGGACCCCGGCTACGACGTCCTGGCGTTCATGCTCAAGGAGGCGCACGCCCGCAACCTGGAGTTCCACGCCTGGTTCAACCCCTACCGCGTCTCCCGCGACGACGACCTGAGGAAACTGTCGCCCAAGAGCCCCGCGCGGCAGCACCCCGAATGGGTCCGCGAGTACGGCGACGGCCTGTGGTACGACCCGGGCATCCCGCAGGTGCGGGAACTGGCCACCAAGGCCGTCATGGACGTCGTCGGCAAGTACGACATCGACGCCGTCCACTTCGACGACTACTTCTACCCCTACCCCGAGGACGGCGAGTTCCCCGACCAGGCCACCTACAAGGCCCACGGCGGCGGCATGGACAAGGACGACTGGCGGCGCCGCAACGTCGACCTCCTCGTCGAGGACCTGTCCCGCCGCATCCACCAGTCCAAGCCGTGGGTGCGGTTCGGCATCAGCCCGTTCGGGGTGTGGCGCAACAAGTCCAGCGACCCCGCCGGATCCGGCACCCGCGCCCTGCAGAGCTACGACGACATCTACGCCGACACCCGCAAATGGATCACCAAGGGGTGGCTCGACTACGTCACCCCCCAGCTGTACTGGCCCATCGGCGACCCCCGCGCCGACTACGCCGAACTCGTCGCCTGGTGGGCCCGGCAGGTCGAGGGCACCGACGTGCACCTGACCATCGGGCAGGGCGCCTACCGCGTCGGCGCCGACTCCGCCTGGAAGGACCCCGCCGAACTGTCGCGCCACCTCACCCTCAACGCCAGATACCCGCAGGTGGACGGCGACGTGTTCTTCAGCGCCTCCGACATCGCCGAGAACCGCCGCGGATTCGCCCAGCGGCTCCGCGACGACCACTACGCCCGCCCCGCCCTGCGGCCCGCCGCCGCCGGAGGCAAGGCGCCCCCGCCCGTCCAGGACACCACCGCCGCCCCGCACGGCGACGACGGCGTCAAGGTCACCTGGCGGCCGTCCGAGGGCGCCGCCGTCTACGCCGTCTACCGCGTGGACGGCGAACGCGCCGCCTGCGCGCCCGTCGACCCCGCGCACCTCGTCGCCGGCGTCCGCGGCGGCGGCATCATCGACCCGTCCGCCGAACCCGGCCGCACCTACACCTACTACGTCACCGCACTGGACCGCCTCCACCACCAGAGCGCCCCCGCACGCGGCGTGACCGTCACCACCCCCAAGGGATAATGATCATGCTCCGTGGGGAAGAACCAGACACCTGACCCCCCGGAGGTATGAGCATGGCGCTGTCGATGGAGGAGCAGCGGATCCTCACGCAGATCGAGGTCCGCCTGAGCGAGGACGACCCGCGGCTGGCCCATCGCCTCGCACGGCTCGGCGCACCCCGCCGCCGCCGCGCCCGCACCGTCGCATTCGCCGCGGCCGCCGTCATCATCGTCCTCGCCGCGATCGGCGCCGCGATCGCGGCGGCCGCACTATGAACCCGCCACCGTGACACCCCCACCGTGACACCGTCCCGGCCCCCCGCCCCGGACACCGACGGGACACCGCCGCCGCGCACCCGGCGGCCCCCGGCCCGGGGCGCGGCGACCGGGGCGCGGCCCCGCCCGCCCGGACACGACGTCCCGCAGACGCGCGAACGCCGAGGCCCCGACGAGATGAACCTCGCCGGGGCCTCGGCGTTCAGGCCGGTGTGGTGGTCGCCTCACGGCGAAAGGCACAACGAAGCTCCAGCCCGGACCGCATGGGACCGGCGGTATTCCCCGAAGGCATCAGGTAGAGCCCGGGGGACACATGCCACACCGACCCACCCACTGTAACGGCTCCCCGCGAGTGCCCCCGCCCGGGTCACGCCTGCAGAGGGCAGCGGTCCACGATCCACACCTCCTCGCCGGCGCCGCCCGGCGGCGCCGGCGGCGGCCCATCGGCCAGGCGGTCCAGATGCCACTCGATGTGGGCGAGGGGGCCGCGCCACCCCGCCAGCAGGTCCGCCAGCGGACGCGGAGGCCCCGGCGGGCCGTAGGGGCGCGGGTCGGGCAGCTCGGCCTCCCACAGCGCGTCGTCGCAGCCCGCCGCCCAGTGCCCCACCGACTCCAGCACCTCCTGCAGATCGCGCGCCAGCTCGCCCAGGGACCGCAGCGCCATCGCGTCCTGGATCATCCGCTCCCGCGCGTCGAAGGGCATCTCCCGGCCGAACCCCTCCGGGAACCGCGGGGGCCGCCCGGACAGGACCGGCTCCTCACCCGTCGCCGCCGCCCGGATCGCCGCCGCCTGCCACCGCGTCCACTCCGCCAGATGCCCCAGCACGCACCGCAGCGCGGCACCGCCCGTCCCGCCGCGGACCTCCGCCGCCGCGTCCCGCAGCCGGGACCGCACGAACTGCAGCCGGTCCAGCGTCCACGCCCGCGCCCGCGCCGCACCCGCCGGGCCGCGCGGCCCCGGCTCGGCCGGGGGACGCGGCACCGGCACCCGCAGCGCCGCCAGCAGCGCGTCCAGATCGCGGACCTCCGCGGCCCGCCCCGACAGGAACGCCGCGCCGATCCGGTCCAGCCGGAACATCCGCGGCCCGTCGCGCATCCGGCACCACCCCACCAGGTACTCCGCGTAGGGGGCGACGACCAGGCCGTGCGCCTCCACGTCGCGGAAGCTGCGCGACCCCGCCTGGTCGGTGTAGGCGAGCCGGACGACGCGGCGGCCCCGGACGGCCTCGGCCAGGGTGTCGTGCACCGGGCCCGTCAGCGACCCCGCCTCGCTCAGCGCGTCCGGCGCCGGCGCGTCCGGCAGCACCACCCCTCGGCCCTTCACCGGCCGCACCGGCAGCCCGCCGTGCGTCAGCAGCTCCAGATCGCGGCGGACGGTCCGCTCGCTGACCCGCAGCCGCCCCGCCAGCGCGGCCGGGTCCAGAGGCTCGGGGGAGGCCGCACGCAACTCGGCGACGAGCGCCAGCAGCCGGTCAACGCGATCCACACCCCCATCGTGACCCCGCCCACCGACATTCCGCCGCCGCACGGGGGCCCAGATCGCCTGCGGGAAAGGCGAATCGAGCCCCCGAGACCACCCCGTACCGGCCGGGGCCGCGGCCGAGCACGGACACGGCAGGTACACGGCAAGGACGGTGCCGGGCACGGACACGGCCGGGCACCGGCCGATCGAGGCGCGCGCGTCCGGGGACGGCGCCGTCAGCGGCCCGACAGCTCCGCGGCCAGGCCCTCGAAATCGGCCGCCGTCAGCGACAGCGCGCTCCCGATCGCCTGCGTGGCCTCCGCACTGCCCAGATGCCGTGTCGCGGCCCGGTCCAGATAGGCCTCCACCAGCCGTGCGCCGGTCAGCCGCCCCCGCGCACGCAGCGTTCCCACGTCGCGGTTCACCACCGTCCAGGCGTCCGGGCCCAGCCGCAGGCGGCGTTCCTCGGCCAGCAGCCCCACCAGCGCCGAACGCGCCTCGGGGACGTCAAGGTCCGGCAGCCGCACGGCCCGCAGATCGGTCACCAGCTCCGGCGACGCCGCCGACAGCTCCCCGACCCGGTCCGGCTCGCACGTCGCCAGCAGCGCGGTGTCGTTGACGCCCTCCAGCCGCGCCCGGTACAGCACCGACGCGTACGCCGGGCCCTGCGCCTCGTCGAGGATCAGGCCGTCCAGGCCGTCCAGGAGCAGGACATGGCCCGCGTGCTCGTCCAGCACCGCGCGCAGCCCGTCGGGGCCGTGCTCGCGCAGGTCTTCGGCGTGGGCGCTGTGGACCTCGCCGCTGGAGGCCTCCACCTCCGCCAGCGCCGCCGCGGCCATCCGCGCCAGCCGCCGCTGCCCGCTGGACGGCGACCCGATCAGCAGCAGCGCCGGCGCCGACGCGCTGGACACCTCCTGCCCCCGCAGCCGCCGCGCCCACTTGCCGCGCCGCCGCACCTCGGTCACCACGCGCTCGATGTCGTCGGCGCCGCACAGGAACCGGATCCCGTACGCCTCGGCGATCTGCGGGCTGTGCTCAGGGACGGGCGCCGGAGGCATCGGCGGCGGCGGCTCGGGAACCGGCGCCGGAGGCGGAGGCAGATCCGCCTGCGGAGCGGGACCCGGCGGCGGCGCCGAAACCGCGGGGGCGTCGGCGCCGGGCCACGCGGGACCCGGGTCGAGCTGGGTCCGGAACGCGTCGGTGTCCAGCTGCGTCCGCTGCGGTTCCGGCGGCCACACCGGCTCCGCCGGCGGCTGAGACTCCGCCGGAGCAGGCGGAGGCGGGGGCGGGGGCGGGGGCATGGGCGGCGGGGCCGGGGGCGCGGCGTCGGCGGTCGTCGCGTCGGGCGGCGGCCACTCCGGCGCGGGCGGCTCGGGCACGGGCGGCTCGGGAACGGGCGCCGGAGGCGGCGCCGGTGAAGAGGGCGGTGAAGAGGGCGGTGAAGAGTGGGGCGCCCCCGGCTCGAACGGATCCGACAGAGACGGGGAGGACGAGGGGGGCGGGGGAGCGGGCGGGGGCGGGGGCGGCGCGGGCTGCTCGTGACGGGCCGGCGGTCCCGGGAAGGGCGGCGGGGAGACCGGCGGCGCAGGCGGCGGCACCGGCGATGCGGGTGCGGGCGGTTCCGGTGCGGCCGGGGGCGGCACCGGCGCGCCGGGGGGCGGGGCAGGCGCCACCGCGGGCGGCGGGCCCGGCGCGTCCGTCGCCGGCTCGGGCACCGGCGCCACCGGGCGGTCGGCGCGGTCGGCGGCCATGTGGGCGCGGGCGGCCTTGATGATGTCCCACGCCGACAGCTCGTCGGTGGACGGCGGGGTGTGCATCGCCGGGGACGTCAGCTCCGCCGCGACCGCCTGCGGCACAGCGAAACCCGCCGCCGGCGGCGCGACCTGCGCCAGCCGGCACCACGTCAGCCCCAGCGTGTAGGTCGTGGACAGCAGCGCCGCCAGCGCGTCGGCGTCGTCGGTGCGCAGTGCGTCCGGCAGCCGCCCGTCGCGCGGCCACAGCGACCGCAGCGGGTTGGCCGGGTCGCCCAGCACCGCCTGCAGGGTGCGGGAGCTGTCGGGGTCCAGCCACCGCTGCAGCGCCGGCAGCACGCCCGGCGCGGCCTGCAGGTCGGCGGCCAGCACCGCGATCCCGGCGCGGCGGACCTCGTCGTGGCCGCGGCCGGGCGCCGCGGGGCGGGGGCCGGTCAGCCCGGCGACGATCTGCTGCAGGTCGTACAGGGCCAGGCGCAGGTACTCGCCGGGCGCGGTGTCGCGGACCATCGGCGTGGCGAACTCGGCGGGGCAGCGGCGCCGCCATTCCTGCAGGATCGCCTCGGGCCCGTACCGGACGGTGGCCATGTCCTGGTTGACCATCCGCAGCGACGCCGCCGTCACCGCCGCGAGGGCGTCGGCGCCGGGACGGAACCGGGGGTCGGCCTGCAGCCCGGCGGCGACCTCGTACATGACGCGGGCGATGTGGGCGGCGCCGCCGCCGTCGCCGGCGCCCAGGCGGTGGATGTAGTAGCCGGCCAGGGTGGCGAAGTCGGGCGGCATCATCCAGTGCAGCCGGTCCGCCGAGGTGGTCAGGAACGGGATGAACGACTCGATCAGCGGATGCTCGGTCAGCACCACCGGGGACCCGGCGCACCACAGCAGCGCGCCCCACGCGGCGGCGACGGTGCTGGGCGTCCCGGGCTGGAACATGGGGTCGCGCTGGGCGAACTGCTGCGGGTTGACCGCCAGCGCGGTGGTGAGGGCCTGGGAGATGCGCGCCACGACCGCGGTGTCGGGGACCGGGCCGAGGAATCCCAGCGGCGCGACGCGCCCGGCGGACAGGTCCGGGCCGGTGGGGTACAGCTGCGGCGGGACGGGCGGGATCCCCGCGCCGGGCGGTGCGGGCACCGCGACGCGGCGGTCCTCGAACGCCTCGGGCGGGGGGCAGGGGTGCCAGGCGCCGTCCAGGCCGCACCGGTACCAGCGGCCCCACGCCCCGTACAGCCACCATTCGCCCGCGCCCCACAGCATCCGCGCGGCGATCTGGCCGGCGCGGTCGGCGGGCTGGGCGGTCTGCCACCAGGGGGACGCCACCAGCTCGCGCACGTTGCCCTCGACCGCCGCGAACAGGTCCCCGCTCGGCCCGCCTCCGGTTCCACCGGGCCCCGCCCCGGCCGCCTGCCAGCTCATTCGGCGAATAGTAGTCCCACCGGGCGGCGCGTCCGGCATCACCGCAGTCACGGCCCGGTATCCCTCCGGGCGGGCGTGCTCCCCGCCATCGACGTGTAAGGAGCGTTATGGCACCATGCTCATTAGCCCTTGCGGGCGGGTGAACGGACGGACGCACGGTGCGGCGCGGGGGTGGGCGGTGGGGGCGGCGGACGGCGCGGCGCGGACGCGCGCCTGGGGCGTGGGCCTGGTGCTGGTGTCGTCGGTGTGCTTCGGCGCGTCCGGGCCGTTCGGCAAGGCCCTCATCGAGGCCGGGCTCGGCCCGCTGCAGGCGGTGTGGCTGCGGATCGCGACCGCCGCGGTGGTGCTGGTGCCGGTCGCGGTCGTCCTGCGGGGACGGTCGGCGGCGCGCGGCCTGCGCCCCCACCTGGGCCGCCTGGCCGTCTACGGGCTGACGGGCGTCGCGGGCTGCCAGGCGTGCTACTTCGTGGCCGCGTCGCGGCTGCCGGTCGGCGTGGCGATCCTGCTGGAGTTCAGCGGCCCGGTGATCGTGCTGGCGTGGCTGCGGCTGGTACGCCGCGTCCCGGTGCACCGCACCGCCGCCGCCGGCGTCGCGGTCGCCATGGCCGGGCTGGCGATGGTCGTGCAGGTGTGGGCGGGCCTGTCGCTGGACCCGCTCGGCCTGGCCGCCGGGTTCGGCGCCGCCGCCTGCCAGGCCGCCTACTTCCTCATCGTCGACCGCCTCGCCGGGCAGGTCGACCCGCTGGTCATCACCGCGTCCGGCACCGCCGTCGCGGCCGTCGCGCTCACCGCCCTCGCCGCGCCCTGGGCGCTGCCGTGGGACGTGCTGCCCGCGCCGGTCCCCGTCGCGGGGTTCGCCGCGCCCGGCTGGACGCTCGTCGCCTGGATCGGCGTCGTCAGCACCGTGGTGGCCTACCTCACCGGCGTCGCCGGGCTGCAGCGGCTCCCGGCGCAGGTCGGCGGCGCGATCTGCTACACCGAGGCCGTCGCGGCCGCCCTCATCGCCTGGGCCGTGCTCGGCGAACGCCTCACCCCCGCGCAGATGCTCGGCGGCGCCATCGTGCTGACCGGCGCCTACCTCGCCCAGCGCGCCGCCGCCCGCCCCGCCGGCCTGCCCGCCGAACCGCCCGCCGAACGGCGCGGCGGCGCCGTGCCGGACGCGGCACGGACGTCCTCGCCGCCGAGCAGGCGGGCGCCCGACACCACCGGCGCCCCCTCCGCGACCGCCGCCGAAGCGTAGCGGCGGCACCGGGCCGGTCGGGGCGGGGCGGGGAAAATGAGTGTCGAGACCGCCACGTCGGCGCCGCCGCCGCGCAGTTCCCCCGCTTCGAGGGGACCGTCGCGCTCGTCCTGGACGCCTCGGCGTCCATGCGCGGCTACGGCGACCGTGAATGGGCGGTGCTGTCGCAGGCCGCCGCGCTGCGGATGGTGCTGTCGCAGGTGTGCGCGCGGCCGGCCCGCCGATCCCGGGCGCCGCGCCCCCTGTTCGCCCGCTGAACCCCGCGGGGCCGCCCGGAAAAGGGTTGCCCCGGGGGTGCGGCGCCCAGTTGAATCACCCGTGCGGGAACTGTGCCGGGCACCTCAGGCGGAACCCGATTCCAGATCGGGATGCGCGCGATGTCGGAGACGTCGTCAAGGCGATTGAGCGCCCGACGCCGCGCCGGCCGCCTGTCCCGCCCCGTCCGGGCCCGCCCCTTCCACATAGGGCTCCAGGGCCGCCCTGACCTCCGGCGGCATCTCCCGCTTGGCCTTGGACGCCGGGTCGATGAACACATGCCGCACCTCCCCGTCGGCGATGACCCGCTCACCCACCCGGAACACCGGCCGCACCACCATGCTCGTCACCCCCAGGCGCGCCACCGGCATCGACACCTCCACCAGCTCGTCGAACCGGGCGCCCTCCCGGAACCGGATCCGGGACTCGGCCACCACCAGGTCGTAGCCGTCCTGCACCATCTGCCCGTACTCGCCGATCAGCGCCCGCCACATCTCCGTCAGCGCCACGTCGTAGAAGAACAGGTAATGGCCGTTGAACACCACGCCCTGCTGGTCGCACTCGCTGTACCGCACCCGCAGCCGATGCGCGAAAACATCACCCATACCGGGCATCCTGCCGCATCGCGGTGAGGTGGTCGGCGCGGCCCCGCAGATACCGCCGCTCGGGCACGCTGGTGGTCGGGCGCCAGCAGCCCCGCGACCTCCCCGGTCAGCTCGGCGCGCCGCAGATCCGGGCCCGAACCGGCCGTGCACCCCTCACTGAAGATCAGGTACAGCACGTGCAGGACGGCGCGCATCCGCGCGTCCCGCTCACCCGCGGGCGGCAGCCGGAACCGGCCGCCCGCCGCCCTGATGCGCTGCACATGGCGCGGCTGATGCGCTGCGCCATCGTCGCCTCCGGCACCGGGAACGCCCGCGCGATCTCCGCCGTGGTCAGCCCCCCGCCGCCCGCGGCGCCAGCGCGACCAGCTCGTCCGGCGGAGTCCGCGCCGCCGCGCCCGCACCGTGGCACGATCACGGCATGGCCGAAGTGCTGCTGTTCCACCACGTGCAGGGGCTGACGCCCGGTGTGCGCGGCTTCGCCGACGCGCTGCGGCGGGCTGGCCACACCGTCCACGCCCCCGACGCCGCCCGCGCCCTCGTCTCCGAAACCGCCGGCGCCGAGCTGTTCCTCTACCCCGGCGACCGGCACCTGTTCACCGACAGCAGCCTGCCCTCCTACGACGGGCAGGCGTGCGCGCTGCTCCTGCGGCGGTTCACCGCGTTCCTCGCCGCCCTGCCCTGACCCGGCCCCACCGGGCCCGGGGGCACCCACCGGGCCCGGTGGGTGAGCGGCACCGGACCCGCCGTCCCCGGCCGCGCAGGCGCCCGTGAGCGCCGGACGCTCTCACGAATGTCAGGCGTCCATGCGCGCCAGATGTCCGGGCAGGTCGGTGAGCCGCTCGATGCGCGGTACCGCCCGGTCCGCCGCCGGTGACGGCCCGCCGGTGACGAAGTCGACGCCGCGGTCCAGCCAGACGCCGGTGAGCCCCGCGAGGGCGGCCGCGTGCACGTCGCTCTCCAGCATGTCGCCCACGTTGACCGCCCGCCCGGGGTCGGTCCGCATCCACCGGCAGGCGGCGGCGTAGGCGCCGGGCTTGGCCGCGCCGAGCTCGGACGGGGTCAGGACCGCCTCGAAGTACTCCAGCAGGCCGAAGCGGGCGAGCTTGGCGCGCTGCTGCCCTGGGTCCCCGTTGGTGAGAACGGCCAGACGCGGCCCCCGCGGAAGTCGCTTCAGGCTCTCCAGGCAGGGCCGCACATCGGGATAGGACCGCCAGGACTCCTCGAACGCGGTGAGGTAGCGCTCGGCCATCCAGGCGTCCAGACGGCCGGGATCCTCGGGAACCGGCTCGCCGAGCGCGGGCAGGAAAGAGCGGAGCCTGCGCCGGTGGTGCTCGGCGAAGGAGCACCGGCCGGCCAGGTACTCCCGCATGTGGCGCCCCTCCAGCGTCCACCACAGCGCCACCAGCTCCTCCGGCGGAGCCGTCGCGTCCGGCGCGGCCCGGACGATCTGGCCGATCGCGTCCCACACCGCGCCCCGGTGATCGACCAGGGTGCCGTCCAAATCGAAGAAGACCACATCCGCCACGGGCCGATCCTCTCAGGCGCGACCCGCGGACCGCCGAGGGGATCGCCGAGACCGAAGGCCGCCGCCTGCGCCGCTGGGGCCCCGGGAGCACTGACGGAGCCTCGGCCGGAAAACCGTTTGAGGCCACGTCCAGGCGGGTGGTGTATGAGAAGGCCACCTCGCGATCTATTAACTAGTTAAGCACCAATTGCCTCAATTGTCACATCGGCATCATTG